>NZ_JBICWC010000001.1:1022421-1028506 GCF_043199535.1 Streptomyces sp. NPDC048590 | reverse complement strand
ATGATCCAGTTCGCGAACCCTGCGAACAGCGGCGTCGCGAACATCAGCAGCATGATCGTGCCGTGCATCGTGAACGCCTGGTTGAACTGCTCGTTCGACATGATCTGCGTACCCGGGCGGGCCAGCTCGGCGCGCATGAAGAGCGCCAGCAGACCACCGATGCAGAAGAAGGCGAACGATGTGACCAGGTACATCGTGCCGATCGTCTTGTGGTCAGTGGTGGTCAGCCACTTGACGACGACAGCACCCGGCTGGTTGCGCCGCACCGGCAGCTCGTCCTCGAACGAGTCGTCTGCTGCCGCGGCACCCTGGGATTCGTTGAGGATGCTCACAGTTTGTTCGTCTCCGCATTCCTGGCCGGGTCCGTCTGCTCGATGCCTGCCGGCACGTAGCCCGTCTGACCCTTCTCAGCCAGCTCCTTGAGGTGCTGCTGGTACCGCTCGGGAGAGACGATCTTGACGTTGAAGAGCATCCGGGAGTGGTCGACGCCGCAGAGCTCGGCGCACTTACCCATGTACGTGCCCTCCTTCTTCGGCGTGACCTCGAAGGAGTTGGTGTGGCCCGGAATGACGTCCTGCTTCATGAGGAACGGCACCACCCAGAAGGAGTGGATCACGTCACGCGAAGTCAGGATGAAACGGACCTTCTCGCCCTTCGGCAGCCACAGGGTCGGTCCCGGGTTGCCGTTCTGCGGGTTACGCGTCCCGGGGACACCCACGTCGTAGACGCCGTTGGCGTTCGCGGGGAAGTCCTTGCGGAACTTGTCGGGGATGGCGTCGAGCTCCTCGGGGACCTCGCTGCCGGTGGAGGGCTCGCCCTCCACGTTCTCGATGTAGTTGAAGCCCCAGCTCCACTGGTAGCCGACCACGTTGATGGTGTGGGCGGGCTTCGGCGTGAGCTCGAGGAGCTTCGATTCATCGCGCGCGGTGAAGTAGAAGAACACCGAGACGATGATGAGGGGGACCACTGTGTACAGCGCCTCGATAGGCATGTTGTACCTGGTCTGCTGAGGTACCTCCACCTTGGTCCTGCTTCGCCGGTGGAAGATGACGCTCCACAGGATCAGCCCCCAGACGAGGACACCCGTGGCGAGCGCTGCCGCCCACGAGCCCTGCCAGAGGGAGAGGATCCGAGGGGCCTCTTCCGTTACCGGGGTGGGCATACCGAGGCGGGGGAAATCCTCCCAGTTGTATGAACAACCGGAGGCCGTCGCCAGGACCAGGCCCGCAGTCAGCACCTGCGGCAGCTTCCGCCGCATCGGGCGCCGCGACGAGCGGTCGGAGCCGTTGGGACTCACGTAGCGCCTTCCCGAGAGTCTCGCCCGCACGGTCGGCGCGGCCGTCTCACGTGGTCGGTCGCCGGCCCTGTCGCGGGCAGGGGTTTGGATGTTTATGCGGACCAAACCCTACTGGACGCCATTTGGGGTCGCGCGGGGAGGGTGCCCAACGCGCCGCGCGACACCCCGAAGGGATGGAATGCGCGCCTCCGGCCGTCATCTGACGCCCCCTATCCCCGCCACGGAGACGGCCGGTCGCCTGGCCACGCCCCCTGCGGGCTAGCGTGGCGGGGTGCCCTACTTCGACGCGGCCTCCTCCGCCCCCCTGCACCCCGTGGCCCGCCAGGCGCTGCTCGCCTCCCTGGACGAGGGCTGGGCCGATCCGGGGCGGCTGTACCGCGAGGGCAGGCGGGCCGCCGTGCTGCTGGACGCGGCCAGGGAGACCGCGGCCGAGGCGGTCGGCTGCCGCCCCGACGAGCTCGTCTTCACCTCCTCGGGCACCGGCGCGGTGCATTCCGGGATCTCCGGAGCACTGTCCGGGCGTCGGCGTGTCGGCCGCCATCTGGCGCTCTCCGCCGTCGAGCACTCCTCGGTGCTGCACGCCGCCGCGGCCTTCGAAGCGGAAGGCGGCACGTACACCGAGGTGCCGGTGGACCGGACGGGCGCCGTGGACCCCTCGGTCTTCGGCCGGGCGCTGCGCCCGGACACCGCGCTGGCCTGCCTCCAGTCCGCCAACCACGAGGTGGGGACGGAACAGCCGGTGGCGGAGACGGCCGAGGTCTGCGCCGCCGCGGGAGTGCCGCTGCTGGTGGACGCCGCGCAGTCGCTGGGCTGGGGCCCGGTTCCCGGGCGCTGGTCGCTGCTGACCGCGAGCGCCCACAAGTGGGGAGGCCCGGCCGGGGTCGGTCTGCTCGCCGTACGCAAGGGAACCCGGTTCGCCCCGCGGGGGCCGTCCGACGAGCGGGAGTCCGGGCGGGCGGCCGGCTTCCAGAACATCCCGGCGATCGTGGCCGCGGCCGCCTCCCTGCGGGCGGTACGCGCGGAGGCGGCGGCGGAGGCCGCGAGGCTGGGTGCGTTGGTGGACCGGATCCGGGCGGTGGTGGGCGGGCTCGTCCCCGACACGGAGGTGGTCGGGGATCCGGTCCGCAGGCTGCCGCACCTGGTGACCTTCTCCTGTCTCTATGTCGACGGAGAGACATTGCTCCACGAACTGGACCTGGCGGGTTTCTCCGTTTCGTCCGGATCGTCCTGCACCAGCAGCACCCTGACGCCCAGCCATGTCCTCAAGGCGATGGGGGTGCTCACCGAGGGGAACGTCCGAGTGTCGCTCCCGTCCGGGACGACGGACGAGGAGGTGAGCGCCTTCCTCGACGTACTGCCGGGGGTGGTCGCAGAGGTCCGGGAGAAGCTCGGCGCCCCCGCACCGGCCGCCCCGTCCCCCGCCGCCGGCGGTTCACTGGTCGTCGACGCGCTCGGCCGGCGCTGCCCGATTCCGGTGATCGAACTCGCAAAGGTGATCGGAGAGGTACCCGTGGGTTCCACGGTGACGGTGCTCTCGGACGACGAGGCCGCCCGGCTCGACATCCCGGCCTGGTGCGCGATGCGCGAACAGGAGTACGTCGGCGAGGAGCCCGCGGACCACGGGTCGGCCTATGTGGTCCGCAGGCTCGTGTGAGCCCTCCCGCTCCGCGCGGCTGCGGTCAGGCGCGGACCGGGTCGCGCCGGCGTGGTCCCGCCGTCCGGGCGGAGGGCGGGACCACGCGGTCACGCCCTAGGAGAGGTGCTTCCTGACCTCGGACGCCGCCTCGTCCCCGTAGGCCTTGGTGAAGCGGTCCATGAACGAGCTGCGGCGCAGGGTGTACTCCTGGGTGCCGACGGTCTCGATGACCAGGGTCGCGAGCATGCAGCCGACCTGGGCGGCGCGCTCCAGGCCCACGCCCCAGGCGAGACCGGAGAGGAAGCCCGCGCGGAAGGCGTCACCGACGCCCGTGGGGTCGGCCTTGCGCTCCTCCTCCGCGCAGCCCACCTCGATGGGGTCCTGTCCGGCCCGCTCGATGCGGACACCCCGGGCGCCGAGGGTGGTGACGCGGTGACCGACCTTGGAGAGGATCTCCTCGTCGCTCCAGCCGGTCTTGGTCTCGATGAGCCCCTTCTCGTACTCGTTGGAGAAGAGGTACGTCGCGCCGTCGAGGAGGATGCGGATCTCCTCGCCGTCCATCCTGGCGATCTGCTGCGAGAAGTCCGCGGCGAAGGGGATGGAGCGGGAGCGGCACTCCTCGGTGTGGCGGAGCATCGCCTCGGGGTCGTCGGCGCCGATCGAGACGAGGTCGAGGCCGCCCACGCGGTCCGCGACGCTCTTGAGCTCGATCAGCCGGGCCTCGCTCATGGCGCCGGTGTAGAAGGAACCGATCTGGTTGTGGTCGGAGTCCGTCGTGCAGACGAAGCGTGCCGTGTGCAGCACTTCGGAGACCCTGACCGAGCCGGTGTCGACGCCGTGGCGGTCGAGCCAGGCCCGGTAGTCGTCGAAGTCCGCGCCGACGGCGCCGACGAGGATCGGCTGGGTACCGAGCACTCCCATGCCGTAGGCGATGTTGGCGCCCACTCCCCCGCGGCGCACGTCGAGGTTGTCGACGAGGAAGGAGAGGGAGACCGTGTGCAGCTGATCCGCGACCAACTGGTCCGCGAATCGGCCGGGGAAGGTCATGAGGTGGTCGGTGGCGATGGAGCCGGTGACTGCGATGCGCACGGGGTGGCTGCTCCTGCGGAAGGCGAAGGAACGCGTGAGCGCGTCCTCCGGGACGGCGTGACAGTTCACGCTACCCGCTGGCGCCGCCACGACCGAAGGGGCAAAACTACCCGATAGTAGGTCTTTCTACCTGAGGGGTGGTGTGCATACGGTGCCGTTATGTCGAAGAGCATCGCTCCCCGCGAGTCCGAGATGAGCCTGGCCGAGCTGCGCGGAGACTGCGCGCGCATGGCACCGCACTGGGTCGTACCGGAGAGGTCGACGGCGAAGCGGGTGGAGCCCTCCCGTATCCACGGGGTCACGGTGCCGCCCGCCTCGGCCCGCCTGGTCGACGCCATGTCCGACTACGGGGACTGATCCGGCCGGATCGGGCGGCCCCCGCGCTCGCCGGGGGAACCGCGCGCCCCTCCGCTCCGTCCCACCGGCGCCCCGGCTCGGGGAGCTGGCGACCCGCCAGTGGCGGCATGCAGTCGAAGGAGCGATCCGGTGAGCACCGAACGACCCGAGAACGACGCGACCCGTACCCGACGGCGTTCGCCGCTCGTCGCGGCCTCGGTGGTGGCGGCAGTGCTGCTGGTGGGCGGCGGCGGGGCCTACTGGGCGTCGCACACCCCCGGAGAGTCGGACCCCGGCCTTCTGCCCGACCCCGGGTCCGGCTCACCCTCCCTGCTCGCCCTCGACATGCCGGCGGACGGCGGCACCACGGAGGGCATCGCGCCCGGTGAGCCGGATCCGCACGGCGACGGCATCGTCTACCGCACCCGGGGAGAACTGCCCGACGGTCCGGACGAGGCCGCCGTGCACCGGGCGGCGGGCACGGTGAGCGCGGCCGAGGTGACACGGCTGGCGGAGGCCCTGGGCGTGCAGGGCACCCCGCGCAGCGAGGGGACGTCCTGGACGGTGGGCAGCGGCGGTGACGGTTCCGGGCCCGTCCTGCGGGTCGTCAAGCAGGCACCCGGGACCTGGACGTTCGCCCGGTACGCCCCGGGCGGCTCCGACACGTGCGAGCCCGGCCCGACGTGTGCCGACCGGGCGCCCGCCTCCGGCTCCCCGGTGGACGAGCGGACGGCGAAGGCAGCCGCGACCCCGGTCCTGAAGGCCGTGGGCCAGGACGGCGCCGCGCTCGACGCGCGTCAGCTGATGGGTTCCGTCCGGGTGGTGAACGCCGACCCCGTCGTGGACGGGCTGCCGACGTACGGATGGTCGACCGGGGTACAGGTCGGCGCGGGGGGTGAGATCGTCGGCGGCAACGGACACCTGAAGGCTCTGGAGAAGGGCGACAGCTATCCGGTGACGGGCGCCGACGAGGCTCTGGAGCAGCTGAACGAGCGGAGCCCGCGCGTCCCGAAGTCCACCGGCGACTGCGCGACCCCCGTACCGCTGGACGGCGGGGAGACCCCGCCGGGGAGGAGCTGCGGCACCGGGAGCGCGACGCCTCCCGCCACCGCGACCGTCGAGAAGGCCGTCTTCGGGCTCACCGCGCGTCACTCGGAGGGCGAGCAGGTCCTCGTGCCGTCCTGGCTCTTCTCCGTACGGCCCGAGGGGGGCGGCCCGGCGTACACCGTCGCCCAGGTCGCGGTGGACCCGGAGCACGTACGGGAGGAGAGCGGCCGGCCCTCGCCGGCGCCCACCGAGGACCCGGGCGGCAGGGGTACCGGGATCACCACGTACAGCGCGGACGGCCGGACCCTGGAGGTGACCTTCTGGGGCGGGGCGTGCAGCACCTACACGGCCGCCGCCACGGAAGAGGGCCCGACGGTGCGGGTCACGGTCACGGAGTCGAAGCCCGAACCGGGCAAGGCCTGCATCATGATCGCCAAGGAGCTGACCCGCACGGTGACGCTCGACGCCCCGCTGGACGGCCGGAAGGTGGTCGACGCGAGCTCGGGCAAGGCCGTGCCGCGCGCCTGAGCGTGCCCCCGCGTACGACAGCGGCGGTGCTCCCGGGACCGGGAGCACCGCCGCAGTCGTACGACTCGGGGGTAACCGGTAGGGGTCGCCCCCCCCGCCCGGTCCCCAGGGCGGCCGGGTTTCGCGCGGGGAGCCCAGGGTCGCGAGGGTGT
>NZ_JBICWC010000001.1:0-1022411 GCF_043199535.1 Streptomyces sp. NPDC048590 | reverse complement strand
GCGCGCGGGGGGGGGGGGGGGGGGGGGGCGGGGGGGGGCGGGGGGCCGGGCGGGGGCCGCGGGGCCCGCCCCCCCGGCCGGGGGGGGGGGGGCGGCCCCCGCCCCCCCCCCCCCCGCGCCCGGCCCCACGACTCGGGGTTCAGCTGAAGGAGTCGCCGCAGGCGCAGGAGCCCGTGGCGTTCGGGTTGTCGATCGTGAAGCCCTGCTTCTCGATGGTGTCCACGAAGTCGACGGAGGCGCCGCCCAGGTACGGGGCACTCATCCGGTCGGTGACGACCTTGACGCCGTCGAAGTCCTTCACGACGTCCCCGTCGAGCGAGCGCTCGTCGAAGAAGAGCTGGTACCGCAGGCCCGAGCAGCCTCCGGGCTGGACGGCGACGCGCAGCGCGAGGTCGTCACGGCCCTCCTGCTCGAGCAGGGCCTTGACCTTGGCTGCGGCGGCGTCGGACAGGAGGATGCCGTCGCTCACGGTGGTGGTCTCGTCCGATACGGACATCTGCTTCTCTCCCGGGTTGTTCGGACTGCTTGCCGACGGTCCAACCATCGGGGCCGCGGATTCATTCCGGGCCAGGCGCGTGTCTGTTCCCTTCATGCTCGCACACCGTGCGGGCGGCGGGATGCGTCACATCGACGCTATCGGCATCGTCAAGCTGACACGAAGCGGCTATGATAGATAGCGTCAATTAGACGAAAAGGCGTTTCGCGTAAAAGAAAGGGTGCGTGTCGTGACCACCGCCCAGCCCCTGGATGTCCAGCCGACACCCCTCGCCCTTCTGCTGCTCGGCCGTGAGGCCGACCCCCGGAGCGAGCGCGGGGTCGAATGCCCCGGCGACCTGCCCTCCCCGTCCGACCCGGACCTGGTGGAGCGGGCCCGCGCGGCCAAGGAGAAGCTCGGGGACAAGGTCTTCGTGCTCGGCCACCACTACCAGCGCGACGAGGTCATCCAGTTCGCGGACGTCACCGGCGACTCGTTCAAGCTGGCCCGGGACGCGGCCGCGCGTCCCGACGCCGAGTACATCGTCTTCTGCGGTGTGCACTTCATGGCCGAGTCGGCGGACATCCTGACCGGCGACGACCAGAAGGTCGTCCTCCCGGATCTGGCCGCCGGCTGCTCGATGGCCGACATGGCCACCGCGGAGCAGGTCGCCGAGTGCTGGGACGTGCTGACGGAGGCGGGTGTCGCCGACCAGGTCGTGCCGGTCTCGTACATGAACTCCTCCGCCGACATCAAGGCCTTCACCGGCCGGCACGGCGGGACCATCTGCACCTCGTCCAACGCTGAGCGGGCTCTGGAATGGGCCTTCGAGCAGGGCGAGAAGGTGCTCTTCCTGCCGGACCAGCACCTGGGCCGGAACACGGCCGTCCGTGACATGGGGATGAGCCTGGAGGACTGCGTCCTCTACAACCCGCACAAGCCGAACGGCGGACTGACCGCCGAGGAACTGCGCGACGCGAAGATGATCCTGTGGCGCGGGCACTGCTCGGTGCACGGGCGCTTCTCGGTCCAGTCCGTCGAGGACGTCCGCGAGCGGATTCCCGGCGTCAACGTGCTGGTGCACCCGGAGTGCAAGCACGAGGTCGTGGCGGCCGCGGACTACGTGGGCTCGACGGAGTACATCATCAAGGCCCTGGAGGCCGCCCCGGCTGGCTCCAAGTGGGCCATCGGTACCGAGCTCAACCTGGTCCGCCGCTTGGCGAACCGATTCGCCGCGGAGGACAAGGAGATCGTCTTCCTCGACCGGACGGTGTGCTTCTGCTCGACGATGAACCGGATCGACCTGCCGCACCTGGTCTGGACGCTGGAGTCGCTGGCCGAGGGGAAGCTGATCAACCGCATCCAGGTGGACCCGGAGACCGAGAAGTACGCGAAGCTGGCGCTGGAGCGGATGCTCGCTCTGCCGTAGGCATCCCGGCCGCAGTACGCGTAGGGCCCCGGGAACCGTCCGAACGGATGGTTCCCGGGGCCCTCGTGCGTGACCGGCCCGGGGGTCAGGCCTTCGCGGGCTCCGGCTCCTCGGAGGACGTCTCCCGCGTCGGCTCGGTGGCCTCGCCGGACTTCGCCTCGCGCTTGGCCGCCTTCTTCTTCGCACGGCGCTCCTTGCGGAGCTCGACCATCGCGTAGAGCGTCGGGACCAGCAGCAGCGTGAGCAGCGTGGAGGTGATCAGACCGCCGATCACCACGACCGCCAGCGGCTGGGAGATGAATCCGCCCTCGCCGGTGACGCCGAGCGCCATCGGGAGCAGCGCGAAGATCGTAGCCAGTGCGGTCATCAGGATCGGACGCAGACGGTGGCGTCCGCCTTCGATCACTGCTTCCACCACGCCCATGCCCTGATCCCTGTACTGGTTGATCAGGTCGATCAGCACGATCGCGTTGGTGACCACGATGCCGATGAGCATCAGCATGCCGATCATCGCCGGAACGCCCATCGGGGTGCCGGTGGCGACCAGCAGGCCGATGGCGCCCGTCGCCGCGAACGGGATGGAGACCAGCAGGATCAGCGGCTGGACGAGCGACCTGAAGGTGGCCACCAGCAGCATGAAGACGATCGCGATCGCCGCGAGCATCGCCAGACCCAGCTTCATGAAGGCGTCGTTCTGGTCCTCGGAGACACCGCCGATGGTCGCGGTGGCGCCGTCCGGGAGGTCCAGGGCGTCGATCTTCGTCTGGAGCGAGGCGCTGACCGCACCCGTGTTGTCGCCGGTCGGCTTGGCGGTGATCGTGGCCGCGCGCTGCCCGTCGATCCGGGTCATCGAGACCGGTCCGGGGACGAGCTTCACGTCGGCGATCTGCCCGAGCGTCACCGGGCCGAGGGGCAGGGCCTTCAGCTGGGCCATGGTGGCGGCCGGGCGGGCCGACCTCACCAGGACGTCACGCTCGGTGTCGTCCATGATCACCTTGCCGGAGGGGACACCGCTGACCGCTCCGGCGACCGCCGCGCCGAGGGTGGTCTGGTCGAATCCGGCGTCGGCCGCCTTGTCGTTGGCCTTGACCGAGATGCGCGGGACGCTCTGTGCCAGGTCGCTCTGCACGTCGGTGACGTCCTTGAGCTTCGCCACCTCACCGCGCACCGCTTCGGAGGCCTTCTCGAGGACGTCGGAGTCGGCGGCCTTGACCACGACGCTCAGGTCCTGGCTGCCGAAGCCGTCGCCCGCGGCGATCGTGGTGTCGCCGATGCCGTCGAGCTCGCCGAGGGCCTTGTCGATCCGCTCCTGGGTGGCTTCGAAGTCCGCCGAGTCCTTGAGGGTGACCTGGTAGGAGGCCTGGTTGGCACCCGTGCCCCCGCCGAACGCGGCCATGAAGCCGGAGGAGCCGACGGTGACCTGGTAGTCCTCCACGCCGTCGTCGGCGGCGAGGACCTTCTCGACCTTCCGTGCGGCCTTGTCGGCCGCGTCCAGGCTCGTGCCGGGGGTCAGCTCCTGCTTGATCGAGAGGACCTCCTGCTCGCCCTGGTCGAAGAAGTTGGTCTTCAGCAGGGGTGCCATGCCGAAGGTGCCGAACAGGACCACGAACGCGATCACGATGCTGGTGACGCGCCGCTTCGTCGCGAAGCGCAGCACCGGGACGTAGATCCGCTGGAGGCGGCTCGCGGCTTCCTTCTCCTCGGCCTTGCGGCGCGCCTCGTCCGGGTCGGCGTCGGTCCCCTTGGGGGCCCTCAGGAACCAGAACGAGAGGACCGGGACCACGGTCAGCGAGACCAGCAGGGACGCCAGCAGGGCGGCCGTGACGGTGAGGGAGAACGAGCCGAAGAGCTGGCCGACCATGCCGCCGACGAGTCCGATCGGCAGGAACACCGCGACGGTGGTGAGCGTGGACGAGGTGACCGCTCCGGCGACCTCCTTGACCGCGGTGATGATCGCCGACTGGCGCTCCTCGCCGTATCCGAGGTGCCGCTTGATGTTCTCCAGGACCACGATCGAGTCGTCGACGACGCGGCCGATCGCGATGGTCAGCGCGCCGAGCGTGAGCATGTTGAGCGACAGGTCGCGGGTCCAGAGCACGATGAGCGCGAGGACGACGGAGAGCGGGATGGACACCGCGGTGACCAGCGTCGACCGGATGGAGGCGAGGAAGACGAGGATGACCACGACCGCGAAGAGCAGGCCGAGCGCGCCCTCGGTGGTCAGGCCGGAGATGGCCTTGGAGACCGCGGGGCCCTGGTCGGAGACCACGGTCAGCTCGGCGCCGGCGCCGAGGTCCTTGCGCAGCCCGGGCAGCTTGTCCTGGACGGCGTCGGAGATGGCGACGGCGCTGCCGTCCTTGTCCATCGTCGCCATCACGGCGAGGCTCGGCCTGCCGTTCGTACGGGTGAGGGAGACCGCGGTGGCGGGCTCCTGCTTCACCGTGGCGACGTCACCGACGCGCACCGGCTTCCCCGCCTTGCCCGTGCCCGGGTCGGCCGCGGAGACCTTCAGGTCCTCGATCTGACGGAGCGAGGTGAAGGAGCCGCCCACCTGGATGGTGCGGCTCTTGCCCGACTCCGAGAAGGAGCCGGCCGGAAGGGTGCCGCCGCCGGCCTCGATGGCCTTGGCCAGCGAGCCCGCGTTCATCCCCGCGGCCGCGAGCTTCTTCGCGTCGGGGACGACCGAGACCTGGAGGTCCTGGACACCGTCGACCGAGACCTGGCCCACGCCCTCGATGTCCTCGAGCGCGGGGACGACCGTGCGGTCCAGCTGGTCGGCGAGCGCCTGCTGGTCCTTGTCGGAGGTGACGGCGAGGACGACGGTCGGGATGTCGTCCGTCGAACCGGCGATGACCTGCGGATCGACGTCCTCGGGCAGCTGTGCGCGGGCGCGGTTGACGGCCTGCTGGATGTCGGCGACGAGCTGCTTGGTGCCCTCGTCACCGAAGTCGAAGCTCGCCATGACGACGGCGTTGCCCTCGCTGGCGGTCGAGGTGACGCTCTCGACGCCGTCGACGGTCTTGATGGAGTTCTCGAGAGGCTCGACGACCTGCTTCTCGACCACGTCGGGGGACGCACCCTGATAGGGCGCCAGCACCGACACCATCGGGAGTTCGATGGTGGGCAGCAGCTGCTGCTTGAGCTGCGGGATCGCTATCGCTCCGAAGACGAGCGCGACGATCGAGATCAGCCCGATCAGCGCCCTTTGCGCGAGGCTGAATCTGGACAGCCAGGACATGGGTGGGTCTCTCTTCTGTGGCGTACGCGGAAGACGGGGGGCTGCTGGGCGATCACCGGCCCGGCGATCGCTGGGACACAACCCGCCCGCCTACACGATCACCGGTTTCCCGGGCGAAATCCTCGGCCCCCGGGTTGCCTTTTTATCCCGCGCCTACCGCAGCTGGAGTAGCCGGGTCTCCACCCGTCAGTCCACCCGGGGACGGACCAGGCCCGATTCGTAGGCAATGACGACCAATTGGGCACGGTCACGCGCACCGAGTTTCGCCATCGCACGGTTCACATGGGTCTTGACCGTGAGGGGGCTGACGGCCAGCCGCTCGGCGATCCTGTCGTTCGAGTGCCCGCCCGCCACCAGGACGAGGACCTCGCGTTCCCGGCCGGTGAGCGCGGCGAGGCGCTCGGAGTAGCGGGTGGAGCCGGAGTCGCCGTCGGAGCCGCCGCCCTGGGCCAGGAAGGACGCGATGAGACCTTTGGTCGCGGCCGGTGAGAGCAGTGCCTCTCCGGCCGCGGCCACGCGGATCGCGTTGAGCAGCTCGTCCGGCTCGGCGCCCTTGCCGAGGAATCCGGAGGCACCCGCGCGCAGGGCCTGTACGACGTACTCGTCCACCTCGAAGGTGGTGAGCATGACGATCCGTACGTCCGCCAGGCCGGGGTCGGCGCTGATCATCCGGGTGGCGGTCAGCCCGTCCGTGCCCGGCATCCGGATGTCCATCAGCACCACGTCGGCGCCGGTCGTGCGGGCGAGGGCGACCGCCTGCGCCCCGTCGGCGGCCTCGCCGACGACCCGCATGTCGGGTTCGGAGTCGACCAGCACCCGGAAGGCGCTGCGCAGCAGTGCCTGGTCGTCCGCGAGCAGCACCTTGATGGGCGTCATACGCTTCCCCCCGTCGTCGCCGCCCCGCCCGTCGCCTCCGGTGCGCCCGTGCGGGACGTGACCGGCAGGATCGCATGGATCCTGAATCCGCCTCCGTAGCGGGGGCCCGCCGTGAGGGTGCCACCGAGCGCGGTGACGCGCTCACGCATGCCGATCAGCCCGTGCCCCCCGCCGCCGGTCGGTGCCGGGCCCGGATCCGCTCCCCCGCCGTCGTCGAGCACGGTGATCTCCGCCGTGGCTCCGACCCGTACGACGCTCACCTCGGCCTTCGCCCCGGAACCGGCGTGCTTGCGTACGTTGGTCAGGGCCTCCTGGATGATCCGGTAGGCCGCGAGGTCGGCCGCCGCGGGCAGCGGGCTGTCCGGGTCGGTGCACGCCACCTCGACCGGGAGCCCGGCGTTGCGGAACGTGTCGAGGAGGGCTCCGAGGACGGCAAGCCCCGGGGCGGGTTCGGTGGGCGCCTCGGGGTCCCCGGACTGACGGAGCAGCCCCACCGTGGCGCGCAGTTCGTCGAGGGCGGAGCGGCTGGCCTCGCGTACATGGGCGAGTGCCTCCTTCGCCTGGTCCGGGCGCTTGTCCATCACGTGCGCCGCCACCCCGGCCTGCACGTTGACCAGGGCGATGTGGTGGGCGACCACGTCGTGCAGGTCCCGGGCGATCCTCAGCCGTTCCTCGGCGACCCTGCGACGGGCCTCCTCCTCCCGGGTCCGCTCCGCGCGTTCGGCCCGCTCCCTGATGGCGTCGATGAAGGCACGTCTGCTGCGGACCGCGTCACCGGCGGCCCCCGCCAGACCCGTCCAGGCGAGCACACCGACGTTCTGCTGGCTGTACCAGGGTGCCGAGCCGACCGCCATGGCGGCGACCGTCAGCACGGCCATGGTGAGCAGGCCGAGCCGCCAGGTGGTGGGCCGGTCGGTGCTGGCCGCGACGGTGAACAGGGCGACGACGGCGCTCACCACGACGGGTGCGGGCGGGTCCACGAACAGGAACTCGGCGGTGGACAGCACCCCCGTCACGGCGAGCACCGCGACGGGCCTCCGCCGGCGCAGCACGAGGGCTCCGGCGGCCAGCACCATGAGGACCACACTGGACGGTTCCGGCGTCCGGCTGCCGATGACCAGTCTGTGGCCGGGCCCCGGCTCGGCGAACGACGCGCAGAGCATGCAGGTGAACACCACCGCGGCGAGAGCCCCGTCGAAGATCAGGGGGTGGCCGCGCAGCCAGCGGCGAGGGCGCACGAGCCCGGTCGGGAGGATGGTCACGTCGGAAACGGTACGGCGTGCCGTCGACGGCACGGTACGGACGGCGTCCGGGAACGGTCACGGGGCGGGCGGGGTCCGTGGGGCGGCAGGGCCGCCGGACGGTCGGCACCGCGTGGCCGGGCCGGGTGCTCGTGGGCGGCCCGGAGGCCGGCAGCACCGTGCCCCGCGCGGCGGGGCCGGGCGGGGCACGGTGGGGAGTGCGGAGCGGTCGGGCCGGTCAGCCGGGGATCAGCCCGTCGTCGCGGAGCATGGAGCGCACCTCTTCGAGGGTGGCGTCGGGTGACGGCAGGATCAGTTCGGACGGCTCCAGGGAGTCGTCGGGGAGTGGCGAGCCGAGCTCGCGCACCTTGTCCAGAAGAGCGTGGAGGGTGGTACGGAAGCCGGGTCCGTCACCGCTCTCCATCTCCGCGAGGAGGATCTCGTCCAGCTTGTTCAGCTCGGCGAGATGACTGTCGGCCAGTTCGACCTGGCCCTCCCCCATGATCCGTACGATCATGACGTCACCCTCACTGCTTGTCGAACTTGTGCGGGGACTGCTGCGGCTGCTGTGCCCCGTCCTGTGCACCGCCCTCGATGGCCTGCTGCTGCCCGGCGGAACCGCCCGCCAGCTCGGCCTTCATCCGCTGCAGCTCCAGCTCCACGTCCGAGCCGCCGGAGATCCGGTCCAGCTCGGCGGCGATGTCGTCCTTGGCCGTGCCGGACGGGTCGTCGAGGGCGCCGGAGGCGAGCAGCTCGTCGATCGCCCCGGCGCGCGCCTGGAGCTGCTGGGTCTTGTCCTCGGCCCGCTGGATGGCCAGGCCGACGTCGCCCATCTCCTCGGAGATGCCGGAGAAGGCCTCACCGATCCGGGTCTGCGCCTGGGCCGCGGTGTAGGTGGCCTTGATCGTCTCCTTCTTGGTGCGGAAGGCGTCGACCTTGGCCTGGAGGCGCTGGGCGGCGAGGGTGAGCTTCTCCTCCTCGCCCTGCAGCGTCTGGTGCTGCGTCTCCAGGTCCGTCACCTGCTGCTGGAGGGCGGCACGGCGCGACAGCGCCTCGCGCGCCAGGTCCTCACGGCCGAGCGCGAGGGCCTTGCGGCCCTGGTCCTCCAGCTTGGACGACTGCCCCTGCAGCTGGTTCAGCTGCAGCTCGAGCCGCTTGCGCGAGGTCGCCACGTCGGCGACGCCGCGGCGCACCTTCTGCAGCAGTTCGAGCTGCTTCTGGTACGAGTAATCGAGGGTCTCGCGCGGATCCTCGGCCCGGTCAAGGGCCTTGTTTGCCTTCGCGCGGAAGATCATTCCCATACGCTTCATGACACCGCTCATGGGCTTCGCGCGCCCCCTTCTGACGGACTGAGCTCCAGCACTCCAACAGAACCCACAGTACGGGCCCTGCCTCCATTACCGCACTGTTCGGACGCGGATGCGCTCCTCCGCAAGGACGACTGCGAACGGTGATCACTCCCGCCCAGGGAGTAGAGGAACCCCGGGGATCACACCGGCGGCGTCCGTTCTGCCCCTGTCGGGGCGCTTTCACGCCGTCGGCCGTTGCCGGATCGTTCCCGGCCGGTCCCCGTTACTCCGGGGCGACCCCGTACCCTTGGGTTTTGTGTTCCGTAGCCGTTCCAAGGAAGAGAAGGCCCCCACCGGCAAGGTGACGGCGGACCTCTCCAAGCAGCCCCGCGACCCTGAGGCTCCCAAGGGTCGCCCCACCCCCAAGCGCAGCGACGCCCAGACGCAGCGCCGTCGAGCCTCGAGCGGTGCGCCGCTCGACCGCAAGGAGGCAGCCAAGCGCCAGCGCGAGGCGCGCCGTGCGGACATGGCCCGCCAGCGTGAGGCTCTCGCGTCGGGCGACGAGCGCTATCTGCCGGTCCGTGACAAGGGGCCCGTGCGGCGCTTCGTCCGTGACTTCGTGGACTCGCGCTTCTGCATCGCGGAGTACTTCCTGCCGCTCGCGGTGATCATCCTGATCCTCAGCGTGATCCAGGTCCAGAACATCCAGAACATCTCGCTGCTGCTCTGGCTCGGCGTGATCGTGCTGATCGTCGTCGACTCGATCGGGCTCGCGTTCCGCCTGAAGCGGCAGCTCGCCCAGCGCTTCCCCGACACCCCGAAGCGTGGAGCGGTGGCCTACGGCCTGATGCGTACGCTCCAGATGCGCCGTCTGCGTCTCCCGAAGCCGCAGGTCAAGCGCGGAGAGCGGCCCTGAGCCAGGAGACCTCCGGCTTCACGGGGGTTTCCTCCCGCTGGCTGGGCGGCCTCGGCGGACTGCGCAACACGGTCCGCCAGGAGCTCGTCGCCCGTCAGCTGGACGAGCAGATAGCCGCCCGCTTCCCGGTGGGGCGGCGGCTGCGGGTGCTCGACGTCGGAATGGGCCAGGGCACCCAGGCGCTCAGGCTGGCGCGGGCCGGTCACACCGTGACCGGCCTCGAGTCCGACGCCGAGATGCTGAGCGGCGCCCGCGAGGCCCTCGCCGGTGAGCCGGAGGGCATCCGTGAGCGGGTGCGGCTCATCGAGGGCGACGGGCGCGAGACCGGGGTGCACTTCCTTCCCGGCAGCTTCGACGTCGTGCTCTGCCACGGCGTGCTGATGTACGTCCCCGAGCCGGATCCGCTGCTGGCCGGGCTGGCCAGGATGCTGGCGCCCGGAGGGCTGCTCTCCCTGCTCGTACGGAACGCCGACGCGCTGGCGATGCGGCCGGCGGCGGCGGGCGACTTCACCGCGGCCCTGGCGGCGTTCGACACGGACACCTACACCAACCGGCTGGGTCTCGACGTCCGGGCCGACCGGCTCGTGGCGCTGCGTGCCACCCTCGCCGGGATCGCAGCCCCGCTGCACGCCTGGTACGGCGTGCGCGTCTTCACGGACGACGTGAGCAACGAGGCGGAGCTGCCCGGCCCCGAGGAACTGGCGCGGATCTTCGACGCCGAGGACCGGGCCGGACGTACCGATCCGTACCGGAGCGTGGCGGCGCTGCTGCACCTGTGCGGCGTACGCGGCTGACCGCGCCGCGGGCGTACGCCTGATCGGCCCAGCTCCACGGGCCGGTGGGTCCGGCCGCCGGTGATACTCCGGAAATGGACGCACAGCCCTTCCCGCGCCGGGTACGCCGCTCCCTCCTCCCCCTCGCCGCCCTCTGCGCGGCCGCCCTCCTCGGCGGCTGCGCCGGGCCGGGCCCCGAGCCGGACACAGATTCCTCGGAGCAGGCGGTGGTGTCGCGTGCCACGGGCGAGCTCGAGGACCGGTACCAGGCCGTCATCAAGGACGTGCTGCCCTCCGTGGTGCAGATCGCCGCCGGGGACGGACTCGGCTCGGGCATCGTCTATGACGACAAGGGGCACATCGTCACCAACGCTCATGTGGTCGGCGACGAGAAGTCGTTCGACGTCAGCGTCGCCACGGGTGAGAAGGAGCTCAAGGCCTCCCTGGTCTCCACCTACCCGGAGCAGGACCTCGCGGTCGTCAAGCTCGACGACGTGCCCGACGGGCTGCGGGCCGCGGAGTTCGGGAACACCGACGAGGTCGAGGTGGGGCAGATCGTCCTCGCGATGGGGTCACCGCTCGGCCTGTCCAGCAGCGTCACGCAGGGCATCGTCTCCGCGGTGGGCCGTACCGTCAGCGAGAGCCGCTCGGGCGGCGGCACCGGGGCGACGCTCGCCGACATGGTGCAGACCTCGGCGGCCATCAACCCGGGCAACAGCGGCGGCGCGCTGGTGAACCTCGACAGCGAGGTGATCGGCATCCCCACACTGGCGGCGACCGACCCTCAGCTGGGTGACAGCGCGGCCCCCGGGATCGGTTTCGCCATCCCGGTTTCGATGGTGCGGACGGTGGCGGACCAGATCATCAAGTCCGGCAAGGTCACCGACTCCGGCAGGGCCGCGCTCAACATCACGGGCAGGACCGTGGTCGACGACGACTACAAGCCGGCGGGCGTCGCGATCGTGAGCGTCGAGAAGGGGGGCGGCGCGTCCGACGCGGGTCTGCGCGTCGGGGACGTCATCACCCGGATCGGTGACGACAGGATCACCACCATCACCTCGCTCTCGGAGGCCCTGGCGGGCGACAAGCCCGGTCAGAAGGTCAAGGTGACGTACACCCGGGGCGGTTCGCAGAGGACGGCCGAGGTCACCCTGGGCGAGATCTGACGAGGCGGGAGAACACACGGTGGCCCGCCCGGGCTCCCGGGCGGGCACCAGGGGCCTCAGTCGGCCTGGAGACTCATCGGGCCGTAGATCTTCGTCGCGTCCTCGAAGAGCGTCACCTGGTCCGCGCCTCCTTCGAGGAGCTCCTTCCAGAACTCCCCGATCCAGGACTCCGCGTCCCCCTGGGTCGTGAACTCCTCCGGCTGCAGAGCCGGCTCCGTCTCCGTACCGTCGGACTTCTCGAACCGCCACGTCCACGCCATGTCCGCCTCCTGGGTCGCGTTGCTCCCCGAAGACTAGTGGGTGTCCCGGGCGCGCAGGTGGTTGATGGACACGGGAGGATCAGAGCGTGGAACTGACACTGCTCGGCACCGGAGCCCCCGACGGGCTGCCGCGGCCCGAATGTCCCTGCGCCGTCTGCGCGTCCGCCCGCGGTACGGAGGCCCGGGCGGCGACCGCGCTGCTCGTGGACGACGCGCTGCTGCTGGACCTCACCCCCGGCGCGGTCTTCGCCGCCGCCCGGGCGGGTCGTTCGCTGTCCGGGGTGCGGCAGGTGCTGCTCACCCACCCGCACGACGGGCCCGCGGTGGAGGTTCCCGACTCGCTCCCGCCGGCCGGCCGTGTCCCGCACGGACAGGAGTTGACGCTGATCAGCGGGCACCGGGTCCGGGCCGTCGCGATGGACGCCCCCGGCACCGGCTACGAGGTGACCTCGCCCGAGGGCGAGCGCCTGCTCTATCTGCCGCCGGGGGCGTCCCCCGCCGGTCTCGCCGAGCCGGTGTCTGAGCCGTTCGACATGGTCGTCTGCGATGTGACGGGGCGGCCCGACACCGTGGCGCGCCTGCGGGCGGTGGGGGCCGTCGTGCCCACCACGGAGGTGATCGCCGTACATCTGGACCACGACGCCCCGCCCGGCGCGGAGCTGGACCGCAGGCTCGCCGCAGGCGGGGCGCGGGCCGTTCCGGACGGGACGACGCTGCCGGTGGGCGCCTTCCACGAGGTACCCGAGGTGCCTCGCCGCACCCTGGTCACGGGGGGGGCGCGGTCCGGGAAGTCGGTCGAGGCCGAACGCCGGCTGGAGACCTTCCCCGAGGTGGTGTACGTCGCGACGGGCGGCCACCGCTCGGGGGACTCCGAGTGGGAGGCACGGATCGGGCTCCACCGGGAGCGCAGGCCGGCCGCCTGGCGCACCGAGGAGACCTGCGAACTGACGGGACTTCTGGAGCAGGACGGTCCGCCGCTGCTGATCGACTGCCTCTCGCTCTGGCTGACGGACGCAATGGACCGCGTGGACGCCTGGGACGACTCCAGCTGGGCGGACGGCGGCCGGGAGAAGCTCCGCGGCCGGGTCGCCGAACTGGTCCGCGCGGTGCGCGGGACGCGTCGTACGGTCGTCGCTGTGACCAACGAGGCGGGCTCGGGCGTGGTGCCGGCCACGGCCTCCGGGCGGCGTTTCCGGGACGAACTGGGCCGTCTGAACGCCGCGTTCGCCGACGAGTGCGAACAGGTGCTGCTGGTGGTGGCGGGGCGGGCGCTCGTACTGCGGGGGTGAGACGCCCGGGCACGCGGGGCCGGGGACGCGCGGGAAGGTGCCGGGTACTGTTCCGCACAGGAGCCCTCGGCGGGCTCCGTCCCACCCAGCGCCGACCCGCGAGGCAGACCCCCGTGAACCTGGACGACTTCTCCGATCTGATCGAACGCCCCGACGGGGGCGTGCGACGCGATGCCGAGGAACGCCGTGAGCGGCTCGCCGTTCCGGCCGGCGCGCTCGGCAGGCTCGACGAACTGGGCGAGTGGCTCTCGGCCGCCCAGCAGTCGGTCCCGGTGAAGGCGGTCGAGCAGCCGCGTGTGGTGCTGTTCGCCGGTGACCACGGCGTGGCGGAGCTGGAGGTCTCCGGCCGGGCGGCCGGCACCGCTCACGAGCTGGTCCGGGCAGTGCTGGACGGCGCGAGCCCGGTGGCGGTGCTGGCCCGCCGGTTCTCGGTGCCCGTGCGGATCGTGGACGCGGGTCTGGACTGCGACCCGGAGCTGCTGCCGGAGACGGTGGTACGCCACCGGGTGCGACGCGGCACCGGCCGGATCGACGTCGAGGACGCGCTGACCGCCGGGGAGGCGGAGCAGGCCGTACGGCTCGGCATGCGCATCGCCGACGAGGAGGCCGACGCGGGCACCGATCTGGTGGTGCTGGGTGATCTGAGCGTCGGCGGTACGACCGCGGCCTCGACCCTGATCGCCGCCCTGTGCGGTACGGACGCCTCCGTGGTGACGGGGCGCGGTGGCGCGGGGATCGACGACCTGGCCTGGATGCGCAAGTGCGCGGCGGTCCGTGACGCGCTGCGGCGGGCCCGCCCGGTCCTCGGCGACCAGCTGGAACTGCTGGCGACCGTGGGCGGTGCCGATCTGGCCGCCATGACGGGATTCCTGCTGCAGAGCGCGGTGCGGCGGATGCCCGTGGTCCTGGACGGAGTGGTGTCGGCGGCCTGTGCGCTGGTGGCGCAGCGGGCGGCCTTCCGGGCGCCGGACTGGTGGCTCGCCGGGCAGCTCAGCGGTGAGCCCGCGCAGGCGAAGGCCCTGGACCGGATGGCTCTGACGCCCCTGCTGGACCACGGGGTGACGGTGGGCGAGGGAAGCGGCGCGCTGCTGGCGCTCCCGCTCGTCCAGGCCGCGGCCGCGCTGGCGGCGGAGCTGCCGGAGCGTGTCCGGGAGGACGAGGCGGTGGCCGCCGGCGCGGACGCCACCGACGTCGACTCCAAGGAGACGGAGCACGCGGAGACGACTGCCTGAGCGGGCTCAGGAGCCCTCGCGGCCGGGACCGGGCAGGGCTGCCCGGTCCGGGGCCCCGCCGATCAGGTCCTGGAAGCGCCGCCGCGGACCCGCCCAGCGCACGTCGTGGTGATACGCCCTCAGCACGGCCCTGGCGCGGGCCCGGTGGCGCCGGGGGTAGAACCGTCTGGCCCACGGCGAGGCGGGACGGGCCAGCCGGAGCGCCCCGATCAGCGCGACGAAGGGGACCAGGGTGCCGATGACGGCCATCCGGGCCTTCCCCTTGAAGAGCGAGACCAGCACCAGACCGAAGTTGAGGACGTAGGTCAGCACCACTCCCAGCCTGTTCTGCTGCTGCTCCCCCGACAACTGGTCCACACCGAGCGGGGAGAAGCCCGCGAGCACGAGCAGGACGAGCGAGGCGGTGAGGACGACGACCTCCACGCTCTGCCGGCCCTCCTCGGTCCAGTACACGTCGTCGAGGTGGAGGATCAGGGCGAATTCGTCGAGGACGAGGCCCGCTCCGGCCCCGAAGACCACCGCGAGGATCCCGGCGGTGACCCCGTGCCGTCCGCTCGCGACCGCGCCGAATCCGCCGACCACCGTCAGCACGACGCCGGGAACCACGTGGTGGACGTGCACACCGCCGGGCGTGATGTTGCGGAACGGCCCCTTGCCCGCCCTGATCATCCTGGTGACCATCCGGGTGACGGCGAAGGTCAGGACGAAGGCGGCCAGGGCGAGGAGCAGGGGCAGTTTGCCCGGCTCGACGATGTTCTGCTGCAGCCAGTGACCCATCCCACCTCCACCCGAGGAGCCCCGAACGAGGCCTTTGGGTCACTTTGCCCAATCCGGCACGCCGCCGCACCGGCTAGGGTCTTTCGTTTGGATGATCCGAACGAGAGGCCCTGACGTGCGCGCGGTGATCTCCCTCGGCAGTCACGGCGTGCGTTTCGCGTTCGGCACCCTGACCGCGCTGCCCGTCCGCGTGTCCCGCTGGGACCGGGACACCGCCCGGGCCGGCATGCTCTGCGCCCCGCTCGCCGGACTCGCCGTGGGACTGCTCGCGGCCGCCTCGGGGGTGCTGCTCCTGCTGGGAGGCGCGGGCCCCCTTCTTGCGGCGGTCGCCGCGGTGGCGCTCCCCGCCGCGCTCACCCGGGGGCTCCATCTGGACGGTCTCGCGGACACCGCGGACGGGCTCGGCAGCGCCAGGCCCGCCGAGGACGCCCTGCGGATCATGAAGCAGTCGGACATCGGCCCGTTCGGTGTGGTCACCCTTCTCCTCGTACTGCTGGCCCAGGTGGCCGCGCTGTACGAGCTGTTCGGACGGGGCTGGGCCGACGGATCCCTCGGCACGGTCGTCGCCGCGGTCACCGCCCGCCTCGCGCTCACCCTGGCTTCCCGCCGCGGGGTACCGCCCGCACGGCCGGAGGGCCTCGGCGCGGCGGTGGCCGGCACCGTTCCGCGTCCGGCCGCCCTGGCGGTGGCCTGCGCGGCCGCCGCCTGCTGCGCGGCGGCCGGAGCCCTCGCGGGCGGGGGCGGCACCGCCGCGCACCTCGCGCTCGCGGTCCTGGCCGGGGCGGGGGGCGCGGAACTGATGCTGCGTCACTGCGTCCGGCGCTTCGGCGGGGTGACGGGGGACGTGTTCGGCGCCCTGGAGGAGACCGCCGCGACGACGGCCCTGCTGGCGCTCGTACTGGGCTGAGAAGGCCGTACGGCCACGCCCCCGTGAGCCGGACGCAACGGCACGCGTAGGCTCATTCCCGGCACATGGTGGAGACGTCTACGATGCGCCGGGCGCGGCCGGCCACCCCTCGGCCGGCACAGGACGGAAAACAACACAACGGAAGCGAGATTTCACCACCGTGACTGCTCTCACTCTCAGCACCTCAGGTGCGGCGACGCTGCGCGCCGACGCACTCGTCGTCGGCGTCGCCAAGGGCGACGGCTCCACGTCTGGGGACCTGGTCGTCGCACCGGGCGCGGAGGCCGTGGACCAGGCGTTCGACGGGAAGCTCGCCACCGTCCTGGAGACCCTCGGCGCCTCCGGTGCCGAGGGTGAGGTGACCAAGCTCCCCGCCCCGGCCGGCCTGAAGGTCCCGGTCGTGGTCGTGGTCGGGCTCGGTCCGGCCCCCGCGAAGGACGAGGACTACGACGCCGAGGCGCTCCGCCGGGCCGCCGGCAACGCCGCGCGTGCGCTGAAGGGCACGAAGAAGGCCGGTTTCGCGCTGCCGACGGGGTCCGCCGAGGACGCCGGCGCCATCGCCGAGGGCGCGCTGCTGGGCGCGTACGCCTTCACCGCCTACCAGGGCGGCGAGAACAAGCTCGCCCCGGCTGCCAAGTCCTCGAAGGGCGCCAAGGGCGGCGCGAAGCTGCCGCTCGGCGAGGTCGCGCTGCTCGGTGCCAAGCCCCGGGACAAGGCCTTCAAGGCCGCCGCCGAGCGTGCCGTGGCGGTCTCCGAGGAGATCAACCGGGCCCGTGACCTGATCAACACCCCGCCGAACGACCTGTACCCCGAGTCCTTCGCCGCCGTGGCCACCACCGCGGGCAAGGAGCACGGCATCAAGGTCCAGGTGCTGGACGAGAAGGCGCTCGTCAAGGGCGGCTACGGCGGCCTGCTCGGCGTCGGCCAGGGCTCCACGCACGGCCCCCGCCTGGTGAAGCTGTCCTACACCCACCCCAAGGCGGAGAAGACGCTCGCCCTGGTCGGCAAGGGCATCACCTACGACTCGGGCGGCATCTCTCTCAAGCCGGCCGGGCACAACGAGACGATGAAGTGCGACATGAGCGGCGCCGCCGCCGTGTTCGCCGCCGTCGTGTCGGCGTCCCGCCTCGGCCTCCGGGTCAACGTCACCGGCTGGCTGGCCCTCGCCGAGAACATGCCGTCCGGCAACGCCACCCGCCCCGGTGACGTGCTGCGCATGTACAGCGGCAAGACCGTCGAGGTCCTCAACACCGACGCCGAGGGCCGTCTCGTCCTGGCCGACGCGCTGACGCGCGCCTCCGAGGAGAAGCCCGACGCGATCGTCGACGTGGCGACGCTCACCGGCGCGATGGTCCTCGCGCTGGGCAACCGCACTTTCGGCGTGATGGCCAACGACGACGCCTTCCGCACGTCGATCCACGAGATCGCCTCGGAGGTCGGTGAGGCCTCCTGGCCGATGCCGCTCCCGGCCGACCTGCGCAAGGGCATGGACTCCCCCACCGCCGACATCGCCAACATGGGTGAGCGGATGGGCGGCGGCCTGGTGGCCGGACTGTTCCTGAAGGAGTTCGTGGGCGAGGGCATCGCCTGGGCGCACCTGGACATCGCGGGCCCCGCCTTCCACGAGGGCGCGCCGTACGGCTACACCCCGAAGGGCGGCACCGGGTCGGCCGTCCGCACCCTGGTGCGGCTGGCGGAGCGCACCGCGGCAGGCGACCTCGGCTGATCCCGGCGCGGGCTCCGCACGCGCACCGCGCGTGAGCTCGATCGCGGAACCGACGGCCCCGGGCATACACCCGGGGCCGTCGGTGTTGCCCGGAGCGGACCCCGACCTGGATGTTTCCGGACATACATACACATCGGCGGCCCGCCGGGCCCGGCACTCGTCCGGGCCGGAGCAGGGGCCCGCGTCCCGTCCGCCCTCAACAAGTGCGAAGATGGGTTCTCGGCAGGACAGGGCCCCCACCACAGGGCCGAATAACGCAAGCGGCCGAACACCAGCCGACCGGCCGGTCACACCCCAGCGACGGGGCCCGGCGTACGGCGCACATGCATGGAGGACGTGACGTGGCGAACGACGCCAGCACCGTTTTCGACCTAGTGATCCTCGGCGGTGGCAGTGGCGGTTACGCCGCGGCCCTGCGCGGAGCTCAGCTGGGCCTGGACGTCGCACTGATCGAGAAGGGCAAGGTCGGCGGCACCTGCCTGCACAACGGCTGCATCCCCACGAAGGCGCTGCTGCACGCCGGCGAGATCGCCGACCAGGCCCGCGAGGCCGAGCAGTTCGGCGTGAAGGCCACCTTCGAGGGCATCGACATGGCGGCCGTCCACAAGTACAAGGACGACGTGATCTCGGGCCTGTACAAGGGTCTGCAGGGCCTCGTCGCCTCGCGCAAGGTGCACTACATCGAGGGTGAGGGCCGTCTCTCGTCGCCCACCTCGGTGGACGTGAACGGCCAGCGCGTCCAGGGCCGCCACGTGCTGCTCGCGACCGGCTCCGTGCCGAAGTCGCTGCCCGGCCTGGAGATCGACGGCAACCGCATCATCTCGTCGGACCACGCGCTGAAGCTGGACCGTGTGCCGAAGTCGGCGATCGTCCTCGGCGGCGGCGTCATCGGCGTCGAGTTCGCCTCGGCGTGGAAGTCGTTCGGCACCGACGTCACGATCGTCGAGGGCCTGAAGCACCTGGTCCCGGTCGAGGACGAGAACAGCTCGAAGCTTCTTGAGCGCGCGTTCCGCAAGCGCGGCATCAAGTTCAATCTCGGTACCTTCTTCGACAAGGCCGAGTACACGCAGGACGGCGTCCGGGTCACCCTCGCCGACGGCAAGACCTTCGAGGCGGAGGTGCTGCTGGTCGCGATCGGCCGCGGCCCGGTCTCGCAGGGTCTGGGCTACGAGGAGGCGGGTGTCGCGATGGACCGCGGCTACGTCCTCGTCGACGAGTACATGCAGACCAACGTCCCGACGATCTCGGCCGTCGGCGACCTCGTCCCGACGCTCCAGCTCGCCCACGTCGGCTTCGCCGAGGGCATCCTGGTCGCCGAGCGGCTCGCGGGCCTCAAGACCGTGCCGGTCGACTACGACGGCGTGCCGAAGGTGACGTACTGCCACCCGGAGGTCGCCTCCGTCGGTATCACCGAGGCCAAGGCCAAGGAGATCTACGGCGCGGACAAGGTCGTGGCCCTCAAGTACAACCTCGCGGGCAACGGCAAGAGCAAGATCCTGAAGACCGCGGGCGAGATCAAGCTCGTCCAGGTCAAGGACGGTGCCGTGGTCGGCGTCCACATGGTCGGTGACCGTATGGGCGAGCAGGTCGGCGAAGCCCAGCTGATCTACAACTGGGAGGCGCTGCCGGCCGAGGTCGCGCAGCTCATCCACGCCCACCCGACGCAGAACGAGGCGATGGGCGAAGCCCACCTGGCCCTGGCGGGCAAGCCTCTCCACTCCCACGACTGATCCAGTCCCGGGGACGACCGACCACTTCCGCACTTTCGTAAGGAGCAACCGAAACCATGTCGGTTTCCGTAACCCTTCCGGCGCTCGGTGAGAGCGTCACCGAGGGCACCGTCACCCGCTGGCTGAAGGCCGAGGGCGAGCACGTCGAGGCCGACGAGCCGCTGCTCGAGGTCTCGACCGACAAGGTCGACACCGAGATCCCCGCGCCCGCCTCCGGCGTGCTGGCGTCCATCAAGGTCGCCGAGGACGAGACCGTCGAGGTCGGCGCCGAGCTGGCCGTCATCGACGACGGTTCGGGCGCGCCCGCCGCGGCCGCCCCTGCCGCCGAGCCCGAGGCCGCACCGGCCCAGGAGGCTCCGGCCCCCGCCGCCGAGGCCCCGGCCGCGGAGGCTCCCGCCGCCGCTCCGGCCGGCGGTGCCTCCGGCACCGACGTCACCCTCCCGGCGCTCGGCGAGAGCGTCACCGAGGGCACCGTCACCCGCTGGCTGAAGGAGGTCGGCGAGGAGGTCACGGAGGACGAGCCCCTGCTCGAGGTCTCCACGGACAAGGTCGACACCGAGATCCCCGCCCCGGCCTCCGGCGTTCTGCTGGAGATCGTCGTGGGTGAGGACGAGACCGCCGAGGTCGGCGCCAAGCTGGCCGTCATCGGTGCTCCGGGTGCCGCTCCCGCCGCCGCCCCGGCGCAGCCCGCCGCCCCGGCCCAGGAAGCCCCGAAGCAGGAGGCCCCCAAGCAGGAGGCGCCGTCCGCTCCCGCCCCGGCCCCCGCGGCTCCGGCGGCTCCCGCCCCCGCCCCGACCCCGGCCGCCCCCGCCCCGACCCCGGCCGCTCCGGCCCAGGCTCCGGCTCCCGCCGCTGCCCCGGCCCCGGCCGCGCCCTCCGGCGACGACGGCGCGTACGTCACGCCGCTGGTCCGTAAGCTCGCCGCCGAGAACGGCGTCGACCTGGGCTCGGTCAAGGGCACCGGTGTCGGTGGCCGGATCCGCAAGCAGGACGTCGTCGCCGCCGCGGAGGCCGCCAAGGCCGCCGCAGCCGCTCCGGCTCCGGCCGCCGCCGCTCCCGCGGCCAAGGCCGCGCCGAAGCTCGAGGCGTCCCCGCTGCGCGGTCAGACGGTCAAGATGACCCGCATGCGCAAGGTCATCGGCGACAACATGATGAAGGCGCTGCACTCGCAGGCCCAGCTGACCTCGGTCCTCGAGGTCGACATCACCAAGCTGATGAAGCTGCGCAACCAGGCGAAGAACTCCTTCGCGGCCCGTGAGGGCGTCAAGCTGTCCCCGATGCCGTTCTTCGTGAAGGCGGCGGCCCAGGCGCTGAAGGCCCACCCGGTCATCAACGCCCGGATCAACGAGGACGAGGGCACCATCACGTACTTCGACTCGGAGAACATCGGCATCGCCGTGGACGCCGAGAAGGGTCTGATGACCCCGGTCATCAAGGGTGCGGGCGACCTGAACATCGCCGGCATCGCGAAGAAGACCGCCGAGCTGGCGGGCAAGGCCCGTGGCGGCGGCCTCACCCCGGACGACATGTCGGGTGCCACCTTCACGGTCAGCAACACCGGTTCGCGCGGTGCGCTGTTCGACACGGTCATCGTGCCCCCGAACCAGGCCGCGATCCTGGGCATCGGCGCGACGGTCAAGCGTCCGGCGGTCATCGAGACCGCCGAGGGCACCGTCATCGGTATCCGCGACATGACCTACCTCTCGCTCTCCTACGACCACCGTCTGGTGGACGGCGCGGACGCCGCCCGTTACCTGACCACGGTCAAGGCGATCCTCGAGGCGGGCGAGTTCGAGGTCGAGCTCGGCCTCTGAGCCGGCCGGCTGTAACCAGCCTCACCAGCGGCGCCCCCGTCCGGAACTCCTCCGGACGGGGGCGCCGCCGTATTGTCTAGACACCACCGGTCGCCCAGGCCACCGGACCGGCGCCGGCGCACCGGTCTCTCCGAAGGAGCCCCCCATGACCCCGCCCGTCATCCACTCGCTGCGCGAACAGATCCGCGAGCACATCGTGGAAGGGATAGTCAGCGGGCGCTGGAAGCCGGGCGAACGGATCGTGGAACGGCGCATCGCCACCGAGCTCGAGGTCAGCCAGACGCCCGTGCGCGAGGCGCTGCGGGAGCTGGAGACCCTGCGGCTGATCGAGTCCGCGCCGAACAAGGGGGTCCGGGTCCGCAATCTCACCGCCGCCGACCTGGAGGAGAGCTACCCGGTACGGGCGGGGCTGGAGCAGATCGCGGCGGAGCTGGCCGCTCCGGGGCTCGCCGAGGACTGCTCGGCCCTCACCCCCCATGTGGCCGCACTGTACGAGGCGGACCGGCTCGCGGACGGTGAGGCGCAGGTGCGGCACACGGTGGCCTTCCACCGGGAGATGGTCCGCGCCGCCGGGAACGCCGTCCTGCTGCACACCTGGGAGGGGCTCGGCATCGAGGTGTTCACGGCCCTGTCGATCCGCTGGCTGGGCACCGTGCAGAAGTCGTACGCCGAGGAGCACGAGGCGCTCATCGAGGCGTTCCTGCGCCGCGACCCGCAGATCGCCGTGATGGTGAAGGAACACGTGCTCGGCTGCGCTCCCCGGGCCTGACCGTCGGCTCCATCCCAGCCGGAGCAGATGCACATCTGGGTCACTCGTTGCACAACCGTGCAGACCGATGCCCGTTTCGACCGATTAATCCCGTCACTGCGTGCCCTGTTCTGCGGCACCGCATGCCACTTTTCTTCATATCGAGAAGTTTTGCCCTTCACCCTTTGATCGATCATCGATCGGCGACTTACAGTTCTGTTCGCGGGCCCACCGGCCCGATCGCCCTGTCCTGCCAGTCAGGGCCTTCTCCACCCCCCTCCACTCCGGAAGGCGGCGATCATGACCGACCCCGTAGCACAGCTTCCGAGCGAGCTCGACCAGCTCCCGGACCGCGACCCCGAGGAGACCGCCGAATGGGCGGCCTCCCTGGACGCCGTCACCAAGGCCGCGGGCCCGCACCGCGCCGCGTACCTGATGCGGCGTTCGCTCCAGCACGCTGAGGGCGCCGGCATCGCGCTGCCCAAGCTGCTGGAGAGCGATTACGTCAACACCATCCCCACCTCCGCCGAGCCCGCGTTCGACGGCGACCTGGAGATGGAATCGAAGATCACCGCGTGGAACCGCTGGAACGCGGCCGCGATGGTCACCCGTGGCGCCCGGTACGGCGTCGGCGGTCACATCGCCACGTTCGCCTCGGCGGCGTGGCTGTACGAGACCGGCTTCAACCACTTCTTCCACGGCAAGGAAGGTGACGGCTCCGGCGACCAGCTCTACATCCAGGGCCACGCCTCGCCCGGCATCTACGCCCGCGCCTTCCTCGACGGCCGCCTCTCCGAGCAGCAGCTCGACAACTTCCGCCAGGAGTCCGGGGGCGACGGTCTGCCGTCGTACCCGCACCCGCGGCGGCTGCCCTGGCTGTGGGAGTTCCCCACCGTGTCGATGGGCCTCGGCCCGCTCTCGGCGATCTACCAAGCGCGCTTCAACCGCTACCTCACCAACCGCAAGATCAAGGACACGTCGAACTCCCACGTCTGGGCCTTCCTGGGCGACGGCGAGATGGACGAGCCCGAGTCGACTGCGGCCCTCGCCCTCGCGGCGCGTGAGCAGCTCGACAACCTGACCTTCGTCATCAACTGCAACCTGCAGCGCCTCGACGGCCCGGTCCGCGCCAACTTCCGCGTGGTCCAGGAGCTGGAGGGCGCCTTCCGCGGGGCGGGCTGGAACGTCATCAAGACGCTCTGGGGCAACGCCTGGGACGAGCTGTTCCAGCTGGACACCACCGGCGCTCTGATCCGCCGGCTCCGCGAGGTCCCGGACGCGCAGTTCCAGACGTACGCGACCCGCGACGTGGCATACATCCGCGAGCACTTCTTCGGCTCCGAGCCCGCGCTCGTCGAGCTGGCGAAGCTGCTGAGCGACGCCAAGATCGCGGAGTGCTTCTACAGCTCCCGCGGCGGCCACGAGGCCCGCAAGGTCTACGCGGCCTACCGCGCGGCGCTGGAGCACAAGGGCGCGCCGACCGTGATCCTGGCCCAGACGGTCAAGGGCTACACGCTCGGCAAGGGCTTCGAGTCCAAGAACGCCAACCACCAGATGAAGAAGCTGTCGATCGACGAGTTCAAGGGCATGCGTGACCTGCTCGGTCTCCCGATCCCGGACAGCGCCTTCCAGGACGGGCTGGTGCCGTACGGCCACCCGGGCGCCGACTCCCCCGAGGTCCGCTACCTCCAGGAGCGCCGTGCCGCCCTCGGTGGTCCTGCCCCCGCCCGCCGGGTGCACGCCGCCGCGCTGCCCGAGCCCGAGGAGCGTGCGTTCAAGGCGCTGTACAAGGGCTCCGGCAAGCAGGAAATGGCGACCACCATGGCGTTCGTCCGCCTGGTGAAGGACCTGATGCGGGACAAGGAGACCGGCAAGCGCTGGGTTCCGATCGTCCCGGACGAGGCCCGTACCTTCGGGATGGAGTCGCTGTTCCCCTCGGCCGGCATCTACTCGCCGCTGGGCCAGACGTACGATCCGGTCGACCGCGACCAGCTGATGTACTACAAGGAGGCCAAGGACGGCCAGATCCTCAACGAGGGGATCACCGAGGCCGGCGCCATGGCCGACTTCATCGCCGCCGCTTCGTCGTACGCGACGCACGGCGAGACGATGATCCCGTTCTACATCTTCTACTCGATGTTCGGCTGGCAGCGGACCGGCGACCAGATGTGGCAGCTCGCCGACCAGCTCGGCAAGGGCTTCATCGTCGGCGCCACGGCGGGCCGTACGACCCTGACGGGTGAGGGCCTCCAGCACGCGGACGGCCACTCCCACCTGATCGCGTCCACGAACCCGGCGTCGCTCAACTACGACCCGGCGTTCGCCTACGAGATCGCGGTGATCGTCAAGGACGGTCTGCGCCGGATGTACGGCCCCGACGCCGAGGACGTCTTCTACTACCTGACGGTCTACAACGAGCCGAAGCAGCAGCCTGCGATGCCCGAGGGCGTCGAGGACGGCATCGTCAAGGGCCTGTACCGCTTCAAGGAGGGCACGCCCGCGTCCGCGGACGCGCCGCGTCTCCAGCTGATCGGTTCGGGTACGGCGATCCACTGGGTCCTGGAGGCCCAGGAGCTGCTCGCCGCCGACTGGGGTGTCACGGCCGACGTCTGGTCCGCCACCTCCTGGGGCGAGCTGCGCCGGGACGCGCTGGAGTGCGACGAGGCACTGCTCCGCGGCGAGGAGCGCGTGCCGTACGTGACGCAGGCGCTCTCCGGCGCACCGGGCCCGGTCCTCGCGGTCAGCGACTGGATGCGCGCCGTGCCGGACCAGATCAGCCAGTGGGTCGAGCAGGACTGGTCCTCGCTGGGCACGGACGGCTTCGGCCTCTCCGACACCCGTGAGGGCGCCCGCCGCCACTTCGGCGTCGACGCGCAGTCGGTCGCGGTCGCGGCGCTGGCACAGCTGGCCCGCCGTGGCGAGATCCCGGCCTCCAAGGTCAAGGAGGCCCGGGAGAAGTACGGGATGTGAGTCCGCGTGAGGCGGGTACCGGGTCAGCCGGTACCCGCCTCCGTCGTTTCCCGGCCCGTCCGACAATGGGTGCATGCGTGCTGCCCGCCTCATCAAGATGGTGCTGCTCCTGCAGTCCCGGCCCTCCATGACCGGTGCCGAACTGGCCGCCGAGCTGGAGGTGTCGGAACGCACCGTGACCCGGGACGCCCAGGCGCTCTCGGAGGCGGGCGTGCCCGTCCACGCCGGTCGCGGCCGGATCGGCGGCTACCGGCTCGTGGGCGGGTACCGGACACGTCTGACGGGGCTGGCGCGCGACGAGGCGGAGGCCCTCTTCCTGTCCGGGCTGCCCACCGCCCTGCGCGAGATGGGCCTCGACGACGCCGCGTCGGCGGCCCGGCTGAAGGTCTCGGCCGCCCTGCTGCCCTCGCTCAGGGACGCGGCGGACGGCACCGCCCGCCGTTTCCACCTGGACGCCCCAGGCTGGTTCCGGGATCCGGTCACCCCGGAACATCTGCCTGCCGTGGCGGAGGCGGTCCGGGGCGACCGGATGATGGCGGCCCGCTACCGCCGCCGGGCCTCCGAAGAGGAGGTGGAGCGGGAGCTCGCCCCTTACGGGCTCGTGCTGAAGGCCGGGGTCTGGTACGTCTGTGCCCGGGCGGGCGACGACGTCCGGGTGTACCGGGCCGACCGCTTCACCTCGGTCACCGTGTCGGAGACCGGTTTCGTCCGGGACGAGGACTTCGACCTGGCGGGCTTCTGGGAGGAGCGTGCGGAGCGGTTCGCGCGGTCGATCCTGCGCGCCGAGGTGACCGTACGGCTGTCACCGGCCGGTGCGCGGCGGCTGCCGCACGTCGTGGACCGGGCGGCGGCCGAGGAGGCGCTGGCTACCGCGGAGGTGCCCGACGGGGAGGGGTGGCGCACGGTGGTCCTGCCGGTGGAGTCGCCTGAGGTGGCGTACGAGCAACTGCTCGTGCTGGGCGCGGAGGCGGAGGTCCTCTCGCCCGCCTCCCTGCGCGAACGTTTTGCCGGGACCGCCGAACGTTTGCGCGATCTCTATCGGTGACAGGCCCCTGAATCCACGCCGAAGGCTTCATTTCGGTGTCTGGGCGTGCGTCGCCCGCCGCCGGGGCAGATGCTGGACCCGTGATGGACGAGACGGAGTTCTGGGAGATCATCGACAGCACCCGCGAGGCCGCCGACGGCGACCCCGAGGAGCACGCCGATCTGCTCGTCGAACGGCTGGTGCGGCTCGACCCCGACTCGGTGCTGGACTACGCCCGGCATTTCGAGGCCCGCTACAACCGCGCCTACCGCTGGGACCTGTGGGGCGCCGCGGCCGTACTGCTCGGCGGAGCGAGTGACGACGCGTTCGACTACTTCCGCTGCTGGCTGATCGCCCAGGGCCGGGAGGTCTTCGAGGGTGCGGTGCACGACCCGGACAGCCTCGCCGAACTGCTGGACGGCTTCGACGAGGAGATCGACGGCGACGGCGAGGAGCTCGGGTACGCCGCCGACGAGGCGTACGAACAGCTGACAGGGGTGGTCTCCCCCGACCTCGGGGTGCCCCCGCAGGCGTCGAAGCCGGAAGGCACTCCCTTCAGCCTGGAAGACGACGAGGGCCTCGCGGAGCGCTACCCGGCGCTGTGGGAGCGCTTCGGTCCCGCCTGAGGCGCGCAGCGGCCGTGGCGCGTGCGGGTCACACGGTGAGCGAACGCCCCATCAGGACGTCGTCGACGTAGCGGCCGTGCAGGAAGAACTCCCCCGGCAGCACCCCCTCGACGGCGAACCCCTCCGCCTCGTAGAGCGCCCTCGCCGCGGTGTTGTGTCCCAGTACCCGCAGGGTGAGCCGTCCGGCTCCCTCGTCTCGCGCCCGCTCGGCACAGGCACGCAGCAGGGTGCGTCCCAGGCCGTGGCGCCTGGCCCATCCGGCGACCGCGAGTCCCTGGATCTGGCGTACGTGGGCGTTGCAGGCGAGCGGGGTGGGGCGTCCCAGCCGGATGTAGCCGGCGAGGAGTGCTCCCTGGTCGGTGGAGGCCTCGACGACCAGGTGGTCGCCGGGCGGCCTCCGGTCACCGAAGAACGGCTCGTACGGTGGCCGTGGCCGCGGCTGCACGGCGTGCAGGGTCGACCAGGTGGCCCGGTCCAGCTCGCCCAGTCCCGCCTCGTCCTCGGGCAGGGCGCCGCGGACCGGGTGGAGGGCACGGATCCTCGGGTCGCTCATGCGCCCGACTGTGCCACGCGGGTTCCCGCCTCCGCATCCGTGTTGCGTGCCCGCGTTCCGAGTGAGCCGTGACCGATGGGGCAGGATGGCCGTCATGCTGCGTTCGCGTGTCGCCGTCTCCGGATCGACCGGCCTGATCGGAGCGGCGCTCGTGCGCTCGCTGCGGTCCGACGGGCACGAGGTGGTACGCCTGGTGCGTCGTCGCGCCGCCTCCGGCGACGAGGTGGAGTGGGACCCGAAGCGGCAGTACGTCGATGTGGCGGGTCTGGCGGGCTGCGACGCGGTCGTCCACCTCGCGGGTGCCGGCGTCGGGGACCACCGGTGGACCCAGGCGTACAAGCGCGAGATCCGTGACAGCCGGGTGCTGGGCACGGCGGCCGTCGCGGAGGCCTTGGCCGCCTTGGACACCCCGCCGAAGGTGCTGCTCTCCGGGTCCGCGATCGGCTTCTACGGCGACACCGGCGACCGCGCGGTCGACGAGAGCGCACCTCCGGGGGACGGTTTTCTGCCGTCCGTCTGTGTGGAGTGGGAGGAGGCGACCGCCCCGGCCGAGGAGGCGGGGATCCGCACGGTCCATGCCAGGACCGGTCTGGTGGTGTCCAAGGAGGGCGGCGCCTGGGGCCGGCTCTTCCCGCTGTTCCGGGCCGGGCTCGGCGGACGTCTCGGGGACGGCAGGCAGTACTGGAGCTTCATCGCGCTGCACGACCACGTCGCCGCGCTGCGGCACATCCTGGACACGGAGACGTTGTCCGGCGCGGTGAATCTGGCGGGCCCCTCCCCCGTCACCAACGCACAGGTCACGGCCGCGATGGGGCGGGTGCTGCGGCGCCCGACCCTCTTCACCGCTCCGGCCCCCGCCCTGAAGATCGCGCTCGGCGAGTTCTCCGAGGACGTCCTGGGAAGCCAGCGGGTCCTGCCCGCCCGGCTCCTCGAATCGGGCTTCGCCTTCGCCTTCCCGGGGATCGAGGACGCCGTCCGCGCGGCACTGCGCTGACGGCCGCCGGGGCCTCACCGGGCCTCCGTGGAGGCAGGCGTGCGACCCCGTGCATCCGTGCCCGAGGTCCACGCGACTGTGCCTGACTCGGCCATCCACCTAGCCTCGACCCGAACTCGGGCATTCCGGGGGCCTGTTGGGGGCAATAGCCCCGCAGCAGTCGCACCGACTCGGGGAGGGGCACGTGCTGAGGGCACACACATCGGACCACGCGGATGTGGTCATCATCGGGGCCGGGATCGCCGGCCTCTCGGCGGCCCACCGGCTGATCAGCGCGGGGGTGGACGTCAGCGTTCTGGAGGCGGCCCCGCACGTGGGCGGCCGCATGGCGACCCGGGAGGTGGACGGGTTCCGTCTCGATCATCTGGGTCCCCTGCTCGGTTCCGGATGCCCGGAACCGGGCACCACACCGGGGCTCGACGGACTGGTCCTGCGGGAGTTCGCGCCGGGGGCGCTCGTGCACAGCGGGGGCCGGCAGTACCTCGCCGGGGACGTACGGAGCGCACGAGGCGCACTCCGCGCAGTACGGTCGCGGTCGAGCGCCCCCTGTGCGCCCCTGGGCGGAGCGATCGAACAGGCGCGGCTGGGCGCCTGGCTGGCCAGGCTCGCCGCCACCGAGGAGTCCAGGATCCTGGCCCGTCCCGACCGGGCCGCGCTCGACGCGCTGTCGGCGCGTGGCCTGCCGCCCCGCCTCGTCGGCGGATTCCTGCGGCCGCTGCTGTCGGCCCTGCTCGGTGACCCGGATCTGATCACATCGAGCCGCATCGCCGAACTGACTCTCAGGGAGTACGCGCGCGGGGCGCTCTGCGTGCCCTCGGGCGGTTCCTCGACGCTGCCCGAGCTGCTCGCGGCCGCACTGCCGCCGGGGACCGTGCGCACCGGGGTCCATGTGACGGCGGCGGACATCACCTCCGTACGCACGAAGGAGCACGGGGAACTCGGCTGCCGGTCGCTCCTGGTGGCCACCGGGGCGGGCGCGGCGGCCGAACTGCTGCCCGGGCTGCGGACCCCGCCGTTCCATCCGGTGACCGTGCTGCACCACACCGCGCCGCAGGCACCGGCCACGGGGAACCGACTGCTGCTGGACGCGGACCGCTCGGGTCCGGTGTCGCACACCGCGGTGATGAGCGAGGTCGATCCCTCGCGCGCCCCGGAGGGCCGGGTCCTGATCACCTCCACGGTGCCAGGTCCCCCGCCCCCGGACCTCGACCGCTCGGTCCGCGCCCACCTCGCCGAGCTGTACGGCGTGCCCACCGGCGACTGGGAGCTGCTGGCCTCGCACCACGATCCGGAGGCCGTGCCCGCGATGCCGCCGCCGCACGACCCGCGCCGGCCGGTCCGTGTGCTGAGCGGGCTCTACGTGTGCGGTGACCACCGCGACACCAGCACCGTGCGGGGCGCCCTGCGATCCGGCAGGCGCGCCGCGGCGGCCATCCTCGGCGATCTGGGGGTGCGAGGGCGGGACGTGGACGGGCCGGGGCTGTCCGAGGCCGCCTGAGGGCGGCCCCGGCAGGCCCGCTCAGCCCAGTGCGGCGACCCGGTCGCGGTATCCCCGCACGGCGGCGGCCTCCCGGTAGGGCTCCAGGCGGCGCTCGAAGTCGCTGACGTACTCGGTCGCGCGTACGGACCGCATCTCCGCCGCCTGCTGGGCGGCCTCGGCGCCCAGCAGGCAGGCCTGGTCCAGCTCGCCGAGCCCCAGCCGTGCCGTGGCGAGCACGACCCTGCAGAACAGCCGGCTGCGGGCGTACGCCGGCGCGCGCAGTTGGAGCGACCGCTCGGCGTGCTGGGCGGCCGCCCGGTACTGCCGCAGATCCCGGTGGCAGTGGCCGAACTCGTCGGCCAGCTGGGCCTCGTCGAAGTAGCGCGCCCAGTACGGGACGTCGTCGCCGGGCCGCGAGCTCTCCAGGGCGCGCTCGGCGCGGGCGAGCGCGGCGACGCAGGACCTGGTCTCGCCGAGCACCCCATGCCCGCGGGCCTCCACCGAGTGCAGCAGGGCCATGACCACCGGCGGCGCTGAGGAACCGATGCCCTGCTGGGCGACTCGTGCGAGCTGGACCGCCTCCCTGCCGTGCCCGAGGTAGACGGCCTGCCTGCTCATCGTGATCAGGACGAAGGCCCCGTACGCCCGGTCCCCGGCCGCCTGGGCGAGCCGCAGCGCCTGGACGAAGTAGCGCTGGGCGAGCCCGTGCGCCGCGATGTCGTAGGAGGTCCATCCCGCCAGCCGGGTCAGATCCGCGGCGGCGGAGAAGAGCCTGCGTCCCGTGGCCTCGCCGTAGCTCCCGCGCAGCATGGGTTCGGCCTCGTGCTCCAGGTACCTGACCAGCGCCTGCCTGGCGTGCCCGCCGCCGTAGGCGTTGTCGAGCGCGCGGAACAGCTCTCCGACCGAGCGCAGGGCGGCCACGTCACCGCTGCCCACCCGCTGCCCGGTGCCCCGGTCGGTCTGCCTCTGGCGCGGGACACCCAGCGGCGGGGTGGTGGGCGCGGGCGGCCGGGTGGATCCCGGGCCGCGGGGGGCGCCGCCGCGGACGGGGCCGGCCGTGCCGTGCGGACCCGGGATCTGCAGGGTCCCGGCCGCGCCCGGCTGCTGGGGTCCGTGCTGGGTCCGGGCCCCGGTATCGGCGGTACGCGGAGCGGGCAGGCCGGCCGGCGCGTGGTCGCGGTCCTGCTCCGCGCCCCGCCCGTCCCACTCGTCGGGCCGTCCGATGAGCCAGTCCCTGCTGGGGACGACCAGTCCCGCCGGGGTGAACGCGATCTTCCGCAGCTCCGTGTGGCTTCCCGAGTCCTTGCGCCACAGTCCGCTGACGATGTCGACCGCCTCGGCGGGCGTGGCCGCGAACTCCAGGCCGGCGTAGACGGGCGCGCAGGCGTCGAGGCCGAGGTCCTGCGCGGAGAGCCGCCGCCCGAGCCGCCGGGTGAAGACCTCGGCGATGAGCGCGGGGGTGGTGCCCCGGGGCTGCTGGCCGCGCAGCCAGCGGGTCACCGAGGTCTTGTCGTATCGCAGGTCGAGCCCGTGTTCGAGGCCGAGCTGATCCACCCGTCGAGCCAGGCCCGCGTGCGAGAACCCGGCCTCCGCGATGAGGGCAGCGAGCCGCCGGTTCGGGGTGCGCTGCGCAGGTCGTTCCGACATCAGCTGTAAGGTCTCCTGCCTTCGGCGCCGGGCGGGCGGCCCTCACGGGCTCCCCTCCACGATGGGGAGCGGGCGAGCCCGTCATGGAACGGCGCGAATTTAACTGCCCCGGCGGTGACCCCGGCGCCGTTCGCTCCACGTTCATCCGATCGTGTGAGGATTGCCGGATTGCTGACGGAAACCCCTCCCCCCGCAACCTGCCGGAAGCCGCGCTCCGCGGCGGTCGTACAGTGGATCGGGGCGCACAACAGTGCATGGTGCCGTGGCTCCGGGGACACCCCCCGACTTCACGAGCCCTCCGGCACCACGAGTAGGGAGGCACCCGAGTGAGTGAGCTGCGATTCGTCCGTCTGGGATTCGGCGAGGAAGCGGTCGACTACCAGGAGGCCTGGCAGAAGCAGCGCGAGGTGCACGCCGCACGGTTCGAGGACACCGTCCCCGACACCTGCCTGCTGCTGGAGCACCCGCCGGTCTACACGGCCGGACGACGGACCCTGGACAGCGAACGCCCGCTGGACGGCACCCCGGTCGTCGACGTCGACCGCGGCGGCAAGATCACCTGGCACGGCCCGGGACAGCTCGTCGGCTACCCGATCCTGAAGCTCCCTCGCCCCGTCGACGTGGTCGCCCACGTCCGGCGTCTGGAGGACGCGCTCATCCTCACCGCCGCGGAGTTCGGCGTGGAGGCCACCCGTGTCGAGGGGCGCAGCGGTGCCTGGGTTCTCGGTGACCCGATCGAGGACCGGCCCTCGCTCGGTGGGCTCTCCCTCGATTTCGACCCCCGGCTGCATGACGAGGAGTTCGACGCCCGGCTGAACGGCCCGGAGTACGCGCCGTCCAACGCGGGCCAGCGCCGCGAGGACCGCAAGCTCGCCGCGATCGGCATCCGGGTCGCCAAGGGCGTGACCATGCACGGCTTCTCGCTGAACGTGAACCCGGACAACACCTGGTTCGACCGGATCGTGCCGTGCGGCATCCGGGACGCCGGCGTGACCTCCCTCGCGAACGAACTCGGCCGCGAGGTCACGATCGCCGAAGTCCTGCCGGTCGTCGAGAAACACCTCAGGAGCGTCCTGGAGAGCGCACGGCCCGCCCCCAGGGTCATCGAGCGCGAGGAGCCCTCGAAGGCCGCGGCGCCGGCCTGAGGGTGCTGACGGGGCCCGGAATAGGGCCCGTCGGCCACAGGTTGGCCATACGTAAGACCGTTCTAATCACGGGCGTACCCTGGTGTTCGCCGAAGAATCCAATGCAGCGAAAGCAAAGGGGTGCCGGAGTGTCCGGTGTCGCACCCGACGGGCGCAAGATGCTGCGCCTGGAGGTCCGAAACAGCCAGACCCCCATCGAGCGCAAGCCCGAGTGGATCAAAACCCGGGCGAAGATGGGCCCCGAGTACACGAAGATGCAGGCGCTCGTGAAGGGCGAGGGACTGCACACCGTGTGCCAGGAGGCCGGGTGTCCGAACATCTACGAGTGCTGGGAGGACCGCGAGGCGACCTTCCTCATCGGCGGTGACCAGTGCACCCGGCGCTGCGACTTCTGCCAGATCGACACGGGCAAGCCGCAGGCGCTGGACCGCGACGAGCCCCGCCGTGTCGGCGAGTCCGTCGTGACCATGGACCTGAACTACGCCACGATCACCGGCGTCGCACGCGACGACCTGGAGGACGGCGGAGCCTGGCTCTACGCGGAGACCGTGCGCCAGATCCACGCCCAGACCGCGGGCCGGGAGGGCGGGGCCACCAAGGTCGAGCTGCTGATCCCCGACTTCAACGCCGAGCCCGAGCAGCTCGCCGAGGTCTTCTCCTCGCGCCCGCAGGTGCTCGCGCACAACGTCGAGACGGTCCCCCGGATCTTCAAGCGGATCCGCCCGGGCTTCCGCTACGAGCGCTCCCTCGAGGTCATCACCCGGGCCCGCGAGGCCGGCCTGGTGACGAAGTCCAACCTGATCCTCGGCATGGGCGAGACCCGCGAGGAGGTCAGCGAGGCGCTGCGGGACCTCCACGACGCGGGTTGCGAGCTCATCACGATCACGCAGTACCTGCGCCCCTCCGCCAGGCACCACCCCGTCGAGCGCTGGGTGAAGCCGCACGAGTTCGTCGAGCTGAAGGACGAGGCGGACGCGATCGGCTACTCCGGCGTCATGTCGGGCCCGCTGGTGCGTTCCTCCTACCGCGCGGGGCGCCTCTTCCAGCAGGCGATGGAGCGCCGCGGCGCAACCGCGTCCGCCGCGCCCTCGGTGTGAATCGGCGCACAAGGGACCACTGAGCAGAAGTCGCCGTGACGACGCGGCCCGTACGCCCCGCCAGGTCGGGGGCCACGTATGGGCCGCGTCGGCGTGCGCGGCGCCGAAATCAGGGTTTCATTGGTGTTTGACCGACCGGTCATGCACTGGTAACACCGAGCAGTGACCCTAGGTACATACGCGGTGGCTCCCGCAGCCGCCGTCGTCATTGCTTCCCGCTACTCAGTGCGCGCCGGACGCGCGCATCCGCTCCGAGGGGGAACACCCACGATGCACGCAGCACCGGTACGAGCCACCGCCATCCCGACCGTCACCACCGCGCTCCGCGCGGTCGAGTCACTCCTGATGTCGGGTGGCCAGCGCACCGCCCGCCAGAACGCCTGGACCGCTGTTCTCGAGGACCGCCGCAGGGCGCAGGACCGGGTCGAGGCCGAGCATGTGCTGAAGGCTGTGGCCGACCACCGTTCCTAGGTCACTCCGGGGCCACGTAAACTTCTTTACATGGCGAGGAAGGCAAACACTGAAGGCGCGGACAGCGCCGAGAACGCGGGGCGGCTCAAGCAGATCGCCCTGACCTACAAGATGACCAGGCGGTCGGACCCCAAGGTGGGTCTTGTCGTCGCGGGTGTGGGAATCATCACCTTCGGTGTCCTCCTCGCGATCGGTTTCCTGATCGGTCACCCCATCTACGCGGGCATCCTGGGCTTCGTCCTTGCCCTCCTCGCCATGGCGATCGTCTTCGGGCGCCGGGCCGAGCGTGCGGCCTTCGGGCAGATGGAAGGACAGCCCGGCGCGGCCGCGGCGGTCCTGGACCGGGTGGGCCGTGGCTGGACCACGACGCCGGCCGTCGCGATGAACCGCAGCCAGGACGTCGTCCACCGCGCGGTGGGCAAGGCGGGCATCGTGCTGGTGGCCGAGGGCAACCCGAACCGGGTGAAGAGCCTGCTGGCCGCGGAGAAGAAGCGGATGGCGCGCATCGTCGTCGACGTACCGGTGCACGACATCATCGTCGGTGACGGCGAGGGCCAGGTGCCGCTGAAGAAGGTGCGCACCACGATGCTCAAGCTCCCCCGGGTGCTGACCGGCCCCCAGGTGACCACCACCAACGACCGTCTCCGGGCGATGGGCGACCTCATGAGCAACATGCCGCTGCCGAAGGGCCCGATGCCCAAGGGCATGCGGATGCCGCGCGGCGGAAAGATGCGCTGACCTCGACACGTACATACGGCAGGGGCCCCGACAAGATTTCTTGTCGGGGCCCCTGCCGTATGTACGTGCCGCGGGCGCCCCGTGTGCGCCCCGTGCCGGCCCGGCCGACCCGGAGTGCGGCCCGCGTGTGCCGCGGGGCCTCGACGGGCCTCAGGGACGCCGCCGCCACCGGTCGGGAGCGGCGCCCCGGGGCCGTGCGGCGCGGGGGCGCCTCAGATGCGGACCTGGACGGCGCGGGCGAGGCGGTCGTGCAGGCCGCGGCTGTCGCGGTCCCAGACGATGGCCGGGATCACCAGGACGAGGAGCACGCTGCGGAGCGCGACCCGGACCGGGCCGAGCCGTGAGCCGTCCTCTGCGATGACGCGCAGGCCGAGGATCCGCTTGCCCGGGGTGGAACCCACGGTTCCGACGGTCAGCAGGCTCATCACGAGGAAGACGGCCAGGGCCCAGTTGCCCGCCGCCTGTTGGTCACCGCCCGCGAGCAGCCCGTATGCGATCAGCATGCACAGGGCCCAGTCGATGAAGAGAGCCCCGAAGCGCCGGCCGAGCGGGGCGATCGACCCCGGGCCCTCCTGGGGCAGACCGAGGCGCGCGCCCCGGTGACCGAAGTCGGCGCCCATGTCCTCGGCGGCCGCGCGCGGCCCCGAGAGCCACGATCCGATTGCTTGCCTGTTGTCCACCCGTCCACGGTACTGCGCCCGTGTTTGCACCCGGCCGGGCGGGGCACGGAACACGTCGTTCAGGTGCCGCCCGCAACAGGGCTGGTTAACTTGTGCGAAACAAATGGGTCACGCTGGAGAAATCCCGTTTACCTAAGGTCGCATCCAGCGTGTGCCACCGCACTGGCCACACAGACGAGCTGCAACCCCGCCCTTTCCCGGGTCGGGAGTAGGAGGAGTTGGATGTTCCAGAACGCCGACGAAGTCCAGAAGTACATCGCCGACAACGACGTCAAGTTCGTCGACGTCCGGTTCTGCGACCTGCCGGGTGTGATGCAGCACTTCACGATCCCCGCGGCGTCCTTCGACCCGGCCGAGGAACTGGCATTCGACGGCTCGTCGATCCGCGGCTTCCAGGCCATCCACGAGTCGGACATGGCGCTCCGCGCCGACCTGTCGACGGCCCGGGTGGACCCCTTCCGCCGCGACAAGACCGTGAACATCAACTTCTTCATCCACGACCCGATCACCGGTGAGCAGTACAGCCGTGACCCGCGGAACGTGGCCAAGAAGGCCGAGGCGTACCTCGCCTCCACCGGCATCGCCGACACCGCGTACTTCGGTCCCGAGGCCGAGTTCTACGTCTTCGACAACGTCCGCTTCCAGACGTCGGCGAACGAGAGCTTCTACCACATCGACTCCGAGGCCGGCGCCTGGAACACCGGTGCGGTCGAGAACAACCGTGGTTACAAGGTCCGCTACAAGGGCGGGTACTTCCCGGCCCCGCCGGTCGACCACTTCGCCGACCTGCGTGCCGAGATCTCCCTGGAGCTGGACAAGAACGGCCTCCAGGTAGAGCGCCAGCACCACGAGGTCGGCACCGCCGGCCAGGCCGAGATCAACTACAAGTTCAACACGCTGCTCGCCGCGGCCGACGACCTGATGCTCTTCAAGTACATCGTGAAGAACGTCGCCTGGCGCAACGGCAAGACCGCGACCTTCATGCCGAAGCCGATCTTCGGCGACAACGGCTCGGGCATGCACGTCCACCAGTCGCTGTGGTCGGGCGGCTCGCCGCTCTTCTACGACGAGCAGGGCTACGCGGGCCTCTCGGACACCGCCCGCTACTACATCGGCGGCATCCTCAAGCACGCCCCGTCGCTGCTGGCGTTCACCAACCCGACGGTGAACTCCTACCACCGCCTGGTCCCGGGCTTCGAGGCCCCGGTCAACATGGTGTACTCGCAGCGCAACCGCTCCGCCGCGATGCGTATCCCGATCACCGGCTCGAACCCGAAGGCCAAGCGCGTCGAGTTCCGTGCGCCGGACCCGTCCTCCAACCCGTACCTGGCCTTCTCGGCACTGCTGATGGCCGGCCTGGACGGCGTGAAGAACAAGATCGAGCCGCCGGAGCCGATCGACAAGGACCTCTACGAGCTGGCTCCCGAGGAGCACGCGAGCGTCCAGCAGGTCCCGACCTCGCTCCCGGCCGTTCTCGACGCGCTGGAGTCCGACCACGAGTACCTGCAGGCCGGCGGTGTCTTCACCCCCGACCTCATCGAGACGTGGATCGACTACAAGCGCACCAACGAGATCGCCCCGATCCAGCTGCGTCCGCACCCGCACGAGTTCGAGCTGTACTTCGACCTCTAGGCCGCAGGGCCGGGTGACCCCGGGCGGCCACCCGGAAGCGTGAGGTGCCGGCGGAGACCCACTCGGGTGTCTCCGCCGGCACCACTCGGCCTCCGCGCCGGTGCGCGTCGGTCCGGCCCGTATGCCGGAGCAACACCGTGAGGGCTGTCCCCCGTTCGACGGGGACAGCCCTCACGGTGTTGCGGGGTCAACCACCGGGGGAGCTCACACCCCTGACAGCTCCCGCTTGAGGATCTTGCCGGTGGGGCCCTTGGGCAGGCTCTCCACCAGGCGGACGAGGCGCGGGTACTTGTACGGGGCGACGCGTGCCCTGACGTAGTCGCGCAGTTCGTCCGCGGTCGCCGCCGCGCCCGGTTCGAGTGCGACGACCGCGGTGATCTCCTCACCGTGCAGGTCGTGCGGGACACCGACGACGGCGGCCTCGACGACCGCCGGGTGCGTGTAGAGCACCTCCTCGATCTCGCGCGGGTAGACGTTGTAGCCGCCGCGGATGATCAGGTCCTTCTTCCGGTCGACGATGAAGTAGTGCCCGTCCTCGTCCCGGCGAGCGAGGTCGCCGGTACGGAACCAGCCGTCGGTGAAGGCCGCGGCGTCGGCCTCGGGACGGTTCCAGTAGCCCAGCATGACGTTGGGGCCGCGCACCGCGATCTCGCCGATCCCGTCCTCGGCGGTGTCCTCGCCCTCGTCGTCGATCAGACGGACCTCGACGCCGTCGACCGGGGTGCCGATCGAGCCGGGCTTGCGGACGCCGTGGAGTGCGCCGAGCGTGACCACCGGGGCCGTCTCGGACAGGCCGTAGCCCTCGACGACCGGGCAGTCGAACGCTGCCTCGAAACGGTGCAGCACGTCGACGGGCATCGCCGAACCGCCGCTCGCCGCAAGACGTACGGTGCCGACCCGGGCCCCGCCGGCCGCCTCGGCCGCCGCCAGCAGCGCGACGAACATGGTCGGCACACCCTCCATGACCGTGACCCGGTCGCGGGCCAGGACGCTCAGCGCCTTCGCCGCGTCGAAGCGGGGCAGGAGGGTCACGCAGGCCCCTGTCAGCACGGCGGCGTTGAGGCCGCAGGTCTGCCCGAAGACGTGGAAGAAGGGCAGGCCGCCGAAGACTGTGTCGTCCCCGGTGATGCCGAGCAGGCGGACGACGGTCTCGGTGTTGCTGTGCAGGTTGCCGTGGGTGAGGACGGCGCCCTTGGGGCGGCCCGTGGTGCCCGAGGTGTAGAGGAGCACGGCCGGGTCGTCGTCGGCCCGCTCGACGAGCGTGGTGGACGGGCGGATGCCGGCGAGGACGCCCGCGAACCCGTCCGCGGTGACGTCGGTGCAGGAGATATCCAGTCGTGCCGCGGCCGCCGATGCCTCGGGCAGGGACATCGCCCCGGTGAGGATGGTGCGGGCCTCACAGTCCCCGGCGCCGTAGGCGATCTCCGGTGCCTTCAGCAGCGGGTTCATCGGTACGACGACGGCTCCGGCGCGGAGTACCCCGTAGTAGACGACCGCGAACTCCGGGATGTTGGGCAGCATGACCGCGACCCGGTCGCCCGGCGCGATGCCCTCGGCGGCGAGCCAGGTGGCCACGCGGGCGCTGCGCTCGTCCAGCGTGCGGTAGTCGAGCACCTGGTCGTCGAGGCGGAGGGCGGGCCGGTCGGGGTGGGTCCCGGCGGTGTGGACCAGGTTGCGGGCGAGATGGGGCACCGGCTGACTCTTTCCTGCGGGACGTTCCGGACGGGCACGGCGTACGTTGCCGGACCGCTTCTCGCGGAGTCTTGACCTCGCGCGACAAAGTCCTGGCACGACGCGTCACCGGGGTGCCCCGCCGGGGCGGGACCAGGTGTGCCGCGGGTCCTGCCACTCCGGCGGCAGGGAGCAGGAGCGCCGGGCGGGACACCGGGCAGCCCCGCCGACGCCGGGCGTCCCGGTCTCCCGCCCGGCACGTCTCTTGTCACAGGGCGACACCGACTTGACGTCGCACGACAAGGCCGGAGCGGGCGGTGGGCGCGATCGTGTGCCGCAGCACACTCCCAGGGCCCCTGCGGCCCTCGCCGAAGGACGGTCCACACATGATCAACTCTCGGCCGCTGAGCACCCGCCGGATGGCCGGCTGGGGTGCCGGTGCCTTCGCGTCGAACGCCTTCAACACGCTGCCCGGCCTGCTCCTGCTGATGTACATGACGGATGCACTCGGTGTCCCTGCCGCGCTCGCCGGTGTCGTCGTCGCCCTGCCGAAACTGTTCGACCTGGTCGCGAGCCCCTGGTTCGGCGCCGTCAGCGACCGTGAGGCGGCGCGCACCGGGCAGCGCCGGCGGCTGATGACGTCGGGCGCGCTGATCCTGCCGTTCGCCTTCGTGGCCACCTTCAGCTCGCCGGTGCGCGGGGACGCCGCGGCGCTGTGGGTGTTCGCGGCGTTCCTCGCCGCGTCGGCCTCCTACCTCTGCTTCCAGGTGCCGTTCACCGCACTGCCCGTGGAGATGTCCGACTCCCCGCAGGAGCGGACCCGGATGATGACGTGGCGGACCCTGTTCTTCACGCTCGGCATGCTCGTCGGCGGGGTCGCCGGGCCGCTGCTGACGGAGAAGGGCACCCCGGCGGCGTACCGGGCCATGTCCGTGATCATCGGGGTGGTGCTGCTCGTGGTGCTGCTGGTGCCGGTGGTGTCCACGCGCGCGGTGCGCTCGCGGCCCGCCGCCGGGACCCCCTCGCTGCGCACGGCGTTCCGCACGGCCCGCGGCAACCGGCCGTTCGTGCTGCTGTCGGCCGTGCTGTTCCTGTACTACGTCTTCACGGTGATGGTGCTGACCGGACTGCCGTACGTCGCCACCTACTTCCTGGGGGGAAAGAAGGAACAGGCGGTCGTCTTCCTGGTGTTCGCGCTGAGTTCCACCCTCGCCGTACCCGGCGCCGGCCTGCTCGCCCGCCGGTACGGCAACGTCCCACTCCTCCTGACCGGCCTGGCACTGTGGACGGTGGGCGGCGTCGCCCTGTACGTCGCCGCGGGCGTGGGCACCGCGGCGACCGCGGCCGCCGGCGTCCTGGTCGCCCTGGGGCAGGCCGCCGGGCTCGTGACGATGTACGCCCTGCTCACCGACTGCATCCGGCTGCAGGCCAAGCGGACCGGGCACGACAGCGCCGGTGTCCTGTCCGGTGTGTGGACGGCGGTCGACACGGCCGGGCACGCGCTGGGCCCGGTCGCCTACACCCTCGTCCTGTCGCTGACCGGCTACGCGTCGTCGACCCTCGACCATCCGGTCACCCAGTCCTCGACGGCGCTCGAAGGCATCCGGCTGGCCTTCTCCGTCCTGCCCGGGCTGCTCCTGCTGACCACCTTCCCCCTGGTGCTGCGCTTCCGCCGCGCCTTCTCCGCCCCGGCCGTCGCGGCCACCGCGGCCGTCGGCCCGGCCGATGTCTGATCCCCGTCCGCCAACCGCACCACCCGCACATCCGCACCATCCCGAAAGGACCACCCCCGTGGTGAATCCGGCCTACCGCGCCACCCTTCCGATCCAGCAGCCGAAGCGCCCGCACGCCACCCCGGTGGACGTCCGCGACGCGGCGCAGCCCACGCCGATCGAGCGCGTGCGCCCTCCGGCGGGCGCCCCCAACGTGCTGATGATCCTCGTCGACGACATGGGGTTCGGCGCCTCCTCCTCGTACGGCGGTCCGTGCTCGATGCCGACCGCGGAGCGGCTCGCGGAGGGTGGCCTGCGCCTGAGCCGCTTCCACACCACGGCGATCTGCTCGCCCACCCGCGCCTCGCTGCTGACGGGCCGCAACCACCACACCGTCGGGGCGGCCGGCATCACCGAGCTGGCCACCAGCCACGACGGCTACACCTCCTCGCGGCCCGACTCGTGCGCCCCGATACCGGAGATCCTGCGGCGCAACGGCTACAACACCTTCGCCTTCGGCAAGTGGCACCAGACGCCCACCTGGGAGACCTCGCGCTCCGGCCCGTACGACCGCTGGCCGACGGGTGAGGGGTTCGAGCGGTTCTACGGGTTCATGGGCGCGGAGACCGACCAGTGGTACCCAAACCTGTACGAGGGCACCACGCCGATCCCGACGCCGACCGAGCCCGGCTACCACCTCAGCGAGGACCTCGCCGACCGGGCGATCGCCGACATCCGGGAGCAGCAGGCCGTCACGCCCGACCAGCCCTTCTTCGGCTATCTCGCGTTCGGTGCCTGCCACTCTCCCTTCCACGCTCCCGAGGAGTACGTGAACGCGTACCGCGGGCAGTTCGACCACGGCTGGGACGAGCAGCGTGAGCGGACCCTGGTCAAGCAGAAGGAGCTCGGTCTGGCGCCCGAGGACGCCGAACTCAGCGCCCGCCCGGACGAGATAGGTGCTTGGGCCGATCAGCCCGAGGACGCCCGGCGCCTCTACTCGCGGATGATGGAGACGTACGCCGGCATGGCGACGCACACCGACGAGCAGGTGGGCCGAGTCGTGGACGCCCTGGAGGAGATGGGCATCCTCGAGGACACCCTGATCCTCTACATCATGGGCGACAACGGCGCGAGCGCCGAGGCGGGTCCCGACGGCTGCGTCAACGAGTACGCCACCTACAACATCGTCCCCGCCTCGGTGGAGTCGATGCTGGAGCGCATCGACGAGCTCGGCGGGCCCACGCTGTACAACCACTACCCGGTGGGCTGGGCGCACGCGATGAACACCCCGTTCCAGTGGACCAAGCAGATGGCCTCGCACTGGGGCGGCACGCGGGTGGGCACGATCGTGCACTGGCCGGCCGGCATCGACTCCCCCGGTGGCATCCGCGAGCAGTTCACGCACGTCAACGACGTGGCGCCGACCCTCCTCGACCTCGCGGGCATCCCGGAGCCGACGTCGGTCAACGGTGTGGCCCAGAAGCCTTTCGAGGGCGTCTCGTTCGCCTACGCGCTGAACGACGCCGACGCGGCCGAGCGCCACACCACCCAGTACTTCGAGATCTTCGGCAACCGCGGGATCTACCACGAGGGCTGGTCGGCGTGCACCAAGCACGCGGTGCCGTGGGAACTCAACGGTGAGCAGCTGCCGTTCTCCGAGGACACGTGGGAGCTGTACGCGCCGGACGACCACGCCCAGGCGAACGACCTGGCGTCCGCGCGGCCGGACAAGCTGGAGCGGCTGAAGGAGCTGTTCCTCATCGAGGGTGCCAAGTACAACGTCTTCCCGCTCGACGACCGCAAGGCGGTGCGCGCCAACAGCGACGCGGTGGGCCGGCCGACGATCGGCAGCCCGGACTCGGTCAGCCTCTACCCGGGCATGCGGTCCCTGCACGACTCGGTCCTGCCCTCGACGCGCAACCGTTCCTGGTCGCTCACCGCGGACGTCGAGGTGAAGGAGGCACCGGCTCGCGGCGTGATCGCCGCCCAGGGCAGCCGGTTCGCGGGCTGGGCGCTGTATCTGCGCGAGGGCGTCCCGGTGTTCCACTACAACTGGGTCGACGTCGAGCGCTACGAGATCGCGGCGCCGGAGCGGCTCGCCCCGGGCAGGTACCGGTTGACGTACCGCTTCACCTACGACGGCGGGGGCGTCGGAAAGGGCGGCCTCGGGGAGCTGTTCGTCGACGGCGAGCCCGTCGGCTCCGCGCGGATCGCGCACACGGTGCCGTTCATCTACCACATGACCGACGGCCTGGACATCGGCGAGGACAACGGCAACCCGGTCACCGACGACTACGGGACGGTGCGCGGGGTCTTCACCGGCGGACGCATCCACAAGGTCGTCCTGGCGTCCGGTGACGACGCGCACACCGACCTGATGGGCGAGGCGAAGGCGAAGGCGTCCCTGCAGTGACGCGGCGCTGAGACACGCAGAAGCCCCCGGGTGCACCCGGGGACTTCTGCGTGTGCCGGGCTCAGGCCTCCTTGGCGGGCTGGGCGGCGTAACGGGCGGCGCCGCCCGTCAGGTAGTTGACGTCCAGGCCCTGCGCGGCGGCGAGCTGCTGGGTCAGGCCCTGGATGGTGACCGCGTCGAGCACCGAGTGGAACTGGCCCTCGTCGGTGAAGTTGATGTTGGCTCCGTAGACGACGTACAGGACGACGGTGTCCTCGGTGTTGGTCTCCGGTACGAACAGCTTGTGCACGGAGGCACCGGGCTCGTAGAGGTACGAGCCCTCGGTCTGCGGCTGGTCCGGGTACTCCCGGTACGCCCAGGAGCCCTTCAGGGTGTACGCGTGCACGGCACCGGTGTGCAGGTGGACCGGCAGTTCGGCGCCCGGTGCGAAGTGGGCGAGCACCACCCAGACGCCGACCTCGGGGTCGAGGAAGAGCGGCTGGTAGTGGATGCCGGGTCCGAGCGAGTCCTTGATGACCGGGATGTCCTTGACGTTGAGCGTCAGCAGTTCACCCTGCGGGAGCGACATCACGGGAAGCTTGGCTGCGGAGTACTGGTCGGCCATCTTCTGTCTCCTAGTTGGTCGGTTGTGCGGGTACGGCTCTGCGCGGCGGGCGTCAGAGGGCGGGGACGATGAGGACCTTGGCGTCCTTCTCCGGGTCGGCGAGGCCCCGGCAGGCGTCCGCGACCCCGTCGAGGCCGACCCGGCCGGTGATGAGGGGCTCCGCGCGCAGCTCGCCGGCGGCGAGGTGCGCGAGGGTCCGGGCGAACTCCTCGACGGTGTAGTAGAGGGAGAAGACCAGGTCGATCTCCTTGAGCATGCCGAAGGTGGGCAGGAAGGTGTCCTCGGCCATGCACAGTCCGGCGACGACCACCCGCGAGCACGCGGGGGCGCCCGCCAGGACCTGCTGGATGACTCCGGGCACGCCGACGCACTCGAAGACCACGGACGGGCGGTAGGGCAGTTCGGGGAAGAGCGCCGTCTGGCGTCCGTGGCGGGCCGGATCGTCCACGGCGGCGACCTCGTGCCAGGAGTCGTACGGGGACGTCTCCCGCGGGTCGACGACGATGTCGGCGCCCATCTCGGCGGCGAGGGCGCGCCGGGCGGGTGAGAAGTCGGCGGCGATGACCGGGCCGACGCCGCGCATCTTCAGGACTGCGATCACGGCGAGGCCGATGGGGCCGCAGCCGATCACGACCGGTACGTCGTCGGAGCCGAGCGCGCCGCGGTTGACGGCGTGCAGGGCGACCGCCAGCGGTTCGGTCAGCGAGGCGACCTCGCTCGACAGGTGGTCGGGCACCGGCATCAGCAGCACCTCGGACAGCACCATGTACTCGGCGAAGCCGCCGGGCGCGTCGACGCCGCCGAAGCCCAGGTTCACCGGCACCGGCCGGGCGAGCATGGGAGGCGACACGACACGGGTGCCGGGCGCGAAGGTGCCCTGGGTGTCCGGGCCGTTGCGGACGACCTCGGCGCAGAACTCGTGGCCGAGCACGATCGGGCGGTCCGGGTCGAGCATGTCGGCCCCGGTCACCGCCTTCACTCCGGCGGCGAGCGCGTGGCTGTGCGTCACGCAGTGCAGGTCCGAGCCGCAGATGCCGTTGGCCAGGGTCCTGACCAGGACCTCGCCCGGTCCGGGCTCGGGCAGCGGCACATCGGTGAGCTCAAGAGATCCGTTGTGCAGGACCACCGCTTGCATCGTCTGCGTCGTCATAGGGGTTCCTCACGGGACAGAGCTGGTGGGAGGGAGGCGGGTGGTGCTCAGCCGGCGCTGTATCCGCCGTCGACAGGGATGGTCACGCCGGTGATCAGGCGGGCGGCCGGGGATGCCAGGAACAGCGCGGTTCCGGCGAGGTCCTCCGGCTCGCTGAGTTCGCCGCCGGGGATGCGGCTGGTGATCGACTCCGTCGCCCCGGGAAGGTCGGCGAGGGGCGCCGTCAGCGCGGTGCGGATCCAGCCCGGTGCGATGGCGTTCACTCGGATGCCCTCTGCCGCCCATGCGAGGGCGAGGGTCTTGGTGAGCTGGACGATGGCCGCCTTCGCGGCGCCGTAGGCGGGCACCAGCGGGGAGCCGAAGTAGCTGTACATCGAGCCGACGTTGATGACGCTGCCGCCGGACGCCGCGAGCAGGGGCTGCAGCGCGGTCGCCATCGAGAACGTACCGGTGAGGTGGATGCCGATGATCTCCTCGAAGGTGGACAGTTCGTACTCCGCCATGGGTGCGGCGCGGCCCGCGCACTGCACCAGTACGTCGAGGCGGTCCAGGTCGTCGGCGAGTGCGCGGACCGCGTCGGCGTCCCGCACGTCGAGCACGCGGTCGTCGACGCCCTTGCGGGGCTCGGCCGGGACCGGCGAGAGGTCGGTGGCGATCACATGCGCCCCGGCTTCGACGAAGGCGGCGGCGATCGCGCCGCCGATACCTCCGCGGCCACCTGTGACGAGGACGTGCTTGCCTGATACATCGAAGTCGACGGGCATCCGAGGGCTCCCTTGCTCCGGATCCGGAATGATGAACGGCCCCCAGCTTGCGACTGCGAGCCCGTCAAGTCTTGACTTCGGACGACAAGAATTTGACACTTGGCGACATGAGTTCGCTGATCCGTTCCGGTTGCCTCACCGGGTTCTCCGCGCTGGTGTCCTCGCTCGGCGGGGAGCCGGAACCGCTGCTGAGGCAGGCCGGCATCAGGCCCGAGGCGATCGAGGACCCGGACGAGTACATCCCGTACCGCGCGCTCGTGACGGCCCTCGACCTCGCCGCCGCGCGGCACGACTGCCCGGACTTCGGGTTGCGGCTCTCCACCCGCCAGGGCCTCGACATCCTCGGCCCGGTCGGGGTGATCGGACGGCACGCCACATCGGTGGGCGACGCGATCGACGCCATCGGCCGGTTCATGTACCAGTACAGCCCGGCGATCGAGATCGCCGTGGAGCGGGCGGGCGAGGTCGCCGACTACCACTTCCGCATCCGGCCTCGGGTGCAGCGCACCCTCGTCGACGTGGCCCAGATCGGCGAACTGTCCCTGGGCGCCTCCCTGCAGATCTTCCGGATGCTGATCGGAGCGGACTTCGTCCCGCTCTCCGTCTCGCTCCCCCACCGCCCGGCCGCACCGCTCGCCACGTACGAGGCTCATTTCGACTGCCATGTGACGGCACGTCAGGATCACCTGGGCTTCCGGTTCGCGTCGGACACCCTCGACCGCCCGGTCGAGGGCAGCGACCCGGCCGTCCGCAAGCTGGTCCTGGAGTACCTGAGCGGCGTGGTCGGCGGTGCCGTGGGCAGCGGCCTGCCCACCGAGGTGCGCAGCACGGTCAAGCGCGCACTGCCCACCCGGCGGTTCGGCCTGGAGGACGTCGCGGAGAGCTTCTCCCTCCATCCCCGCACTCTGCAGAGGCAGTTGGCGACCCACGGCACCACCTACCAGGAGATCATCGACGAGGTGCGCCACGAGCTGGCCGACCGGTACCTGCGTACGACGGCCATGCCGCTCGCGCAGCTCGCCGACGTCCTCGGCTACAGCGAGCAGAGCAGTTTCAGCCGCTCGTGCCGCCGCTGGTTCGGCTGCTCGCCGCAGGCGCACCGGGCGGCCACGGCTCAGGTCCCCCTCAGCCCTTGAGTACCGCGGGCGGCGCCCAGGTTCCGTCGAGCACGGCGTCGTCCGGCCAGTAGGCGCGCAGGAAGAGGGAGAAATCGCCCTCGGGGGCGGGCAGCCAGTTCGCCGCGCGCCCGGGACCGGCGGGGCGGGCGGCGGCGACCGTGACGGTGAGGGAGCCGTCCGGGTCCACCCGCAGATCATGGTTCTTGGTGCCCACGGAGTGACGGCCGAGTTCGTTCGGGTGGAAGAAGTGCTGGGTGTCGTAGAGGGTCAGCGACCAGAAGCCACGTACCGGGGGCAGTGCGCCGGGCCCGAAGGTCACGGTGTACGAGTCCGCGCCGTTCAGCCGAGCCCCGTCGGCGTCCACGTCCAGGTAGAAGTACGCGGTCTCCTCCACGGGGTTGACGAGGATGTTGGACCGGGCGACGGCGGTCCGGGTCAGGTAGTCGGTGCCGAAGCGTGCACCGTTGCGCTGGGTGGTCCAGCCGTGTGCGGCCGGCAGCCCGACGTTCCTGAAGTTCAGCAGTTCGGCGACGAGTTCGGCCTCCGCGGAACGTGCGGCCTCGCGCAGGACGCGGGCCGCCGCGGGGTCGGCCCCGGCGGCGGTCAGCAGCGACCGGAACAGCGCGTACAGGGATTCCTCGCCGGGCAGCGGCGGCACCTCGTCCATCACCGTGCCGAGTTGGTCGAAGAAGGCGTCCGGATCCACCTGGCGCTGCTCCCCCTCCCCGGCGGCCGACTCGTCCGAGTGGACGGGTCCGGCTGTCTCCAGTGCCGTCCAGTCCACCTCCCGCACGGAGCCGTCGTGGTCGGCGAGCGGGTACACGCTGATCCCTCGCACGAGGCTCAGCAGCTCGGCGCGGTCCTCGGCGGTGTCGTCCATGAAGATCCGGGGCACCACGACACCGGTCCGGGTGTCGTGGCGGAAGACCTCCTCGATACCGGGCGGCACCTCGCCGTCCCAGTCGTGCGGTGCGAGCAGGTAGTGGCCGGGCTTGCTGCCGTACGGGGAACCGAGCCTGCCGAACGACTCGGTGCGCTGGTCGACGAGCTGGATCACCCAGAACCGGTCGCCCAGGTCCGGGACCTGGACGACGCACGGGCCGGCTTCCGCGTCCAGCATGCCGAAGCCGTAGACGACGTCCTGGTTGGGACAGGCGACCAGGCGCTGGTGCGGCAGGACGTAGTCGTGCAGCATGCCGATCGTGCCGGGCGGACCGCCCGGGACCACTCCGGCGAGCAGTGCGGGGGCCGGCAGGAGGGACATGGCCCTCAGCCGGTTGTGCAGGTTCACCAGCGGCCAGCCCCACAGGTAGGCGATCCGGCCGACCGCCGAGAGGTAGGCGTCGCTCATCAGGGTGCCGGGCAACGGCCCCGGGACGTCGGCCGGGGCGAGGGTGCGGACGTGCGGGTAGCTGCGGTGCCCGGGCTCGGGCGGCTGGGCGGGGCGTCCTCGCTCCTCGTCCGGCACGTGGTGGGAACTTGACATGCTGCCTCCAGGACCGGGAATCGTGGCTGCCCACCCTCGCGCTTCCCACGCCGGTGCGTCTTGACCGCGCACGACGCGTCCTTGTCATGTCGCGACGTGTCGCTCCTGGCAGCCGGGCGGCCGTGGAAACCGGCCGCCCGGTGTGCCGTGGGATCGCTCAGCCGGCCAGCAGCTCGCGCAGTTCGGCGACCGCCTCGCGCAGGCGGTCGGAGAAGTCGTGCATCTGGGCGGCCACCGCGCTGGGGGTGCTCAGGTAGAGGTTGAAGCGGTCCGGCAGCAGGACGTAGGCGACGCCGATGCAGCGGCTGCTCGTGGAGCCGAAGCCGAAGTACTGGATGTTCTCGCTCGGCGCGGAGCTCGTGCTCAGATAGTCGTCCCGCATGACGGTCCAGCCCGGGGAGCGGTAGAGGGCCGGCTGTTCGGCGACGCCGAGTTCGGCGCCTCGACGGCGCTGGATGAGCTCGAGTTCCCACAGGTGCTGTTCGGGGGCCTCGCCCGCCTGGCACTCCTTGGCGCGGGCGACGTGGGCCGCCGCAGCGGCGCGGAAGGCCGCGCGGCGGGCGTCGCGGTCCGCCGCGGGGTCGTCCATCGCGGCGACGAAGGCCGGCATCTGCGGGGTGACGACGCGCATCGCCTCGGTACGGCCGTGGCGGTACTGGCGGGTGGCGATCGACTCGTAGGTGGCGCCCAGGTGACCCTTGGCGCGCTGGTGGGCGAGCTGGTAGGCGGCCTGGACGAAGGCGTCGGGCGAGACTCCGAGGGCCTTGGCCGCCGTGCTCCCGAAGTCCTCGAAGGAGAGGGTCCGGGTGGCGGTGGCGTCCGCGTACGCGGAGAACGCCTCGGCCGCGGCGCGCACCTGGGAGCGCAGGGGGGCGTCCAGCTCGAAGGTGAGCGGCCGCGGGGCGGGGGCGCCCTGGGGGCGTGCTCCGGAGAGGCGGGAGTGTTCGTCCGGCGGGGTGGAGAGCAGGGCGTCGGTGAAGCTCAGGATGGTCGTGCCGTCCAGCTCGCAGTGCTCGACGTTGATGCCGGCCCGGCCGTCCTCGAAGACGACGAAGGAGACGGCCTTGTCGAACCAGCGGTTGCCCCGGTCGCCGTGCAGGAGTTCGTCGCAGGCCGCCTGGGTGTCCGCCGGGGCGAAGTCCTCCAGGCAGACGCAGAAGAGGGCGGTCTCGATGTCGTCGAGCGCGCGGGCGTTACCCGGAAGCGCGGCCAGGGCCTGCCGGGTGGCCGCCCATTCCGCCCGGGCCAGGGTGGTGAGGTGACCTGCCCGGTCGTCCTCGGCCGTGCCGACGTCGGCCTTGGTGACGGCGCGCAGCCCGGCCTCGATCTCGTCGAGGCTGTGCGGTACGCCGTCGGGTCCGATCACGTCCAGCCGGAACATGGTGCCGCGGAAGAAGACCACGATGTGCCGGGCGGTGGACGGCCCGGGGGCCTGCTCGCTGTAGGGGGCGCGGACGGTGTCCAGCGGGACGCCGGGGATGCGGGTGGTGCCGAAGAGGTAGCGGTTCTGGACCATCGACTGGGGTACACCGCGCTGTTCGGCGGGCTCGATCAGCCCTTCGTCGAGCCGCCGCTTGTGGTGTAGCGCCCCGGCGACGAGACCGGCCGCCCGGTCGAGCTGTCCCTCACCGGTGTCCTGGAAGAGGAAGAAGAAGTTGGCGTTGAGCGCGATGCGGTCCCGGCGGCCGAGGTAGCGGTACGGCCAGAAGGTGTCGAGCCAGCTGTGGACGCCCTCGGTGGCGTCGTACTCCTCCAGCGCGGCGTGCAGCACCCGTCCCGGGCCGCCGGGGCGCAGGAAGGCCGTGACCTCGGCCTCGGTCTCCGCCCGCTCCCGCGCGGTCAGCAGCGGGGCGCTCCAGGCGAGGAACCTCTCGCAGCTCGCCTCCAGGGTGGGCAGCGGCACCCGGGGCAGGCCGCTCTCCCGGTCGGAGGCCGTTTCGGCTGCTGCTGCCTGACTGACGTTCAATGCGGCTCTCTTCTCACTGGGTCGGATGGATCGGATCGGTATGTGGTGGGTCAGCGGTCCTTGGGTGTGGAGAGGTACAGCTGGGCGTGGAGCCAGCCGTCCTCCTCCAGGCCGGTCGCGTCCACGCCGGCCGCCGCCATGGAGTCCAGGACGCCGCGTCGTTCCTCCGGACCGGCGAACCGGCGCTGCTTGAACACCTCGTCGACGCGGATCGTGCGGTAGCCGAGCTCGGCCAGGGCGTCCTCGACGGGCCCGAAGGGGAACATGCGCAGGACGAAGTGGGCCATCCAGGGCAGGCGTCCGTCCTGCGCCCGTACGACCCGGGTGAGGGTGCGCTCGGTGACGTAGCCGACGCAGCCCGTGGAGATGACCAGGTCGGTGCCGGCGAGTACGTCGCGCTGCTCCGGAGTGGGGTCGCCGGCTTCCAGGTCCGCGTGGACGGTGTCGTCCAGGAACCCGGCCTCCCTCGCGTACGCGAGGGCGCTGGTGGAGGCGTCGAGGCCGGTGAAGCGCAGGCCGTGGGCGGGGCTGCGGGAGCGGGAGAGGTCGCGGTCCCGCTCCACCAGCCCGGCGCGCGTGGCGGGCCCGGTGCCGTCGTAGCGGGCGTACAGCTCGTCCATGGTGAGGTCGTACTTGAGCAGGGCCGCGTTGATGCCGTAGGAGCAGCCTATGTCCAGCACCCGCGGGACGGCGGTCCTCTCCGTCTCCCGGTACTCCTTGACGAGCTTGTCGAAGTAGGGCTTGGCCAGTTGGGGGACGCGGTAGCCGAGCGGGCGCAGTGCCTGGAAGTACGCGCGGGGGTCGGGGGCGGTGTAGATGTGGTCCAGCGAGACTTTTCCTGACGCGTCGAGACGCAAGGGGCTTCTCCTCGGTGGGGGCGCGTGGCGGTGCCGGAACCGTGCGCGAGGTGCCGGGGACGGGCGTACGCCCCCGGACGGGCCTCAGTCGAGCAGCTGGTCTCCCCGGACGCTCCCGCCTTCGGTGGCGAGGTGCTGGGGAAGCACCCGGCCGAAGAGCTGGCGGGTGCGTGCGGCGCTCCCGACGACTCCGGGCCGCTCGCTGTAGGCGAAGATCGCGCTGTGGCGTGCGCGGGTGCCCCGGACGGGGCTGACCCGGTGGAGCGAGTAGCGGCCCTTGAAGAGCTGCAGGTCCCCCGGCCTGAGGGGCAGCCTTTCGGGCTGCCGGCCGCGCCCGTCGAGGACGTCCCGTACGGCGTCGAAGCGTTCGTCCTCGGCGGAACGGATGTTGGGGCAGTACTCGAAGTCGCCGCCCTCCTCGGCCTCCTGGGTCAGCATGCTGACCGTGTACTCGTTGGTGTCGAAGTGCCAGGGGTGTTCCATGCCCGGCCGTACGACGTTGACCACGAGCCCGGACAGCGGATCGGCGAGCTCGTACAGCCGGGGCAGTGCGAAGCAGTCGGCGACGAACCGCTGGAACGAGGGATGGGTGTACAGCCGGCTGATGAGGGCGTCACCGGGGATGCGGTCACGGGCGACGAAGGCGTTGCCCCGCTCGAAGGTGCGGCGGCCGGGGTGGAGTTCGGGCAGGTCCCGCTCCACGTCGATGTTGTAGACGTTGACCGTCTCGACGTCGTAGTACGCCTGGGGGGCGAGAGCTGCGCCCTCCTGCCTCAGCAGTTCGTGGAGCGAGGGGCGGACGAAGTCGGGCAGCACGGTGCAGCCGGCGTCCTCGAGTTCGCGTCTCGCCCGGGACACCACCGCGCGTGTCTCCGGGCTCCCCGGGTCGGACAGGGGGTAGCGGTCCGTGTCGACCACCTGGTCGAGCGTGTCGGCTTGCAGAGTGCTCATACGACCCTCTCCACGCGCACATCGGTAACTCAACTCATGAGTAACAGAGTTGAAGCTCCCACAGCGTCCCCCGTGTTGTCTGTGACACGCCGCACTCCCGCGCGGGCGGAGCGCTCCGGAGTGTGTTCGGCCGAGGTCGTTCACGAGACGGCCCGTGCCCCGGGACGTCCCGGGGCACGGGCGGTCGGGTCAGCGGCCGTCGCGGATCAGGGCGCGGACCATGCGGCAGGTGGTGTCGGACGGCGGGTGGATGGCGAGACGGGCGGCGGCCGCGCGTATCCGGGCGTTGCCGGCGCTCGACGGCGCGTACACGCCGGTGTCGAGCAGGGCGATCGCCAGACGCATGGCCTTCAGGCGGCGGTTGTGGGAGACGTACCACTCGCGGGGCCGCCCCGCGGGGAGCGGCTTCTTCCGCAAGGGTGTGCGGAACGGCTCGGTCGTGACTGCGGCAACGGTCATCGGCAACCTCCTGGCAAGGTGGTGGGACCCTCACGAACTACCTCCATTCTACGGCCCACCACTGACAATCGCCCCTGGCCAGAGGCGGTTTGGAGGTTCGCTCCCGTACCCTGGGCCCCATGGAGATCTGGATCAACCCCGCCTGTTCCAAGTGCCGTGGCGCCCTGACCCTGCTCGATGCCGAGGGGGCCGACTACACCGTCCGCAGGTACCTGGAGGACGTACCGTCGCCGGACGAGATCCGTGATGTGCTGGGTCGCCTGGAGCTGGAGCCCTGGGACATCGCGCGGCTGGGCGAGGCGGAGGCGAAGGAACTGGGGCTCGCCGACTGGCCGCGTGACGCGGACGCCCGGGAACGCTGGATCACCGCGCTCGCGGGCCACCCGAAGCTGATCCAGCGTCCGATCATCACCGCGCGCGACGGCTCGGCGGTTGTCGCGCGTACGGACGAGGCGGTGCGGGACGCGATGGGCCGGTGACCGCGGCTCAGGGGGTGCGCTGCCGGGTCTTCTTCTGGAGGGCGGTGCGCCGCGCGCGCAGACGGGCCTGACGCCGGCGGCTCGCCGCGCGGGCCTTGGCCTCGGGACTGTTGTTCTTCCTGGGGCCGATCCGGAAGAGCATCCAGACCACCGATCCCAGAGCCGCGAAGATCATGATGCCGAGTGTCAGGGCCAGCCAGTCCGGCAGGCCGCTCGCGTCGTAGTGCTGGTACCTCACGCTTCCCCCTCGCCTCCGTGTCGCGCACCCACCTTAGGCCCTGCCGGCCCGGAGGTCAGGTCCGGCCGATCTGCGCCTCCGCGTCCGCCAGGATCTCCGTGAGCCGCAGCCCGAACCGTACGTCGCAGGGATGCGGTACTCCGGTGCGCGCCGCCTCGGCCAGGGCGTCCACCGCCGTACGGAACGCCCCGAGTGCGTCCCCTCCGCCGACGGGCAGGGCGGACACCCCGCGCTCCCCGCGGAACTCGACCTCGGTGCCGGTGGCGGCGGACGGGGCGTCCAGGGCGAGCGTCACGGTGCTGGACGTCCCGGAGGTGTGCCGCAGCAGGAGATGGACGGCGTCGGCCGGGCCCGGTGCGGCGACCACCCGGGTCACGTCGCCCAGGACCGGGATCAGGACCGAGAGGGCGTGCGGGCCCACGTCCCACAGGCCGCCCTTCTCCCGGCGCCAGGGCGAGGCGCCGAACTCGCTCTCCGCTCCGGGCGCGAACAGCGCGCCGATCCACTGGGCCCGCGCGGTGAACCACCCTCCCGCGGCGGCCTGTTCGGCCACCCACCCTGCCGTGCCCTCGGCGAACCTCAGGGTGCAGAAGACCACGGAGGCGACCCCGGCCCCTTCGGCGGCCTCGGCCGCCTCGCGCGCACCGGCCACGGTGGTGGCGACGGGCTTGTCCAGCAGCAGGTGCCGTCCGGCGCGGGCGGCCCTGGCAGCCAGTGGCGCCTGGATGTCGGGCGGCACCGCGAACGCCACCGCGTCGCTGGCCTCCAGGAGCGCGTCGATGCCCGCCTCGCCGGTGTACGCGTCGGTGCCGTGTGCCGCCGCGAGCGCCTGGGCAGCTTCGGGACGACGGCCCCACACTCCGGTCAGTACGGCGCCGGGGTGCGAGGCGAGGGCCGGGGCGTGGGTCATGCGGGCCCAGGGGCCCGCGCCGACGAGACCGATCCTGAGCGGTCCGGCGGGTGCGGCGGGTGTCGTCATACGGTCAGTCTGCCCGGACCGGGAGCCGTCGCGGAAGGCGGGGATCCCTTGGGCCGTGTCCGGCGAACCGTATCCAGTACGACACGGGGTGAGACGGCCCGGACGGCCTGCACCTGCTGTCCGACTTACGCGGGAAACCTCGGTAACACGTGGTTCACATTCGGGCAATGGCCGGGAAATCGCACCTTGCGAAGCTGCGCTCCATAGACCGCAGCACCCGCAAAGGATGGCGTCCGTGACGTTCAAGGCTGAGTACATCTGGATCGACGGCACCGAGCCGACCGCCAAGCTTCGCTCCAAGACGAAGATCATGGCCGGCACCCCCTCGCAGGACGTGGCGGATCTGCCCATCTGGGGCTTCGACGGTTCGAGCACCAACCAGGCCGAGGGCCACGCGTCCGACCGTGTCCTCAAGCCGGTGTTCGTATGCCCGGACCCGATCCGCGGCGGTGACGACGTCCTCGTGATGTGCGAGGTCTTCAACATCGACATGACCCCGCACGAGTCGAACACCCGCGCCTCGCTGCGCCCCGTCGCCGAGCAGTTCGCGGGCCAGGAGCCGATCTTCGGCATCGAGCAGGAGTACACCTTCTTCGACGGACACCGTCCGCTCGGCTTCCCCGAGGGCGGCTTCCCGGCCGCGCAGGGCGGCTACTACTGCGGCGTCGGCTCCGACGAGATCTTCGGCCGTGAGATCGTCGAGAAGCACCTCGACAACTGCCTGAAGGCCGGTCTCGGCATCTCCGGCATCAACGCCGAGGTCATGCCCGGCCAGTGGGAGTTCCAGGTCGGCCCGCTGTCCCCGCTGGAGGTCTCCGACCAGCTGTGGATCGCCCGCTGGCTGCTCTACCGCACCGCCGAGGACTTCAACGTCTCCGCGACGCTCGACCCGAAGCCGGTCAAGGGCGACTGGAACGGCGCCGGCGCGCACACCAACTTCTCCACCAAGGCGATGCGTGAGGGCTACGACGCGATCATCACCGCGTGCGAGTCGCTCGGTGAGGGTTCGAAGCCGCTGGACCACGTGAAGAACTACGGCGCGGGCATCGACGACCGTCTGACCGGTCTGCACGAGACCGCCCCGTGGAACGAGTACAGCTACGGCGTCTCCAACCGCGGCGCCTCGGTCCGCATCCCGTGGCAGGTCGAGCAGGACCAGAAGGGTTACATCGAGGACCGCCGTCCGAACGCCAACGTCGACCCGTACGTCGTCACGCGGCTGATCGTCGACACCTGCTGCACCGCGCTGGAGAAGGCCGACCAGGTCTGATCCGCCACCGCACGCTTCGAAGGGGCACCCGCCGAACCCGGCGGGTGCCCCTTCGGCGTGTGCGGGGCGTTCCGGCCGGTCAGGACCTGACGGGGTGCCGTACGACCACGGCCCCGGGTGGATCGCGCCGGACGTCCGTACCAACAGGTGGAAGAGGCCTGCTGCCGGGCCCCGTTCTCTGGTCTAATGGCACCATGGCCGGCTTCCAGTACACCTCATCGGGTCGCAGCGACCTCGAGCCGTTCTGGCCTTCCCGTCAGCATCACGACTTCGACCGGGTGTGTTGCCGCGCGTGGAACGCGCAGGCCCTCTAAAGCCGCTCACCCCGGTCTTCGGTCCGCGCGCACGACGCAAGTCCGTCCCTCGACGACTCCTCGCGCGAAAGAGCTGACCCTCATGGCGAACACCCGTACCTTCTCCGCCGCGGCGTCCACGGCGACCGCCGCTGCCGCACCCACCGCCCGCCCTCTGTCCCCCAACCGGCACCGGCTGCGTGCCGTCGACCGCGACGAGGTCGTCGAACTCCCGGACGTGGCAGGCTTCCTGCCGCCGGGGGCGACCTGGCTGCCCGCTCCCGCGCACACCCTGCCCGCCCTGCCGGGCAGGCCTCCGATGGTGGGCTACCTGCTGCTCGTCCCCGCCGACCAGCAGCCGGGGTTCGCCGGAGCCGTGGCCTCGGCGCAGCAGCCCGGGGCTGAGCCGGAGCCGACGGGCGCGACCCCTCTCGCCGGGCCCGTGCGCATCGACTCCACCCGGCGCACCGCCGCGGTGGACGGCGTCACCCTCGACCTCACCTATCTGGAGTTCGAGTTGCTGGCGCACCTGGTGGCGCACCCCCACCGGGTGCACACCCGGGACCAGTTGGTGACGACCGTCTGGGGTTACGGGCATGTGGGCGATGGCCGGACCGTCGATGTCCATGTGGCCCGGCTGCGCCGCAAGCTGGGCCCCGAGCACCGCCGTTCGATCCAGACCGTGCGGCGGGTGGGCTACAAGTACATGCCCTGACCGCGCTCCGTGCTGTGCGGGAGGCCCCGGGACCGGGCGGTTCGGGGGCCTCCCTCATGTCCGGGGGTGGTGTCAGGTGTACCCCGGCCGGGTGGCGGAACGGCTGACGGCGGGGGTCTCGTACGGGCGAGACTGGGTTCCGAACGGGATCCGGCGTGGGCCCGGACGAGGGGAGACACCATCATGGGATCTGCGCGGAGCCGGGTGCGGAGCAAACTCCTGGCCGGGGGACGGGCGTTCGCGCTCTCCTTCGAGAGCATCGCCGGCTCGACCGCCCTGTTCGTCCTGTGGGTGCTCTCCCTCTCCTTCGTCCCGCTGGGCGTCGGGCTGGTCACCACTCCGTGGGTCACCGGGCTGGTGCGCCGGCACGCGGACCGGCGTCGCCGCCTGGCGGACGCCTGGTCCGCCATCCGCATACCCGTCCCCTACCGGCCGTTTCCCCGGGACTCCCGTACGGGGTTCGTCGGGCAGGCGGAACGGACGGCGCACATCCTGAAGGACCCGGCCACCTGGCGGGACCTGCGGTGGCTGCTCCTCGACATGACGGCGGGCTACGTCCTTCTCGTCCTCGCCTTCGGTCTGCTCCTCTACCCGGTGGAGGGGCTGGTCCTGGCGGCGGGGCTGTGGCGGGTCTTCGAGGACGACACCTACTGGTACGCGTTCGTGCCGGTGAACAGCCAGGCGACCGGGCTGATGGCGGCCGCGCTCGGGGTCGCGCTCCTCCACCTCGGGCTGCGGGCGAGCAGGCCGCTGCTGAGGCTGCACTTCGTACTCGCCCGGTCGTCGCTGGCCCCCGCCCCGCAGGAACTCTCCCGGCGGATCGACCACCTCACCGAGACGAGGCACGAGGCGGTGGACACGGCGGCGTCCGAACTGCGGCGTATCGAGCGGGATCTGCACGACGGGGCCCAGGCCCGGCTGGTCGCGATGGGGATGAACCTCGGGGCCATCGAGGCGCTCGTCGAGAAGGACCCCGCACAGGCGAAGAAGATGCTGGCGATGGCTCGTACGTCCTCCGCGGAGGCGTTGACCGAACTGCGCGACCTGGTCCGGGGCATCCATCCGCCGGTGCTCGCCGAACGCGGCCTCGGGGACGCGGTGCGGGCCCTCGCCCTGCGGATGCCGGTCGCGTCCGAGGTGGCGGTGGAGCTTCCCGGCCGCGCCGACGCCCCGGTGGAGTCCGCGGCGTACTTCGCGGTGAGCGAGACCCTGACGAACGCCGTGAAGCACTCGGGCGCCGACCGCGTCTGGGTGGACGTGCACCACGCGGACGGCATGCTGCGGATCTCGGTGACCGACAACGGCCGGGGCGGCGCCTCCGCGGGAACCGGGTCGGGGCTGAGCGGAATCGAACGCCGGCTGGGTACATTCGACGGCGTCCTGGCCGTCAGCAGCCCCGTGGGCGGCCCCACCATGGTGACGATGGAGATCCCTTGCGCGTTGTCCTAGCCGAAGATCTCTTCCTGCTCCGCGACGGGCTGGTCCGCCTTCTGGAGGCCTACGACTTCGAGATCGCGGCCGCGGTCGAGTCCGGCCCCGAACTCACCAGGGCCCTGGCCGAGTCGGAGCCGGACATCGCCGTCGTGGACGTCCGGCTCCCGCCGTCCCACACCGACGAGGGCCTGCAGTGCGCCCTGGAGGCCCGCCGCCGCAGACCTGGGCTCCCGGTGCTCGTGCTGTCGCAGCACGTGGAGCAGCTGTACGCCCGCGAGCTGCTGGCCGACGGCGCCGGCGGCATCGGATACCTGCTGAAGGACCGGGTGTTCGACGCCGAGCAGTTCGTCGACGCGGTACGCCGGGTCGCCGCGGGCGGTACGGCGATGGACCCGCAGGTGATCTCGCAGCTGCTGTCCCGGCGCTCGGTGGACCCGCCGATGGGCGGGCTCACGCCCCGGGAGCGCGAGGTCATGGAGTTGATGGCGCAGGGGCGTTCCAACGGGGCGATCGCCGCGCAGATGGTGATCACGGAGCGGGCGGTGGCCAAGCACACCTCGAACATCTTCGCCAAGCTCGGCCTGCCGGTGTCGGACGACGACAACCGGCGCGTGCTCGCGGTGCTCGCTTACCTCGACCGGGGGTGAGCGGCCGGGCACGGGCCGGCCTCAACCGGCGAACCAGCCCTCCGCGTCCAGACGGTACGCGCTCGGGGGCGTGATCGTGCGGAGGTCGGCCTCCAGGGCACGCACTCGCTCCGCTCCGAGCACCGCCACCCACTCGGCCCGGATGCGGTCGAAGCCCTGAGCGGATCTGGCCAGGACGTCGATGCCCCGAGTGGTGAGCCGGACCAGTTTGCGGCGGCCGTCGTCGGGGTCGTCGACCCGTTCCACGTATCCGAGGCGCTCCAGCTTGTCGACGGTCTTCCCTGCCGCCTGCTTGGAGACGCCCAGCCGCCTACCGACCTCGCTGGCGCTCGCGCCTTGTGTCCCGACTGCCTGGAGCGCGAAGCCGTGAGCCGGTCGGAACTCCCCGTCCCCTTGCGCTGCCAGGTCACGGTGCAACTCGTCGATGATCGAGCGGAAGCCCGCGAACAGCAGCAGCGGCAGCTCGAACCCCGCCCCTCCCTCCGTGCTCCCGCCCTCAGCCATTGCAAAACTCGACAACCTTGTTTACCTTTTCGACAATCACGTTGTCGAGTTTACCGCGAGGAGCCAGCCATGCCCGCTTCGAACTTTCCCGATCACACCCTTGAATCGGCGCCGCCCGCCGCCCGCCGCACCATGGAAGCCATGGCTCGGAAGCAGGACGGGCGCGTGCCGTCCGGGGTGGCTCGGCTGGCCTCGTCGCCGGAGACGCTCGACGGCTTCCTCCGGGCGAGCGCCGCCTTCGAATCGACCACCCTGGACCCCCTGGCGCGCGAGGTCGTCATCATGACCATGGCCACCCGCAACGCCTGCCACATATGCGTGGAGCTGCACACCGCGAAGCTGGCCGCGCTCGGCGCGTCTCCGGAGCTCGTCGAGGCTCTGCGATCCCCGGCGGGCAGGCCCCTTCCGGACGAACGACTGGAAGGCGTGCGTCTATTCACGCTGGAGGTCCTCCAGACCTCCGGCGCGGTCACGGAGGACACCCTCGAGCGATTCATGTCCCTGGGTCACACCCGGCGCAACGCCCTGGAAGTGGTGCTCGGTATCGGCACCTACACCATCTCGACGCTCGCCAACCGCATGACGGGAGCGCCGGTCGGCACCGTGGCCGTGTGACGGCCGTACCCGGGCATCGAATCGGCCGTGAACTGAACGGGAGGAGCTCGCGGTCCGTATGGGACGTCACGCTTCCGGCTCGGAGCACTTCGGGGCGGACTCGCAGTGGAGGAGTTCCATGGGACGCACATCGCGCAGGAAACGTTCGACACCGGCCGCCCGGCTCACGGCCGCCGCGGTCGCGCTGGTTCTGGGGGGAGGCGGGCTGGTCGCCGTCGGCGTCCACGCGAGTGCCGGGGAGGGCCGCTCCGGCGGGTCTCCCGGGCAGTCCCGGACGCAGGCACGGCAGGTGTCCACCATCGACTGTCCCGACGCGGGGATCGCGCTGCCCGACGTACCGGACGGGGCGAGGCCGGAGGTGGACCGTGAACTGGCCGCGATGGACACGCAGATCACCGAGGCCTACCGCAGGTTCGCCGACCGGCGGGAGCGGATCGCCCAGGACCCCGCGCTCGCCGAGAACGCGGTGCTCGGCCCGCTCAGGAGCCGGAGGGCGGCCAGCCTGGACCGGATCGGCGTCGCCGTGGAGCGGGCCGCGGGCGCCCGGCCGCAGGGTCTGGAGGGGCTGGCGGGGTGCGGCCTGCGCGCCGACGGCCAGGAGCCCCCGGGCGACGGGAGCGGCGGCCGGGCGGGCAACGGCCCCGAGGCCGCCGACTTCGTCGAGATCGAGTCGGTCGCGCCGGACACCGACCGCCCGCGCAACCGCCGGGGGGCGTCCCGGGGCACGTTCTCCACGGACTGCGGCCGCAACGAGAACGGCAAGTTCAACTCCGACAACGTCATCGCGGCCCCCGGGGTGAGCAACGGCGCCCACCACATGCACGACTACGTGGGCAACCAGGCGACCGACGCGTTCGCCGGGGACGACGAACTGGCGGCGGGGCGGTCCACCTGCCGCAACCGGGGTGACAGGTCCACGTACTACTGGCCGGTGCTCCGTCTCCAGAACGGCGAGGACGAGGACGACGCGGACGCGGACGGCGGGGGCAGGGACCAGAACACCGGGGAGATCCAGACCCCTTCACGGGTCACGCTGAGGTTCACCGGTTCCCCGGCCGGCAAGGTCACCGCGATGCCGCGCTTCCTGCGGATCATCACGGGGGACGCGAAGGCGTTCACCAACGGCGACGCCAACGCCAACGCGTCGTGGAGCTGCACCGGGTTCGAGGACCGGCAGCTGAAGGACAAGTACCCGATCTGCCCCGAGGGCAGCCAGGTGGTGAGGTCGTTCGCGTTCCAGAGCTGCTGGGACGGGCGGAACACCGACAGCGCCAACCACCGGACCCATGTGGCGTTCGCCGAGGACGACGGGCGGTGCCCGGACGGCTTCCGGGCCATTCCGCAGCTGGTCCAGCGCATCGTGTACGACGTCCCGCCCGGTCCCGGCTTCGCGGTCGACTCCTTCCCCGAGCAGCTGCACAAGCCGGTCACCGACCACGGAGACTTCATCAACGTCTTCGACGACGCGCTCATGCGGCGGATGGTGAGCTGCATCAACGGCGGGCGCTCCTGCCGCTGACGCGGCGGCGTCCCGCACCAGGACCGCCGTGATCCCGGACGCCCGCCGACGGGTGTCCACCGGTCACGGCGGCGGCCTGCGCGGTCAGCTCCCACCGTGGCCGGAGTGCCCTGCCTCGCTCCCCCCACCACCGCTCGTCCCCGAGTGGTGCGAGGAGGCGGTCTCCACGGTCCCGCCGAGCCGGCCGCGCAGCGCCGCGACCACGTCGGCGTCCCCCACGGCGACCCACTTCCTGCCTACCAGATACGAACCGCCGTAGTCGTTGGCCTCGTTGATCCACTCGCGCTGTCCGCGGTCGGTGGCGAAGGTGGCGAGCACCCAACGGCCGTCCTCGGTCACGCAGGTGGCCTGCCGGAGCTCCTCCGCGTCGGTCTGCAGGTCCGGCTCACAGTTCGCCTCGGCCGCGAGTTGCTCCAGGGTGCCGCTCGCGGGCTCGGGTACGGCGGTCGCCCCTCGGGCGTCCGGTCCGCCGCCCGCTCCCCCGGTGCACGCGCCGAGCAGGGCGGATGCCGCCAGTACGGCCACCGGGAACCGGTGGGTCAGTCGCCGTCGCCGCTCGCACCGTCGCACCATGCGGCCATCGTGCCCGTGTTCCGGGTGCCGCGTCGGGAAACCGCGCATCCCGCCCCGGAGCGCACGCCGGAGTGACCATCGCACCATTCGCTCGTTCAGCTGAACATGCCCCCATTGCGCCCAGTACCGCCGTCCCCCGGCCGCTCGTACGCGGACCGGCAGGGCGGGGAGTGGCAGGACGCCGCACCCGCCGAGCACTACGCGCGGCTCACGCGTATCGCCTACCTCGTGCTGGCCCCGTCGCTCGGGCGGAACCGCCGTGTGCTGTCGGCGCACTGGCTGACCCAGCGGGCGCTGGCCGGGGAGCCTGCCCCGGATCCGGGGCAGGCGTACGCGCGCGTACGTCTGCGGGTGGTGCGCTCCGCGCTGGAGGCGGGGCTGCCGCTGTTCCGTTTCGCCCGGCCCCGGCGCGCCCAGTTCCCCTCGCTGGTGCCGCAGGTGTGGGGGCTGCGGCTGTTCCCGCACTCCTGCGGCGCCGACGAGCTCGCCCTGGAGCAGGCCCTGGCGTCGGTGTCGGCGCCCTGCCGGGCCGCCCATGTCCTGCGGGGGCTGGAAGAGCTGGACGACGCGGAGGTCTGCCGGGTCCTCGACGAGGCGGGGGTGACCGACCCGAGGGCGGCGCTGCTGGAGGCGGACGCGCTCACCGCGCCCCACGCGCTGCTGGCCTCACCGGAGTTCGACCCGTGCTCCCTCCAGGTGCGGCCTGCCGACGCGGCCCGGCGCGGGAGGCGCGGTCGGGCCCTGCTGGCGGGTGTGGGTGCCCTGCTGGTGTGCGGGACGCTGATGGTGATGCCGGGGGACGGGCTCGGTGGCCCGCACGCCGCCTCGGCGCCGCTCTACGCCCGCAACCCCACCGCACAGCAGGCCCTGGATCCGGGCGAGTTGCGCCGGGTGCCCGCCGGTCTCTGGAGGAGCTCCGCCCGCAGGGACTTCTCCGTCTGGCCCGCGCGCGGAGACCGGACCGGTGACACGGGGCTGCTGGGCCGGGCGCTCGCGGTGTGGGCGCGGCCGGGTGAGGCGGTGGCCGTGTCGGCGACGCCCGGCACGCCGGACGGCCCGCCCATGGGGCCGCCGCAGCTGCTGTACGCGGGCGAGGTCGGGGCGGCGGCGGTGGTGCTGTTCCACGACGGTCTGCGGGTGGTGCGTTACGCGGAACCGCGCAACGCCGATCCGTCCGGTGGCGCCGCGCTGGACTTCGCGCGGGTGGACGGAGCGGACGCGGTCGCGGCGAGCGCGCTGGTGGTGCAGCGCCGGCCGGGCTTCCTCCGCTATCTGACCGCGCCGTGGGTGCGGGAGGTCGGTGTACGGGACCTGCTCGCGCCGTACGGGGCGGCCCGGCCGCTCTCCCTGGACGCGCACGGGGTGACGGATCCGCTGCCGGGCCCCGCGCCGGACGGGGACGCGTGCCGTTCCTGGCACGCCCTGGAGGTACGGGACGGTTCGGCGGCGCGACTCATGACGGATCTCGGTGAGCTCACGCCCGTGCGCCTGACGTCCGGGGCCCCTTCCGCTCCGCACGACGTGTCGGGCCCGGCCGAGCGTGCGGGGTGGGCGCGCACGGCCTGCCTCCTGCCGGCGGTGCGGTCCCAAGGGGTGCGGTCGGTGAACTCCTGGCCGTACGCGAGGCAGCGGCTGCCTGAGGGCGCGGGTGAGGCGCTCTGGCTCTGCACCAGGGCGGACACCTGGCGGGGTACGGGCAACAGGGTCCTGGCGCAGTTCCAGGCGCCGGCCGGGGTCTCCGGCGGACCGGCCGCCCCGGGTGCGGTAGCGGCCCGCGCGCAGGACACCCCGGACTGCTCGACACGCAGACCGCGGGTGCTGGCGGGGGTGCTCTGGAGGTCGGACGGCGGCCGGTGGTACGTACTGGCCGCGGGCTCAAGGCAGTTCGCGTCGCTGGCGGCCAGGGGCGGGGCACGTGGCCGGGCCGAGGGGCGGCTGCTGGCACTGCCGACGCGGGAGGGTGACAGGCCCCGCCTCGACGGGGTCCTCACGGACGGCAGCCGGGTGGGGCCGCTGCGCTGAGGGGGCGGCCGGCGGGGACGGAGTGCGGGGATCGGCCTCCGCCACCGCCCCGTTAGGCTGTTCGGCATGACGACCGGGGTGCGGCGCAGGATGGGCGTCGACGAGCGCAGAGCCCAGTTGATCGGTGTGGCGCTGGAGTTGTTCAGCCGCCGCTCCCCCGACGACGTGTCGATCGACGAGATCGCGGCGGCGGCCGGTATCTCGCGGCCGCTCGTCTACCACTACTTCCCGGGCAAGCGCAGTCTCTACGAAGCGGCGCTGCGGCGGGCCGCCGACGAGCTGGCGGGCCGCTTCGTGGAGCCCCGCGAGGGCCCGATGGGGGCCCGGCTGCTCCGGGTGATGCACCGGTTCTTCGACTTCGTCGAAGAGCACGGTCCCGGCTTCTCGGCCCTGATGAGGGGCGGCGCCTGGGGTGGTTCGTCGACGGCCGACGCCCTGGTCGACGGGGTGCGTCAGGCGGCGTACGAGCAGATCCTCGGGCACCTGGGTGTGGTGTCCCCGCCGGCCCGGCTCGAGTTGGTCGTGCGGTCGTGGGTGTCGCTGGCGGAGTCGACGGCGCTGCTGTGGCTGGACGGGAAGCGTGTGCCCCGTGCCGAGCTGGAGTTGCAGCTGGTGCACGACTTCGCGGCGCTCGCGTCGGTGAGCGCCGCGTACGACCAGGAGGTGGCCGGCATCATGCTGCGGGTGTTCGCGCAGGAGCCGACGGACGGCCCGTTCGGCGAGTTGCTGGCCAGGCTGTCGGCCCTGGCTCCCGCCGCACCGGCCGTTCCGCCGCAGAGACTTCCTCAGCCCTTGCGGTAGGAGGCGTCCAGGTCCCTGACCTCCGCCGAACCGTGGACGGTGAGGCCGTCGACGGGCTTCAGGTGTCCCGCCAGCAGCTCCAGGACGGCTTCGGTGAGCCGCGCCTTGATCTCGGGTGTGCGGCCGGGCAGCATCGCGATCGAGACGTTGACGATCGCGTCGCCCGCCGGGGCGTCACCGACGACCGACTCCTCCGCCCTGCGGAAACGGGTCTTGCAGGCGGGCACCTTGGTGGACACGGTCTCGGCGACCAGCGGGTGCAGGGCCAGCGCGAATCCGCGGCGGTCGAAGTTGTCGTCGAGCTCCGCGGAGTAGTCGACGGTGATCTGCGGCATCGGGGCTCCTGTTGACGAGTCGATTGCGTACATGGACGACGTCCATGGTTGTGTACTCCGCCAGCTTCGCCGGATCGCGCCGCCCGCACAAGGCAGTCCCGCGTGCCGGACACGGGACGGCCGGTCTCCGGCTCGCGGTCCCTGGGCGGGACCGGAGCCGGAGACCGGCCGGTGGTGTCGGGCGTCAGCGTCCGGAGAACACGGCGACCGTGCGCCCCGGCACCGTGAAGGCGCCCGAGGTCCTGTCGTACGAGGACTTCCTGACGACTGTGTCAGCACCCGCGGCCTGGACGGGGTGCAGACCGTACGTCTTCCCGGAGAGCGCCGGGATCTTCTGGACCTGCGCGGAGGGGGTGGCGTTCATGACCACGACCAGTCCGCCGAGCCGCATCGTGATCACCCCCGGAGTCTCGTCCTTGCCGGAGAGCGGGAAGGACAGGGTGTCCTGGACCTCGGCGGTGGTCGCCAGACCGAAGTCCTTCTCACCCGCCCGGATGGTGAGCAGGTCCCGGTACGCGGCGGAGGCACCGTTGATCTCCGTGCACCCGGGGGTGAGCGCGGCGGAGGTCAGCAGGGGCTTCGCGTACGACCACTTGTCCTGGTTGTCGGCGGACAGCGGGAGCCCGCGGCCGAAGCCGTTGCCCTTGCGGCAGTCCCAGTTCAGCGTGTTGAACCAGTCGCCGCTGTCGTAGGAGTTGCGGTCGAGCGACTTGGAGCGCAGCAGGTCGGTGCCGGCCTGGGAGAGCGCGGGCCCCTGGGAGAGTACGGCGGTCGCCATCGCCAGCACCTGCATGCGGGCCCGGTCGGCGGCCGATGTGCCGGCGGGGAGCTTGAAGGCGAGGGCGTCGTAGAGGGTTTCGTTGTCGTGGGCGTCGGCGTAGGCGAGGGCGTCACCGGGGGCGGCCGCGTATCCGGCGGGGGCCCCGTTGTAGTCGACGCCGGAGCCCTTGACCGTACGGCCCTGGGTGTCGGTGAAGGTGTAGTCGGCGAGGTTGCCGGTGAGGCCGACCTTGATCAGGTCCTGGTAGTGGAGCAGCCGGGCCTTCTGTTCGGCCTGGGTGCCGTTGGCGGCCGAGGTGTTGGGGTCGGTGTAGAGGCCGGAGGCGAAGCCCTGGACTCGGGGGTCCTCGTCGAAGGGGCCGCCGCCCCGGACGGCGTCGCGGGCCCGGTCGGAGAAGGTGGCGATGCCGGTGCCGGCCATGTTCTTCTGGGTGGCCTGGACGAAGCGGGCGTCGTCGGCGACCTCACCGAAGTTCCAGCCCTCGCCGTACAGGATGATCTTCTTCCCGTCGACGCCGTCCTTGGCGACGGTCAGGGCGTCGAGTGCCTTGCGGACGGCCAGGATGTTGGCCTTGGGGTGGTGGCCCATCAGGTCGAAGCGGAAGCCGTCGACCTTGTACTCCTTGGCCCAGGTGACGATCGAGTCGACGACGAGCTTGCCCATCATGGTGTTCTCGGTCGCGGTGTTGGCGCAGCAGGTGGAGGTGGCGACGGTGCCGTCCTCCAGGAGCCGCTGGTAGTAGCCGGGGACGATCCTGTCGAGGACGGACTTGCCGTCCTGGCCGGAGGCGACGGTGTGGTTGTAGACGACGTCCATGACGGTCCGAAGTCCGGCGCCGTTGAGGCCCTGGACCATCCGGCGGAACTCGGTGGTGCGCTTCGTGCCGTCGGGGTCGGAGGCGTAGGAGCCCTCGGGGACGGTGTAGTGGAGCGGGTCGTAGCCCCAGTTGAAGGCGTCCTTGGCGGCTGCCTTCGTCACGCAGGCCTGCTGCTCCTCGGAGTCGGGGGCGTAGACCGACAGGTCGCAGGCGGGCTTCTGCTGGTCCTTCCTCTTCTCGGGGATCGTCCCGATGTCGAAGGCGGGCAGCAGGTGCACGTAGCCGGTCCCGGCGTCCGCGAGCTCCTTGAGGTGCTTCATCCCGTCGGAGCGGGTGTCGGTGAAGGCGAGGTACTCACCGGGGTGCTGGGAGGTGCTGTCGGCGATCGAGAAGTCGCGGATGTGCAGCTCCTGGATCTGGGCGTCCCGCAGCGGGACGGCCGCGGGCTTCTTCAGCGAGGACCAACCGCTCGGCGCGAGCTTGGGGTCCTCCAGGTCGACGACGAGGCTGCGGGCCGAGTCGGCGCTCAGCGCGGTGGAGTAGGGGTCGGTGACCTTGTTGGTGACCAGCTTCTGGACGGTGGGTGCCCAGACGTCCACGGCGTAGCGGTAGGGCTTGCCGGTCCAGCTCTTCGGTCCGGTGACCGACCAGACGCCGGTGCGGTCGTCGCGGCGCATCTTCACGGTGCGGCCGTCGAGTTCGAGTGCGACGGTGCGCGCGGTGGGCGCCCAGACGGAGAGCGTCGGGCTGCCCGAGCGGAAGACGGGGCCGAGGGCGGCTCCGCTCGCGGCCTTGCCGTAGAGCGCGTCCAGCACGCCGGCGGTCTGTACGCCGGTGGCGGCGAGCAGGGCGCCGTTGGCGGCACGCTGGGTGGCGATCAGCTGGCCGCGCAGGGATTCCCGGACCCTGTCCCGGTCGCGCGGGTCGACGGTGAACGCCGGGTAGTCCTTGAGGTGCGGGTACTTCGCCTTCTGCGCGTCGGTGAGTTGGGTGGCGCCGAGCCGGAGCCACTGCCCCTCGTCGGTCAGGGCGCCGTCGACGACGGAGATGCCGCCGTTCTTCGCGTAGACCAGCTGCTGGCTGGTGGCGTCGGTGGCCTTCACCTTCCAGACGACGGTGTCGGCGTCGATCCACTGGGCCTCGGCCTTGGTGAGGTCGGGCGTGGGCACGCCGCCGGCCTGGGGCAGCAGGTAGCCGGGCTTCCCGCCGAGCATCCAGACCTCGTGGCCGTAGGTGGCCAGGTCCAAGGACTGGTCGCTGGGGAGGTCCTTCTCGTCACCCTTGTGAAGGATGTAGCTGAGCGAGGTGGCGCCGTCGGTGAGCGGAACCTCGAAGGTCGCCCCGTAGGCGTCGGTCCTCACGGGCTGCAGCGGCTTGGCCCAGTCCGTGGGCGAGGCCGCGCCGGTCCAGGTGTGCAGTCCCCAGCCGGTGTAGTCGCCGTCGGCGCGGTGGTAGTGCAGGACGGCCTTGGTGGTGTCCTGCGGCTCGGTCGCGGGTGCCTCGGTGGACTGTCCGTCCTTGCCCTGCTCGACCCAGACCTGCCCGGTCCTCGCGAGGTCGACGGTGCGTTCGGGGCCGTCGGCGGTGCCGTCCTTCTCGATGGTGTACGGCACAGAGGATGCGCCCTCGTCGAGGTCGATCCAGGCGAAGGCGCCGTAGGCGTCACGGCCGATGAAGTCGGCGCTCTTCCCACCGGACTTCAGCTGCCAGCCCTCGTAGTCGCCGTTCGCGCGCTTGTAGTGGACGACGGCCTGATCGCGGTCGACGGCGACGGGCTTCTGCGCGGGCGGGGCCTGGCCCGCGGTGGTGGAGGCGAGGGCGCTCGCGGTGCGTCCGGCGCGGTCGACGACGACGGCCTTGTAGCGCAGCGGGGTCCCGGCCTTCACGGAGGCGTCGACGTGCTGGGTGACCTTGTACGGGGCGTGGTCGGCGGTGCCGAGGGTGGTCCACGTGCCATTGCCCGTCTGGGCGGCGAACACCACGCGGTTCAGGTCTCCGCCGTCGACATCTGCGGTGATCTCGACGGTGCCGGTGGCTCCGGCGGCCGGTGCCTTCAGGGTGAGCGAGGCCTTGGAGGGGGCTCCGAGCGGCTTGTCGGCGCGGAGCACGACGCTGGAGAGCGCGGGCACCGCGATTTTCACCGTGCGGTCGGACGCACTGCGGACCGCACCGGAACCGCCGTACAGGGTACGGAAGTTCATCCCCGCGGATGCGGTGGGGATCTCGACGGTCCGCGCCTCGGTGGAGCTGTTCGTGGCGACGACGTACTCGTAGGGCTTCCTGGCGTCCGTGCGCGAGTAGGCGTACACGGAGTCCTGGGAGAGGCGCTCGGTCTGGGTGCCGTCGCGCAGCGCGGGGTGCTCCCTGGTCAACTTCGAGAGGGCAGCTATGGACCGGTAGAGCGGGTGGGTGGTGTCGTAGGCGTCGGAGGCGTGGGTGCGGTCGGTCCCGATCTGGTCGTCGTCGAGGTAGTCGGCGGTCTTCGACGCGAAGAGCGTCTGGCGGGCGTCCTTGTCGCCGCCCGCGCCGGTGTAGCCCTGTTCGTCGCCGTAGTAGACCACCGGATTGCCCCGGCCGAGGAACATCAGCTCGTTCGCGAGGCGTGCCCGGTGGAGGAGTTCGGCGTCGGAGGCCTTGGGGTTGTCCTGCTTCAGGAAGGTCCCGATGCGGCCCATGTCGTGGTTGCCGAGGAAGGTGACCTGCTCGTAGGCGTTGGCCTTGTCGGTGGTGTAGCGGTAGTCGTCCGCGTAGAGCGAGGCGAGCTTCGAGGCCGGGGCGCCCTGGGAGGCGTACTGCCGGGCGGCTTCCTGGAAGGGGAAGTCGAGGGTGGCGTCGAGACGGCCCCGCGTGACGTAGGGGGAGGTGATCGCGGTGTCCGCGGAGTAGACCTCTCCGAACATGAAGAAGTCGTCGCGGCCGTGCTTCGCGGCGTACCCGTCGAGCGCGGTCGCCCACTGGGTCCAGAAGTCGAGGTCGACGTGCTTGACGGTGTCGATGCGGAAGCCGTCGATGTCGAAGTCGCGGACCCACTTCTCGTAGATCTTCTCCATGCCGGAGACGACCTCGGGACGCTCGGTCCACAGGTCGTCGAGGCCGGAGAAGTCGCCGTACTCGGTGGACTCGCCGGCATAGGTGGAGTCACCGCGGTTGTGGTACATCGTGGGGTCGTTCAGCCAGGCGGGGACCTTCTTCCCGGTGTTCACCGGGGTGTACGGGAAGGAGTCGGCGTCCACCTCCTCCATTTCCCGGGTGTCGTCGAAGGGCCGTCCGTCCTCGTCGAGGTAGGGGAAGGCGCCCTTGGGCTTGTAGCCGTACTTCTTCTCGGCGTAGTCGACGGTGTCGGCGGTGTGGTTGGTGATGACGTCGAAGAAGACCTTCATGCCCTTGCCGTGGGCCTTGTCGATCAGCTTCTCGAGGTCGGCGTTGGTGCCGAAGTGCGGGTCGACCTGGGTGAAGTCGGTGATCCAGTAACCGTGGTATCCGGCGGACGCCTGATCCCCGGTCCCCTGCACGGGCCGGTTCTTGAAGATCGGCGCGAGCCAGATCGCGGTGGTGCCGAGCCCCTTGATGTAGTCGAGCCGCTGGGTGAGGCCCTTGAGGTCGCCGCCCTGGTAGAAGCCCTTGTCGGTGGGGTCATACCCGGTCTCCAGCCGCGAACCGGTCAGCCCGCCCCGGTCGTTGGAGGTGTCGCCGTTGGCGAAACGGTCCGGCAGCACGAAGTAGAACTGCTCCCGGGTCAGGTCGTGCCTGGCCGGCTCCTTCGCGAGCTTCGCGTCCGAAGGCGGTGCGGGCGGTCTGGGCGCGGCGGACGCGGAGGCCGCCGGCACGACGGGCAGCAGCGCCGCGCACAGGGCGGCGACGGCTCCCCGCCGCAGAGTGGTTCGGGACACGGGCGGGTACTCCTAGGCGTTCGGGGATCGGGCGGGTGGAGCGGTGCGGGCCGGGCGCCGGCCGTGGCGTCCCGGCCCGCGAGAGCGGATCAGCCGCGCCAGACGTCGGCGGTCAGCGTGACCTTTCCGGAGGACGGGACGGTGGCGGTGCGGTTGGCGCCGCTCTCCCAGGTGACGTTGCCGTTCGCGTCCTTGCGGAGGTACTTGTACTCGAACGTGGTGCCGGCGGGCAGCGCCACGTCGAGCTTCCAGACGGGGTACGTCGCCGGGTCGAGCTTGAGCGCGGAGGCCGGGGCCCAGTTGCCGAGCGCGGCCTGGTTGCCGGTGACGTAGATGTTCTGGCCGAGCTGGGTGGTGGCGTTCACCCCGAAGGAGGCGCCGGCCTGGCCCGTACCCGGGTCGGGGTCGGGGGTGGTCCCGCCGCCGGTGCAGGTGCGGGCGTTCACGTGCAGGGCGACGGCGGTGTTCGAGCCGAGGGTGGCGGTGAACTGTCCGGAGCCGTTGACGGTGACGCCCTTGCCGGACTGCACGTCGCAGTAGTCACCGGCGGGCAGCGAGGTCTGGAAGGTGCGGGTCAGCGGGGAACCCTCGTGGTTGATCGCCACGTACGCCTTGGAGCCGCGCCCGAAGGCGATCTGGTCGCCGCCGTTGTCCCACCAGTCGGTGACGCCCTGCCCCCGGGCGGTGTTGCGGAAGCCGACCATGGAGGAGATCTCGCGCCAGGCGTGCTGGCACTTCCAGCCGTCGCTGTAACAGGCGTTCACCTGTCCGCCGTTGGGCGGGCCGGCGTCCTTGTCGGACCACTCGTAGCCGGAGTGGACGTCCGGGGAGCCGTAGGGGTACGCCAGCATGAAGACGCTCGCCAGGGTGTAGTTGGCGCCGTCCTTGTAGGTGAGGGTGTCCCCGCCGCGCTCGGTGTCGTGGTTGTCGACGAAGACCGCGGACTTCCCGGACTCCATGAAGCCCCAGCCCTCGCCGAAGTTCTTCAGGTTGGCGAGGTTCTCGTTGTTGAAGACCTGCTTGAGGCTGCGCGCGTACCGGAACTCCTGCACGTCCCCGTTGCCGAGGTACTCGGAGGGCGAGACGGCCTCACCGCCCCCGTAGATCGCCTCCTGCTTCCAGTACACGCCGGGGTTGCTCAGCCGCGACTTGATGTTGGCCAGGTCGGCGGCGGGCATGTGCTTGGCCGCGTCGATGCGGAAGCCGTCCACACCGAGCGAGAGCAGGTCGTTGAGGTACCCGGCTATCTTGCCGCGTACGTAGTCCTCGCCGGTGTCGAGGTCGGCCAGGCCGACGAGTTCGCAGTTCTGGACGTTGCCCCGGTCGCCGTAGTTGGTGATCTGCGACTGGCAGTCGTTCATGTCGTTGACGGAGTAGAGGCCCGGGTAGTCGTACTTGCCGTACGAGGACCCGCCGGTGCCGGTGCCCGATCCTGCCGACATGTGGTTGATGACCGAGTCGGCGACGACCTTCACCCCGGCCGCATGGCAGGTGCTCACCATGTTCGCGAACGCCGTACGGTCTCCGAGGCGGCCCGCGATCTTGTAACTGACGGGCTGGTACGAGGTCCACCACTGGGCGCCCTGGATGTGCTCCTGGGGCGGCGAGACCTGGACGTAGCCGTATCCGGCAGGGCCGAGGCTGTCCGTACAGGCCTTCGCGACCGAGCTGAACTTCCACTCGAACATGACGGCGGTGACGTCCTTGGTGCCGGGCGGGGCCGCCTGGGCGGTGGTGGCGGCGCCGAGGCCGGTGGGGACGGCGAGGACGGCGGCTCCCAGGGCGAGCGCGAGCGCGCCGGACAAGGGACTGCGTGCCATGACTTTCCTCCTGCGGTGGGGGAAACACGGGGATGGCGGAGCAGCCTCACATGGCAACGCGCCGTGCCCTCAAGGCTCTTTGAAGGTTCTTGCAGCAAGGATGCAAACCCTGTGCGCAGCAGACCGTACGAGCCCACTCCGCCTCGGTCAAGCCCCTGGACACAATGCGATTACGTCCCGCTCACATCGCCGAAATCCTGGAGATTCCTGACTGCAAGGTCTTACGCAAGATATTGCGAGCCTGTTAAGTTCGTCCCGACTCCGGACCGGCCGGCCGGGGGGCCGGCACGCCGGGCCCCACGCGCCCGGCCGGCCGGTCCGGTCACGACGTGGAGAGGCCCCGGAGTCGCTTCCCCGCCGGCCCAATCCTGGGCCGACTCCGGGGCCTCTCCCGCGCGTTGCCCGGTAGGCTCCTCGTCCCATGAGCTCCGGACGGCCCCTTCGCGCGCGTGAGCGCGTCATATCCTGGATAGCCATCGTCTTCGTCCTGCTGGTCGCGCTGGGCGGTGGGGCGGGCCTGGCAGGGGAGGGATTCAAGGGCCGCGACGCCCTTCGGAACGGCCTCGCAGGGACCCTGGCCCCCACCGACCGGCAGTGCGGCAAGGAGTCCTGCAGCTGGATCGGCACGTTCACCAGCGCGGACGGCACGGTCACCGCGCGGGACGTCACGCTGAGGGACGCGGTCGAGGTCCGCCACGCCGATCCCGTTCCGGGCGCGATCGGAGGCGTCCGGCTCGCGGAGGGCGGCGAGGCCGCGTACACGGCCGACTACGGCTGGCGGGCGCCCGTGGCGAAGGGCGCCACCCTGGCCGTCGTGGGTCTGGCGGTCGCGGCGGGGCTGATGCTGGGGCTGCGCCGCCGCCGGGCCACCGGCGTTCCGTCCTGAGTCCCCGCCCGGCCGCCGGTGCCTGTTCCGACCCGCCGGTACCTCGGCGGCAGGCTCCCGCAGGGCCCGGAATCCACGTGCACCACGAGCGCCGGGCGTGCGAGCATGCGGGCGGGCCGACCCAGGGGGAGACATGGGACTCGTCTACAGCTACGCCGTACACCTGCACCCTCGGCGCGTCGTCAGGCTGCTCGAGCAACTGGCCCGCCTGGCGCCACCGGAGTACGGAGCTCAGCCGACCGACCTCGTACTCCCGGGCGGGCAGCGGCTCACCGTACCGTTCGGATCCCAGCGCACGGGCGACTCGGTCGACGCCTCCGACGGCAGTACCTTCGAGCTCGACACCTCCCTCATGTTCGAACCGGACGACGCACTGGCCGAGTACGCCAGGGACTACGGCCCGGCACCCGCTCCCGATGGCCGTGTCCAGATCGGGTACGTCTACGCGACGGTGCGGTTCTCCTCCGACCTGCACCCCGGTTACGCGGAGGTGGACTGCTGGGCCGCGACGTCGGGGATGAGCCGGCTCTTCGCGCGCTCGCCCAGCATCAGGAGGACCTTCACCGGCGTCGCGGCGGCATCCGGCGGTGTGTGCTGCCTGTTCGACACCGGCGACGGCAGCCCGGCGCAGGTGTGCTGGATGGCCGACGAGGCGATCCGCGGGACGGTGCCGGACCCCTGGTTCCCGGACCGGGACGCTCTCGTGGCGGGCTGGCCCGAACCCGGGTGACGGCTCCCGCCTCAGGGCACGAGCGGTGGCAGGCGGGCAGGCGGGCAGGTGATGGCCCAACTGGCAGGGCTGACAAGGGAACTGGCCGCTCGCAGTAATGGGTCAGTAACGGCCGCCTCCTAACCTGCGCGCACCCCGTTCCGTTCCTGGAGGAGCACCCTGATGCACCTGCCCCGATCCCCCCGGCGCAGATCTGCGGCGTGGGCGACGGCCGCCCTCACCTCGGCCGTTCTGCTGACCGGCGCCATGCCCGCCGTGGCCGCCGCTGACAGCGCCCCGTCACCGAAGATCGATTCCACCCTGCTGAACGCCGTGGACAAGGGCGGCGAGGCGTCCTTCTTCATCGTCCTGAAGGACCAGGCGAACCTGTCCGACGCCAAGAAGCAGAAGACCCACGCCAAGAAGGCCAAGGCCGCCTACAAGGAACTGCGCGCCAAGGCCGACAAGAGCCAGGCGTCCCTGAAGACCTTCCTGGACAAGAAGAAGGTCGGTCACCAGGACTACTGGATCGCGAACACGGTCAAGGTCACCGGTGACCAAGCACTGGTCGAGGAGCTGGCCAAGCGCTCGGACGTGGCCTCGATCGTCAAGGAGCGGTCCTTCAAGCTCGACGACATCGAGACGTCCGAGGCGAAGGTCACCAAGTCGCGGGCCACCGCGCTGGGGACCGACTCGTCCGCGGACGGCACCGACGCCCCGGCGTGGGGTGTCTCCGACATCAAGGCCGATCAGGTCTGGGACCAGTACGAGGACCGCGGCGAGGGCATCGTCATCGCCAACGTCGACTCCGGTGTGCAGTACGACCACCCGGACCTCGTCGCGAACTACCGTGGCAACAACGGTGACGGCACCTTCTCGCACGACTACAACTTCTACGACGCGAGCGGGCAGTGCCCCACGACCGCGCCGTGCGACAACAACGGCCACGGCACCCACACGATGGGCACCATGGTCGCCAAGAACGGCCTCGGTGTCGCACCGAACGCCAAGTGGATCGCCGCCAAGGGCTGCGCCTCCGACGTCTGCTACGACGACGAGCTGCTCGAAGCCGGTCAGTGGATCCTCGCCCCGACCGACCACAACGGTCAGAACCCGCGCCCGGACCTCGCTCCGAACATCGTCAACAACTCCTGGGGCAACAAGGACACCAGCACCCCGTTCTACCAGGACATCCTCGCGGCCTGGGACGCGGCGGGCATCTTCGAGGCGTTCGCGGCCGGCAACGACGGCGACGGCGTCACCTGCTCGACGACCCACCCGCCGGGCGCGCAGGCCGATTCCTACGGTGTCGGCGCCTACGACGTGAACGGCAAGATCGCCAGCTTCTCCGGCTTCGGCCCCTCGCCGACCGACGGCAGCGCCAAGCCGAACATATCGGCCCCCGGTGTGCAGATTCCCTCCACCTGGCCGGGCAACTCGTACAACACCATCAACGGCACGTCGATGGCCACCCCGCACGTCGCGGGCGCGGTCGCGCTCCTCTGGTCGGCTGCCCCCTCGCTGATCGGCAACATCGAGGAGACCCGCAAGCTCCTCAACGAGGGCGCGCGTGACGTCGACGACACCCACTGCGGTGGCGACGCCGGCATGAACTACGTGTGGGGCAACGGCAAGCTCGACATCCTCGCCTCCGTCGACAAGGCCCCGCACACCGCGGCCACCGTCACCGGCAAGGCCACCGACAAGGCGACCGGCGCCGCCCTGCCCAACATCACCGTCAAGGCCACCGACGCGGCCGGCGCGGTCCGTACGGTCACCACCGGCGCGGACGGCACCTACCGCCTCCCGCTGGCCGCCGGCACGTACACCTTCGACTTCACCGGCTACGGGTACGCGGCCGGCTCGGCCGAGGGTGTCACCCTGGCCGAGCAGCAGTCCCACACCCAGGACATCGCCCTGGCCCCGGTGCCCTCCCACAAGGTCACCGGCACCGTCCTCGACGTCACCGGCAAGCCCCTGGCGGGCGCGACCGTCGAGCTGAACGGCACCCCGCTGGCCGCCCTCACGACCAACGCCAAGGGCAAGTACACCTTCGCGAAGGTCGCCGAAGGCACCTACGGCCTCGCCGTGAAGCCCACCGCCCCCGTGCTGTGCAACGGTGTCTACACCGGCGACGCGGTCGTAGGCGCCGCCGACCTGACCGAGAACGTGCAGGTCCCCAACCGCACCGACAAGTCCGGCAACGTCTGCGCCCCGGCCGCCTACTCCTGGATCGCCGGCTCCAAGAAGGTCGCCCTGTCCGGTGACGAGGACTCCGCCACCGTCTCGCTGCCCTTCCCGGTCAAGCACTACGGGGTGTCCTACTCCACCGCGTCGGTCACCACCGACGGCCTGGTCAACTTCCTCTCCTCCCGGGTCGGTGACTACAACAACACCGCCCTGCCCACCACCGGCGTCAACGGTGTCAAGGGTGTCCTCGCCCCGCTCTGGGACGACCTGACCCTCGACAAGAAGTCCTCCGTGCAGACCGCCACCACCGGCACCAAGGGCAAGCGCAAGTTCGCGATCGTCTGGAACAACGCCGCCTACGCCGACGGCACTTCGGGCCGCGCCACCTTCGAGGCCGTCTTCGACGAGGCCACCGCAGCGGTCACCTTCCAGTACAGGACCGTCGCCGACCAGGGTGCGGGTGCCACCGTCGGCATCGCCGACCAGGCCGGCACCGACGCCCTCCAGTACGCGTACAACCAGCCCGTGATCGCCGACGGCACCGCCGTCACCTTCACCCAGGGAGCCACGTCATGAACCGGACTTCCCGACGAGGCCTGCGCCTCGCATCCGCCGTGGCGGTGGCGGGTCTCGCGCTGAGCGCGGCCCCCGCTGTCGCCGTGGCCGACGCCGGCAACGGCGTGCTCTCCCTCACGGACGCACAGGCCAAGAAGCTCAGCGAGCGGCTCCAGCCCGACGTGTACGGCGACGGCGCCGGAACGCAAGCCCCGGCCGCGTCCGGTACGGAAGCGGGCACCGTCACCGGCCCGGTCCCGGACGCGGCGGGATCGGACACCACGGGGGCCGGTCCTGCGGCCGCGGGCACGACGGCCGCGGGCACCGACGCGCTCCCCGCCCCGACGGTCACCGCCAAGGGCTACTCCGAGGGCGCGACCGGCATGGCCGACACCGTCCCCGTCACGGGCACCAAGGGCGACTACTTCACCGTGCACGCGGGCGGGAACATCTCCCGGCGCTCGGCGGGCGGCAAGGAGACATGGACCCGGGACAACAACTCCTTGTACAAGGAGTGGGACGTCCCCGTCCTGTCCCCGCGCTACCTCAAGGAGCCGTACCCGGCCCGCGTCGTGATGGGCTTCAACGCCGTCACCCCCTTCTCGGCGACGTCCGACGAGGGCTACACCACCGGTGACCTGACCGGCGACGGTGTGGCGGACCTCGTGTTCACCGCCGACGTGGGCACCTACCCCTACCGGCCGTTCCAGCACGGCGACAGCAGCCTGCACACGGGCACGTTCGTGACCGTCCTCGACGGCAAGTCGGGCAACACGCTGTGGACGAAGCTGTACGAAGGCGCGTACCAGATCAAGCTGGCCGGCAAGACGCTGCTGGTCGCGAACACGCCGTACTACAACACCTCCGCGTCCCCCAGCTCGACCTCCACGCTGACCGGCATCCGCTTCGACCACGCCGACGGCAAGCTCACCGAGGCGAGCTCGTGGACGTACGACACCGGCCTGTTCTCGGGCGCTGCCTGGTCGAGCATCGAGCCCCTGGGCAACGGCCTGGTCGCAGCCTCCTGGAACAAGCGCAAGGCCTCTGCCACCGACGAGCCCGCCGGCCACACCCTGGTCCTCGACACGGCCGACGGCAGCGTCGCGTGGCAGTCCACGAACCGGCTCTACTCGCGCCAGCTGCACCTGGACGCATCCCGCAAGCGGCTCGTCGCGCTGGAGATGTCCGACGTCAACGAGGCCGTGCAGTACGAGATCGTCTCCTACCGTATCGCCGACGGCGCGCGCACCACCCTGGACCGGCGGGTCAACGCCTTCGCCATGGACCTGGAGGTCGGTGACATCCAGGGCGACGCGAAGGCGGAGTACTCGGTCAGCGAGGACACGCTGGACGAGGACATGTGGGTGAACGCCAACACCGTCCGGGCGCTGGACGGCGCCGATGCCTCCGTACTGTGGCAGCGCACCGTCAAGCGCGATGCAAGCAACAGCCAGGACGGGGCCACCGCCTGGAACCTGGCGGCGGTCGACGGCACTCTCGTCGCCAACTACAAGGACGACCAGGACTACGACCACGCGGTGAACGACCACGCCACCCGGTACGCCCGGATCTCCGTGTTCAAGGGCACCGACGGCACTGTGAAGTGGGAAAAGCGGGGCATGGTCGCCTCGCAGGCCTGGGCCCAGCCGTTCACCCGGGGCAGCACCCAGCTCCTGCGCACGGTGGACACCGACCAGAACATCCACGTCTACAAGCTCGGCAGCGGCAAGCAGGACTCGCTCACACCCATCCAGTCCCAGCTCTGGTCGGCCGTCCTGATGGACGTCAACGGCGACGGCAAGCAGGACATCGTGGCCGGAGGACAGTCCCAGGGCCTGTTCGCCTTCGACGGCCCGTCGATGGCAGCCGGCAAGCCGAAGCTCCTCTGGCAGACCACCGTCCCCGGCCAGATCCACAGGATCGTCAGGGCCGATGTCGACGGCAAGGGCGCCGACGAGCTCGTCGTCGCGGCCGACAGCGCGACGGCCGTCGTCGACTCCACCACCGGCAAGGTCCGCTCGACCATCGACGCCAAGGGCCAGTACGTCTGGTCTCTGAGCGCCGGTGACCTCGACCACGACGGCAAGGACGAGATCGTCGTCCCCACCGACAAGATCCGCGCCTATGACGGCAAGGGACACCAGAAGTGGGCGTACACCGCACCGGCGGAGAACGTCGTCTTCGGTGACGTCAGCATCGTCGACGGCCAGGTGTACGGCCAGTACGGCAGCCGGGACGCGTTCCATGGTGACGGCGTGAGTCCGGCTCCCGGCGGCCGGCCCACCGGAGCCGTCGCCGTGAACGGCAGCAAGGGCAAGACGGTCTGGGAGGACGCGGCCCCCGAGCCCGAGGGGGCCAAGACCCTCTACGGCACCGCGATGCGGGGAGCCGCCTTCGCCTCCGAGGAGATCCCTTACGCGGACGGCCACGCGGTGGCGGAGACCTGGCTGATCCGGAACGGCTCAGGCAACATGAGTGCGGTCATCGAGATCCGCGACGGCCGCACCGGCGAGGTGCTGCACTCCGCCGCCTCCGGCGCGGCCTGGACCCTGGGCAACTGGTTCACCGGCCCTGACGGCCTCTACCTGGTGGGCACCAACCAGATCACTCTCTTCGGCTCCGACGGCCAGGACTACCGCTCGGGTGCCAGCGGCAGCATCCAGACCGGCGGCCTCCTCACAGGTCCCGGCGGCGTGCGCTACCTGATCGGGGCGGGCTCCACCGGCTTCGACCTGATGGACCCGGCCCAGGTCAAAACCGGATTCGCGTCCCGGATCGCGTACGGGAACGTCTACGGCGGCCGCGAGTACGTCGCCGGCGACCTCGACAACGACGGCACGGACGAGATCGTCTCGCTCAACTTCGACGGTGTCGGCATCGACCGCATGGCAGAACTCGAAGAGGGCGGCTACTCCATGCCCTACACCGCGGTCCGTCAGCTGACGGTGTTCAGCCTGAGCTGACGCTCCGGTCGGCCCCGAGCCGGACAGTGCGCAAGCCGACGACCCCCCGGGCAGCTGCCCGGGGGGCCGTCGGCTTCAGCGCGCAGCCTGTCGGCTCACGCTCCCCGCACCGCGGCGGTCGAGCCCCGTACGACCAGCTCCGGCTGGAAGACGTACTCCGTGCGCTGCACCGGGCTGCCCGCGATCTCCTCCAGCAGTGCGCCCACCGCCGCCGAGGCCATGGCCTGCACGGGCTGGCGGACCGTGGTCAGCGGCGGGTCGGTGAAGGCGATCAGCTGCGAATCGTCGAATCCGACCACGGAGACGTCACGCGGTACGTCGAGGCCCCTCCCCCGGGCCGCCCTGACGACGCCGAGCGCCATCAGGTCACTGCCGCAGACGATGCCGGTGCAGCCCTGGTCGAGCAGCGCCCCCGCCGCCACCTGGCCGCCCTCGACACTGAACAGTGTGGAGCACACCAGGAGTTCGGCCTCCTCGCGGCCCATGCCCAGGACGGACACGGCGGCGTCGACGAAGCCCTCACGCTTGCGCCGGGAGGGCACGTAGCGCTGCGGCCCGATCGCCAGGCCGATCCTCCGGTGGCCCAGCTCCGCGAGGTGGCTGACGGCCATCCGTACGGCCGCCTGGTCGTCGGGCGAGACGAACGGCGCGCTGATGCGCTCGTTGTAGCCGTTGATCAGGACGAACGGAACGCCGCGTTCGGCGAGGGCCGCGTAGCGCGACGGGTCGGCGGCCGTGTCGGCGTGGAGTCCGGACAGGAAGACGATGCCGCCCACACCCCGCTCGACGAGCTGCTCGACGAGCTCGTCCTCGGTTGCGCCGCCGGGCAACTGGGTGCAGAGCACGGGTGTGTAGCCGTGCCCGGCGAGCACCTGTTCCACGGACTGCGCGAACGCCGGGAAGATCGGGTTGGTGAGTTCGGGTGTCACCAGTCCGATCAGTCCGGCGCTGCGCTGCCGCAGCCGTACGGGGCGTTCGTAGCCGAGGATGTCGAGCGCCGCGAGCACCCGCTGACGCGTGGTGTCCGCGACGCCCTGCTTCCCGTTGAGGACCCGGCTGACGGTGGCCTCGCTGACCGCGGCCTGGCCCGCGATGTCGGAGAGGCGCAGCGCCGGCCCGGTCCTCGGTGCGGGGACGGTCACACCGTCCACCACACCGTGGTGTCGGCGGGTAGCTCGACCGTCGCACCGTCGACGGCCACGGGCCCGCTGGCGAGCAGCGGCGTGCCGGGGACGGCGATCCGCACCGGAGCGGAGGTGGTGTTGACGGTGCAGACGAATCCCGGGCGGCCGAGGGCGAGCACGCCCTCGGGGGCGTCCAGCCACTCCACGTCGGCGCCGGCGCCGAGTCCCGGGTGCTCGCGCCGGGCGGCGATCGCGGCCCGGTACAGCTCAAGGGTGGACCCCTCGACGCCGGTCTGCGCCTCGACGGAGAGCGCCCCCCAGGCGGCGGGCTGCGGGAGCCAGCTGCCGCCGGCGCCGAAGCCGTACGAGGAGCCCTCGCGGCTCCACGGGATCGGGACGCGGCAGCCGTCGCGGAAGCCGTCCTGGCCCTCGGCGCGGAAGTACGAGGGGTCCTGGCGCACCTCGTCGGGCAGGTCGGTGACGTCGGGCAGGCCGAGCTCCTCGCCCTGGTAGACGTACGCCGAACCGGGCAGGGCCAGCATCAGCAGGGTCGCCGCGCGCGCCCTGCGCAGTCCGAGGACCGGGTCGCCGGGGGTGCGGAGCTGGGTGCCGAGGCCCGGCGGGTTGGCGAAGCGGGTGGTGTGGCGGGTGACGTCGTGGTTGGAGAGCACCCAGGTGGTGGGCGCGCCCACCGGACGCATGGCGTCGAGCGAGGAGTCGATGACCGTACGCAGCTCGCCGGCGTCCCAGGCGGTCGACAGGTACTGGAAGTTGAAGGCCTGGTGCATCTCGTCGGGGCGCACGTAGTTGGCGGTGCGCTCGACGGTCGGCGTCCACGCCTCGGCGACCAGAATACGCCCGCCCGTCACCCGCCGCCGCCCTTCCGACGAAGGCCCTTCGGGCCCCGTGGTATCGGGGTACTCGTCGAGGATGGTGCGCCAGCTGCGGTAGATCTCGTGCACGCCGTCCTGGTCGAAGAACGGCATGACGTCGTTGCCCAGCAGCTTCAGCTGGTCGTGCGCCCCGAGGTCGGGCAGGCCCTCCGCCTTGACGAGGCCGTGGGCGACGTCGACACGGAAGCCGTCGACGCCCATGTCGAGCCAGAAGCGCAGGATGGAGCGGAACTCGTCGGCGACGGCGGGGTGTTCCCAGTTGAAGTCGGGCTGCTCCGGGGCGAAGAGGTGCAGGTACCACTCGCCGGGCGTGCCGTCCGAGTCGGTGGTACGGGTCCAGGCGGGGCCGCCGAAGATGGACTCCCAGTCGTTGGGCGGGAGTTCGCCGTCGGCACCCTTGCCGGGGCGGAAGTGGTAGCGCTCCCGCAGGGCCGATCCGGGGCCCTCGGCGAGCGCGCGCTTGAACCACTCGTGCTGGTCTGAGGAGTGGTTGGGCACCAGGTCGACGATGATGCGCAGCCCGAGCAGGTGGGCCTCGCGGATCAGCTCGTCGGCGTCGAGGAGCGTGCCGAACATCGGGTCGATGGCCCGGTAGTCGGCGACGTCGTAGCCGGCGTCGGCCTGCGGGGAGGCGTAGAAGGGGCTGAGCCAGACGGCGTCGACACCGAGGTCCCTGAGGTACGGGAGCCGGGCGGTGACGCCCGCGAGGTCGCCCATGCCGTCGCCGTTGCCGTCGGCGAAGCTCCGCGGATAGACCTGGTAGATCACCGCGTCCTGCCACCAGCCGGTGCGGTGGCCCGGGGCGTCGTCGGACGTGCCGGTGGAGGGGGCAGCGAGGTGCTGGGTCATGTCGTCCCTGTGGGGTGTCTGGGAGGGAGCGGCCCGCCGGGACCGGGTCAGGGTTCCGGCAGGCTGCCGTGATGGTGCGTGCGGGCGTACGGGTGAGGGGTGTCAGCCCTTGACGGCTCCGGCGGACATGCCGGTGACCAGGTGCTTCTGCGCGAAGAGGAAGACGAGTGCGGCGGGGATCGCGATGAGCACGGACGCCGCGGTCATCGGGCCCCACTGGGCGCCGTACTGGTTGACGAACTTCTGCAGCCCGCCGGCCAGGGTGAGGTTCTCGTCCCCGACCATGAAGGCGGAGGCGTAGGCCACCTCGCCCCAGGCGGTGATGAAGGAGTAGAAGGCGGTGACGGCGAGTCCGGGCTTGGCGAGCGGCAGGATGAGCCGCCAGAACGTGCCGAACGGGGTGAGCCCGTCGACCTGTCCCGACTCGTCGATCTCGTGGGGGATCGTGTCGAAGAAGCCCTTCATCATCCAGGCGCAGAACGGCACCGAGATGGTGAGGTAGGTGATGACGAGGCCGGCCGGCTGGTTGAGCAGGCCGATGCTCGACATGATGTTGTAGATCGGCACGATGAGGACGGCGACCGGGAACATCTGGGTGATCAGCAGCGTCCACATCAGCCCGCGCTTGCCGGGGAAGCGGAAGCGGCTGACGGCGTATCCGGTGGTGGCGGAGACGAACACCCCGATGACGGTGGAGAGCCCCGCGATGATCACGGAGTTCCCGAACCAGGTCAGGAACTCGGTGTCCTTGATCAGGTTCGTGTAGTTCTCGAACGTCGTCTCTTTGAAGAAGTCCGTCGTCGTGGCGAACTTGGCGGGCTTCAGCGAGGTCAGCAGGACCCAGAGCACCGGGAAGACCGCGATCACCGAGGCGATGATCAGGGTGAGGTGCAGGGCCACGGAGGCGAGGGGCGAGCGCTCGCCGCGACGCCGGGGCGTGCGGGCGGAGTGCCGGGCGGTGGGGGCCGTGACGGTGGTCACCAGTTGTCTCCCTGGGTGCGGAGCACTCGCCGGTACACCACGGCGAAGAGCATCAGGAGTACGAGGATCAGCACGCCCCAGGTGGAGGACTGCGCGAAGTCGCGCGGGCTGATCTCGAAGGAGAATTTGTACGCCTGGGTGACCAGGATCTGGGTGGCCTCGCCGGGTCCGCCGCGGGTCAGCAGGAAGATCACCGGGAACATGTTGAAGGTCCAGATGGTCGACAGCAGGATGACCGTGGTGGAGACCGGGCGCAGTCCGGGGAGCGTGATGTGGCGGAAGCGCTGCCAGGCGGTGGCGCCGTCCATCTCCGCGGCCTCGTACTGCTCCGACGGGATCGACTGGAGTCCGCCGAGCAGGGCGACCATCATGAAGGGGACGCCGAGCCAGACATTGACGGCGATGACGGAGAACTTCGCCCAGGTGGGGTCGTTCAGCCAGGGTATGCCGTCGATGCCGGCGCCGCCGAGGACCTTGTTGAGCAGCCCGCGGTCCTCGTTGTAGAGGAAGCGCCAGGCGAAGACGGAGACGAAGCCGGGGATGGCCCACGGAAGGATGAGGGCCATGCGGTACGCGGAGCGCCCCGCGATGCGGCGGTTGAGGATGTTGGCGAGCGCCATGCCCAGGCAGAAGGTGATGCCCACGCAGGAGACCGTCCACACCAGCGTCCAGCCGAGCGTGCCGAGGAACTGGCTGCCCGTCAGCGCGTCGACGTAGTTGTCGACTCCCACGAACTCGTAGGTCGCGGGGAGTTCGTTGACACCGATGGACCGTGCGACGTTGCGCTCATTGGCGTCGGTCAGCGACAGGTAGATGCCGCGGACCAGCGGATAGCCGATGATCACGCCGATCACGATCACGACCGGGGCGACCATGGCCCAGGCGTACCAGTGGACCGAGAGGGCCCGCCGGAGCTTGCTCGGTGGTGCGGATTGACCAGTACCGCGGCTCCGGCCGCGGGCGACGTCGTCGCCCGCGGCCTTCGCCACCGACTGGCTGGTGTGGACAGCCATCAGCCGGCCTGCCTTCCTGGGTTACTTCCAGCCCTTGAGGAGCTTGCGGTAGGAGTCGCCGGTCGCCGAGGCGGCCTTCTCCGGCGTGGTCTGGCCGGTGAGGACCTTGGTGTACTCGGTGACGAGCGGCGCGAAGAGGCTGCCGGTCTCCGGGATCCAGGGGCGCTCGACGGCGGTCTCGACGACGGGCTTGAAGAACTGGACGATCTCGCTGTCCACGGCCTCCTGCTTGGCGTACGCCGAGGTGCGGGTCGGGAGCAGGTTCAGCTCACCGGCGGTCTGCGCCTGGGACTGCACCGAGGTCATGTAGTCGACGAAGGCGTAGGAGGCGTCGAGGTTCTTGGAGCCCGCGTACACCGCGAGGTTGTGGCCGCCCTGCGGGGCGCCCTGTGCGGCCGAGCCGGCCGGCACCGGGGCGATGCCCAGGTTCGCCTTGTCGGTGAACTCCTTGCCGGTCAGGGTGTCGGCGACGGCCCAGGGGCCGTTGATCATCATCGCGACCTTGCCGTCCTTGAACGACGACTGCATGTTCTCCCAGCCGTCGGTGGCGTCGGTCTTGGCCGCGCCGCTGTCGACGAGGTCCTTGACGGTCTCGAATGCCTTGACGCCCTCGGGCTTGTCCACCGTGACGGTCTTGGACTTGGCGTCGACGAGGTCGCCGCCCTCGCCGTAGAGGAAGGACAGGAACCAGTAGGCGTCGTCACCGCGCAGGTAGAGGCCGGTCTTGCCGGTCTTCTTCTTGATCTTCTCGGAGACGGTCTTCAGCTCGGCGATGGTCTTGGGGACCTCGACACCGGCGTCGGCGAAGATCTTCTTGTTGTAGAAGATGCCCATGGAGTCGATGACCTGGGGCACCGCGTAGGTCTTGTCCTTGTACTTCGTGGAGGCGGCGGCCTGCTCCAGGAAGTCGTCCTGGTCCTTCAGCGCCGCGGTGCCGTCCAGCGGCGCGAGGTAGCCGAGGTCGGCGAACTCGGGGGTCCAGGCGACCTCCGAGCGGATCACGTCAGGGGCGCCCGACCCGGACTGGGCGGCGTTCTTGAACTTGTTCTGCGCCTCGCCGAAGGGCACGTTGACGTACTTGACGTCGACCTTCGGGTGTTCCTTCTCGAAGCCCTCGGCGATCTTCTTGAAGACCTTGTCCTCGCTGCCCACGGTCGAGGTGTCCCACCAGGTGACCGTGCCGGAGAGCTCGCCCGAGCTCTTGCCCTCGCCGGTCTCCTCGTCGCTTCCGCAAGCGGTCGCCGCGAGCGCCAGGGTCGCGACCAGGGCGGTGGCCGTTATGCCACGTCGCATCTGAACTCCTTCAACTGCCGTACCGCTCCGTCGCGGCGCCGGGTCGACGTGAACGTAACAAGGATGAAAGACGACCGAAAGACCTTGCGGAAGATTTCTGCAAGCTCCGGCGATCGTTACATTGGCGTGTCCTCAAGGTTGCCGTCAAGCCACTTGACGACGGACCGATCCACCGTCCCGCTCCAGGCCAGGACCCATGTACGGGCGGTACGACGATCAGATCAGGGCATCCGAAAACCCGCCCGCAAGCTCTTGCAAGATGTTGCCGTCACCTCGCTGTCCGCAGGAGGGGCGGGGGGCGGACTGCCTGAATCCCGTGCATGGTGGGCAATCCGACACGCGCCCGGTACAGTCCAGTGCCATGACCGCACGGCTTGCCGATATCGCAACTCAGGCGGGGGTCAGCGAAGCGACGGTCAGCCGCGTACTGAACGGCAAGCCCGGTGTCGCAGCGGCCACCCGCGAATCCGTCCTCGCGGCGCTCGACGTCCTCGGTTACGAACGCCCCGTGCGCTTGCGCCGGCGAAGCGCCGGCCTCGTCGGCCTGATCACTCCCGAGCTGGAGAACCCGATCTTCCCGGCGCTGGCGCAGGTGATCGGTCAGGCACTCACCAGGCAGGGCTACACGCCGGTGCTGGCGACCCAGACGCCCGGCGGGTCCACCGAGGACGAGCTCACCGAGATGCTCGTCGACCGCGGGGTCTCCGGCATCATCTTCGTCTCCGGACTGCACGCCGACACCTCCGCCGACATGCAGCGCTACGAGCAGCTGCGCGCCCAGGGCGTGCCGTTCGTCCTGGTCAACGGCTTCTCCCCCAAGGTGCAGGCCCCATTCATCTCGCCCGACGACCGGGCTGCGATGCGGCTGGCGGTGACCCACCTGGTGGCTCTGGGCCACCAGCGCATCGGCCTGGCGGTCGGGCCGAAGCGCTTCGTGCCGGTGCTCCGCAAGATAGAGGGCTTCCACGGCTCGATGCGGGAGCAGCTCGGCCTCACCTCGGACGAGGTGGAGGAGCTGGTCCAGCACTCCCTGTACACGCTGGAGGGCGGTCAGGCGGCGGCGTCGGCGCTCATGGAGCGGGGCTGCACCGCCGTGGTCTGCGCGAGCGACATGATGGCCCTCGGAGCGATCCGGGCCGCCCGGAGGCTCGGGATGGAGGTGCCGCGCGACCTCTCGGTGGTCGGGTACGACGACTCCCCGCTCATAGCGTTCACCGACCCGCCGCTGACCACGATCCGGCAGCCGGTGACAGCGATGGGACAGGCCGCCGTACGCACCCTGCTGGAGGAGATCGGCGGCACGCCCGCTCCGCACAGCGAGTTCGTGTTCATGCCCGAGCTCGTCGTACGGGGTTCAACCGCCTCCGGCTCCGGGCCCGGCACCCGTCGGTGACGTACATGATGTGCGACCCGAGACCTACCGGAGGATCATCGGGCGGAGGGGGACGTATCTGGCAGACTCTGCGCCTATGGGTGAATCGCACGTGACCACAGAGGAAGACCGCACGGCGGCCACCCCGTCACCCGTCGCGGACGGCTCGACGGTGTCCCGTTCCACGAAAGCGATCTCCCTGTCACGCATGCGCCCGCGACTCCCCTCCCTCAGCTCCCTGCGCTCGCCGCGCCGGCCGCGTCTCTGGTTCGAAATCCTGCTGATCGCGGTCAGTTACTGGCTCTACTCGCTGGTGCGCAACGCCGTGCCCGAGCAGAAGACCGCGGCCCTGCGCAACGCCGACCTGATCTGGTCCCTCGAACACGCCGTGGGTCTGGCCTTCGAGGAAACGGTCAACCGGGCCGTCAACTCGGTCACATGGCTGATCGTGTCGATGAACTACTACTACGCGACACTCCACTTCGTGGTGACCATCGGCGTGCTGATCTGGCTCTTCAGGCGCCATCCGGGTCGTTACGCCGCCACCCGTCTGATTCTTTTCGCCACCACGGCGGTGGCCCTGCTCGGCTACTACCTGTTCCCGCTGGCACCGCCCCGGCTGATGAACGGCGGCGCCTTCATCGACACGGTGATGCTGCACCAGACGTGGGGCTCGATGGCCTCGGGCAACTTCAAGCACATGTCGAACCAGTACGCGGCGATGCCGTCCATGCACATCGGCTGGTCCATGTGGTGCGGTCTGACCATCTGCGCCCTGGCCACCGCGCCCTGGGCGCGCATCCTCGGCGCCCTGTACCCCATGGCCACACTGGTGGTGATCGTGGCGACGGCCAACCACTTCTGGCTGGACGCCGTCGGCGGCGTGGCGTGCCTGGCGTTCGGCGCGGCCGTCTCGTTCGCCTGGTACGGCTCCATGCCCCACCGGCTCCCCCGGCGGATCACCGCGGCACGAGGCCGGCTGACCGCGCTGCGCGCCTCGCGGCCACTGCGCCCCCGCCCGGCCTCGGGCCGGGCCACCGAGGGCGGTGCGGCGACGGAGGGGACCGCGGCGTCCGCACCGGCCCCGCGCCCGTAGAGCGCCCCTGCCGGATCCCTCGGCTCCGGCGGCAGGCCGGCTCCGGCCGCCCTCCCCCGGCCTGCCTCTTGACGCAAGGACCATTCCGGACGAAGAATCTCGGTCATCCGTTTGACAACGTTGTCTTACTGAAAGGCGCCCAGCGTGCCCGATGCACCCTTCTCCGTGGACCGCCGCCGGTTCGTCCAGATCCTCGGCGCAGCCGCCCTCGCGGCGACCGTCCCCGTCACTCTCGGCGACGGGACCGCGAGCGCCCAGGAGCGCCCGGGTGCGGCGCCCGACAGCATCGCGGAGACGTACTACCGCGTCCTGCTGAACCACACCCACTGGTCCGAGACGCAGTGGGACGCGACCCGCGGCTACTACACGGACAAGGACTTCGGCTTCGCCGTGGTGCTCGGCAACGCGGTCCTGCTCACACGTGGCAGCTACGACGGTGAGCGCGCCGGGGTCGACGAGGCGACGCTGCGCTCGCGGACCATAGCCACGATCCAGCACTTCGCCGCGTCCAACCGGCTCACCGGCGGCACCCAGTGGGGCCGCAAGCTCTTCTTCGACACCACCTTCCAGCTCTACTTCGTCCTGGCCGCCCGGCTGCTCTGGGACGAGCTCGACGAGACCACCCGGGCCCATGTGGACACGATCGCGCGCGAGCAGGCCGCCCACACGACGGGCCTGGGCGCGGCGGACGACCCGGACTCCGGCGACTGGAGCCCGGACGGTCTGCTCGGCGGCCATGTCGGCGACACCAAGCTGGAGGAGATGGGCGTCTACGCGCAGTCCCTGGCCCCCGGGCTGGCCTGGGGCGCCGACGACCCGCGGCACGCCGACTGGGAGAAGGCGTTCGGCACCTGGTCGCGCAACGAGGCGGGTCTGCCCCAGGCCGACCTCGTGAACCCGGCGCTCGTCGACGGCCTGCCCGTCTCCGGGAACACCGCCCGCAATCTGTACGACACCTTCATCGTCGAGAACCACGGTTCCTTCGGGCCGCACTACCAGGAGGAGCTGTGGCGCACGTCCGGGCGCAACGCCGCGCACTTCATGGCCGCCGGACGTCCGATGCCCCAGGTCCTCACGGACCAGCCGAACGCCGGGCCGCTGTGGCGCACCCTGCTCGGGGTGATGAGTGACGCCGGCGAGCCGCTGATGCCGATGGTCGCCGACCGGGAGCACCTCTACGGCCGCGACGTCATCCCGCTCGCCTTCCTCGCGCAGGTGACCGGTGACCGTGCGGCGGCCCGGGCGGAGGTGGCCCTCGCCGAGCGGCTGGAGGCGTACCAGAAGTACCCGCCGGAGTACCGTCTGGCGAAGTTCTCCGGCGAGCCGAAGTACGAACCGGAGGCGCGTGCGGAGCTGGCCATCAGCTATCTGCTGCATCTCTGGGCGGCGGAGCGGGGCCGTGCGGTGCGGCCGATGTCCTCGCGGGAGCTGTTCGAACACGCCTCGGGTGTCACCGACTTCGGCAGCGGTCCCGGGCTGGTGTCCCACCAGTCGGCGGGGGCGTGGGCGGGGGCGGTCACCAAGGCCGGGTTCGTGAAGTTCGCCTGGCAGCCGGCTCATGACGACTGGCTCTTCCGGCTCAGCGGGGCGAGCCCCATGTTCCTGCCGAGCACCGCGGCGCAGGTGACCGGCCGGCGGGTGCGCACGTACAGCAGGCTTCGCGACGGCTTCGACGGCAGCGCCACCGTCGTCCGTCTGAACACGGGGCAGGCGGGCCTGACCACCCTGCCCTCGGGGGCCGTCGTCTACGCGACCACCGGTGTCGCGGCCGGCGAGGGACACCTGGAGATCCACAACCTCACCATGCCGGGGATGGCCGGCCTGACGGGCTCCCGCGTCTACCGCTTCGCGGAGGGCGGTGCCACCGTGGCCGCGCGGGACTCCGGCCAGGCCGCCGCCGCTCCGCGCGTGGACGACGTCACCTTCGCGAGGACGGAGGTCAGGCATCTGCGTATGACCGGTGCGCTGCCGGACCCCGCGTACGGCTACTCCCTCTACGCCTTCGAGGCCCGCGACGGCGCCGACGGCGCCGACCTCGCCACGGGCGGTACGGCGACGGCGTCCTCGTACGACCCGGGCAAGGAGCCGGCTCTGGCGGTCGACGGCAGGCCCACCACACGGTGGGCCGTTTCGAAGACGGACCGGCCCCGGGCGGACAGCTGGATCGCCGTCGACCTCGGTTCGCCGCGTGCGGTGGACCGGGTCACCCTCCGCTGGGAGGCCGCGGCCGGACGCGCCTACACCGTGCAGGGCTCGGCGGACGGCGTGCGGTGGACGGACCTCGCCGCCTGGCCGGAGCCGGACGTCTCCAGCCGCGGCGGGTGGCTGGACATCGACGGACGGGCCGGCCTGGTGGTGCGGGGATCGGAGCTTCCGATCACGGTGTACGGCGACACGATCGTCCTCGGCGACGGTCCGGCAGCGCCACTGCTGGTTGAGGGCTACCCCGCCGCGTCCGCGGACGAACTCCGGGACCTCGCCCGCAGTGACGCCCCGAAGGCCGAGGACGACCGCGTACGAGCGGCTCTGACGGAGGATCACCTCAGCCTGTTCAACCTGTCCGACCAGCCGGTCACGACACGGATCGCCGTTCCGGGGTCCGGCTCGCGCAGGGTTCTCTTCGGCGGACGCCAGACCCTGACTTCCGACGGCAGCGTCCTCGATGCCTCGCTCGACGCCTCGACGGCCGAGCTGCTGGCCCCGCGGATGGTGCTGGCGCCCGCGTACGGAGGGCGGCTGCCCGCCGGTCTGCGGGCGGAGGTCGTCGACGCCGCCACCCTGCGGCTGACCGGTCCGTCCTGCGGGGTACGGGTGACCGGCCAGGGGCACAGCGAGGTCGCGGTGGTCCGTGCGGGGCGCACCACCACCGTCACCCTGCGCGGTGCCGAGGCCTACCCCCTGGACGATCTCGCCCTGGGCGCCGCGGTCTTCCCGAACGCGCCGCTGCCGCCCGGGATGTCGGCCCCCTCCGCGGCGGTCGACGGTGACCCGCACACGTCCTGGACGCCCGGCCCGGACGGCCGGATGGTCGTCGACCTCGGCGCCGAGCACCCGGTCCGGGAGATCCGCACCGAGTGGACCGGCGGCCGGATCCCGTCGCTGGAGGCGGAGTTCAGCGCCGACGGTCTGACCTACACCCCGGCGGGGCGGCCGACGGGGCACGGCAGGACCCGGCAGCTCACGACGGACGGCACCGCCCGGTACGTGGCGCTGTCAACGGACGCGGGCCGGAGGGGCGACGCCCGGCTGACCCGCCTCACCGTGCGCTGAGACCGGCCGACAGCAGTGGAACTCCCCTTCCCGTAGGGGGAGTTCCGCTCCGTCGTCCGCGCCGCAGGCCCAGCCCGGGAAGCCGGGCGATCCGCTGCCGGGGCGTCAGGAAGCCGCACCGTAGAAGCGTTCCTCCACGACCGCGCGGGCCCGCCGGGTGATCCGCCGGTAGTCGTCCAGCATGTCGCCGACGTGCCCCGGCTCGTAGCCGAGATAGCGCCCGACAGCCGTGAGTTCCCGCGGGTTGGAGGGGAAGGTGTCGCCGGGCCGCCCTCGTACGAGCATCACCGCGTTGCGCACCCGCGAGGCGAGCACCCACGCCTCGTCCAGCGTCTGGGCCTCCTCCACCGGGATCAGATCCGCCGCGCAGGCGGCCGCGAGGGCCTGCCTGGTCCGCGTCGTCCGCAGGCCCGGCTCGGCCCAGCCGTGCTGCATCTGCATCAGCTGTACCGTCCACTCGACATCGCTCAGCCCGCCGCGCCCCAGCTTGGTGTGGAGCGTGGGGTCGGCGCCGCGCGGCATGCGTTCCGACTCCATCCGCGCCTTGAGCCTCCGGATCTCCCGTACCGCGTCGTCGCCGAGTCCCTCCACCGGGTACCGCAGCGGGTCGATCAGCTCGACGAAGGCGCGGCCCAGCTGCTCGTCCCCGGCCATCGGCTCGGCGCGCAGCAGTGCCTGGCTCTCCCAGACCAGTGACCAGCGCCGGTAGTAGGCGGCGTACGACTTCAGGGTGCGGACCATCGGCCCGGTCTTCCCCTCGGGTCGCAGATCCGCGTCTATCAGGAGGGGCGGGTCCGCGGTCGGCAGTTCCAGGAGTCTGCGCATCTCCGTGATGACGGTGTTGGCCGCCCGGGTCGCCTCCTCGTCGGCGACCCCCTCGCGCGGTTCGTGCACGAAGAGGAGGTCCGCGTCGGAGCCGTAGCCCAGTTCGTGTCCCCCGAAGCGGCCCATGCCGATCACCGCGAACCGGGTCGGCAGTGTGTCGCCCCACCGCGCGCGGACGGCGGCGCGCAACGCCCCGGAGAGGGTGGCGGCGTTCAGGTCGGTGACCGCGGAACCGACCCGGTCGACGAGGGCACCGGGGTCGGGCTCGGCCGGGTTCTCCTCGGTGCCGTACGAACCGATGAGGTCGGCCGCGGTCGTCCGGAACAGCTCACGGCGCCGTACCCCGCGTGCGACGGCGACCGCAGCCTCGGCGCCGGGGGCGCGGCCGACGGCGGCCAGGACTTCCTGCTCCAGGTGCTCCCGGGTGCGCGGCTTGAGACCTTCCGGGTCGCCGAGGATGGCGACCGCCTCGGGGGCCCGCATCAGCAGGTCGGGGGCGAGCCGGCCGGCGGACAGGACGCGGGCGAGGTTCTCGGCCGCGGCCCCCTCGTCGCGCAGCAGTCGCAGGTACCACGGGGTCTTGCCGAGGGCGTCGGACACCTGCCGGAAGCCGAGGAGCCCGGCGTCCGGATCGGCGGAGTCCGCGAACCAGCCGAGCAGCACGGGCAGCAGGGTGCGCTGGATCGCGGCCTTCCGGGACACGCCCGACGAGAGGGCCTCCAGGTGGCGCAGCGCGGCGGCGGGATCGGCGTAACCGAGGGCTTCCAGCCGGACGACGGCGGCCCTGGCGCTGAGTCTGCTCTCGCCGGGGGCGAGCTGGGCGACCGCGTCCAGGAGCGGCCGGTAGAAGAGCTTCTCGTGCAGCCTGCGCACGACGGAGGCGTGGCGCCGCCAGGCCCTGTTGAGCTCGGCGACCGGGTCGGTGCGCAGGCCGAGGGAACGCCCGAGCCTGCGCAGGTCGGAGTCTTCCTCGGGCACCAGGTGAGTGCGGCGCAGCCGGTAGAGCTGGATGCGGTGCTCCATGGAGCGCAGGAAGCGATACGCCTCGTCCAGCTGCGCCGCGTCCGCGCGCCCGACGTATCCGCCGTCGGCGAGGGCCTTCAGGGCTTCCAGCGTGGACCCGGAGTGCAGGGTACTGTCGCTGCGGCCGTGGACGAGCTGGAGCAGCTGGACGGCGAACTCGACGTCCCGGAGCCCACCGGGGCCGAGTTTGAGCTCGCGGTCGACGCGGTCGGCGGGGATGTTGTCGACGACCCTGCGGCGCATCTTCTGCACGTCGGCGACGAAGTTCTCCCGCTCTGCGGCCTGCCACACCAGCGGGGAGAGCGCCTCGACGTACGCCGCTCCGAGCTCGGGGTCACCGGCGACCGGCCGCGCCTTGAGCAGGGCCTGGAACTCCCAGGTCTTGGCCCAGCGCTGGTAGTAGGCGAGGTGGGAACTCAGCGTCCGCACCAGGGGGCCGTTGCGGCCCTCGGGGCGGAGGTTGGCGTCGACGGGCCAGATGGTGCCCTCGACGGTGGTGTCGGAGCAGATCCGCATCATGTGCGCGGCGAGCCGGGTCGCGGCCTGCAGCGCGGCGCTCTCCTCCGCGCCGTCGAGGGGTTCGCCGACGAAGATGACGTCGACGTCCGAGACGTAGTTCAGCTCGTGCCCGCCGCACTTGCCCATCGCGATGACGGCGAGCCGGCACCGCGCGGCGTCGGCGGGTGCGTCGGCCCGCGCTATGGCGAGCGCTGCCCGGAGGGTCGCCGTCGCCAGGTCGGCCAGCTCGGCGGCGACCTGGGCGACGTCCGTCGTCCCGCACACGTCGCGTGCCGCTATCGACAGCAGTGACCTCCGGTAGGCGGCCCGCAGGGAGTCGGGATCCACCGCGTCGGAGAGCATGTGCTCGAACTCGGGGACGCCGGGGTGCAGGTCGGTGGCCTCGTAGGTGACCAGCACCTGCCAGTCACGCGGGTGCCGCGCCAGATGGTCCCCGAGCGCCTCGGAGGCGCCGAGGGCCCCGAGGAGCCGGTCGCGGAGGGGCTTGGCCGTGACGAGCGTGTCCAGCAGGATCTGCCGCTCGGCCGCCTCCTCGGCCTCCACGAGCCGTACGAGGCTGTGCAGGGCCAGATCCGGGTCCGCGGTCGCCCCGAGGGCGTCGAAGAGGACGGGATCGGAGCGTACGGAGGCGAGCTCCGGGAGATCCAGCAGCCGCTCGGCGGCCGAGGGGTCGGTGAAACCGTGCCGCAGCAGGCGTGTGAACGTACTGCTTCTGCGTCCCGGCACCGTCGTCATCCCGTGTCTCCTGCCCGCCGATCACACATACCCGCTCTTCGAGCCTAGCCCGTACCGGTGAATCCGGAGCGGCGGGCGGGGGTGCCTGTGCCGGACCGTGTCGTGCGCCCCGCTTCCGGCCGTTCCCCACCCGGCCGCCGGCCCCGGTGAGGCGGGACAGCCCTCAGCTACCGCGGCATGGTCCCGATGACGACGGTGGCGTACAGCTCCTCCGAGGCGACGACGCGCGCGGCGAGCCCTCCGCTCCCCACCGTCTCCTCGGCGCGCTCCGCCTGCCGCTCGCTCGTCTCGACCAGCAGGCTGCCGCCGGGGGCCAGCCAGCCGGGGGCCTCCGCGAGGACCCGGCGCAGCACGTCGAGCCCGTCCCCGCCGCCGTCGAGGGCCACGCGCGGCTCGTGCACCCGCGCCTCGGCGGGCAGGAGCTCGACGTCACCCGTCGGCACGTACGGGACGTTGGCGAGGAGGACGTCGACCCTGCCGCGCAGGGTGGGCGGAAGGGGTGCGTAGAGGTCGCCCTCGTAGACCGTTCCGCGCGGGCCCACGTTGCGGCGGGCGCAGCGTACGGCGGCCGGCTCCACGTCGGACGCGTGGAGTTCGGCCTCCTCCAGTGAGGAGACCAGTGCCATGCCGAGCGCGCCGCTGCCGCAGCAGAGGTCGACCACCACCGCGCGGGCGGGTGCCAGCGCCAGGGCCTGGCGGACCAGGAACTCGGTACGGCGGCGGGGCACGAAGACCCCCGGGTCGACCGCGATACGCAGTCCGCAGAACTCGGCCCATCCCAGGACGTGTTCGAGGGGAAGCCCGGCCACCCGGCGTTCGACCATGGCGGCGAGTGCTGCGGGGCCGCTCGCGGTGGAGAGCAGGAGTTGGGCCTCGTCCTCGGCGAAGACGCAGCCTGCGGCGCGTAGTTCGGCGACGATCGTGGACGGACTGAGGGAGGATTCGGAGAGTGACACGCACGGAGCCTTTCGGGAAACCGATGAGCGCTCCGCGATCGCTCAGGCCCCTACGGCCACGCGACGGCGAGGGGTGAGCGCCCAGCCTGCTGAAGCGGTAATGGGTCTCACCTCCTTGGTCGATCCCGGTCTCGGGACGCATCACCATACCCGACGAGCACGGGCGGGCGGCATCCGTGCACGACGGAGACCAGGGGCGGCTCCCAGGGGCGTTCGGTTCACTCGGCACACCCGACCAGCCCCCAATCCCCTTCGAATGTTTCGAAGATTGAATCGAAACTGACCAAAAGCGCCTGTTGCGCAGCCTTGCCCGCGCGCCGTCAACTGGCCGATTTCCGCCCTTCCGACCCCATTGGCGCACCGTGCCGCGCCTTCCGGAGAGGTCAAGAAGGGCCAACCTGAGCTGGTGACGACCGGGCCGTTGCCACCCCTGCCCCCTCTCCCTACGCTCGGGAGCGCTCCCACCACCGGTCCGAAATGCGACCGATCCGAGCACCTTCCCCTGCGCGCCTTCCGGAGGTCCCCCATGCGCTCATTCGCCTTACGCCTTCACAGACCGAGAACAAGGGCCCTGGCCACGGCGGCCGCCCTGCTGACGTTCGGCACCCTGACCACCGCTTCCCTCACCCCGCAGGCGAACGCCGCGGACAGACCTGCCGCGGCGATCCTGGCCGGCCCCGGGGTCGAGGACGAGGGCGCCGACTGCGCGGTACCCGGCCCCGGCACCTCGCCGACCGAGACGAAGCTGCCCGACCCCTTCAGGCGGATGGACGGCACCCGCGTCTCGACGGTCTCCGACTGGCGTTGCCGCCGCGCCGAGATCAGGGAGCAGGCGGAGAGGTCGGTCTACGGCCAGAAGCCGGCCAGGCCCGCCTCCGTCACCGGAACCGTCTCCTCGACGGGCATCACGGTGAACGTGACGGATCAGGGCAAGAGCTCCAGCTTCTCCGCCAAGGTCGAACTCCCCTCCGGCCAGGGCCCTTTCCCCGCCGTGGTCGTCCTGGGAGGACTCGGCGCGGACACGGCCACCCTCAAGGCCTCGGGTGCGGCGGTCATCAACTTCGACCCGTACACCGTGGGCAAGGAGGGCACGGCACGAAATGCCAAACAGGGCGCCTTCTACAGCGTCTACGGGTCGGGCAGCAGCACCGGGCTGCTGATGGCCTGGTCCTGGGGCGTCAGCCGCATCATCGACGTCATCGAGCAGTCGGGCGGGAGCCTGCTCACGGCGGACGCGACCGGCGTGACGGGTTGTTCGCGCTTCGGCAAGGGCGCCCTCGTGGCCGGCGCGTTCGACCAGCGGATCGATCTGACGATGCCGATCGAGTCCGGTTCGGGTGGCGCCCCCGCCTTCCGCGGCATCCCCGGGGAGGGCGGCGCACAGCCGCTGAGCAGCGCCTATTCGGAGCAGCCGTGGCTCGGCGACGCCTTCGGCTCGTTCACCGGAAACCCTGCCGCCCTGCCGGTGGACACCCACGAGATCATCGGGATGGTCGCTCCACGCGGCCTGTTCCTCATGGAGAACCCGCACGTGGACTGGCTGGCCGCCAGGTCGGGCAGTGTCGCCGCCCTCGGCGGCGCGGAGGTCTACAAGGCGCTCGGCGCCGGGGCCGACATCAGCTACTGGTCGGACGTGCAGGACGGCACGCACTGCGCGGCCAGGGCGGAGTGGAAGGCCCCGCTGCAGCAGAGCGTACGTAAGTACCTGCTGAACACGGGCAGCGCACCAGGGGTGTTCAGGGTCTCCCCGCTCAAGTCCGGTGACCTCTCGGCCTGGAGAACCTGGCAGACCCCGGTCCTCACCTCCACCGGAGGCGGCCCCGGCGACGGTGACGGCGACGACGGTGGTCCGGACGAGGGTGGCGGCACCCCCGCCTGCTCCGCCGCCTACCGCACCGTGAACAGCTGGTCCGGCGGCTACCAGGGCGAGGTGTCGGTGAGGAACGACGGCGCCTCCCCCCTGAACGGCTGGACCGTCGCCATGCCCTTGCCTCCGGGGCAGACACTCGGAAGCCTCTGGAACGGCGTGCACACCGGCACCAGCGGCACGGTCGCCGTGCGGAACGCCGCGTGGGCGGGGGCCGTGGCACCGGGTGCCACGTCGACGTTCGGGTTCACGGCCACCGGCGCCCCGGGCAGCGCGCCCAGCGGCCTGACCTGCACCGCCTCCTGAGGTCCGCCGCCTCCCCGGTAAGCGGACAGCGGCCGGGGAGGCGCCGGCCGGAGCGGCCCCCGGCGAGGTGAGCGCACACACTGGAACAGGCTGTCCGCCCGTACGTCGGCCCGTGCGTCACACAGGGCGGCCCACAGGCCGGGGACGGCGCCGGTCACCCGTACAGCGAGCGGCCTCCCGGGCTGTCGGCCAGGAAACGCCGCCCCTCCGCGATCTCGTCGCCGACCACCGCCCAGACGGTGTCGTCGTCCCGGAAGGGCAGCGGGTCGATGGCGCTCGTCTCCCTGCGGATACGCCCGACCTCCTCCTCCAGGCGCTCGAAGCCGGCCTCCTCGTCGGCATCGTCGATGCCGAAGGTGAACTCGTCGAGCAGACGCTGGAACCGGAAGGCGACCTCGACGAGGGAGGAGACGTCCGTGTGGAGCGCACATGCGGACACCGCGTCGGTGTCGAAGACGTGCACCGCGCCGGAAGCGGGGTCGAGGGCGAGGTGGGCGTTGAGCAGCCAGCCGATGACCGGCCATAGGCCCGCTTCCTCGCCGACATGCCCGAACTCCACCACCCGGACCACGTCCCGGACGAGGGGCAGCGCTCCGCCTGGCTCACGCAGGCCGAGCGTCCCGGTGGGGACGCCCACCTCCCGTAGCAGGCGAGCCCCCTCGGTCTGCGCCGCGTACGGTGGAAAGGCGGTGTCCGGCAGGGTCGCGAGCCGGTGCTCGCCGAAGAGGCCGGCGAGTTCGCCGCGGGTGACGTCGAAAAGCAAAGTGCACTCCCAACTCGGTGGTGAGCATGCCCTGTCTGCCGAGCAGGCCGGTCTGCGACGCCGGGCAAGTATCACGTTCTACGGGGCCAGAGTGCGCAGCACGTCGAACTCGTTGCCCTCGGGGTCGGCCATGACCACCCAGCTCCGGTCCGGCCCCTGACCCACATCCGCCCGAGTGGCGCCGAGGCCCACGAGCCGCGCCACCTCCTCCTCGGTGCCGGCGTCGATCGGGCTGACGTCGAGGTGGAGCCGGTTCTTCACCGCCTTGCCCTCCGGTACCCGGATGAACACCAGGGTGGGCGGCATCTGACGGGCCCTGACCTCCTCCACGGTCGGCACCCAGGACCCGATTTCGACCTTGCCGTCGCTCCGCTCGATCACCTCGAAGCCCAGCACCTCGCACCAGAAGGCGGCGAGCCTCTCCGGATCGCGGCAGTCGACGGTCAGCTCGGTGAATCTGCTGGTCATAACTCTCCCTCGGTGAAGTGCTTCTGGGACTCAGTTCATGGGCGGGCGGGGATCCGACGGATATCGTCCCGCCGCCCCGGCAGGACGCCCGAAGGCGGCCCCGCCCGGCCCCTCGCGCTACCCCTCCGCCGGCTCGACCGAGAATGCTCCCGCCGCGGCCGCGAGCACCGCCGCCCCCGCCGCGCGCCCCGGCAGCGCCGGGTCCGGGTCGGCCCGCAGGAGCACCAGCTCGTGGTAGACGGGCGCCGTCGCGGCGATCAGCAGGCTCCGGGCATCCGTGCGCCCCTGCGGGAGTTCGCCGCGCGCCTCCGCGCGCTCGACCAGGATCTCGCACTGGGCGTAACGGTCCGCCCACAGCCTCGTCTGGGCCCGCGCCGCCTGTTCGGAGTGGAACGAGGCCGCCATCAGCGCTGCCGCGAAGGACGGCCGTACGCGGAGGGACTCCTGGATCTCCTCGTTGAGGGCGGCCAGATCACCCGCGAGGGACCCGGTGTCAGCCGGCTCCCAGTCGATCTCGCCGGCCGCGTCGATGACGTCGACCAGCAGACCGCCCACGTCCTGCCAGCGCCGGTAGACCGTGGCGCGGTGGACGCCGGCGCGGTTCGCGACGCCCTCCATCGTGAGTCCTTCGTAGCCGTGCTCTCCGAGCTCGGCGCGGACCGCGTCGAGGACCTGGGCACGGATGCGCGCGGTACGACCACCGGGGCGGCGGCGGCCGCCGGACCCGCCGCCCGTAGAGGCGGTGCTGCCTGAGCCGGCGCGGTCAGCATCCGCGCCGCCTGTGGTTCCGGGCGGGACTGTCATCGGGAATCCAGAATCCGGTTGATGTACACGAGAAGGCCGTGTCAGCATATTAAAGCAACACCTGTCGCACTAGTGGCCCGCCGAGAGGAACCGCCCCACCGATGCCGCCCGTTCCCGCAGATCCCACCGTGCTCCACCCCATGCCCGAGCACCCGCGCGTCGTGCTGCTCAAGCCTCTGGTGAAGTCGCCGCTCGTCGAGGTGGGCGACTTCTCGTACTACGACGACCCCGACGACCCGACCGCGTTCGAGACGCGCAACGTGCTGTACCACTACGGCCCGGAGAAGCTCGTCATCGGCAAGTACTGCGCGCTGGGCACCGGAACCCGGTTCATCATGAACGGCGCGAACCACCGCATGGACGGCCCGTCCACCTTCCCCTTCCCGACCATGGGCGGCTCCTGGGCCGAGCACTTCGACCTCATCACCGACCTGCCCGGCCGGGGCGACACCGTCGTGGGCAACGACGTCTGGTTCGGCCACGGAACCACGGTCATGCCGGGCGTACGCATCGGCCACGGAGCGATCATCGCCTCCGGCGCCGTCGTCACCTCCGACGTACCCGACTACGGCATCGTCGGCGGCAACCCGGCCCGCCTGCTGCGCACCCGCTACGAGGAAGGGGACGTGGCACGCCTCCTCGCCGTCGCCTGGTGGGACTGGCCCGTGGGGCACATCAGCGCACACGTACGGACCATCATGTCCGGTTCGATCGCCGAGCTGGAGGCGGCCGCCGCCCTCATCCCCCCGGGCTGACCTGCCGCGCCCCGCCCCTCCGTCCGGCCCCGCACCGAAACGGGTGATCAGCCTTACCCTGTCGCGCCGCCCAATCGCCATGGTCGGCGTGCCCGTCGCCGGCCACGTCCAGCCCGACCGGCACGTCGTCCTCCAGATCGGCAGACACACTGACCCAGCGGAACTCGGTGACATCCCGCCCGGCGCCGCGCGCCGTCTTATGGCATTTGAATTGCTATTCTCGGCTCATGGCTGACGACGACACCGACTTCCTGCCCGGCGACGGACCCAGCAGCGGCATCTCGGTCTCCCTCGCCGCCGGCACTCTGCAGGCGATCCGAGAGCGGGTCGGCAAGCGAGGCGTGTCCGCCTACCTCGAGAAGGCTGCGCAGCGGCAGATCGAGCGCGACAGCCTGGACGAGCTGATTGCCGATTTCGAGAGTGTCAACGGCCCTGCCGATCCGGAATCCGTTGCCGCCAAGCGGGCCAAGCTCACCGGCACTCCCGCCTCCGGTGCCGGTGCGGCCGCGTGAGCAACGCTCTGATCCTGGACAGCGACGGCCTGGCCAAGGCCGTCCAGCGTGACCGTGAAGTCCAGGAGTGGCTCACCGCCGCCCGCGACGCCGACCTGCCCGTCGTCACCTCCGCCGCGGTCCTCGTCGAGGTGATTCACCCAAAGATCAACGACGCCGCACTGCAATGGACGCTGTCCCGGCTCCGGGTCGAGCCCGTCACTCAGGCCACCGCCCGGTCAGCGGCGGCGCTACTGCGCGCGGCCGGACTACATGGCCACAAATACGCCATCGACGCCATGCTCTGTGCCACAGCCCTGGCCCACCCCGGGCGCATCACGATCCTGACCTCGGACGTCGAGGACGTCGCCATGCTCACCGCAGACCACCCCCGCGTAGCCGTCGAGAAGGTCTGAGTCACGGCCGACAGCTCCGCCCGGCCCCGCCTGACGGGCCTCAAGCGCGAACCGTGACCCCGACGTGGTTCGCCGGGAGTCGGGCTGGAGCGCTTCACCAACAGACGAGTTGTACCCGCTGGAGGGCTGTCCGGGATCGATCTGGGCGCCGACTGCGGAACCCGGAGCTGAGTTTCCCACTCCCAGGACAGGCGGGATTCGAGCAGCGACGCACCGGAAGGCCACGGACGGCTTGCAGGAGGGCACCGATCCGGCGCCGAACGATCCAGGGCGCGTGAGACACCATGGGGCCACCGGTCCGTGACCGGCGGCCCCATCCGCCGAATCAGCGGGAAACTGCTCCGACCTGCCGTTACAGCACCGGCAGCAGGTTCTTCAGCTCGAAGGCCGTGACCTCGCTGCGGTACTCCTCCCACTCCTGCTTCTTGTTGCGCAGGAAGAAGTCGAAGACGTGCTCGCCCAGGGTCTCGGCGACCAGTTCGCTCTTCTCCATGAGGGAGATGGCCTCGCCCAGGTTCTGCGGGAGCGGCTCGATGCCCATCGCGCGGCGCTCGGAGTCCGACAGCGCCCACACGTCGTCGTCGGCGCCGGCCGGGAGCTCGTAGCCCTCCTCGATGCCCTTGAGCCCTGCGGCCAGCAGCACCGCGTACGTCAGGTAGGGGTTGGCGCCGGAGTCGATGGAACGGACCTCGACACGGGCCGAGCCGGTCTTGCCGGGCTTGTACATCGGGACGCGGATCAGCGCGGAGCGGTTGTTGTGGCCCCAGCAGATGTAGGAGGGCGCCTCGCCGCCGGCGCCGGCGGAGCGGGTGGAGCCGCCCCAGATGCGCTTGTAGGAGTTGACCCACTGGTTCGTCACGGCGGAGATCTCGGCGGCGTGCTTGAGCAGGCCCGCGATGAAGGACCGGCCGACCTTCGAGAGCTGGTACTCGGCCCCCGACTCGTAGAAGGCGTTGCGGTCGCCCTCGAAGAGGGACAGGTGGGTGTGCATGCCGGAGCCCGGGTACTCCGAGAACGGCTTCGGCATGAAGGTGGCCTGCACGCCCTGCTCCAGCGCGACCTGCTTCATGACCAGGCGGAAGGTCATGATGTTGTCGGCGGTCGAGAGAGCGTCGGCGTACCGGAGGTCGATCTCCTGCTGCCCGGGAGCACCCTCGTGGTGGCTGAACTCGACCGAGATGCCCATCGATTCGAGCATGGTGATCGCCTGGCGGCGGAAGTCCATGCCGACGTTCTGCGGGGTGTGGTCGAAGTAGCCGGAGCTGTCGGCCGGGGTGGGTCGGCTGCCGTCGACCGGCTTGTTCTTCAGCAGGAAGAACTCGATCTCCGGGTGGGTGTAGAAGGTGAAGCCCAGGTCGGAGGTCTTCGCGAGGATGCGCTTGAGGACGAAGCGCGGGTCCGCGAAGGAGGGCGAGCCGTCCGGCATCAGGATGTCGCAGAACATCCGGGCCGTGCCGGGAGCCTCCGCACGCCAGGGGAGGATCTGGAACGTGCCGGGGTCCGGCTTGGCGATCATGTCCGATTCGTATACACGGGCGAAGCCCTCGATGGCCGACCCGTCGAAGCCGATGCCCTCGTCAAAGGCCTGTTCGAGCTCGGCCGGGGCCACGGCGACGGACTTGAGGTAACCGAGAACATCGGTGAACCACAGCCGTACGAAGCGGATGTCACGCTCCTCAAGCGTCCTGAGGACGAATTCCTGCTGCTTGTCCATAGCCACATCCTTGCAGTTCAGACGGTCCGTGCACCACCGCCCGGGGTAGGGGGACACCTCAGTATCACGACCCCGGATTTCACCCAGATTACGCACACGGTGTGAGAGAGAGCACGCGGCCACCCACTACGATCGGCGGCCGTGGTGTGCGGGGCCCACCGGGGTGCCGGTACGGCCTCCCGCGCACCCGTTCCACCCGCTCCGCTCCCGTCCCTCCCTACCCCTTGGCAGAAGGACCCGACGACATGAGCTTCGACCGCAGGACCCGTATAGAGCAGATGCGCGACGCCGACCGCGCGCGCGACCGCCGCAACCGGGCGCTCGCGATAGGCGTGAGCGCCGCCGTGGTCGCCGGCCTGCTGGGATTCGGCTCCTACATGCTGCTGGAGAAGTCCGAGGCGAAGGTACGGAGCGAGGAGAACGCCGCCCAGGACGCCAAGCAGACCGAGGACGACAGGGCGAAGCTCGCCGCCCAACCCATCAGCGGCGAGAAGTCCTGGGACGCGGAGAAGCTGACCCGCAACCACGTCACGACCGAGGTGGCGTACCCGATGGAGCCGCCCGTGGGCGGGGACCACAACCCGGCCTGGCTGAACTGCGACGGCGTTGTATACGAAAAGGCAGTGCCGAACGTCAACGCGGTCCACGCCCTGGAGCACGGCGCGGTCTGGGTGACGTACAGCCCCGAGGCACAGGACGCCGACGTCAAGGCACTCGCCTCCCGCGTCAAGGACACCCCCTACTCGCTGATGTCCCCGTACGAGGGACAGGCGGGTGCGGTCATGCTGAGCGCCTGGGGCAAGCAGGTCACCGTGGACGGCGCGGACGATCCGCGGGTGGCCAGGTTCTTCGCCAAGTACGTGCAGGGCGCCCAGACACCGGAGCCGGGGGCCCCGTGCACCGGCGGGGTCGACGGGTGAGCGCCTCCGTACGCACCCGGCGTACCCGGTGGGTGGCCGGCTCGGCCGTGACCCTCGCCCTGCTGTTCGCGGGGGCGGCGACGGTCGCCTCCGCCCGGGGTGACGCCGCTCCCGCACAGCCCCGCACCCCCACCTCCGGGTCGGCGGACGCGGGCTTCGCGCGCGACATGGCCGTCCACCACCAGCAGGCGGTGGAGATGTCCTTCATCGTGCGGGACGTGACGCGGGACGAGGAGGTTCGGCGCCTCGCGTACGACATCGCCAACACCCAGGCCAACCAGCGCGGCATGCTGCTCGGCTGGCTCGACCTGTGGGAGCTGCCGAAGACGGCTCCCGACGGGCAGGGTCCGATGTCCTGGATGCCGGACGCCCACGCCGGCCATGACATGGCAGGTATGGACGGGATGTCCGGCACGGAGGGGATGGATCACGACGGCGCCCTCATGCCCGGCATGGCTACGCGGACCGAGCTGGATGCTCTCCGCGAGGCCCGCGGTGAAAAGGCGGAGATCCTCTTCCTGCAGCTGATGACCGACCACCACAAGGGCGGCGTCGCGATGGCCCGCGGCTGCGCCGAGCGGTGCGCCGTACCCGCGGAGAAGCGCCTGGCCGAGGGCATGGTCGCGGCCCAGCGGTCCGAGCTGGACCTGATGGCGGACATGCTCACCGCACGGGGTTCCGCGCCCCGAAGCTGAGCGGGACGGCGCTGAGCGGGACCGGGAACCTGCCCGGTGTACGGCCGTACGGGTGACAGCCCTCGGTTACGCCGGACAGAGCCCCGCGGGGGAAGGGCTCGGAGCCGTACACCGGCGCCTACCCGGGCGCGCGGGAGTGGGAACGGCCCGACAGCAGCGTGCCGCACGGATACACGCGGATCGCCGACCGCCGGTCCCCATGCTTTGCGGGTATGACTCGTCGGCGTCCGTCGGGGGCATGGGGTCGCGGTCGAACTGCCTGAACACGGAGTTAACTTCTGGCCAACTGTGCTCTATTGAGCCGAAGTTGAGCACGCCATCTTCACATTCGTGATCATTCGCCGACGGTTTCCCGTCTGCTCGGCAAAGATCTGGGGGCTCTTTCCGGAGCCAAGCCCTTGGGGGAGGGCCACGAGGCCGTCCGTGCTTCGTGAACGTCACCGTGCCAGGAGTGATTCATGCGTACTTCTCGAAACTTCTGCAGGACTGCCGCGGTCGTGGCCTGCGCGGCTCTGCTCCCTCTCGCCGCCGCACCCGCCGCATCCGCCGAAGATGCGGTCGGGGGGAAGCAAGGGGGCATATCGCTGCAGGCCATCGACAGTTACATGAAAGGCGTGGTGGCCGGGTTCAAGTCCAACAAGACCGACATCGGCACAGCCCCGACGATCATCGACTTCTACAACTGCACAACCTCGGACCACGGGTATGTGACGGAGTCGACCCAGGTTCAGCTCATCAACTACAACTACACCTCTCCGAACGAGAACTGGGAGAAGAAGACCTTCACCGCCTGCTTCGGCGGCGGCCAGTCCCACGGGGAGTGGACCGGGCGCAAGGGCGACGACCTGTACTTCCAGATCAAGCAGGTGAACGGGAGCAGCATCGTGGGGCCGACGATGTCTGTCTCACGCGTTCACATGTGGTGATTGCAGGCATGCCACGGCCCGCACCGGTCAGGTGCGGGCTTCCCCACCCCGAGAGAGTGCGCACCATGCCCATCGGCTTCCGCTCGGTCGACTTCGGCTATCGCCGCAGAGTGCCTGTCGTCCAGAGTTTCACCATCGACTTCCCACCCGGACGGACGGTGTTCCTCGGCCCCAACGGTGCCGGGAAGTCAACAGTCCTGTCGCTGGCGGCTTCCGTGTTGCGACCGGATGCGGGCACCGTCGCGTACGACGGGCGGACGACCGCACGGCGCGGCGACCTCGCTGCGTTCCGGCGATGCGTCGCCTGGCTTCCCCAGCAGATCGAGTCGGTGCCACGTCTGACCGCCCGGGAGCAGGTGGCTTACGTCGGGTGGCTGAAGGGCATGAGCCGCCGCGATGCCTGGGACCGTGCCCTTCACGCTCTCGAACGGGTGGAGCTCGCCGACCTGGCCGACCGGAAGGTCCGCCGGCTTTCGGGTGGACAGCAACGCCGGGTCGGCGTCGCGCAGTCACTGGTGCATCAGGCCGAGGTCCTCCTGCTCGACGAGCCGACAGCCGGTATGGACCCGCGCCAGCGCCGGGTCTTCCACGAGATCCTGAGCGGGCTGGACCAGCATGTGGTGCTCTCCACCCATGATGTCGCCGATCTGGAGGAGACCTACGACCATGTCGTCGTACTCGACGGCGGAACCATCCGATTCGCCGGTTCGGTGCACGAGTTCCTCGCCCTGGCCCCGCACGGCACGGCTCCGGGCCGCGTCGCGGAAGCCGCGTACTACGTGACGATCCAGGAACGGGGTCCGGCATGCGTATAGCCACGGCACTGCGCACCACGGGCGTCGCCTGGATCGCTCCTCTGGCCCTCGGGTGGGTGTGGTTGGTCACCAGCCACGAGGCAGGGAACGAACCGGCCTACTGGGCCGGGAACACCGCTCTGGTCGGGCACACACTTCCCTTCTACGCCCCTGCCTGCGCCGCCTTCGCGGCATGGGAGGCAGGGCGGTTGCGACGGGCGGGGGTCCACCGGCTCGGGCCCGTGCGAGGCAGGTACGCCATCGCGTTCAGCGGCTTGTGGCCGGTGGCGCTCGTCGGAGTGGCGGCGGTCGTCGTGTGCCTGCTGACCGTGCGCGTGGAGACGGGCGCGGCCCATGACTGGCCGCACCTGGGCGTGTTGGCCATGGCCGGGTACCTCGTCGTCGTCCACACGGCCGTCGGCTACGGGCTCGGGATGTTGCTGCCGCGTGTTCTCGCCACACCGGTGATTCTGGTGGTCGACTACCTGTGTCTGGTCATGCCCGTCACGATCACACCGATGTGGGTGAGGGAACTCACCGGCTGGCTCGACGCTCCCTACGGGGACGTCACGATCACCATGAACCCGGTCGCCCTGGTGGTTCCGACGGTGATCGCCACAGGTTTCCTGACAGCTGTCCTGGTCAGCGCGGAGATCGCCCGGTGGCGTCGGGGTCGCTTCCTGCGCGTCGGCGCGGCGGCTGCCGCGTCCGCGGTCTGCCTGGGTGTGTTCAGCGCTGCGGCCATCGCGCCCGTGCGTGACTGGGACGGAAACCCGCCGGTTTACGCCCGCACCGATCCGCCCGTGTGTGCGGACGGCGACCCGCGGATCTGCGTTCCCGTGGAGGTGGCGGACAGGCTGGGGGCGCTGACCGAGGCCTCGAAGACGGTCGTTCCCCGTCTTGTCGACGCGGGGCTGAAGCAGCCGAAGGAGATCGCGTTCGTGTCCGAGGCTGCCGAAGTCGACGAGCGGACGTGGCGGCTGTTCCTCTCCCGGGAGATGAGTGAGGTAGATCTGGAGGCCGGTATCGCGGCTTCGGCCCTGCCCGCCATCCCGCCCTGCCAAACCGCGTCGGACGTCCAGGTCGGCAACGTGGGCACACTCGTCGCCTGGCTCATGCTCAAGGCCGGTATGGACGAGAGCGAGATCCTGAGCCAGTACGGCGAGAAGAGGGCCGCCGATCCACGCATCATGCCCGTGGTGCGCAAGGTGACGAAGCTGTCGTCCGACGAGCAGCTGTCCTGGTTCACGCGCAACACCCGGTTACTCCAGCAGTGCAAGCCTGCTCCGGAAACCCTGCCCGCCGCCACCACGACGGAAGGGTGATCCGATGGTCTGGTGGCTGAGAACGCGACAGGTCCCGATTCTTGTCGCCGCCCTCACCGCCTATGCCGCGCTGGCCGCGGCAGCCGGTGACACACTCGTCTCCCTCCCGTCACTGGGCAGCGAGACCGCCAGGCCGCTGGTGCTGTTCGCCCCGCTCCTGATCTGTATGGGACTCGGCCATGCCCTCAGCAGCCGGCTCCCGGCCGCCGAGTCCTCCGGGAGCCGTCCCGTTCCGCGTCTCGACCAGGCTCTGGTCCTGGTCACCGTTGTGACGGCGATCGTCGTCGCGCAGATCGTCAGCGTGCTGCTCAACGCCCAGGTCGCGAATACCGCCGGTCGCAACACCGCGTTCCTGATCGGTCTGATGTTGTGCGCCCGCCGGCTGGCGGGTTACCAGCCGGCCGTGATCGCCCCCGTCGCATGGGTGATCACGATGCTGCTCGTCGGTAATGCGGGCGGTAACGGCCGGACCCAGCCATGGACCATCGTCCTCATGCCCCCGGACCACCTGCCGGCGGCGATCGCCGCCACCGCGATGCTGGCACTCGGCGTCATCTCGGTCCCGGCGGACCCGGTACTCCGGGATGCGAGGTGACGGGGGTACTGGCCCCAGCCCGAGGAGCGAGGGGGTGGCCGGTGCCGCTGTAGCGGACTTCGGCGCCGTGGATGATCGCGGCCACGACCGCCCGCTCCGGCAGGCGCGCTCCTCGTGTCCGGCCCGGGGCGGGTGTCGGGCCTCGGCACGTATACCCGACAGGGGTACGGTGCGCAATATGTCTGAAATGCCCACTCGCCGCGCCGTACTCTCCACCGGACTCGCCCTGGCGGGGACCGCCGCTCTGGCCTCCCGCGCCGACGCCGCCCCGTCCCGCACCGCCTCCCCCCGGCGGACCACCGCCCCCGCGCGGGCGGCCGACACCTATGTCGCCCCCGACGGCCCGGAGGTCGTGGAGGCCGAGGCCAGGCGGGGCGCCGGCCCTCTGCGCAAGGTCGCGCTCTCCGCCGGCGCGTCGAACATGGAGCTGGGCGACGGACTCACCGTCGGAACCTGGGCGTACGGCGGCCGGCTTCCCGGCGAGGCTCTCAGGGTCACCGCCGGCGACACCCTGGAACTCGCCCTCACCAACAGCCTCACGCAGTCGACCTCGCTGCACTGGCACGGCCTGGCGCTCCGCAACGACATGGACGGAGTGCCGGGGCTGACCCAGAAGGCGATCGAGCCCGGCGAGTCCTTCACCTACCGCTTCGCGGTCTCGCACCCGGGCACGTACTGGATCCACCCGCACTCGGGCGTCCAGCTGGACCGCGGGATGTACGCGCCGCTGATCGTCGACGACCCGAAGGAGCCGCTCTCCTACGACAAGGAGTGGGTGGTCGTCCTCGACGACTGGCTCGACGGGGTGGCGGGGTCCACCCCCGACGCGGTACTCGACGAGCTGACCAAGGGCCGGGGCAGCAGCCATGACGCCACGGCGCACAAGAAGGCCCGCCGCGGATCGGCCCGCGCGGACGGCGACGCGCCCTCGCGCCTCCTGGTGGGCGCGAGCAGCGATCTGCTGGGCGGGCACGCGGGCGATGTCGCCTACCCTCACTACCTGGTCAACGGCCGCAGGGCGAGCGACCCTTCGGTCTTCGAGGCGAAGCCCGGCGACCGCATCAGGCTGCGCGTGATCAACGCGGGCGGGGACACCGCCTTCCGGCTGGCGCTCGGCGGGCACCGGATGACGGTGACGCACACGGACGGCTTCCCGGTGCGGCACACCGAGACCGACACCCTGCTGCTGGCGATGGGCGAGCGGTACGACGTACTGGTGACCGCCGGGGACGGGGTGTTCCCCCTGACCGCGCTCGCCGAGGGCAAGGACGCGTCGGCCATGGCCGTCCTGCGGACGGCGTCCGGGGAGCTGCCGCCCGCCACCGCGAGGCCGGCCGAGCTGGACGGTGAGCTGGTCACCGCCGACCGCCTCGCTCCGGAGGAGAGTGTGGCCCTGACCGTGCGGGAGCCGGACCGGACCGTACGGATGACGCTCAGCGGGTCGATGGACGCCTACGACTGGACCTTCGACGGCAAGCCCTACGACCCCGCGGTACGGCAGCCCGTACGGGCCGGAGAGCGGGTGCGGCTGGCGTTCACCAACCGCACGTCGATGTGGCACCCGATCCATCTGCACGGCCACACGTTCGCGCTGGCCGGCACGGCACTCGGGGCACGCAAGGACACCGCGGCGGTGCTCCCCGGGCGCACGCTCACGGTCGACCTGGACGCGGACAACCCCGGGCTGTGGATGCTGCACTGCCACAACGTCTACCACGCGGAGGCGGGCATGATGACGGTGCTCGGCTACCTCCGCTGAGCCCTCCTGGGTGAGGGCCTGTCCGGTGGATCAGGTCGCAGTGGGGTGGCCCGCGCGCTTCTGTGCCGCGGACCCCGCCCGCGACAGGGTCCGCCGGACAGGGCCTACGGTGAACTCCGCCCGGAAGGGCGCCACTCCAGGACATCGCGTCAGTCAGACGATTACACTGGTTCCGTGCCTCAACTACGTCTCGCACTGAATCAGATCGACTCGACCGTCGGGGACCTCGCGGGCAACTCCGAGTCGGTCCTCCACTGGACCCGGCACGCCGCCGGGCAGGGCGCCCACCTGGTGGCGTTCCCCGAGATGGTGCTGACCGGATACCCCGTCGAGGACCTCGCCCTGCGGTCGTCCTTCGTCGAGGCCTCCCGGAAGACACTGCGCGAGCTCGCCGTGCGTCTCGCCGACGAGGGGTTCGGCGAACTGCCGGTCGTCGTCGGCTATCTCGACCGCTCGGAGCACGCGGCGGCACGGTACGGGCAGCCCGCGGGCTCCCCGCGCAACGCCGCCGCGGTGCTCCACCGCGGCCGGGTGGCGCTGAACTTCGCCAAGCACCATCTGCCCAACTACGGCGTCTTCGACGAGTTCCGGTACTTCGTCCCCGGCGACTCGATGCCCGTCGTGCGGGTGCACGGAGTCGACGTGGCGCTGGCGATCTGCGAGGACCTCTGGCAGGACGGCGGGCGCGTCCCGGCCGCCCGCGCCGCGGGTGCGGGGCTGCTGCTCTCGGTGAACGCGTCCCCCTACGAACGCGACAAGGACGACACCCGGCTGGAGCTGGTCCGCAAGCGGGCCCAGGAGGCCGGCTGCACGACGGCCTACCTGGCGATGACCGGCGGCCAGGACGAGCTGGTCTTCGACGGGGACTCGATCGTCGTCGACCGGCACGGCGAAGTCATCGCCCGTGCGCCTCAGTTCACCGAGGGCAGCGTGATCCTCGACCTGGAACTGCCGGCCGCCCCGGCCGAGGCACCGTCCGGGGTCGTCAACGACGGACTGCGGATCGACCACGTCGTCCTGAGCGCGGACCCGCTGCCGCCCTACGAGCCCGAACTGGCGGGCGGCTACGCCGAGCGGCTGGACGATGACGAGGAGCTGTACTCGGCCCTGGTCGTGGGCCTGCGCGCCTATGCCGCGAAGAACGGTTTCCGCAGCGTGCTGATCGGGCTCTCGGGCGGCATCGACTCCGCCCTGGTCGCCGCGATCGCCTGCGACGCGGTGGGGGCGGCGAACGTCCACGGCGTCTCGATGCCCTCGAAGTACTCCTCGGAGCACTCCAAGGGGGACGCCGCCGAGCTGGCCCGGCGTACGGGGCTGAACTTCCGCACCGTACCGATCGAGCCGATGTTCGACGCGTACATGGGGTCGCTGGCGCTCACCGGGCTCGCGGAGGAGAACCTCCAGTCACGGCTGCGCGGCACGATGCTGATGGCACTGTCCAACCAGGAGGGGCACATCGTGCTGGCGCCGGGCAACAAGTCGGAGCTGGCGGTGGGGTACTCCACGCTCTACGGCGACTCCGTCGGCGCGTACGGTCCGATCAAGGACGTCTACAAGACGTCCGTCTTCCGCCTGGCGAAGTGGCGCAACCGCGCCGCCGAGGAGCGCGGGCAGACGCCTCCGATCCCGGAGGCGTCGATCACCAAGCCCCCGAGCGCCGAGCTGCGCCCGGGCCAGGTGGACACGGACTCGCTGCCGGACTACGACGTCCTGGACCGCATCCTGGAGCTGTACGTCGACCGGGACCAGGGCAGGGACGCGATCGTGGCGGCCGGGTTCGACGACGCCCTGGTCACCAGGACGCTGCGGATGGTGGACACGGCCGAGTACAAGCGGCGCCAGTACCCGCCGGGCACCAAGATCTCACCGAAGGGCTTCGGCAAGGACCGCAGGCTGCCGATCACCAACCAGTGGCGCGAGTCGACCTGACGCACGCGCGACCCGGGCCGGGGGACGGCTGCCCCGCGCGGCCGTCCCCCGGCCCGGACAGGGCATCTGCCCGATGCCGGGCCTCCGCCTCAGTTGTCAGAATGACGGCGGGAGCGCCCGTCCGGGGCGCGGGCGGACGGGCGGGGGCACGGGATGGCATTGCGCGCGGTGGTGCGGGACAGAACGGCTCTGCTCTGTCTCACCGGGCTGCTCGTGTCCGCTTTCGGCACGTCCGCGATGTGGCTGGCCGCCGGGATCTGGGTCAAGTCGGCCACCGGGTCGGACAGTCTGGCGGCGCTGACGGTGTGCGCGATGTGGGCGCCGGTCCTCGCAGGCCCCCACCGCGGCAGCGGCCGGCACGGTGATGACGGTGCCCAACGCGATGGCGCCGGCGGGCGGCGCGGGGCTGGTCGCCGTGGTCGACGTCCGGCTGCTGCCGCCCGCCGCCGCACTGCTGGGACTCGCCACGGCGGCCTGGCTGTGTCCCGGTCGCCGGAAACGCGAGGGGCCGGGCCGGCGGAGGGGTGACACCCTCCGCCGACCCGGCCCCGTACCGCCTCAGCCCCGCGCCGACGCGCTCTCCGCGTGCTCACGCGCCCCGGCGACCGCGCCGGAGGCCACCACACGCGAGGTGCCCGGGGCCCGGTCCAGCACACCCGCGGTGACGGCCACCGCGAGGCCCGCCACGGCGAGCACCGCGCCGACCAGCGCCGGGGAGGTCCAGCCCCAGCCGGCCGAGATCGCGACCCCGCCGAGCCAGGCCCCGCCCGCGTTGGCGAGGTTGAAGGCGGAGTGGTTGGAGGCCGAGGCGAGGGTGGGGGCGTCCTTGGCCTTGTTCATCACGAGCATCTGGAGCGGCGTGGTCGTCATGAAGCCGATGCCGCCGAGCAGCACCACCATCACGAGCGCGGCCCACTGCACATGGACGGTGAAGGGGAAGGCGACCAGTACGACCGCCAGCGCCCCGAGCGAGCCGTAGAGGGTGGGGCGCAGCGCCCGGTCGGTCAGCGGTCCCGCCGCCAGGGCTCCGAGGGTCATCCCGATACCGAAGAGCGCGAGGACGAGCGTCACCGAGGACTCGCCGAAGCCCATCACCTCGGTCGTCATGGACGAGAGGTAGGAGTACACGGCGAAGACGCCCGCGAAGCCGAGGACGGCGGTGAGCAGGCCGAGGACCACCTGCCGGCTGCCCAGCGCGCTCAGTTCACGGCGTACGTTCTGGTGGGCCTCGACGGGGATCTGCGGGACGAGGCGGGCGAGGGCGGCCATGGCGCCCAGGCCGATCACCGAGACCACCAGGAAGGTGGCACGCCAGCCGAGGTGCTGTCCCAGCAGGGTGGCCGCCGGGACCCCGACGATGTTGGCGACGGTGAGGCCGAGGAACATCGTGGCGACGGCACGCGCCTGGCGGCCGTCCGGCACGAGGCGGGCGGCGACGACCGCGCCGACGCCGAAGAAGGCGCCGTGCGGCAGTCCGGCCAGCACCCGGCCGGCCACCAGCCAGCCGAAGCCGGGCGCGAAGGCGGAGGCGAGGTTGCCGACGGTGAAGACGGCCATCAGCAGCAGGAGCATCCGCTTGCGCGGAATCCTGGAGCCGAGGCCGGTGAGCAGCGGGGCACCGAGGACGACGCCGATCGCGTACGCCGAGACGAGATATCCGGCGGTGGGTACGGACGTTCCCAGATCGTCCGCGACGTTGGGCAGCAGGCCCATCATCACGAACTCGGTGGTGCCGATGCCGAAGGCGCTCACAGCGAGGGCGAGCAGGGCCAGGGGCATGGTGGGTGACCTTTCGGGCGAGGGCCGCCGGGACCGTCCGGTCCGGGCGGCGGATGTGGCTGGAAGTGTGTGCGGGAGCGTCGGCGTCGTTGCCGGGACGGGTTATGTATCCCGTCGGAACAAAGTCTCTCAGACGTTTTATGCCCAGGCGTGAACATGCCGTTGCGGCGGAGTGTGATCTGGGCATCACCCGGCGGCCCGGACCGCGGGCGGCGAAGGGGATGGAGGTTCAAATTAGCCTAGGCTAACCTTCCTTGCGTGGCGAAAACTTCCAGGCTCCAGCCGAAGAACCCGGGTCTCTTCCGTGGCGACGTACTCGGGAGCGAGCGCTTCTCCCCGTCGATCCAGCGCGTGACCATCACCGGTGCCGATCTCGGCGACTTCCCGTGGTTGGGTTACGACCACTGGTTCCGCCTCTTCCTCCGCCTGCCGCACCAGACGGAGTTCGTACTTCCCGAGCTCTCCGGCTCACGGTGGTGGGAGCCCTACCTCGCCATCCCGGAGGACGTCCGTCCGCACTGCGCCAACTACACGGTGGCCGATTTCCGCCCGGAGAAGGCGGAGATGGACATCGACTTCGTCGTGCACTGCGGCCCTGACGGGCAGCCCGAGGGGGCCGCGGCGATCTGGGCGTGCGCGGCCCGCCCCGGCGACCCGGTCGCCGTGCTGGACCAGGGGCTCATCTTCGCCAGGCCGGACGACGCCACCGAGGTGCTCGTGGTCGCCGACGAGAGCGGCCTGCCCTCGACCGCCGGCATCCTCCGGTCCCTCCCGCGGGACACCGTGGGGAGGGTCATCCAGGAGATTCCCCTCACCGGCGACCGCCGCCCGCTGGAAGCACCCGCCGGCGTCGACGTGACCTGGGTGGTCCGCGACGACGCGACCGCGGTGCCCGGCACAGCCGCCCTGGAGGAACTGCGCCGCCACGGCCGTGTCGACCCATCCGGCTACGCCTTCATCGTCGGCGAGTCGACGCTCGCCGCGGAAGGCCGCCGCCACGTCGTGCGGGCGGGTCTCCCGAAGGACCGCGTCACGTTCTCCGGCTTCTGGAAGAGCGAGAGGAAGCGGGAGGCCGTGAGCGTCTGACGGACGGAGCGCGCGGCCGCGCCGGGCGTCCTCAGAGCTGCACGCGGGCGGCGATCGGGAGGTGGTCGCTGTCCGTGGCGGGGAGCGACCACGAGGCGAGCGGTTCGACGCCCCGCACCATGATCTGGTCGATCCGCGCCATCGGGAACGACGCCGGCCAGCTGAAGCCGAATCCGTCGCCCGCGGCGCCCTGGGTGGAGCGCATCTGGGCGGTGACGGCGTTCAGAGCGCGGTCGTTCATCGTGCCGTTCAGGTCGCCGAGCAGGACCACGCGCTTGAGCGGTTCGTCCGCGATGGCCTCGCCCAGCGCGTCGGCGCTGGCGTCCCGCTGGTTGGCGGTGAAGCCGGCGTCGACCTTGACCCGCACCGAGGGGAGGTGGGCGACGTACACCTTGACCTGGCCCTCGGGGGTCGTGACGGTGGCGCTCATCGCGCGGGTCCAGCCCAGCTTGATGTCGACGGGGCCGGCGTCCGAGACCGGGTACTTGCTCCACAGGCCGACGGTGCCCTGCACGGAGTGGTGCGGGTAGGCGTCGGCGAGCGCGTCCTCGTACGCCGCGACCTTGCCGCTCGGCAGTTCCTGCAGGGCCACGACGTCCGCGCCGGATCCGGCGACCTGCTGGGCGGTGCCCGCGGGGTCGGGGTTTCCCGCGTTGACGTTGTGCGTGGCGACGGTCAGGTCACCGCCGGTGCCCGACTTGTCGGCGAACAGCAGACCGCCGAACAGATTCAGCCAGACCGCGACCGGCAGGATCAGGGCGACGACGGCGGTGGCCGAGCGCCGCAGGAGGCCGAGAACCAGCAGCACGGGAACGAGCAGGCCGAACCACGGCAGGAACGTCTCGGTGAGGCTGCCCAGGTTGCCGATGGTGTTCGGGATGTCGGCGTGGAGGACCATCACGACGGTCAGCAGGACCGAGCAGAGCGCCAGGAGGATCCCGCGCCGCCAGAGACCCCGGTCCGAGGCGAGTCTGTGGCGCAGGGCCCGAAGACGGGAACCCGGACGCGGAGCTCCGCCGGGGTTCTCGGTGTCCGCCCTGTACGCCTGCACCATCGCGCTCGTCCTCACTGCCTTGCCGTACACATCGCCGCGCCCCCGACCCTAGGCGATGGGGGACGCCGTTCCGGCCGCCGACGGCGGCCGTACTGCCATCAGGACGACTGATATGTCCCGACGGGTTCCGGCCACCCCGGCGGTTCCGGGGCTTGTGACAGAACGATCACACAGGGGCGGGCGCCGACCCCCCGGGCACGGCCGGGGACGCCGCCGCGCCCGGCGCGAGTCCCTGGAGGAGCGTACGGATGACCTGGTCCGCGAGGTCCTCGGGCAGGGGGGAGTCGGGACGGTGCATCGTCCGGTGGAGCACGGGCCCCAGGAACAGGTCGTTCATCAGCTCCACGTCGAGGTCGCCGCGGAGCTCGCCCGAATCCACGGCCCGCTGCACGGCGGCCCGCATGGCGGCGCGCCGTGGCGCCAGGACGGTGGACTGGTACTCGCTCCACAGCCGGGGGTGCTTCTTCATCTGCACGAAGACGTTGTGCAGGAGCGTGGACGAGCGCTGGGCGACGCCGCGCCTGCGTACGTAGTCGAGCATGGCGCGCAGATCGTCCAGGCCCGCGGTGCCGGAGACCACGGGGTCGGCCGGCTCCATGTCGCGCAGGACGTCGACGAAGAGCTCCTCCTTGCCGCTCCAGCGGCGGTAGATGGTGGCCTTGCCGACACCCGCGGTACGGGCGATGCGCTCGATCGACAGACCCTCCAGGGTCTCCCCCGTCTCCAGCAGTTGGACGACGGCGTCGAGGATCGCCCGCTCGACCGCCGCGCTCCTGGGCCGTCCCCGGCGTGGTCCGGACCCCTCACAGGCCGGGGAGGCCGTACCCCCGGCCGGGTTCTGTGCCGACTGCCGCACCTGGGCCGCCTCTCGCTGCGCCGTACGCCGTTCGCTGGTCACCGTACGTCCGATTCTCGCCGACCGGCCGGGGGCGGAGCGAGTCCCCCGGCCGGAGGCGGGGATCAGGACCGGGCGGCGGGCTCCTTCGCCGGCGATCCGGCCTGGTCGCGGCCGGCCGGGCCGGCCTGGTGCCTGCCGGGCAGGAAGACGGCCACCACCACGGCGCCGATCAGCGCGACCGCCGCCGATCCGAGCGCGGTGACGTGCATGGCGCTGATGAACGCGTCGTTCGCGGCGGCCACGAGCGGCCTGCCGGCCGGTCCCATACGTTCCGCGACGCCCAGGGTCGCCTCGATGGACTCGCCCGCGACGTCCCTGGCCTCGGCCGGTACGGCGCCGAGGTGCCCCTCGATGTCGCCCCGGTAGACCGTGGAGAGCACCGATCCGAGGACGGCGATACCGAGGGCGCCGCCCACCTGCCGGAAGGTGTTGTTGATGGCGGATCCCGAGCCGGCCCGCTCGCGCGGCAGCGCCTGCATCACGGCGACGGTGACCGGAGGCATGATGTGCGCCATCCCGGTGCCCTGGACGAAGAAGACCAGGCAGAGCACCCACAGCGGGGTGTCCGCACCGAACAGCGCGAAGGCCGAGAGGCCCCCGGCGACGAGCAGCATGCCCACGGTGCACACAGCCTTGGCGCCGAAGCGGTCGACGACCAGCCGGGCGCGCGGCGCGAAGATCATCTGCGCGGCCGCGAGCGGAAGGATCAGCAGACCGGACTGGAGCGCGGTGTAGCCGCGCACGCTCTGGAGGTAGAAGGCGGAGAAGAAGGTGACGCCCATCAGCGCGAAGAAGACCAGTGCGATGGCGGCGACGGCCGCCGCGAAGGCGGGCTTGCGGAAGTAGGAGATGTCGATGGACGGGTGGCTGCTGCGCTTCTCGTGCCACACGAACGCCGTCAGGACCAGCAGTCCGCCGATCAGCGGCGCCAGGACGGTCACGTCGGTGAAGGAGGCGAGCTCCCCACCGCGGATGATGCCGTAGACCAGCAGGACCAGCCCGATGATGGACAGGACGACCCCGAGCGGGTCGACGCGGCCGGGCGCCGGGTCCTTGGAGTCGGGCACGAGGACGACCATGGCGATCAGCGCGACGACGACCACGGGCACGTTGACCAGGAAGATCGAACCCCACCAGAAGTGCTCCAGGAGCAGTCCGCCGGTGATCGGGCCGATCGCGATGCCCAGACCGACGCTGCCGGCCCAGATGCCGATGGCCTTGGGCTGCTCGTCGCGCTCGAAGACGTTCATCAGGACGGCGAGCGTCGCGGGCATCACGAACGCCGCACCGAGGCCCATCAGCGCGCGCCAGGTGATGAGCTGCCCGGGCGACGAGGAGAAGGCGGCCAGGGCCGAGCCCAGGCCGAAGACGAGGATTCCTGCCAGCAGGACCTTCTTGCGGCCGACGCGGTCGCCGAGGAGTCCGGCGGTGAAGAGCATCCCGGCGAAGACGAGCGTGTAGGAGTTGATGGCCCACTCGAGCTCGCTCTGGGTGGCGCCGATGCCGGTCGGCGCGGGGCTGGCGATCGTCTTGACCGCGACGTTCAGGATCGAGTTGTCGAGAACGACGATGAGCAGGCTGAACATGAGGACGCCGAGGATGGCCCAGCGGCGGCGGTGGACCGCCTCCGGGACTCGGGGCGCGACGGCGGGGGCGCCGGACGGTATGGACATGCCGACGACTCTATTCGATTTCCAATACGAGACCGTCTCGTATTGGAAACCCTTTACCCGCTCGTCCGCGCCCGTTCACCGCGGACGGCGGGCCCACTTCACGGGAACGGCCGGAGGATGCCACCATGGAAGGGATCCGGGGACGCCGTCAGGGCGCCTCGAGATGACGAAGGAGCCGTTGGCAATGTCGCTCAAGGCTGCGCAGAATCAGTCCGACACATCCCCCGCGGGGCCCACTCCCGGTCAGAGCAAGGCTCTGTACGGAGGCGTGAGCACCCGCCGTATCACCGTCCACGACATCACCGCCGCCAGTGAGCGCGGCGAGAAGTGGCCCATGCTCACCGCCTACGACGCGATGACCGCGTCCGTCTTCGACGAGGCCGGCATCCCGGTCATGCTCGTCGGCGACTCGATGGGCAACTGCCACCTCGGCTACGAGACCACCGTGCCCGTCACGATGGACGAGATGACCATCCTCTCGTCCGCCGTCGTACGGGGCACCCGGCGGGCGCTCATCGTCGCCGACCTGCCCTTCGGGGCGTACCAGGAGGGACCGGTCCAGGCCCTGCGCAACGCCACCCGGCTGATCAAGGACGCCGGCGTCGGCGCGGTCAAGCTGGAGGGCGGCGAGCGTTCCCACGAGCAGATCAAGCTGCTCGTCGAGGCCGGGATCCCCGTCATGGGCCACATCGGCCTGACCCCGCAGTCCGTCAACGCGATGGGCTACCGGGTGCAGGGCCGCGGCGAGGAAGCCGCCCAGCAGCTGCTGCGTGACGCCAAGGCTGTGCAGGACGCGGGCGCGTTCGCCGTCGTGCTGGAGCTCGTGCCGGCCGAGCTGGCCGCCGAGGTGACCCGCACCCTGCACATCCCGACGGTCGGCATCGGCGCCGGGCCCGACACGGACGCCCAGGTGCTGGTCTACACCGACATGGTCGGCCTGACCGGCGGCAAGGTTCCGCGCTTCACCAAGCAGTACGCGAACCTGCGCCAGGTGATGGCGGACGCGGCCAGGGCGTACGCCGACGAGGTCGTCGGCGGCACGTTCCCGGCGGCGGAGCACACCTTCCACTGACGCCCGAAGACCACTGCCGCACCACCGACAGCCCGCCGACTTCCCCCATCGGCGGGCTGTCGCGCGCAGTCGGTCCGCTGTCGGCGACATGTCGGTGACTTGTCGGTGGCGCCTGGTCTGATGGTGTCCATGAAGCGACACGACAAGAACCTCAACCGCGGCTCGAACGCCGTCGAGGTACGGGGGCTGGTCAAGCACTACGGCACGACCAAGGCGCTGGACGGCGTGGACCTCGATGTGCGCGAGGGCACCGTCCTCGGCGTACTCGGTCCCAACGGTGCCGGGAAGACCACCCTCGTACGCTGCCTCTCCACCCTGATCGTCCCGGACGCCGGACACGCCGTCGTGGCGGGTTACGACGTGGTCAGGCAGCCGCGCCAGCTCCGCCGGACGATAGGCCTGACCGGCCAGTACGCCTCGGTCGACGAGAAGCTGTCCGGCTGGGAGAACCTCTACATGATCGGGCGGCTGCTCGATCTCTCCCGTAAGAAGGCCCGGTCCCGCGCCGACGAGCTGCTGGAGCGCTTCTCGCTCACCGACGCGGCGAAGAAGGCCGCGATGGACTACTCCGGGGGCATGCGGCGCCGGCTGGACCTGGCCGCTTCCATGATCGGCAGCCCGGCCGTCCTGTACCTGGACGAGCCGACGACGGGGCTCGACCCCCGCACCCGCAACGAGGTCTGGGACGAGGTGCAGCGGATGGTCGCGGAAGGCGCGACCGTGCTGCTCACCACCCAGTACATGGAGGAGGCCGAGCAGCTCGCGAACGAGCTCACGGTCATCGACAAGGGCAAGATCATCGCCCGGGGCGGTGTCGACGAGCTCAAGGCCAAGGTCGGCGGCCGCACCCTGCAGCTGCGCCCCTCCGACCCGGCCGAACTGGCCGCCATGGCGCAGGCGTTGCGGGAGGCCGGTCTCGACGGCGTCGCGGGCGCCCAGGCGGTCCCGGACGAAGGACTGCTCTACGTCCCCATCCTCAGCGACGAGCAGCTCACCGCGGTCATCGGGCTGCTGGGCAGCCGGGGCTTCTCACTCGCCCACGTCGCCACCGCGCTGCCCAGCCTCGACGAGGTCTTCCTCGCCATCACGGGCGACAAGGCCACCGTCACCGACACGAACCCCCAGGAGGTCGCGGCATGAGCACGACGACACTGACGCCCACCCCCACCGGCGCGGGCAGCCCCACCCCTGTGTCCCGGCCCCACGACGAGGGCCGGATCGGGCTGCGGAACAACCTCCGCCACATCGGGGCGCTGGTACGGCGCAACCTGCTCCAGATCAAGAAGGATCCGGAGTCGATGTTCGACGCGCTCCTGATGCCCGTGATCTTCGTGCTGCTCTTCGTGTACGTCTTCGGCGGATCGGTCGGCAGCAGCCTGGGCGGTGACCGGCAGGACTACCTCAACTACCTGATCCCCGGCCTGATGGCGATGATGGGCATGAACATCGCCATGGCCGTCGGGTCCGGTGTGAACGACGACTTCCGCAAGGGCGTCATGGACCGGTTCCGCACCATGCCGATCGCCCGGTCCTCGGTGCTCATCGCGAAGATCGTGGTCGAGCTCGGCCGGATGACGGTCGCCACGCTGATCCTGCTGGGCATGGGCTTCGCGCTCGGCATGGAGCTCCACGGTTCGGTGCTCGGACTGGTCGGGGCGATCGCGCTGTCGGCCGCGTTCGGCGCCGCCATCATGTGGATCTTCATCCTGCTCGGGCTGACCATGAAGACGGCCCAGGCCGTCCAGGGAATGGGGATGATCGTGATGATGCCGCTCCAGTTCGGCTCGTCCATCTTCGCTCCGCCCCAGACGATGCCGGGCTGGCTCCAGGCATTCACCGACTACAACCCGCTGTCCAACCTGGCCGACTCGGCCCGTGGACTGATGATGGGCGGCCCGCTGGGCCACTCGGTCTGGCTGACACTCGGCTGGACGGTCGTCATCACCGCCGTGATGGCGCCGCTCGCGGTGTCGAAGTTCCGCAAGAAGTCCTGACGGATCCCCGGCGCGGGCCGGGGCGAGGGGCGCGAGCGGGCCGACGGCTCAGTCGCGGTACTCGATCACGAGGGCGGTGGCCTCCTCCCGGGAGAGGCCGCCGCCTTCGGCGTACGCGGACTCGAAGGCGGCGTCCCCGAGCACTCCGCGCAGCAGCTCCTCGGCCGCGGCCTCGTTCTGCCGCTCCGTGCGCACCGGTACGTGCCCCTCCGGCAGCAGTTTCCGCCCGGCGGCCAGCAGCCGGGCCCCCAGGACGGCCCTCCGCTCCCCACCGAGTCCACCGAGCGCCCGGGCATGGATGATCAGGCACTGCGAGCGCATGTCCGGCGCCATCATGAGCCAGAGATGGCTGCTGGAGGCCTCCAGCGCCCGGCGGCTCCGGTCCAGGGCGTCCGCGTAACGGCCGTCCTGGTTGTCCAGCCACGCCAGACCGGTGAGCACGAAACCCTGGAACGTCCCCATGGCGGCCACCCCGAATTCGCCGAGCAGCAGGGTGAGCTGCTCCCTGGCCTCCTCGGTGCGGCCGGCCATTCCCAGACACAGGCCGAGGAAGTACCGGGCGAAGGCCGTTCCCTCGGGCCCCACGTGCCTCCCCTCGACGAGGACCTCCCGGAGGATCGCCTCGCACTCCTCGACGCGCCCCAGCTCGGACAGCGTGGCGGCGTACCGGGTACGGAGTACCAGCACCTGGGACCGGGCGCCGATCTTCTCGGCACAGCCGATCGCCGCCAGGTAGTCCTCTGCGGCCCCTTCGTAGTCGCCGGTCTTCTCGGCGGCCTCACCACGCGACGACAGGGCCTCCGCGGCGCCCCAGTCGTCACCGAGGCGGCGGAAGATCGCCAGGCTCTCGTCGGAGTCCTTACGGGCGTCGGCCGCCCAGCGGGGCCAGTTGGCCAGGACGTTGGCCCGCACCTGGAGCGCGGCGGCGAGTTCCCAGTCGTAGCCGAAATCCCTTGAGGCACGGACCCGTTCGTCCAGCAGGTCACGCAGGTTCCCGGTGTCTCCGGTGAACATCACTGCGAAGAACCAGAGCGACCCCGGGGAACGGCAGGTCTGCGGCTGGCCGGCCGTGTAGGTGTCGGCGATCACCCGCAGCCGGGCCTGGCCGGCCTCGTCCGTCCAGTCGTCGTCGCCGTGGTCCATGGTGGCCATGCGCATCAGCGCCACCTGCCGCCTCGCCTCCTGGAGGAGCTCGGGGCGCATCGGCGGCGGTGCGTCGGTGCAGCGTTCGGTGAGCGAGGGCGCGCGTTCGCCGGGTGGGGCGAACGGGTCGGGACCGAGCGCGCCAACGGCTTCCGCCCAGTGCAGTGCGTCGTCCCGCAGGTCGCGCATCTGCCAGTACCAGGCGAGCGAGAGCACCAGGGACAGCGACTCCTGCTCGTCCCGGGCCGCCACGGCACGGCGCAGCGCGGTGCGCAGGTTCTCGTACTCCCGCTGGAACAGGGCGAGGACCGCGAGCTGTCCGGCACCGCGCAGCTCCGGGTCCCGGGTACGGGCGAGTTCCCGGTGGAAGACCAGGTGCCGGCGTTCGACGTACTCCCGCTCCGCCGCCTCGTCCAGCCGTTCGGCGGCGTACTCACCCACCGTCTCCAGGAGGCGGAAGCGCATCTCGCCGCTGTCGTCGGGGGCGGCCACGACCAGGGACTTGTCGACGAGCGAGCCGAGCACCGCCGCCACGTCGCGGGCGTCCTCGGGCGGACCGGCGCAGACCTCCTCGGCCGCGTCGAGGGAACAGCCGCCGGAGAACACCGACAGCCTTCGCAGGACGGTGCGCTCGTCCTCGTCCAGCAGGTCCCAGGACCAGTCGACGACCGCGCGCAGCGTCTGCTGGCGCGGCAGCACGGTGCGGCTGCCGGCCGTCAGCAGACGGAAGCGGTCGTCGAGGCGGTCCGCGATCTGCCGGGGCGTCAGCATCCGCAGGCGAGCGGCGGCCAGTTCGATGGCGAGCGGGAGTCCGTCGAGACGCCGGCAGATCTCCGCGCACGCCTCCTGCGACCGCTCGTCGGCGTCAGTGCGGAAGCCGGGCCGTACGGCGGATCCGCGTTCGGAGAACAGGCGCAGCGCCGTCGCGTCCGGCAGCGGTTCGACCGGTCTGAGGAACTCCCCCGGTACGCCGAGCGGTTCGCGGCTGGTGGCGAGGACGGTGAGTCCGGGGCAGTGGGCCAGCAGGTGTTCCGCGAGCAGGGCCGCGGCCTCGATCAGGTGCTCGCAGTTGTCCAGCAGGAGCAGCATGCGCCGGCCGGCGCAGTGTTCGGTCAGCCGGGCGAGCCGTTCGCCCGGACCACGCTCCGCCGCCCGGAGTGCCTCCGCACCCGCTCCGCGCAGCACCGTCTCACGGCCGCCGAGCGCGGTCAGGACCGCTTCGGGCACCGCCTCGGGGTCGTCGACGGGGGCCAGTTCGGCCAGCCAGACGCCGTCCGGCCAGGCGGCCTGGTCGACGGATTCCGCGGCCTCCTGGGAGAGCCTGGTCTTCCCGGCGCCGCCGGGGCCGAGGAGCGTGACCAGCCGTGAACGGGTGAGGTCCTGCCCCAGGGCGGCGATGTCGGCCTCACGGCCGACGAAGCTGGTGAGCCGCGCCCGCAGGTTGCCCTGCCGTCCGGCGGCGGTGGGGGCGGGACGGGAGGGCTCGGCGGCCGGTGCGTCCTGGCGCAGCAGTTCCACGTGCAGGGCCCGAAGGGCCGGGCCGGGGTCGGTGCCGAGCCGGTCGGCGAGGAGGGTGCGTACCTCCTCGTACGCCGCGAGCGCCTGGGCGGTGCGCCCCGCGTCCCGCAGCACGGTGATGCGGAGCGTCTGGAGCGGCTCGTCCAGCGGGTGGTCGGCGCAGAGGCCGGCGAGTTCGGGCAGGGCGTCACCGGTGCGGCCCTGCGCGAGGACGGCCTCGATCCGGGTCCTGCGGGCGTCGAGCCGTCTGGCGTCCCAGCGGGCCGCCTCCACGGCCCGGTCCGGCAGATCGGCCAGGGCGGGACCGCGCCAGAGGCCGAGCGCTTCGTCGAGTACGGCGGTGGCTCCGGCGGCGTCGCCCTGCTCCAGGGCCCGGGCGCCCTGCCCCACGAGCCGGTCGAACCGGTGCAGGTCCACGGCGTCCGGTTCGGCGACGAGCCGGTATCCGTCGGTGGCCGATGCGACGGCGTCCCGGCCGAGGGCGCGCCTGAGCCGTCCGACCAGCGCCTGGAGCGCTCCCGGCGCGTCGGCGGGCGGGTCGGCGCCCCACACCTCGTCGGCGAGCACACCGGCCGGCACCGTCCTTCCGGGGCGCAGGGCGAGCACGGTGAGCAGGGCGCGCAGCCGCGCCCCGCCGAGGGCGACGGGTGAGCCGTCGGCGCGGAGGGCGCGGGTGGTACCGAGGATGCCGTAGTGCACGGGCCCATTGTCCGTGACGGCACGTCCGTCCGGGGAACTGCCACCCGACCAGGAGACGTTCCCGCCGTGGCACTTGTACTGTCGGGGGCTCCGGCAGCCGTCCAGCCCTCAGGAGTCACCCCGATGACCACCGCCTTCCGCCGCCGCAGCGATCGGCGGGTGAGCCCGGTATTCCTCGGGATCGTCGCCGTCATGGCCGTATCGGGCTGGGCGGTGTGGACGGACTTCGCCGAGCAGACCGGTTTCGCCGTCTTCCTCTTCGTCACCGCGGCCTGGATCGTCTCCCTCTGCCTGCACGAGTACGCGCACGCGCGCACCGCGCTGCACAGCGGGGACATCTCGGTCGGGGCGAAGGGCTATCTGACGCTCAACCCGCTCACGTACACCCATGCGCTGCTCAGCGTCGTGCTGCCGGTGCTGTTCGTGATCATGGGTGGTATCGGTCTGCCGGGCGGGGCCGTCTACATCGAGCGGGGCCGCATCAGCGGGCGGTGGAAGCACAGCCTGATCTCGGCCGCGGGCCCCCTGACCAACGTCCTGTTCGCCGTCGTGTGCACGGCGCCCTTCTGGCTGGACGCGCTGGACGGCGTGCCCGTCACCTTCCGGCTCGCGCTGGCGTTCCTGGCGCTGCTCCAGGTGACGGCGGCGATCCTGAACTTCCTGCCGGTCCCGGGGCTCGACGGCTACGGAGTGATCGAGCCCTGGCTCTCCCACGGGATCCGCCGCCAGGTGGAGCCGTTCGCGCCCTTCGGGCTGATCGCGGTCTTCGGGCTGCTGTGGATCCCGGAGGTCAACGGGTTCTTCTTCGACGCCGTGGACGCGCTGCTGCGGGGCCTGGGCGTCAGCGAGGTCGAGACGTACTGCGGTCTCGACACCTACCGCTTCTGGCAGGAGTGGTTCGGCGACCAGGACCCGGGCTGCGCGATGCTCCGGTGACGCGCGGCGCGCGCTACGCGCTCTTCTGCGCCTTGTGCCTGCGCAGGTAGAACCACGCCATGTTGGAGGAGAGACCGACCAGCAGCACCCAGAGGACGCCGAGCAGGATGCCGCCCTGGGCGAAGGAGACCACGGCCGCGACGAGGGCGAGGACGCAGAGGACGATGGCGTAGAGCGCGAGGCGGGGCATGAGGGGCTGGTGCTCCTGTCCGGGGATGGTGCGTGGCCCCTCCAGTGTCCCTCATGCCCGATTCGGCTCCGGTCACGGGCTCACACGTCGGTGGTGCGCAGCCCCGCGTGTGCCTTGTAGCGGCGGTTGACGGAGATCAGGTTCGCCACGAGCGACTCCACCTGGTGGGCGTTGCGCAGCCGGCCGGCGAAGATGCCCCGCATGCCGGGGATGCGGCCCGCGAGGGCCTGCACGGTGTCGGTGTCGGCGCGGGCCTCGCCCAGGACCAGGACGTCGGTGTCGATCTCCTCGATCGTCTCGTCCTGGAGCAGCACCGCCGAGAGGTGGTGGAAGGCGGCCGTGACCCGGGAGTCCGGCAGCAGTGCGGCGGCCTGCTCGGCGGCGCTGCCCTCCTCGGGCTTCAGGGCGTAGGCGCCCTTCTTGTCGAAGCCGAGCGGGTTGACGCAGTCGACGACCAGCTTCCCGGCGAGTTCCTCGCGCAGGGACTCCAGCGTCTTGGCGTGGCCGTCCCACGGCACGGCGACGATCACGATGTCGCTGCGGCGCGCGCACTCCGCGTTGTCCGCGCCCTCGACGCCGTGGCCGAGTTCGGCGGCGGCGGCCTCGGCGCGGTCGGCGGCGCGCGAGCCGATGACGACCTTCTGCCCGGCGCGGGCGAATCGGTAGGCGAGGCCACGGCCCTGGGGGCCGGTCCCGCCCAGCACGCCCACGGTCAGGCCGGACACGTCGGGGAGGTCCCAGGGGTCCTTGGCGGGGGGCTTCGGGGTGCTTCCGGTGTCATGTTCAGTCATGGCGCCGACCCTACTGCCAGGTAGGGAGCCGTTCCCTCCGCCCCGACCCCCTGCGACGTGCGTCACGTGGCCGGGCGCCGCACGGGACCCGTCCGGGTGGAGTACCGGCGACCGCCGGACAGGCGGGACGGACGGGCGGCATGATGCCGGGCCATGGACGCTGTACGTGTCGCCCTGCTGCGTGAGGTGCTCGCCGGGACCGAATGGCCCTCGGCGGCCAGGGGCTTCGCCCGGACGCTGCGCTCCTCGGTCGTGCCCCGGGGCGGCGGGCTGCTGCTGGTGGGCACGGAGGTGTACGAGCCGTGGCACATGGCCGCGCACCTGGTGGACGAGTCGACCTGGTCCGGCCTGCCTCAGCTGCGACCCACCCTCGTACGCCACCGCGTCGAGCCGGACGATCCGGCGCACCTGGCCGTGGGGCTGGGCCGGATCGAGTCGGCGGGGCGCGGGGAGACACTGCTCGTGGTGGCCCCGCGGCGGCCGGACGGAGGTCTGCTGGAGCGGGTGCACGACGCGCGGCGCGCGGGGGCGACGGTGCTCGCCCTGGACGGCGGCGATCCGGAGGTGCAGGGTCTCGCGCACGAGGCCCTCACGGTGTCCGACGACTCGGAGGTCGATCTGGACACGGTGCAGCACCTGGTCAGCGCGGCGGCCGGGGAGAACGGCGCTCCCGCCCCCCGGGGCCGCCGCACCTTCCGCGACCGCCTCTCCCGGCTCGCCGACCAGCTGACCGCTCCGCCTCCGGACCGCTGGTGACCCGCGCCGCGCGGCCGGCCTTCGGCGGGCGGAGCCCCGCGGCTCCTCAGCCCGTCGGCTCGTCCTCCGGGCGGTCGTGCCACTTCGGGTCGGTCTCCCACTCGAGGTTCCGCTCACGCGCCGTGTCCATCGCGCGCTGCGCCTCCCCCGGAGTGGCGTACGGGCCGAACCGGTCCTTGCCTGGGCACTCGGGGCCCTCCTCCACCTTCTTGTGCTCCAGGCAGTAGTACCATTCGCCCGGTTTGCCCACCGTGCGCTTCTTGAACAGGGCCATCGCAGGATCCTTTCCTCTTTGCCATGGTGCCCCGGGCACGCTGGTTAGACTCGCTGACATGTCTGGCCAGTCGCTTCTCGCACCAGGGGAGATCACTCCCGTCCGCTCCGTCCCCGGAAAGATCCGGCGCCCCGAGTACGTGGGGAAGCCCGCCCCCACCCCGTACACCGGGCCGGAGGTCCAGGACTCCGACACCGTGGAGCGGATGCGGATCGCGGGCCGCATCGCGGCCCGGGCCATGGAGGAGGCGGCCAAGCACATCGCCCCCGGCGTCACCACGGACGAGCTCGACCGGGTCGCCCACGACTACATGGTCGACCACGGCGCGTACCCCTCGACGCTCGGCTACCGCGGCTTCCCGAAGTCGCTCTGCACCTCGGTGAACGAGGTGATCTGCCACGGCATCCCGGACTCCACGGTGCTGCGGGACGGCGACATCGTGAACCTCGACGTGACCGCCTACATCGACGGCGTGCACGGCGACAACAACGCCACCTACCTCTGCGGGGACGTCGACGAGGAGTCGCGCCTCCTCGTGGAGCGCACCCGGGAGTCCCTGAACCGCGCCATCAAGGCGGTGCGGCCCGGACGGCAGATCAATGTGATCGGGCGCGTGATCGAGTCGTACGCGAAGCGCTTCGGCTACGGCGTGGTGCGGGACTTCACCGGGCACGGGATCAACTCGTCGTTCCACTCCGGGCTGATCATCCCGCACTACGACAGCCCGCACGCCACCACCGTGATGCAGCCCGGGATGACCTTCACCATCGAGCCGATGCTGACGCTCGGGACCCACGACTACGACATGTGGGACGACGGCTGGACCGTGGTGACCAAGGACCGGAAGCGGACCGCACAGTTCGAGCACACACTGGTGGTGACCGAGACCGGCGCCGAGATCCTGACGCTTCCCTGAGGCCCGGAACATACCGACAGGGAGTCGGGAAACTGTTGACTTAGGTAAGCCTAAGTAGGAAGATCGGCACATCGGTGTACGGCGGCCTGCACAGCTGCTGCCGGTATGCACCCATTCGTCCGGACTTCCTGTCCCCCGTGTCCCCGGAGGCCCGCCTTGGACTCGACCGCCACCACCACGCCGTTCTCGACCCTGATCCGCACCGCCTCGCACGAACAGCACACGGAGGCCGAGTCCTCGGCCTTCATGGGCGACATGCTCGGCGGGCGGCTCGGGGTGGAGGCGTACACCCGCTACACCGAGCAGCTGTGGTTCGTCTACCGGGCCCTGGAGGACGGCGCGGACGCGCTGCGCGACGCCCCGGTCGCCGGCCCCTTCATCCGGCCGGAGCTGATGCGGACGGCCGAGCTGGAGAGGGACCTCGCGCATCTGCGGGGTGAGGGATGGCGCGAGGGTCTGGAGCCGCTGCCCGCCACCGCCGCGTACGCCGCGCGCGTCGCCGAGTGCGCCCGTGACTGGCCCGCCGGTTATGTGGCGCACCACTACACCCGCTACCTGGGGGACCTGTCCGGCGGCCAGATCATCCGCGGGACCGCGGAGAAGACCTGGGGGTTCGACCGCAAGGGCGACGGCGTGCGCTTCTACGTCTTCGAGCAGATCCCCAACCCCGCCGCCTTCAAGCGGGAGTACCGGGAGCTGCTGGACGCGGTGGACGCCGACGACCTGGAGAAGCAGCGCATCGTCGACGAGTGCAGGCGTGCCTTCGCGCTGAACACCGCGGTCTTCCGCGAGCTGGGCGAGGTCTTCCCGCTCGGCGCCTGAGGGCCTCCGCTCAGGACGCGTACTCCAGAAGGACGCGGCCCCCGACCTCCATCGTGCCGTCAGGCGCGGGCGCGGTGAGGATCTGGGAGCCGCGTCCTTGTGTGATGTTCAGGGCCCGGCCGAGCTCGGCGCTGAGCAGCATGGCCGCCGCGCCGGTCGCCTCGTCCTCGTCGATACCGTCCCCGCGCCTCGGGAAGGCCCGCGCGCGGACCCGCCCGGCCGCCTCGTCCTCCCAGGCCCAGACGTAGAGCCAGCCCTCGCCGGGCGGCGGTCCCGTCAGCGCCTCGACCTCCGCGACCGACGCGTAGCGCTCCAGCGCCCTCGGCGGCGCCCACTCCGGGCGGGCGGTGATCCAGGTGAACTCACCGTCGCAGCGGGCGGTCACGTCCCCGACGGGGAGCTCCAGCACCTCCAGGTCGAGCAGCCACGCGGTGCCGACCAGCGGATGACCGGCGAAGGGCAGCCGCAGTTCGGGGGTGCGGATGTCGACGACGCCCCGCTCGGGGTCGTCGACGAACACCGTCTCGCTGAATCCGAGCTTGCGCGCGAGCGCCTGGCGGGACAGGTCGTCGGGGTAGTGGCGCCCGTCGCGTACGACCCCGAGGGCGTTGCCGTGACGGCCGTCCGGGCCGCAGAACACGCGCAGGACGTCGGTGCCGGCGGGTACGTCGTAGTCGTTCACCATTTCATTGAAACACCGTGGAGCGGTGCGGTGCGCCGGACAGGCCCGAGGGCCGCACCGGCGTCCTGCGCGCCGGTGCGGCCCTTCCCGCGGGGACGGGGATCAGACGGTACGGCGGCGGCGCGCCACGACGACCGCGCCGGCGCCCGCCGCGACGACCAGGCCCGAGGCCGCGATCAGCGCGCCCGCCGGGAGGCCCGCACCGGTGGAGGCGAGGGCGCCGCTTCCGCCGACCGTGCCACCGCCGCCGACGGTCCCGCCGGTGGTGGAACCACCGGTCGAGGAGCCGCCGCCGGTGGTCGTGGAGCCGCCTCCGGTGGAGCCCGGGAGTTCGGCGTCCTCGTCCAGGGCGACGCTGACGGTCACGGCGTCGAGCTGGGTGCCCTCGGCGTACATGCCGCCGAAGGCCTTGGTGCCGTCGGCGGTGAGGGTGGCCGGCACCGCGTCGAGGGTCACCACACCGTCCTTCGCCGCGAGTTCACCGGCGGGGAGCTTCAGGTCGGCGACGGCCAGGTCGCTGTAGGTGGTGACCTTCTTCGTCTCGCGGTCCTTGCTGGAGACGTCGGCGACGAGGGTGCCCGCGCCGTCCTTCACCTTGACCTCGAGGCCGCTGAGCGAGAGGTCGAGCGTGTAGGCGGATCCCTCCTTGTGGCCCAGGAATCGGACCTTGCCGCCGAACTCGGCGTTCAGGGTCTGCTCGTCGGCGTCGAAGCCGCCTTCGGCGTCGGGGAAGCGGTAGCCCGATGCCGAGGCGGTGGCGCCGCCGGCCGTCTCGACCTTGCCGCCGGCGACGGGACCCGTGACGTACGAACGGAAGGACTCCTTGACCCCCCAGTCCAGGGTGCCGTCGACGAGTTCGCCCTCGACGGGCGCTACGGCCGTCGCCGTGGCGGACGGCTTCGCGGTGGGCTTCTCGGTGGGCTTCTCGGTGGGCGCGGCCGTCGGCTCCTTCGTGGGCTCCTTGGTCGGCTCCTGGGTGGGCTCCTTCGTCGGCTCCTCGGTCGGGGGCGTGACCGCCTTCACCGACAGGGTCGCCGGGTCGAGGACCTCGCCCTCGGCGTACATCCCGTTGAAGGCGGACGAACCGGCCTTCGTCAGCTTCGAGGGGATGTCCTTGAAGACCATCGCGCCGCCCTCGCCCTGGCCGGGCCGGACGGACGACAGGTCGAGCTCGGCGAACGCGACGTCGTCCTGCGTGCCCTGCGGGGTCTTCAGGTCGACGGTGATGGCACCGGTGGTGCCGCTCGTGGTGACCTTCACGTCGGAGAGGGTGATGTCGAGGACACCGCCGTGGGCGTTGAAGTTGACGCTGCCGTCGAAGGCGGTACTGGTGCCGTGGGTCGTGGTGTCGTAGGTGCCCTTGCCGTTGCCGAAGGTGAAGGCACCGTTCCCGGCGGCCTGGGTCGCCCCGTCCTTCACCGTGATCGTGCCCGCACCGCCTATGTATCTGCGGAAGCTCTCCTTGAAGCCCCAGTCGAGAGCGCCGTCCGTCAGCTCCATGGTGGCCGCGGGCGCCCCGGCGGGCGTGGCCCTGTCCGCCGCCAGCGCGGGGAGGGCGAAGGTCGCGCCGAGGGCGGCGGCGGTGGCCACTGCTGCGGCGAGGGTGAGTGAACGGCGGTTTGCCGACATGGCGGTGCTCCTGATGTACGTGGTTGAGGGAGGGAAGGGGAGTTCGTCAGGTGTTCCGTGCGGCACGGCGGCGCCTGACCGCGTACAGCACGGCGGCCGAGGCCGCGATCAGCGCGGCGCCGCCCCCGACGACGAGAGAGGTTCGTGGTCCGGACGCCCCGGAGGCGGCCGGCTCGGTGGCGACGGCCTTGGCCGCCGAAGGTGCGGGAGTCCCGGACGGTGCGGCGGTACTGCCCAGGTCGGGCAGCGCGGGCAGCTCGGCCTTCGCGTCGAGCGCGACCGCGAGGGAGACCGGGTCCATGGCCGTGCCGGCCTTGTAGAGGGAGCCGAACGCCTCGGCCCCTTCGGCGGTCAGGGTGGCCGGCGCCTCGGTGAGGACGGCCAGGCCGTCCTTCGGCGCCAGGCCGGCGGCGGCGAAGGTGACCAGGGGAACGGCCTTGTCGGTGGCGCCGTCCCTGGTGACGTCGGCCAGGAGCGTCCCCTTGCCCGAGGCGACCCGGGCACTGAACCCTGCGAGCCGCAGATCGAGACCGTCCGCGCCGGTGAAGCGGACGCTGCCCGCGAAGTCCGCGTCCAGCGTGCCCTCTCCGGCGTCGTAGCTGCCTTCGCCCTGCGGGAAGCGGAAGACCGCCCCGCCGTCCTGGGCTCCGTCGGTCAGGGTCCATTCGCCCCGGCCGATGGATCCGGTGACGTACTCGCGGAAGGTGCGGCGCACGCCCCAGTCCACGGCGGCGTCCTCGATGCGGCCGGCGCTCCGCTCCTTCTTCCCCGCGGAGGGCGAGGACTTGGCGGGCGCGGGGGACTTCGCGGATCCGGACGGCTTCGCGGCGGCGGGGGCAAGGGTGTCGACGGAGAGGCTGACCGGGTCGAGCGGCGTGCCCGCCGCGTAGTACCCGGCGAAGGCGCTCGCCCCCTGGGCGGTGAGCGTCGCGGGGATCCCTTCGAGGCGGACCGGGGTGGAGCCGCCTCGCATGTCGATCCCGCCGAGGCCGAGGGTGGCCAGGGGGACCTGGGACGAGGTGGTGACCCGGCCGCTCCCCCGCGCCTTGCTGACCATGTCGGCGTAGAGGGTCCCGGCTCCCCCGGAGATCCGGACGGTGGGACGGCTGATGGTGAGGTCGAGTTCGTTGCCGCCGTCGGCCTGCTTGTGCCCCACGAAGTGGACCCCGCCGGAGAACCCGGCGCGGAGGGCGCCGCTGCCCGGGTCGTAGGAGCCGGTGGCGGAGTGGAAGCGGAACTGGCTTCCCCCGACGGTCGCGGCCCCTCCGGTGAGGCTCCAACTGCCGCCGGCGATGGGCCCCGTGACATAGCTCTGGAAGGAGGACTTGATCCCCCAGTCGAGCCGGCCGCCCTGCACCGTGCGGCTCGCCGCGTGCGCGGCGGTGGCCGGGAGCAGGGCTCCGAGCAGCACCACGAGGACGGCGGCGGCGGGCGTGCGGACGGACAGGGACGACGGCATGGGAGACCCCCCAAGGGCTGGTAAGTGAGGTAAGGCTAACCTAAGCTCATTCACCATGCGCCGGAACCCCCTCCGCCGCATCTCCTCGCAAGACCCCCAGGACGGTGCACCCGTGCGTTTGCCCCAGTACTCCGCCGCCGCGGCCCGAAGAACCGTGCGGCGGCACACCGGTGGCGGCAGGACTCCGGAGCCTGTCCGGCGGATCTTCGCGGGCCGACGACGATCCGCCGGACATGCCTTGGTCGCCGCCGTGGCACTGGCCTCGGTCCTCACCGGTTGCGGCGGCTCGGCGACACCCGCGGCCGGCCCCGCCGGAGCGGGTTCCGCCACCGAGGCGGCGGACGTCGTCGAGCCACTGGCCGACACCCCGGCGCCCCGACTCCCCGTCACCGTCAGCTCCGCCGACGGCAAGGACGTCACCGTCAGCTCCGTGGACCGGATCGTCCCGCTCACCGGGTCGCTCAGCGAGATCGTCTTCACCCTGGGGCTCGGCGGCAAGGTGGTCGCCCGTGACATCACCGCCACCTTCGAACAGGCCGGGAAACTCCCCGTGGTGACCCGCGCCCATGACGTCTCGGCCGAGAGCGTGCTCTCGCTGCGGCCCACCCTCGTGCTGGCCGACACCACCACGGGCCCCGCCGAGGCGGTCGCGCAGATACGCGACGCGGGCATCCCGCTCGTCGTCGTCGAACCGGCCGGGGAACTCGCCGACGTGAGCCGCCGGATCGAGACCGTGGCGACGGCGCTGGGGGTGCCATCCGCCGGTGACTCGCTCAAGCGGCGTACGGAGTCCCGTATCGCCGCCGTACGCGAGACGGTGCCCGCGCGGCCCGAGGGCGGTGCCCCGCGCGTGGCCTTCCTCTATCTGCGCGGTTCCGCCTCCGTCTATCTGCTGGGCGGCCGGGAGTCCGGCGCGAGTTCGCTGCTCGAAGCAGCGGGCGCCGTCGACGCCGGGAAGGCGTCCGGGCTGACCAAGGACTTCACCGCGATCACCAGCGAGGCGCTGGCCGAGGCCGCGCCCGACGCGATCCTCGTCATGAGCAAGGGACTGGAGTCGGTGGGTGGTCCCGACGGTCTGCTGAAGATCCCCGGGGTCGCGGAGACACCCGCCGGGATGGACCGGCGCATCGTCTCGATCGACGACGGTGTCCTGCTGAACTACGGGCCGCGCACCGACCGGGTCCTGGCCGAACTCGTGGACCAGCTCTACCCGGACGGCGGGGGCGAGAAGTGACCGCCACCGCCTCCGACGCGCTGCCCCTGAAGCTCACCGCCCGGCGCGGGCGGTCCTTCGTCCTCACCCTCGCCCTGTCGGCCGCGCTGCTCGTCGGCGCCCTGCTCTCCGCCGGTGTCGGCGCGTACGGCATCCCGCTCGGCGACGTCCTCGCCTCCGTCCTGCACCGCGCCGGCCTCGGCGGGCACTCCCTGGACCGGGTCGGCGAGAGCGTCCTGTGGAACGTACGCCTGCCGAGGGTCGTGCTGGCCCTGCTCGTCGGCTCGTCCCTGGGGTGCGCCGGCGCCCTGATGCAGGGGGTGTTCGGCAATCCGCTCGCCGAGCCGGGTGTCATCGGCATCTCCTCGGGCGCCGCGGTCGGGGCCGTGGGCTCGATCGCTCTCGGACTCACCTTCCTCGGCAACTGGACGATCACCGCCTGCGCCTTCGTCTCCGGTCTCGCCACGGTGCTGCTCGTGTACGTGCTCTCACGGTCCGGGGGCCGCACCGAGGTGGTGACGCTGATCCTCACCGGGATCGCCGTCAACGCCTTCGCCGGTGCGCTGATCGGCCTGTTCATCTTCTTCGCGGACAACGCGCAGATCAGCCAGATCACCTTCTGGCAGCTCGGCTCGCTGGCCCAGGCGACCTGGCCGAAGGTGCTGGCCGTGCTGCCGTGCGCGGCGGTGGGTCTGCTTCTCGCCCCGTTCTGGTCGAGGAAGCTCGACCTGCTCGCGCTGGGCGAGCGGCCCGCCCGCCACCTCGGGGTCGACGTGGAACGGCTGCGGCTCGCACTCGTCCTCGTCGTGGCGCTGCTGACCGCGGCGGCGGTGGCCGTCGCGGGGATCATCTCCTTCGTGGGACTGCTCGTCCCGCATCTGCTGCGGATGGCGAACGGTCCCGGGCACCGCTTCCTCGTCCCGGGCAGCGCCCTGGGAGGGGCGCTGGTGCTGGTGGCGGGCGATCTCGCGGCACGTACGGTCGCCGCCCCGGCGGAGCTCCCGCTCGGGGTGCTCACCGCGCTCCTCGGCAGCCCGTTCTTCTTCTGGCTCCTGCGCAGGACCCGTCGCAGACAAGGTGGTTGGGCATGAACCCGTTCACGGCACTCCTCTCCTCCCGTACGAGGGAGCTCCCCTCCCCCCTGCCCCTGGGGTCGACGGCGGCCCAGCTGGACGGGGTCGGCGTGGGTCTCGGCGGCAGGCCGGTCCTGGACGGCGTGGAACTCACCGTCAGGACGGGCGAGGTGCTCGCCCTCGTCGGACCGAACGGCGCCGGGAAGTCGACCCTGCTGGCGGCGCTCGCCGCCGACCTGCCCGTACAGAGCGGCGAGGTGCGTGTGGACGGCCGGCCCGTCGCCGCCTGGTCCGCCGCCGAACTCGCTCTGCGCCGCGCGGTACTGCCGCAGTCCGCCGCGCTCGCCTTCCCCTTCCCCGTCGAGGAGGTCGTACGGATGGGGCGTGCGCCCTGGGCCGGGACGCACCGCGAGGCGGAGGACGACGCAGCGGTGGCCGGGGCGATGACGGCCACCGAGGTGACGGCGTTCGCCTCACGCCCGTTCTCCGCGCTGTCCGGCGGCGAGCGCGCCCGTGTCGCCCTGGCCCGGGTACTGGCACAGCGCGCCCCGCTGCTACTCCTGGACGAACCGACCGCCGCCCTGGACCTGCGCCACCAGGAACTGGTGCTGCGGATATGCCGGGAGCGGGCCGCCGCGGGGGACGCGGTGGTCGTCGTCCTGCACGACCTGGGCCTCGCCGCCGCGTACGCGGACCGGGCGGTGGTGCTGCGCAGCGGCCGGGTGGCGGCAGCCGGACCGCCCTCCGAGGTGTTCACCGACGAGCTGCTCGGCAAGGTGTACCGCCAGCCGGTCGAGGTCTTCCCGCACCCGCGTACGGGGGTGCCCCTCGTCGTCCCCCGGCGCGCTCTCTGATCGCCGCCCGGCCCATGTCACGGTTGGATGCCGCATCCCGGCCCCGCGCTCGGGCGGTCCGCCGCCCCGGTAGGGTTCAGGCGGTCAGTGCGGACGACGGATCAGAAGGCGCAGAAGGCAACGGATGAGAAGGCTGGGTCGACTGGCGGCGGGGCTCGGGACGGCGACGGTACTGGTCGTGACGGCGAGCGGCTGCGTGACGGTGCACGGGGAACTCGAGGTCGTGCCCGCGGCGACGAAGTCGGAGGCCGCGAAGGCCCTGGAGGACTTCACCGTCGCCTACAACGCGGCGGACAAGGCGTACGATCCCGCGCTCGACGAGGACCGGGTGACCGGTTCGCTCGGCGCGATCAACCAGGCCGGTCTGACCGCGCGGCGCAGGAACAACCCGCAGGGCAACGCCGAACACACGCCGCTGGAGCTGACGGACGCCTCGTTCGTCGTTCCGAAGAAGGCGGGCTGGCCGCGCTGGTTCCTCGCCGACACCGACTCCAACCGCGACCAGGACGACGGGAAGCTGGACACCCGCTGGCTGCTGACGTTCGTACGCACCGGGCCCGACGCCCCCTGGAAGGTCTCCTACCTGGCGGTGGCCTCCCCGTCCGAGATCCCCAAGTTCAGCCTGGACTCCGACGGATTCGCCCGGCCGTTGCCCTCGGCGGACACGGACGCCACGCTCGCCACCCCTCCCGCCGACCTCAGCAGCACCTACACCGGCTACCTCAAGGAGGGCACGCCGGACGTCTTCGCCCCGGGCTCGATGACCTCGGGCTGGCGTGAGGCGCGCCGGACGACCCGCCGGGCCGGCTTCTCCTACCAGTACGACGACCAGACGCTGGACTCCGGGACGTTCGCGCCGCTGGGTCTGACGACCGAGGACGGCGGAGCACTCGTCTTCTTCAGCAGCAAGCACTTCGAACGGCAGACGGCGGCGCAGGGACTGCGGCCGACGGTCACGGCGGACGTGCGGGCGCTGCTGACCGGCGAGGTGAAGACCACCCTCACCAAGGAGCGGGTCTCCAGCCAGCTGGTCTACGTGCCTCCGAAGGGCGCGGGCGCCACCGACGGCAAGGTGCGCGTGCTGAACCGGCTGCCCGGACTGATCGCGGCCGAGGGATCCTGACCGCGGCCGCCGGGCCTCGCCCCGCGGCGGTCAGCGTCTCGTGGGCCAGGCGACGGAGTCGTGGTCGAGGTCACTCTCACCGGCGGCGTCCGCGTACTGCGCGCAGGCGTCGGTGAGCGACTCCAGGAGGGTCAGCGGATCGGGCAGAGGGTTCTCCGGTCCCCGGATCCAGTGCACGTCCAGCTCACCGGGGAGCCGTGCCGGCGGCAACAGCACGTAGCTGCCGCGGCAGTGCCACCGCAGACCCGGATGCTCGTCCATGGTCTCGGGGTGGCAGTCCAGCTCGCAGGGCCACCACTCGTCCTCTTCGTCCGGTGTGCCCCTGGTCGCCGTGAAGAACAGCATCCGGTCGGTGCCGGACTGGGCGACGGGCCCCACGTCGACTCCGGCCGCGAGGAGCCGGTCCAGGGCGGCCCGGCCCGCGGTGAGGGGCACGTCGAGCACGTCGTGGATCATGCCGGTCGCGGTGATGAAGTTGGCCGGCGGCCGGTCGGCCGCCCACCGCTCGATCTGTGCGCGGTCCGTCGTCGACTGGGTCTGCCAGGCGAAGGACACCGGGTGCCGCGCGGGCGTGGGACAGCCGATGCGTTCGCACGAACATCGGTAACCGGCCGGATAGGCGGCGGGTGCGATCGGCATTCCTGCCTCGGCGACAGCCAGGAGCAGCCCCAGCCGTGCCGCGTCGTCGGCCTCCGGCTGCTGTTTCGGCCGCCTGCGCAGCCACTGGGTGAACCTGCCCTCTGTGCCGCGACTGCGGCCGGAATCGGCGCCCATCTATCCCCTCACCTCAGCGGTTACCCCTCCATCGTCGCACCATCCTGCTCCCCGGGTGGCCAGAGTCCCCAAGCGGGGTGCCCGAGCGGCCGTGGAGGAGCCGCCGGAGACGGCTGAAACGCCGCCCGTGGCGCGGGCGGTTTCACGCCTTGGCCGAGAGTCCCCGGAGGGTGTGGTCGACGACGGCGTCCGCGTAGGCGTGGGTCAGCGGAAGGGTTCTGAGCAGCCAGCGGTGGGTCAGCGGGGCGATCAGGAGCTCCACCGCGACACGCGGGTCGAGGTCCTCGCGCACCTCACCCGCCTTCTGGGCGGCACGCAGTCGTGTGACATACAACTGAATCTGCGGTTCGAGCAGTTTTTCGACGAATTGCGCGCCGAGCGCGGGGTCGATGATCCCCTCGGCGGTGAGCGCGCGGGTCGGCGCCTCGGTCACGGGATCGTTCAGCTCGTCGACCGTGGCCCGCAGCACCAGCTTGAGATCGGCGGCGAGGTCGCCGGTGTCGGGGAACACGTAACTGCCCTCACCTTCGGGAGCCGACTCCGCCGCCTGCCGGGCCCCGAGATCGAGGAAGGCGTCCATGAGGACGGCGGCCTTCGACGGCCACCACCGGTAGATCGTCTGCTTGCCCACGCCGGCCCGGGCGGCGATGCCCTCGATCGTCGTCCTGGCGTAGCCCACCTCGCCGACGAGGGCGAGTGCGGCGTCGTGGATCGCGCGGCGGGAACGGTCACTGCGGCGGCTGGCGTCAGGCGCCTTCTGGGATGACATCCGGCCAGCCTAGAGCGTCACGGGCCGATACGTATCGTCTTGCGCCCTGGCCGCTGACGCGTATGAACCACCCGAACGGATCACAGCGCGGCGGCCCGGCGCGGCGCACCATGAACTCACGCACACACCCCGTGCGTATCCCACCGTTCCGCGGCAGCGTCCGCCGTTCGCGAGGAGCCTGCATTGAACCGTGACGCCACCCCTCGTCGCTACCTGATGTGCGCCCCGGCCCACTTCGAGGTCACCTACTCCATCAACCCGTGGATGGACCCGTCGAAGCCCGTGGACCTGCGCCTTGCCACCACGCAGTGGGAGGACCTGCGCGACCGCTACCGGGCGCTCGGCCACACCGTGGAGCTCCTCACCCCGCGCCCCGACCTGCCGGACATGGTCTTCGCGGCGAACGGGGCCACCGTGATCGACGGCCGTGTGCTCGGCGCCCTCTTCGCCTACCGGGAGCGCTTCGCCGAGGCCCGGGCGCACCGGGAGTGGTTCCTGGCCAACGGCTTCACCGACGTCCACGAACCGGCCCATGTCAACGAGGGCGAGGGCGACTTCGCGGTGACCGCCTCGTACCTGCTGGCGGGGCGCGGCTTCCGGTCCAGCCCGCTCTCCCACGGTGAGGCCCAGGAGTTCTTCGGCCGCCCGGTGATCGGCCTCGACCTGGTGGACCCGCGCTACTACCACCTGGACACGGCTCTGTGCGTGCTCGACGACGCGGCCGACGAGATCATGTACTACCCCGGCGCCTTCTCCCCCGGCAGCCGCTCGGTGCTGGCCCGGCTCTTCCCCGACGCGCTGCTCGCCGAGGAGGCGGACGCCGCGCGGCTCGGCCTCAACGCAGTCAGCGACGGACGCCATGTGCTGCTGCCGCAGGCCGCGGTGGGCCTTCTGGACCCCCTGCGGGACCGGGGCTTCGAGCCGGTCCCGATGGACCTGGGCGAACTGCTCAAGGGCGGCGGCAGCGTGAAGTGCTGCACCCAGGAGTTGCGGGGGTAGCAGCCGCCCGCCGACGAGGGCGGGGCTGTTCGACCCGCGCCGCCCCGCCCTCACAGAACCTGCGCGCCCGGGCCCTTGTGAGCATCGCCGGGCGCTCGGTAGAAATCCTCGGGTGACTGATCAACGGAACTTCTCAGGCTCTGTCGTGGCCTTCTGCTCGTTCGTCGTCGCGGTCTGCGCCGTGCTGGTGGCCGTCAAGGTGATGTCCCCCGTCCAGGTCGAGACCCCCGCGCCCCCGCGCGTCCTGGACCAGACCGCTCTGGAGAAGCAGGTCGCCGGCGCCGTCAGCCAGTGGAAGAGCAACCCGAACGCCCTGGTGCTCTGCCCTCTCTCGGTCGTCGTCGAGAAGGGCACGGAGTTCACGTGCACCGTCCACGACGACGAGGGGCCGCGGCAGGCCTCGGTCACGATCGAGGACGATCAGGGAAAGATCTCCGTGGAGAGGAACTGAGGGAGTGGCCCGCGCCGCGGCTCCGGGCCGATGGCGGTCCCGGCGCCCCGGTCACTCCCCCGCGTCCTCCGGCGGCCAGGCGTCGCCCCAGTCGGTGTCCCGGGCGGCGCGGTAGAGCGCGCCGTGCCGCTTGGTGACGGTCTCCCTCCGCAGGCCCTCGTCGCGGGTGCAGAGCTCCAGGAGCACCAGTCCCTTGCGGATCTGCGGCTTGCGGGTGACCCGCGCGGTGGCCGGGGCGGTGGCGAAGCGGGTCGCCACGACGTAGCTGAACTTCTCGTCCTCGTGGCTGAGCGAGCCGCCCTTGACCTGACGGTGCAGGGACGAGCGGCTGACCCGCGCCGAGAAGTGGCACCAGTCCGTGCCCGGCTCGATCGGGCAGGCCTCGTCGTGGGGGCAGGGGGCCGCGATGCTCATCCCGGCGGCGATCAGCCGTGCGCGGGCCTCGATCACACGGTCGTAGCCGTCGGGGGTGCCGGGTTCCACGATCACCACGGCCTGCCCGGCCGCCGCCGCGGCGTCCACGACGGCGGCACGGTCCTTGGGGGTCAGCTCCTTCAGGACGTAGGACACGGTCACCAGGTCGGTGGGCTCCGGCGCCGGGGAGACGCCGATACGCGCCCGCTCCCAGGTCGCGGCCCGCAGCCCCGGGAGACCGGAGCGCCCGGCCAGTTCACGGCCGAGCGCGAGGGCGGGCTCGGACCAGTCCAGAACCGTCGAGCGGGCGCCTTCCCACGCACCGGCGACCGCCCAGCTCGCCGCGCCGGTTCCGCCGCCGATGTCCGTGTGGGTGGCCGGCGCCCAGCCGGGCGCGGCCTCGCGGAGTGCGGCGAGGCAGGAGCGTACGGCCTCGAACGTCGCGGGCATCCGGTAGGCGGCGTACGCGGCGACGTCGGACCGGTCCCGCAGGATCGGGGCGTCGGTCGGGGTGGTCCCCCGGTAGCTGGCGATCAGGCGGTCGACGGCCTGGGCGGCCTGGGTCGGGGGCAGTCCGTCGAGCAGGGCGGCCAGCGCCGCACGCAGTGCCTGTGCCGTGGGGAGTGTGTCGTTCACCGCCGAATCGTACGCGCAGGGCGTTCCCGCCCCATGGACCGGCTGCCCGGGAACATCACCGGGACGGAACGGGTACGGAACTGGCACAGGGCCGAACTGCCTCTCCCTCCGGGCCCGTTGTTAGGCTGAGCGGCGCCGCGTGGGGGCGGCTCGGAGTACCGCTTCACCGGGGGGACCATGAGACAGCGGATCGTGCGCCTGGCCCTGGTGGGCGGGGTGATCGTCCTCGCCATGCTGCTCCTGCTCGCGACCTGCGGGGGTGGGGGCGGCGACGGGAGGAAGGCCGACGACTCACCGTCCCGGCCGGCCGGGAAGAGCGCGAGCGGCCCCACGACCCGGCTGGACGTCCCGCCGGAGTACACGACGGGACGGGGCTGGGAGGTCGTCGCCGCCGGGCCCGGTTACGCCCTGTCGCACCCGACGGGCCGGCTGGCGTATCTGGTGAAGGCGCCCGGGGACCGCTACAGGCTGCGGACCCTCGACACGGAGACGGGCCGGGCCGGCTGGAGCGGCGAGGCGTGGCGGCCGCAGGACCCCGGGCGCGTCCCGGGGCTGCTCACGGTCGCCAAGGACGACCAGGAGTTCTTCGTGACCTGGTCCTTCGGGAAGGCCGGCGACGGTCTCGCCCCCTCGGGCACCTTCGTCTCCCTCGACGTGTACGAGGTGACGGGCGGCGAACGCCGGCGCGTCGAGGTGCCGTGGTCCGGGGTGCCCGCGGTGACGGTGACCGGCCCGGACATCCTGATCAGCGACAGCGGGGCCGACAGCGCGCTCGTCGACCCGGTCGAGGGCGGGGTGACGAGGATCCCCGCGTCCGCCGTGACCTACCCGAAGGGCTGCGCGTCCTGCCGGCAGCTCACCGAGGTGCGCGGGCAGACCCCGAAGGGACTGCTGCTGAGCGGTGTCCGCGAGTTCTGGGTACGGGGCGGCTGGTTCAGCAGGAACGGCGCGCCGAAGGGCGCGGATCCCACGACCGGGGTGCCCACCTCGGTGGCTCCGGGGCTGATTCTGGCGAAGTGGCGGCTCGCGAAGGGGGCGAAGCGGTCGGGCACCCACCAGATGTGGGCGGTCCATGACGCGGCCACGGGCAGGAGCACCGTCTCCGTGGAGTGCCACACGCCCGCCATAGAGCCGGGTGCCTATCCGCAGGCGGTCCTCTCGCCCTCCGGCCGCTACCTGGTCGCGGGGAACCTCGCGTTCGACCTGGAGGAGCGGAAGGGGTTCTGCTTCGAGGAGGAGGACGGGTCGGCGCGGCTTACGCTCGCGTCGGTGACGGACGGCGGCAGCGCGTACGGCTCGACCCGGGCGCGTGACGCGGACGAGGCACTGCGGGGCGAGGGCGGCGGGCCGGTCGGTATGAGCTTCACGACCGGGGAGGTCGAGGCCCTGGCGCCGAACACACGGCTGCCCGAGGCGGAGATCTCCGGCACCGGGATCTTCCGCTGGACGGACCGCGAGGACCGCCCGCACCTTCTGGGCTATCCGCGCGTGGGGTGAGCCGGCCGGGGCGCCGTCCCCGGCCGGCTCCGGCTCACCCGGTGAGCGCGGCGCGCGAGTCGCCGGAGTTCCGCCAGGGGCGGCACAGCAGCAGGAAGCACGCCATGGCGGACAGGGCGCAGACCACCTGCACCACGGCCATGGGCACGGCGGTCGCCTCCCCCGCGATCCCGACCAGCGGCGAGGCGATCGCGCCGATCAGGAACTGGGACGTGCCCAGCAGCGCGGAGGCCGATCCCGCCGCGTGCTTGGTGCGCATGAGGGCCTGGGTGTTGGTGTTGGGCATGGCCAGGCCCATGGCCGACATCAGCACGAAGAGTCCTGCGGCCACCGGCAGCAGGCCGACGTCGCCGAAGACCCCGGAGGTCATCAGCAGCAGGGCGAGGGCCGCGACGGAGATGACGGTGAGGCCGAATCCGAGCGCCTTGTCGAGGCTGACCCGGCCCACGAGCAGCTTGCCGTTGATCTGGCCGACGGCGATCAGCCCGATGGAGTTGATCCCGAAGAGCAGGCTGAAGGTCTGCGGTGAGGCGCCGTAGATCTCCTGGACGACGAAGGGGGACGCGCTCACGTAGGCGAAGAGCGCGGCGAAGGCGAGGCTGCCCGCGATCATGTAGCCGGTGAACACCCGGTCGGCCAGCAGGCCCCGCATGGTGCGCAGCGCGTCGCCGACCCCGCCGGTGTGCCGTCGTGACTCGGGGAGCGTCTCGTGGAGCCACTTCCAGACGACGAGGGTCAGGAGCACGCCGACGCCGGTGAGGACGACGAAGATGCCGCGCCAGTCGGTGAACTGCAGGACCTGCCCGCCGATCACCGGTGCGACCACGGGCGCCACCCCGGAGATCAGCATCAGCGTGGAGAAGAACCTGGCCATCTCGTCGCCGTCGTAGAGGTCGCGTACGACGGCCCTGGAGATCACGATGCCCGCCGCACCGGCCAGGCCCTGGAGCAGGCGGAAGCCGATGAGGAGTTCGGCGGTGGGGGCCACCGCGCAGATCGCCGTGGCCAGCACGTAGACGATCATGCCGAGGAGCAGCGGCTTGCGCCTGCCCCAGCGGTCGCTCATGGGACCGACGACGAGCTGGCCGAGCGCCATGCCGGTGAGGCAGGCGGTCAGGGTGAGCTGGACCGTCGCGGCCGGGGAGTTCAGTGATCCGGTGACCTCCGGGAGTGCCGGGAGGTACATGTCCATCGAGAGGGGCGGCAGTGCGGTGAGTCCGCCCAGCACCAGCGTGACCAGGAGTCCGGCCCGCCGTGCGGTGGTGGTGGTGGTGGGGGCGCCGGGGAGGCCCGGTGCGGTGATCGTGGTGGCGGCCGGGACACCCGCTGCGGTGGGGGTGGCGGTGGCCTGGGCGCTGAGTGCGGCGCCCTCGCTGCTCGTCGGTATGTGCTCGTCTTCTCGCTGGGCCCGGCTCGCGCCGCTGTCCGGCATCCTCGTCTCCGCTTCGTTGAATCCGCATCTATGCTCTCAGGTCAGCCGTAGTGGTCGATACCTAATTGCGTGGGGCGGACGGGCATGAGTGGGACTGTGCGTTGGGGTGTGCTGGCGACGGGTGGCATCGCCGCGACCTTCACGGGGGATCTGCTGGCGATGAAGGACCCGGGGGCGGAGGTCGTGGCGGTCGCCTCGCGCACCGAGGCCTCGGCGCGGGCCTTCGCCGAGCGGTTCGGGATAGCGCGGGCGTACGGCAGCTGGGCGGAGCTCGTCGCCGACGAGACCGTCGACGTCGTCTACGTCGCGACCCCGCACTCCGCCCACCGCGAGGCTGCCGGGCTCGCCCTGGAGGCCGGCAAGCACGTGCTGTGCGAGAAGGCGTTCACCCTCAACGAGCGCGAGGCCCGGGAGCTGGTGGATCTGGCCCGGGAGCGCGGGCTGTTCCTGATGGAGGCCATGTGGACGTACTGCAACCCGGTCATCCGGCGGATGACCGAACTGGTGCGGGACGGCGCGATCGGCGAGATCCGCACGGTACGGGCCGACTTCGGCTTCGCGGGCACCTTCGGGGCCGATCACCGTCTGCGCGACCCCGCGCTCGGCGGGGGCGCGCTGCTGGACCTGGGGGTCTATCCGGTGTCCTTCGCCCAGCTGCTTCTGGGCGAGCCCGACCGGGTGCAGGCGGACGCGCTGCTGTCTCCCGAGGGCGTCGACCTGAACACCGGGATGCTGCTGGGCTGGGACTCGGGTGCCACGGCTCTGCTGGCCTGCTCGATCACGGGCGATCTGCCGACCGCCGCGTCCGTCACCGGCACGGCCGGGCGGATCGAGTTCCCGCACGGCTTCTTCCACCCGGACCACTTCATCCTGCACCGTCCGGGCCACGAGCCCGAGAAGGTCGTCTCGGGCCCGGGCCCGCAAGGCCTCTCCGGCATGCAGTACGAGGCCGCCGAGGTGACGCGCGCCCTGCTGGCGGGCGAGACGGAGTCCCCGCTCGTACCGCTGGAGGGCTCGCTCGCCGTGATGCGGACGCTCGACGCGGTGCGTGACCGGATCGGCGTCCGCTATCCGGCGGACGGCGCCGTCTGACGCCGTCCGGGGGGCCGGGTCACGCGGGGTTGAGTCCCGGGTTCCCGGCCTCCGTCACGAAGGAGCCGGCCGTGCTGACGGGCGCGCCGGGCGTGGTGACGGCGGACACCGTACGGAAGTCGGCGCGGGCCTCGTTCCGTCCGAGGCTGACCTTCACGTAGCCGCGGCGGCCGTTGTAGAACTTCATGTGCGGGTTGGCCGTGGTCTGGTTGTCCCAGCTCGCCGGCTTGTCGGCACCGTCCTTGCCGCTGGTGATCGAGGTGGCGACGATCTCCGTGCCGAGCGTCCGGGACGCCGGGTCGTCGAAGTCCTTCTTGATGTCGAAGGCGTAGCCGACGTGTACGTCACCGGTGAGGACCATGAGGTTGTCCACCCCGGCGGCCTCGGCACCGTCCATGATCCGCTGCCGGGACGCGGAGTAGCCGTCCCAGGAGTCCATGGACAGCTTGTAGGCGTCGGTCGGTACGTCGCGCCGCTGCGAGAAGGTGACCTGCTGCGGGACGACGTTCCACAGGGCGTCCGAGGCCTTCCAGCCGTCGATCAGCCAGCGTTCCTGCGCGGCGCCCGTCATGGTGCGCGACGGGTCCTCGGACTCGGGGCCGGGGACCTTCCAGCCGTCGCCGTACGCCTGGTTGCTGCGGTACTGCCGGGTGTCGAGGATGTCGAACTGGGCGAGCCGCCCGAACTTCAGCCGGCGGTAGAGCCGCATGTCGGGACCGGTGGGGAGCTGCGGCGCGCGCAGCGGCTGGTTCTCCCAGTAGGCGCGGTAGGCGGCGGCCCGGCGCAGCAGGAACTCCTCGGGCGGGACGCTGTTCTCCGGGGTGTCGCCCGCGTAGTTGTTCTCGGTCTCGTGGTCGTCCCAGGTGACGACGAAGGGGTGCGCGGCGTGGGCGGCGCGCAGGTCGGGGTCGGACTTGTAGAGGCCGTACCGCATGCGGTAGTCCTCCAGCGTCAGCGTCTCCCGGTTGAAGTGGTCCGGGAGGACCCGGTCGGTGTAGTTGCGGACGCCGCCCACGGCGGTGACGGCGTACTCGTAGAGGTAGTCGCCGAGGTGGAAGACCACGTCGACGTCCTCGTCCGCGAGGTGCCGGTAGGCGGTGTAGTAACCGTCGTGGTACGCCTGGCAGGAGACGGCGGCCAGCGTCAGGGAGCTGTTGCGGGCCCAGGCCGAGGGGGCCGTGCGGGTGCGTCCGGTGGGGCTGATCCAGCTGCCGGCACGGAAGCGGTAGTAGAAGGTCCGGTCGGAGTCGAGTCCGCGGGCGTCGACGTGGACCGCGTGGCCGAACTCCGGGTGGGCCGTGGAGGTGCCGCGCCGGACGATCCACCGGAACCGGGAGTCGCGGGCGATCTCCCAGCGGACCTCGACGCGCTCGGCGGGCAGCCCGCCGTCTGCCTCGTAGGGGCGGGGCGCGAGTCTCGTCCACAGGAGTACGGAATCCGGCTGCGGGTCGCCGGACGCCACCCCGAGGGTGAAGGGGTCCTCGGTGATCTTCCGCGCGTCGAGCTCGGCGGCGGCGGCCGTGCCCGCGCCGGGCAGGTTGACCGCGAAGGCCAGCGCGGCCGCCGCGCCGGTGACCGTGAGGAACCGGCGGCGGTCCACACCTGATCCGATCCGCTGCGCGGCACGGCGCAGTTCGGCGGAATGGCCCTGCTGACCGGGCGTGGTGCTCAACTGTGCGGGTGTCATATGCCCCTCCCCTGCCGGATGTTGTCAGAGGCATTGGAGTGCGGGGCGACGACCTACCGTTGGCGGGTACACAACATCCGAATGGCCGCGTGATGAGCACCGGGTGCCTGTGCCCCGAAAACCTCCCGTACGCTGCCGGGCCATGAACACTGAGCGGAAGATCGCGGTCGTCACAGGTGCCGGGTCGGGGATCGGCCGGGCGGTCGCCCTGACCCTGGCGGGTGCGGGATGGACGGTGGCCCTGGCGGGACGGCGGGCCCCGGCCCTCGAGGAGACGGCCGCCGCGGCCCGGCCCGGCGCGACCGTGTGCCTGCCCACCGACGTGAGCGACCCGGCCGGAGTCTCGGCACTCTTCGGCGCCGTGGGCGACCGCTTCGGGCGGCTGGATCTGCTCTTCAACAACGCGGGGACCTTCGGACCGCGCGCGGCGCCGGTCGAGGACATCGAGTACAAGGACTGGCGGACGGTCGTGGACGTCAATCTGACCGGGACGTTCCTGTGCGCCCAGGCGGCGTACCGCCTGATGAAGGAGCAGGACCCGCAGGGCGGCAGGATCATCAACAACGGGTCCATCTCGGCCCACGCACCCCGGCCGCACTCCATCGCCTACACGGCGACCAAGCACGCCGTGACCGGTCTGACGAAGTCCCTGTCGCTGGACGGGCGGCCCTACCGGATCGCCTGCGGGCAGATCGACATCGGCAACGCGGCGACCGAGATGACCGAACGGATGAGTGCGGGGATCCTCCAGGCCAACGGTGAGGTCGTGTCCGAGCCGGTGATGGCGGCGGACGACGTGGCCCGCACGGTCCTCCACATGGCGGAACTGCCGCTGGAGGCCAATGTGCAGTTCGCGACGGTGCTGGCGACGAACATGCCGTACGTGGGCCGGGGCTGACCCGTCCGGCCTCGCTCGCGCCCGGAGGAGCGTGTCGCGGAACTCGCTCCGCAGAGAAGTGACTTACCCGCTTCCGTATTCGTGCCCCGAAAGGCGCGCACTGCCCGTATGCTGTGACCTTCACGGCTCGCACACACAAGGAACACATCGCATGCGCACGCATGCCGGCCCCTGAGGGGCACCGGCGTGCACGCCTGCCACCGACCACAGTGGACGGGCCGCCGCGGCCGGGGGGTCCGCGGGTGCGGCCAGGGGTGGTCCGGGGAGTCAGGACCCCGGACCACCCTGGGGGAGGTTCCCGCCGGGGATTCCGGAATACCCACCGGCGATGCCCGGTTGAGCAGCGGCATGAGCACACACCCAGGGGCCGACGTCCTCCGTTACACCGCCTTCTCCGCCGACCCCGACGGCGGCAACCCCGCAGGGGTCGTCCTGGACGCCTCAGGGCTCGACGACGCGGCGATGCAGGCGATCGCCGCCGAGCTGGGCTACAGCGAGTCGGCGTTTCTGACCGCCGCGGACGGGCACGGCGGTCACACCGTGCGCTACTTCAGCCCGAAGGCCGAGGTCCCCTTCTGCGGCCACGCGACGGTGGCCACCGCCCTCGCGCTCGCCGAGCGGGACGGCCCTGGCGACCTGGTCTTCTCCACCCTCGCCGGCCAGGTCCCGGTCACGGTCACCCGGGAGGCCGGCGAGCTGCGCGCCACCCTCACCAGCGTCGAACCGCACATCGCGGAGATCACCCCCGGCGACCTGGCCGAGGCGCTGGCCGCCCTGGACTGGCGGGAGACCGAACTGGACCCGGGGTTCCCGCCCCGGATCGCCTTCGCCGGGGCCCGGCACCTGGTACTCGCGGCGGCGACCCGGGAGCGGCTGGCGGACCTGTCGTACGATTTCGCCCGCCTGGAAGCCCTGATGCACCGGCTCGATCTGACCACCCTTCAGCTGGTGTGGCGGGAGTCGGGAACGGTCTTCCACGTCCGGGACCCGTTCCCGGTCGGCGGAGTCGTCGAGGACCCGGCGACGGGTGCGGCGGCGGCCGCGTTCGGCGCGTACGCGCGCGAGACGGGCCTGGTGCCTGAGGAGGCGACTCTCACCCTGCACCAGGGTGCCGACATGGGCCGCCCGGGCACCCTCACCGTCTCGCTCACCGCGGGCGACGCGCGGGTGGCCGTGAGCGGGACGGGGACCCGTATCGGTTGATACGAGACCCCGGGGCCCGCCGGGCGGACCGGACCGACGTGCGTCCGCCCGCCCCCTGAACCTGCCCGCGTCGGCCGGTCCGGGGCCTCAGCCGAGCAGGTCGGCGATCTCCTCGAGCTGCCTGGGCCGAAGAGGCCCGAGGGCGAGGGCGCCCGCGTTCTCCTCGGCCTGGGCCACGGTCCGGAAGCCGGGGATCGGCACGGTCAGCGGGCTCCGCGCCCAGAGCCAGCCGAGCGCACCCTGGGCGAGCGTACGGCCGTCGGCGGTGAGGATGTCGCGGACGGCCTCGACCCCTTTCGCCCAGCGCTCCGCCGGGACCCCGCCCTCCTCGAACCAGCCCAGCCAGGCCGGCGGGGTGGACCGGATGTCGCCGGCCGCGGCCCTCCGGCCCGGGTCGCGAGCGCCGGTGAGCAGGCCCATGGCCAGCGGGCTCCGGATGATGCTGAGCAGGCGCCGTTCCTCCCCCGTCCTCAGCATCTCGGGCGCGTCCTCCAGCACGTTGCAGGCGTGCTGGACGGCGGCGCAGTGCTCGCCCTCGGCGAAGAGGGCCGCGCGCTCCGGGTCGTCGGTGCTCCACGCGTAGGCCCGGATCAGCCCTTCCGCCACGAACTCCTCGCAGGCGTCACGCAGCTCGGCCGCCTCGTCGAGCGGCGCTTCACCCAGGTGCAGCTGATAGAGGTCGATGTGGTCGGTCCCCAGCCTGCGCAGCGAGGCGACGAGCGCCCGGCGGGCGTACGCCGGTGAGCTGTCGGCCTCGTGCATGACGCGGGTGCGCTCGTCGTAGCGATAACCCCACTTGGTGGCGATGACGGCCTCGTCCCGCCTGCCCGCCAGCGCCCTGCCGAGCACACGTTCGCTGTGGCCGGCCCCGTACGCGTCCGCGGTGTCGAAGAACCGCACGCCCAGGTCGAGGGCCCGGTGGATCGCGGCCACCGACTCCTCGTCGTCGACCCGGCCCCACCCGAGCGGGCTGCCGTCGGGCGTCGTGAACTCACCGCCGATCGCCCAGCACCCGAAGCCGAGCGCGCCGGTCTCGATCCCGGTGCGACCGAGAGTCCTCTTCTGCCAGTTCGTTTCCGTCTCCATGGCCGTGGACGCTACGAGTTGAAGCGCACGCGAGGTCAAGCCCGGTTCCCCGGCGGGCGCCGGACCGGTTTCGGGGACCTCACGGCCGGACCACGTAAACGCCCGCCCGCGCCGCCACTGCCGCCCTGTCCGGCATCTCGGCCGCGGTGCTGCTCAACTCGGCGCTCGTCCCGGCGGGCGCCCGTGCCGGCCAGGGTGTTCCTCGGCCGGTCCCGCAACCGAAAGTCCGCCTGGTCCACCGGGTGAGTCGAGTCCGGCCCGGAGGGCGTACGCGCGGCAGGATGGCGGTCATGGCACAACCGCTGACCGTCCCCAGCATGACCGCCGGAGCCGATTTCGTCCTGCGCCCCTGGGAGATGAGCGATCTGCCCCTCATCCGCCAGGCGGCGGACGACGACTACATCCCGAAGATCACCACGATCCCCTCCCCCTACTCCGACGACGCGGCGCAGGCCTATGTCAGGCGCCAGTGGGACCGGGCGGCCGCCGGGACCGGGTATCCGTTCGCCATCGCGCGGACCCGGGACCGGCAGCCGGTCGGCGCCATCGGGCTCTGGCTCACCGAGGAGGCCGAGGGGAGGGCCTCACTCGGCTACTGGATGACGGCACCCTTCCGCCGCCGGGGCGTGATGGGAGCGGCGCTGCGGACGGTCGCCACCTGGGCGCTGCACGAACTGCGCATCCCGAGGGCGCAGATCCTCGTCGAGCCGTGGAACACCGCGTCCGTACGGACCGCCGAGAGCGCCGGCTTCCGGCGCGAGGGGCTGCTGCGCGGCTGGCAGGAGATCGGAGGGAAGCGCCGGGACATGCTGATGTACTCGCGGCTGAACGGCGACCCGTCTCCGGGTGACCAGGCAGCGACGGGAAGCTGAACACGAGGGGTTACGATCGCGGGCACCGCCGCGGGCCCGCGGCACCGCAGGAGCAGAAGAACCGATTCCCCGGGAGAGCCGAGCCTTGTCCGTACCACGTGTCGGCGTGTCCGTCGTGACCATGGGAGACCGTCCGCGGCAGGTCGAGGCGCTGCTGGCCTCGGTCGCCATGCAGGACGCGCGCCCCGCCCGGGTGGTCGTCGTGGGCAACGGGTCACCGCTCCCCGACTACGCGTCCTTCCCCGGCCTCCAGGACCTGTCCGGCGGGGTGACGGTGCTGGAACTCGACGAGAACCTCGGCTGCCCCGGCGGCCGTAACGAGGCCCTGGAGGCTCTGGCCGGCTTCGGCGACGTCGACGTGGTCGTCGAACTGGACGACGACGGGCTCCTCGTCGACAAGGACGTGCTCAGCAGGGTCCAGGAGCTGTACTCCGCCGACTCCGGACTCGGCATCGTCGGCTTCCGTATCGCGGACGAGCACGGGGAGACCCAGCGCCGCCACGTCCCCCGGCTGCGGGCCAAGGACCCGATGCGCCGGGGCGAGGTCACCGCGTTCCTCGGCGGGGGCCACGCGCTGTCCATGGAGATGCTCGCCGGGACCGGCCTCTGGCCGGCCGAGTTCTTCTTCACGCACGAGGAGACCGATCTGTCCTGGCGTGCGCTCGACGCCGGCTGGAAGATCCTCTACGAGCCCGGGCTGCTGCTCCAGCACCCGAAGACGTCCCCGGCCCGGCACGCGGTCTACTACCGCATGACGGCCCGCAACCGCGTCTGGCTGGCCCGCCGGCACCTGCCGGCCCTGCTCGTACCCCTCTACCTCGGCACCTGGGTGCTGCTCACCGTCGCACGCACCCGCTCGGTCACCGGCCTGAAGGCGTGGGCGGCGGGCTTCGCCGAGGGGATGCGCACCGAGTGCGGTGCGCGCAGGCCGATGCGCTGGCGCACAGTGTGGCGGATGACCCGGCTGGGACGCCCGCCGGTGATCTGACGCCGGGACGCGGAACGGCGGGGCTGCGTGATCCCTCAGGCCTGCCCGGTCCGGCTGGCGCGGCCGGCGAGGCCGTCACGGGACACCCCTGCCTGGAATCCCTCAGGCCCGCCCGGCCGCCGCGCTCCACCGATAGCGCACGTCCGGTTCGCCCTCCTCGTTGCGGGAGCCGTCGTCGTACGCCACGGCGGTGAATCCGTGCCGCTCGTAGAAGGCGCGTGCCCCGGTGTTGCGCCGGAAGGTATGGAGACCCAGCTCGCCCCGCGAGGCGCTCTTCACCCGCTCCAGCAGGAGGGTTCCGATGCCCTGTCGCAGCGCGCCGGGCCGTAGGTAGAGATGGTCGAGCTCGTCCCCGTCCAGCGCGGCGAAGCCCAGCAGTTCCCCCGTCGACCCTTCCGCCACCCACACCCGGCTGCCCGGCAGGACGACATGGGTGATCCAGGCGAGGGTGTCCGCGTCGCTGTGCACCCGCCGCAGCCCGGGCAGTGCCGCGGCCCGGGAGGCGAGGAAGATCGCGGTGATCTCCCCGGCGTCCCCCGGGGCCGCCTCCCGCAGCAGCACGGCCGTCCCCCGGTCCGTCACGTCGCTCCCCTTTCGTCCGGTGAACCGAACGCACAGGTATAGCAGGGGAATCGCCCGTCATGGCCGAAACGCCGGGACGGGGTGCGGCTCCCCGGGTACAGGGTGGGATGCGTTGCATAATGCGGCCTCAGGCAACGCCGACCGCCCACCCGAGGAGTCCAGCCGTGGCTTTGACCCGTGAAGAGCGTGAGCAGTTCCTGGCCGAACCACATGTCGCCGCACTGGCCGTGGACGCGCAGGAGGAGGGCAGGGCGCCGCTCACCGTGCCGATCTGGTACCAGTACGAAGCCGGCGGCGATCTCTGGATCATGACGGGCCGTGACTCCCGCAAGGGCACCGCCATCGCCGCCGCGGGCCGGTTCAGCCTCATGGTGGACCGCGTCTCCCCGACCGTCCGCTACGTCTCCGTCGAGGGGCCGGTCACCGACACCTCCCCTGCCACCCGCGAGCTGCTGACCGAGATCTCCTCGCGCTACCTGCCGGCCGACAAGGTCGAGGCATACGTCGACTTCGCATGGAAGTCCCACGGCGAACAGGTCGTGATCCACATGCGCCCCGAGCACTGGCTGAGCACCGACCTCGGGGCGTTCTGACCCGTCGTCGGCCCGGTCTCCGCCCGCTCCCCCACACCGCCGGGGGGAGCGGGCGGTGCCGTGTTCCGGCCGCACTGAACCACTGATTCCGGTCATCACATCTTCGTACTGATCTTGCGGCATAGATCGTTTAGGCTCTGGGCAGCATCAGGGCGCACATGATGGGCCATCAAATTGCGCCTCAAAACGTGCACTTCGAGTCAATGGGCGTCAATACCGATCGCCCTGTCGCAGGGGCGGGGGCCTGCGAACCGTGTCAAGAGAGGACACCCATGCCGCAGGACGTCACGTTCGACCTCCCCTTCGAGGCCCCGGTCAGCGAACACCTCGACCAGGCCCGCGAGCGCCATCTGCGCTGGGTGTGGGAGATGGGCCTGGTGCGGAGTCAGGCGGGATTCGAGGAGTACCAGTCCTGGGACCTGCCCCAGGCGGCGGCGCGGACGTACCCCTACGCCTCGGCCGAGGACATGGTCGTACTGATGAACTGGTTCTCCCTGGCCTTCCTCTTCGACGACCAGTTCGACTCCGGGAGCCCCGACCGCGCGGACCGGATAGCCGAGGTCGCACGGGAGCTCATCGCCACACCGCTGCGCCCCGCCGGGACGCCCCCGCGTGTGGTCTGCCCCATCACCAACGCCTGGGCCGAGGTCTGGGCGCAGCTCTCGGATGGCATGTCCCTGACTTGGCGCACCCGCTTCGCGGCGTCCTGGGGGCGCTTCCTCGTGGCGCACACCGAGGAGGTCGACCTGGCCGCCAGGGGCCGGGCGGGATCGCTCGGCATCGAGGAGTACGCGGAGTTCCGCCGTCGCACCGTGGGCATCCACCACAGCATCGACGCCGGTGAGCGCAGCCGCGGCTTCGAGGTACCGGCGCAGGTCCAGGCCCACGGCCTGATGGTCAGGATGCGTGACCTGGCCGCGGACACCATCGGCTTCATGAACGACATCCACTCCTTCGAGCGCGAGAAGCGGCGGGGGGACGGACACAACCTCATCGCCGTACTGCACCGGGAGCGCGGCGGCTCCTGGGAGGAGGCCGCCGACGAGGCATACCGGATGACCACGGAGTGCCTCGACGAGTACCTGGAACTCGAGGCGCGCGTACCGGGGATGTGTGACGAGCTGGGCCTCGGCGGTGACGAGCGCGATCAGGTGCGGATGGGCGTGGAGGCCATCCAGCACTGGATCAGCGGGAACTACGAGTGGGCCCTGACCTCGGGCAGGTACGCCGCCGCGAAGGAGGGCCCGGCCGCGACCGCGGAGCTCGCGGGACGCGGGTCGCTGGACGACCTGCTCGCCGTCTGACCCGTCCGGCCCCCGCGTCCCGCCCGGCCGGGCGGGACGCGGGCCGGCCGCTCCCCGGTGAGCTCGGCCTCAGCCGGCGTGCGGGGTGAACTCGACGGGGAGGGAGTCCAGCCGGGCCTCCCAGGTGGAGGCCGTCGAGGTGAGCTCGTCGGCGGGTACGGACAGCCGCAGTCCGGGCAGGCGGTGCAGCAGGGTGTCGACGGCGGTCTCGATGATGGCCTGGCCGATGTTCTGGCCGGGGCACTCGTGAGGGCCGCCGCTGAACGCGAGGTGCGACTGGTTCCCGAGCACGGAGACGCCCTCGTCCGGCCGGATGTCCGGGTCGAGGTTCCCGGCGGCGAGTCCGAGCACCAGCAGGTCGCCCTCCCGGATCCGCGTACCGCCCAGTTCGAGGTCCGAGGTGGCGAACCGGCCGGGGAGGACCGCCAGGGGCGGGGTGTTCCACATGACTTCCTCGACGACCTCGGAGACGGCCCGCCGGCCGCCGACGAGTCCGGCGAGCCGGGAGGAGTCGGTGAGGATCAGTTCCAGCACCCGGGCCAGCAGATTGCTGGTGGTGGTGTGCGCGGTGATGAGGACGAGCCGCAGATGGCTGAGGATCTCGCCCTCGTCCAGGTCCGCGTCGTGGCCGAGCAGTCCGGTGGTGAAGTCGGGTCCGGGCTCGATCCGCTTGCGTTCCGCGAGCTCCGCCAGGATCCCCATGATGCGGTCGTTGTGTTCGAGTGCGTCCGGCCCGCCCTTGATGACCTGGGCGCAGGAGACCGCGAGGCTGCGCCCCTCGGCCGCCGGGAGCCCGAAGAGCCTGGTCAGCACGAGCATCGGCAGGTATTCGGCGTAGTCCCCGACCAGGTCGGCGGTGCCCGCCTCGGCGAACGCGTCGATCTGCTTGTTCGCGAAGTGCGTGACATGGCGCCGGATCCCGCGCCCCGCGACGGTGTCCAGGTTGTCGGTGACGGCCCTGCGCAGCCTGCGGTGCGGTTCGCCGTCCTGGGAGACGCAGTCGGGGCGCCAGCCCAGCATCTGGATCAGCGGTGAGGTCTCCTCGACACGGCCGTCCTTCCAGTCCTGCCAGATCCGTGAGTCCCGGCTGAACTGCAGCGGGTTGTCGAGCACCCGCCTGCTCTCCCGGTAGCCGAGCACCAGCCAGGCGCGGACGTCCCCTTCGAGCAGCACCGGCGCCACCGCCCCGTACTCCTTGCGCAGCCGGCCGTAGATGCCCTGCGGGTCGACCGCGGCGTCCGGCCCGTACAGCCGGGTGAGCCCGTCGGCACCGCCGTGCGCGACGGGGCAGCCCCGGGGGGCCTCCTCCCCCGCGGCCTCCGGGTGTCCGCCTCTCACCTCGTGGTCGTCGGTCATCGGGGCTCCAGAGCAGCTGCGGAACGCGCCTTCAGGTGGTGGATCAGCGCGATCAGCACATCACGGCTGGAGGCACGGTCACGGGCGTCGCAGGTCACGACCGGGGTGTGGTCGGGTATGTCCAGGGCGTCGCGGATCTCTTCGATCGGGTGGTCCTTGGAGTCGGGGAACACGTTCAGGGCGATGACGAAGGGGACGTTCTGCCGCTCCATCTCCTCGATGGCCCGGAAGCTGGACGCCAGGCGGCGGGTGTCCACCAGGACCACCGCGCCCAGGGCGCCCTTGAACAGGCCGTTCCACAGGAACCAGAACCGCTCCTGCCCCGGTGTCCCGAAGAGGTAGAGCACCAGCTCCTCGTTGAGGCCGATCTTCCCGAAGTCGAGGCTGACGGTGGTCTCCTGCTTGTCCGCCACCCCGATCAGGTCGTCGACGTCCACACTGGCCTGCGTCAGCGTCTCCTCGGTGGTGAGCGGCTTGATGTCGCTGACCGAGCGCACCAGGGTGGTCTTCCCGGTGCCGAACCCGCCGGCGATCATCACCTTCACCGAGCGGGTTCCGCCGTCGGCCGCGTGACGGCCTGGGCGGTCAAAGCCTTTGAAGTCCACTGAGTACCTCCTCAAGGAGCGCGAGGTCGGGCGCGCGGCCGACGGCTGACGCCGGGATGGGGTCACGGGCTTCGACGCGGCCTGCGTCCAGCAGATCGGCCAGCAGCACCGCGAGGATGTTGAAGGGCAGTCCGAGATGGGCGCCGAGCTCGGCCACCGACAACGGCTCACGGCAGCGCCGGATGATCTCCTCGTGCTCGTGCTGCAGGCCCTGCCCGGTCGCGGAGCGGGAGCTGATCAGAGTCGCCACGTCCAGGGTCGACGCCGAACCCCCCGGTCCGCTGCGCCCTCCGGTGAGGACGTAGTAGCGCTCGAGACCGGGCGGGTCCGTGGGCCGGCGGGGACCACTCATCCAGAGTGCTCCTCCAGGCGCGGACTGGTGCCGAGGAGCTCTCCCATCCTGCGCGCCAGGTCTCTCATCTGGTGGCCGAGCAGGCCCTGGTCGAGCCCTTCTCGGGCGAGGACCCCGAGGTAGGTCTCCACCCCTGCCCGCACCACGAAGAGGTGGCCGCCGTCGACCTCGATCATCGCCAGGCGGAGTTGGCCGGCGTACTTGGGGAATTGCTCGGCGACGGGCTGGGCGAGCGCCTGCAAACCCGCGACCACGGCGGCGAAGCGGTCCACGTCGTCCGGGTCGTCGGCGCCGTAGGAGGTGATGGCCTTGCCGTCGCTGGAGGCCACGAGGGCGAAGCGGATCTCCCGGATGCTCTCCGTCAGATCACGGAGCGCCCAGCTCACGTCGGTTCCCTGTTGCGTCATGGGGACTAGTCGCTCTCTTCCGTACGTACGTACTCACGGCCGGCATTCGTCTCGCGTGCGTCCGGGTCGGCGTCGGCCGGGGCCGTCGTACCCGCCGGACCGCTCTCGCGTCCCGCCGTGGCGAAGGCGGCGAGGCCGGCGAACGAGGCGTCCGGCGGCACGGCGGCCACCGACTCCGGGGTCCTCGCGGGCAGGACGCCGGTGGTCCGCCCGGTCACGGACTCCTCGGTCCCCCCGGCCGCGCCGGCCGGGGCCGACGGTGCGTCCGCCCTCCTGCTCCTGCGCCGGGGCAGTCCGCCCGGGGTGGTGTCCATGGCCGGCGGCGCTTCCGTCGTCGTCCCGGTGATGTCCGCGAGGGCCGCTGCCGCGGCGACCGGCCCGGGAGCCGGCTCGTTCCCCGCCGCGGCGGCGGGCACGGACGGTTCGACGACCGACGCGGGCAGATGGCTGAAGTACTTGTGCGGGACGACCACGACGACGGACGTGCCGAGCCAGGGCGAGTCCGCGAAGGTGACACGGATGCCGTAGCGGCGCGCCAGGGCGCCCACCACGCGCAGGCCGAGGTTGGCGTCCTCGGAGATGCCGCCGAGGCCGGGTCCCTTCGAGGTGCCCGCGATGGCCTGCTCCGCCTCGCGCTTGCGCTCGTCGCTCAGGCCCTTGCCCGAGTCCTGGATCTCGATGCCGACGCCGTTGGGCACCTCCTTGCCGGAGACCACCACGGGCTCGGTCGGCGGGGAGTAGCGCGCCGCGTTGTCCAGGAGGTGGGCGAAGATCAGGGTGAGGTGGTCCACCAGGGAGCCGTCGACACCGAGTTCGGGCAGCTGACGCACCTGGACGCGGTTGAAGTCCTTGATCCGGCCGATCCCGCCGCGTACGACGCTGAGCAGCCGCTGGGGGTCCTGCCACTGGCGCCCGGGCCGGTCGGAACCGCCGAGTACGCCGATGCTGGCGGCGAGGCAGTCGGCGGGGCCGATCTCCTGGTCCAGCTCCATGAGGCCCTGGGCCACGGCGGGCAGCCGCCCGTGTTCGCCCTGCATCTCGTGGAGCCGGCCGCGCAGCCGGCCGGTCAGCACATGGATCCGGCTGCCGATGCCCACCACGGCCTGTTCGGCGGAGGTTGAACGATTCAGCTCCTCCTCGAGACCGAGGAGCGCGGTGCGCAGGACCTTGCGCAGTGCGGCACGTGTCCGGGCGTCCGCGTCCGTCTCCTGGCCGACCTCCGCCAGGATGTCGTCGATGGCCTCGCCCTCGCGGAGCCGCTTCACGGCTTCCGGGAGATGGGCGTCGCCGAGCCGGACGACGAGTTCCCGCTGGAGTTCGAGCCGCTGCTCCCAGTCGCGGGTCCGGGCCGCGAGGCCCTCCTCGTTCGCCTGGCCGCTCTCGGCGAGATGGGACTCGAACCGGTCCCTCTGTTCCGCCAGTTGGGCTTCCAGGGCGGAGCGTTCGGCCGCGAATCTCTGTTCCCGGTCCGCGACATCGGCGTAGCGCTGCCGGGAGTGCTCCGCCTGCGACGACCGGAACTCATCGCCCGCGCGCCGCAGTTGCGCACGGGAACGGATCAGGAGCCGCACACAGACCGAGCCGGCGACGGTGACCGCCGCTCCCGCGAAGGTCGCGGGTATCTGGACCTCGTCCGGTCCGGCCACCGCGGTGACGACGGTTCCGGCTCCCAGCGCCAGCGGCATCAGCCACCAGCCGAGCCAGGCGACAGGGGTCCGCGCCACCGGTTGTGGAGTGGCAAGTTCCATCTGCATCCTTCGAGTGCACCACTTTCGAACGGGGGCGGTGCGGGCAGCGCCCGTGGGGAGCGCGCAGCATCGCGGCGGCAAAGTGACATCACGTCAACTCGCCGCGCCGCAGGGGAGCCTATCGGGTTCAGCGGCTAACTGATCAACCGTCCTCCGCATATCGGGAGGTATTCGATCACGGGGTGGCCGGAACCCTTTACGCCTCCCGGAACGGGGCCCCTTACAGCCCGGCAACCCGGGCCGGGCGGCCCGGTGGACGGCCGGCGCACCTGGCCGGAACACGCCGAAGCGGCGGGCCCCCGCGCGATGCCGGGGTGCCCGCCGCCGTGTCCGTACCCTTCAGCGGCCGTCGGGCGGCGGGACGAGCCCTTCGGCCGCCAGGCCGGCGAGCACCGCCTCCCCCAGGGCGTGCACCGCGGACTGCGGGCGGACCATCACCGTGAACTCCTTGACGCGGCCGTCCTCGTCGAACTGGAGCATGTCGATCCCGTGGATCTGCTTGCCGTTCACCGTCGCCCGGAACACGAGGATCGCGGAGGGTGCGTCCGGCCCGCCGTTCCCCGCCTCGGCCGTGCCCTCGAACCGCCCGGTGTAGCGGAAGTCCTCGAAGGTCCGCAGCAGGACGCCGAAGAGCCCCAGCACCATGGGCCTGCCCTCGAATGGGGTGAACTTCACCGGGCTCCAGAGGCGGATGTCCTCGGTGAACAGCTCCTCCAGTGCCGCGAGATCACCCTTCTCCACCGCGGCGCGGAAACGATCGGCGGTCTGCTCCATGACTCCTCCTGCTGCTCGGTCCGGCGCTCCGGCGCTCCGGTCGGCCGGCTGCCGGGCACCTCTACATACTCAACAAAATGACTATTAACTTTCTTGAGTATGATGGGGAGGCGGACGCGAAAAGGGAAGGGGTCCCGACGATGGCCTTGCGACATGCCGTGCTGGCCGCGCTGCTGGACGGCGAGTACAGCGGATACCAACTGGCCAAGGCCTTCGACATCGGGGTGGCCAACTTCTGGCACGCCGTTCCCCAGCAGCTCTACACGGAGCTGGCCAAGCTGGAGCAGGACGGACTGGTCGCGGGGCGGCAGGTGGTCCAGGAGACCCGGCCCACCAAGCGGGTGTACCGGGTCACGGACGCCGGTCTCGCGGAGCTGGAGAGCTTCGCCGCGGCCGTGTCGAAGCCTTCGTTCATCCGCGACGACCTGCTCGTCAAGGTCCAGGCCGCCGATCGCGTCGACAGCGCTCCGCTCATCGCGCAGCTCGAGGAACGGGCGTCCGCGGCCGAGGCGAGGATCGAGCTCTTCGGGGGGCTGCTGCGGCAGATGCGCGGCGACGCGGACGAGGAGGAGTTCCTGCTCCGGGGCGAGCGGATCGGCCCGTATCTGACCTGCATGCGGGGCCTGGCCTTCGAGCGGGACACCCGGGACTGGTGCCTGCGGGTCGCGGCTCTCCTGCGCGAGAGGAGTGATGTCCGTGGCCGGCGGTGAGTACCTGCGCTACGTCGCCCTGGGCGACAGCCAGACCGAGGGTGTGGGCGACGGCGACGACGTCACCGGGCTGCGAGGCTGGGCCGACCGGCTCGCCGGGCACCTGGCGGCAGCCGCCCCCGCACTCGAGTACGCCAACCTGGCCGTGCGGGGGCGGCTCGCCCACCAGGTCCACGCGGAGCAGCTGGGCCCGGCCCTCGCCCTGCGTCCGGACCTGGCCACGGTGGTCGCCGGGGTCAACGACGTGCTCCGGCCCCGGTTCGACGCGGCGGAGGTCGCCGGGCACCTGGAGGAGATGTTCGCGGCGCTCACCGCGGGCGGGGCCCATGTGGCCACCCTGACCTTCCCCGACGTCGGGAAGATCGCCCCGGCCGCCCGGCCGGTCAGGTCACGGGTGCTGGAGCTCAACGCCCGTATCCGCGCCGCGGCCGAACGGCACGGCGTCACGGTCGCGGAGTGCGACCGGTATCCGGTCGCCACGGACCCTCGGCTGTGGAGCGCCGACCGCCTGCACGCGAGCCCGCTGGGCCACGAGCGGATCGCGGCCGCCGTCGCCCACTCCCTCGGGCTCCCCGGCAGCGACGACACCTGGGCCCGGCCCCTGCCACCGCTGACCGCCCTCACCGGCGGGCGGGCCGCCGTGGCCGAGGTGCGCTGGGCTGCCGGGTTCCTGGGTCCGTGGCTCGGACGCCGGCTGCGCGGCCGGTCATCCGGAGACGGCCGCACGGCGAAACGCCCTCAACTGCTGCCCTTCACCACCGCCGAGGTTCAGGACACGGGCGGCCTCTGACCGGCGTGGGCGTCGCTCCGGGGCGGCTCGGCGGGCGGCCCGGCCCGGTGATCGCGACGCCCTGCCGCCGGGATCCGAGCGGTTCGTAGGATGGTTGCCTAGGTCAACTGAAGCGGGAGTGACAGCATGCCCATTGCACTCGGTCTCGGTCTGCCGCAGGCGAACCAGTACGACATCGGCCGCGACGTCCCCTTGGTGGCGCGGGCCGCCGAAGCGGCCGGGTACGACAGCCTGTGGGTGTACGAGCGGATCCTCTTCCCGCAACCGGCCACCCAGGGCCTGTACGGGGTGCCGGGGCTCCCCTGGCCGGACAACTACCGCGGGGTGGCCGATCCCCTGATCACCCTGACACTGGCCGCCGCCGCCACCGAACGCGTCCAGCTCGGCACGAGCGTCCTCGTCGCCCCCTTGCACGTGCCCTTCCAGCTCGCCCGCTCCCTCGCCTCTCTGGACGCGGCCAGCGGTGGCAGGGTGATCGCGGGGCTGGGCACGGGCTGGTCCCTGGACGAGTACGCGGCCGCCTCCGTCGCCCCGTTCGAGCAGCGCGGCGCCGTCCTGGACGAGCTGCTGGACGTCTGCGCGGCCGTCTGGGGGCCGGACCCCGTCTCGTACAAGGGCCGGCTGACCACGATCGCACCCTCCGAGGTCGGCCCCAAGCCGGCCCGCCCCATCCCCGTCTACCTCCCCGCGAGCAGCCCCCGGGCGACCCGCCGCCTGGTCGACCGGGCGGAAGGCTGGATGCCGGTGGCGATGGGCCCCGCGCAGCTCTCGCAGCAGTGGCAGCGGGTACAGGAGGCCGCCGCCGAACGCGGGCGCGAGCGCCCGCTGGGCGTCTGGGCCCGCGCCAACGCCCGTTACACCGCCGAGCCGTTGCCGGGCGCCGACCGGAAGCCGTTCCATGGTGATGCCTCGCAGATCGTCGAGGATCTCGTCGCCCATGCCGCCACCGGGGTTCCCGCGATCCTGCTGGACCTCCAGGCGACACTCCGTGACGCCTCGGAACTCGTCGACGTAGCCACCGAGGTGTACGAGGGGGCGCGGGCGGCCGGGATCTGAGGACACACCCGCACCGACGCCGGCCGGTGGGCTGTCGCTCAGGACACCGCCGACCGGCGCTCCGTCCGCGGTCGGTGCGCGATCCCACGGCAGTCCCGGGCGGCCGGGGTCGCCGTTCGACCTGGTGCTGAGCTGGAGGTGTCAGGGCGCACCCAGCCTTGCCGAGTCCCAGCGCCTGTACGCCAAGGCCGCCCCGTCGGGCGCATCGCCTGCGTCGGCAGACAACCACCGCTCCCGGTCACGCCGTCTCGTCGGCGGCCAAGGGGAGTTCGGCCACGCACCCGGGGCACCAGCCGCCGGATTCGCGCCACGAGCGTTCCTCGTTCTGCGTGGACAGCGCCTTCGCATGCCGATGCCGCGTGCAAGCCAGCGCGTAGGTGCTCTCTTCTCGCCGGATGACCTGAGCGTGGTCCTCGGGGTGGTCGTAGACCAGATCCCACCCCGGGACGACGGACGGGCCGAGAGTATCGACGCGGCGGCGACCGTCACTGCTGACGTGGGTGGTGCGCTCCATACGAGTCGTCTCCTCTTGGTCTCCCGCCCCGGTCCCTTGCGTTGCTTTGCACCTTGAAGCGGACGCGTGCATCGGACGTAGCGAATCTACCGTTCTCATCAGTGGGCAGGATTGGGTCTTGGCCCCATTCCTGCTCACTGCGAAAGTAGCGTCGTCCGCCCGGCGGGCATGCGTCCGTCGCGCACCGGCCGGTGCGCGACGGACGCCGCCTTCGGTGGTTCAGCAGCCGACCCACGACATGTCGGGGCGCCAGGCCTTGTCCTCCGAGGCCGTGCCCTTGCGCCAGCTGAACGTCGCTACGACGCGCCAGCTGTCCTGCGGGTACGCACAGGCGCTGACGCCGCTGGTGGCAGCCGAGTCACCGGTGGCGTGCCAGTCGTCGTAGTCGTTCGCCGTGCGCATCGTGACCCGCTTGCCCGCCGGGTAGCGCTCCAGCTTCACGTTGGTGACCTTGACCGAGTAGTCGCCGCCACCCGCCACGTCAGTGATCTTCGCTTTGGCCTGGAAGGTCTTGTTCGTGCCGTTCCAGTAGACCATCGCGCACCGCTTGACCTCATTGCCGTAGCACAGCCACCCGTCGTCGGCCGCGGAGGCCGAGGAGGGGGTGGCGACGATCGACGTGGCGAGGGCCGCCGCGACCAGTCCGCCCGTGGCACCCAGCCGGCCGAAACGCTTGAACCTCATGTAAATCCCTTCAGGTGTGCGGCAGATGGCGGGCTCAAGCTATCCACTGGGAGGCTGATTTCGTCTTGCCGTGCCAGGCGGTGGCACTTCCGTGACAATGTCGGAGTCCTGTATCCGGAACGGCTCGCGGCGGTACGGAGGGTGCCCGGCACAGCCACTGCCCCCCGTGCGATCCAGGTGACCATCGGTGGTGACGCGTCCCGCGGGGCCCGGACGTACTCGGTAATTCCCGCTTCCGACCTCGCACGAGGATCAAAGAGCCCCACACCGAAACCTGCGCCGCCTGACGGGCAAGCCCCGAAAGACCGGAAAGGGCCTCCGACGCAGGTCAGAGGCCCTTTCCGAGGCAAAGCCGCAGGTGGGGCGGCAGACGAGTCGGGCTGTACGCCGGGTTCTGTCGCCCGGTCGCCTCGCGGCGGCCGGGGAGACGGCCATCCATCTAGGACCGGCATTGCTGCCGGTCTCGTGCGGTCTACCCGCGAACTCGGGCGGGCAGCCCTCGGACGTTCGCGCAGGAGCACCGGGGTGCTCCCTCTTGACCTTGCTCCGGGTGGGGTTTACCTAGCCGCCTGAGTCGCCTCAGGCGCTGGTGGTCTCTTACACCACCGTTTCACCCTTACCCGGGACCGGAGTCCCGGGCGGTCTGTTTTCTGTGGCACTGTCCCGCGGGTCACCCCGGGTGGCCGTTAGCCATCACCCTGCCCTGTGGAGCCCGGACGTTCCTCGGGAGGATCCGGAGATCCTCACGCGGCCGCCCGCCCGGCTCGTCTGCCGTGGTGACCATGCTACCCGGCGGGGCGGGCACCTCCGTGCGCCCGACGGGTCAGGCCGTGAAGGCGGCGATGCCCGCCTCCCAGGCGGCGGAGAGGTCCGCGCCCGGGGGGAACCGGCCGTTGAGTTCGAGGACGAGCATCCCGTGGGCGAAGGCCCAGGCGGCGCGGGCCCGGTCCTCGTCGCCGCCCGCCGCCCGGACCAGGGGCGCGGCCGCGGCGTCGGCGGCCGCCCCGTCGGGGATGGTGCGGCCCATGGTCAGGAGGTAGAGGTGCGGGTGGGCGAGGGCGTAGGCGCGGTAGGCGGTGGCGAGGGCTGAGAAGGACCCGGGAGCCGCCGCCTCGGCCGCCGTCAGGACCCCGGCGGTCTCCCGGAGCATCTCGGTGGCCAGCGCCGTCACCACGGACGACTTGTCCGGGAAGTGCTTGTAGAGGGACGGTGCCTTCACGCCGACCCGGTCCGCCAGTCTTCGCATGGTGAGCGCGTCAGGGCCCTCCGTCTCCAGCAGGGTGCGGGCTGCCGAGACGATCTGCCGGGGCCGGCCGGCGGTCGGGGCGGTCGCGAGGTCACTCACACATAAGGCCTTCCCTGGTACGGAGTCGGTACGCGGTCCGTAACCGAGTACGTGATCGTACGAGAGGGGGACGAGCCGGTCGTCGAGCGGCCCGCCGCGCCGCGGCGTGTCCGGAACCGAAGGTTCCGCACTCGGGCGGAACCTGCCCGGACACGGGCCGGGCGGCCGCCTCAGCGCGCGTTCGTCCAGCTCGGGGTCCAGGTCCCCGCCGTGTCCTGCCCGGCCGTGGCGGTGGCGAGGTACGAGCGCAGGGTGTCCAGGGCGGGGTGGGGGTTGTCGCGGTGCCAGAGGAGGGAGTGCGGGTAGACGGGGGTCGGGCCGGTGACCGGGATGCGGCGCAGGCCGTGCCCCGCCGGCCAGACGAGACGGGTCCGCCCGCCCATGAAGGTGGCCAGGGCCGGGGTGTCGGCGACGGTGTCGAGCAGGGCGTCCGAGCCGAAGTTGGGTCCGGTCGCCTCGATGGTGAGGCCGAACTCGGCGACGAGCTCGTCGTAGTAGGCCGCCCACTCGGTCCCGGGGACGATGCCGGGCATCCAGATCCGGTGTCCCACGAGCTCGGCGAGGGTCACCGAGCGGGTGCCCGCGAGCGCGTGGTGCGGGCCCGTGAGGAGTTCGAGCTCCTCGTCGAGCACCCGCGCGGCCGCGATGTCCTCGGGCAGTGGTCTGCCGGGGGCGGTGACGGCGCGGAAGGACGCGTCGATCTCTCCGGAGCGGATGGCGTCGACGGCCGTCTCGATGGAGAACAGCATCACCACGTCGAGCTCGATCTCGGGGTGCGCACGGTGGAAACCGCGCATCAGGCCTGACGCCGCGCCGCGTGAGGCGATGATGTCGACCCGCAGAGGGCGGCGGCCGGTGCGCACGGAGGTCTCGGCGCGTTCGGCGACGCGGAGCAGCTCCCGTGCGTGGGGCAGGAAGGCCTGCCCGTCGATGGTGAGCTCGGCCCCCCGGGCGGTACGGGTGAAGAGCCGCACCCCGAGGGTGCGCTCCAGCGCGGCGATGCGCTTGGAGACGGCCTGCTGGGTGACGGCCAGCTCGGCTGCCGCCTCCCGGAACTGTCCCGAGTCGGCGGCGGCGACGAAGGTACGGACGGCTTCGAGGTCCATGGGGACAGCCTAGGCATCACGCCGTCCGGTACAACCGATGGTTGTGCGAAGCGCCCCACAGGTTGTTTGATCCCTGCTCGTCGCGCTCGCTTTGATGGACCCGTACGCGGACGGGTTGTACGGGCGTGAGGCGAGGGGCACCGGGGCATGAGGAGCGGGCACCGGCTGGGGCGGCGGTTCGGATGGCTCTGGGGAGCCTACGGAACCAGTGCGCTCGGCACCTGGCTCGCCTTCGGCGCGTTCCCGCTGATCGCCATCCAGGTGCTGGACGCCGGGCCGGCCGAGGTGGCCGTGCTCTCCTCGGTGGGGGCGGCGGTGGGCGCGGCCGTGGCGGTGCCGCTCGGCCCGTGGGTGGAGTTCCGCCGCAAGCGGCCGGTGCTCGTCGCGATGGACCTGGTGCGGTGCGCGGCGCTGCTGACGGTTCCCGCCGCGTACGCGCTCGGGGTGCTCACCTTCCTTCAGCTGGTGCTGGTCTCGGTCGTCGTCGCGGCGGCCGACATCACCTTCCGCGCCGCCTCCGGCGCCTATCTGAAGACCCTGCTGGCCGCTGACGAACTCCTCGTGGCCAACGCCCGGTTCGAGTCCACGGCGTGGACGACGACGGTCGTCGGACCCCCGCTGGGCGGCGCGCTGACCGGACTCCTCGGACCGGTGGTGACGGTCGCGGCGGACGCGGTCAGCTATCTGCTCTCGGCCCTGGGCCTGCGCGCGATGGGCGGTGAGGAGCCGTCGCCCGTACGCCCGGACGGGCCGCGACTGCGGGCCGGGGACCTGCTGGCCGGCTGGCGGTACATCCTGGCCGACGCGACGCTGCGCCCGCTGTTCCTGAACACCGCCGTCTTCAACGGCCTGGTGATGGCCTCCTCCCCGCTGCTGGCCGTCCTGATGCTGGGCGAACTCGGCTTCGCCCCCTGGCAGTACGGACTCGCCTTCGCCGCTCCCTCGGTCGCCGGTCTGCTGGGATCCCGGCTGGCCGGGCCACTCGTCGTCCGCTTCGGGCAGCGACGGGCCCTGGCCTGGTCCGGGGCGCTGCGGGCGCTCTGGCCGGCCGGCCTGGCCTTCGTGGGGCCCGGTACGGGAGGGTTGCTGCTGGTCATCGGGGTCGAGTTCGGGCTGATCCTCTGCTGCGGGGTCTTCAACCCGGTCTCCGCCACCTGCCGCCTGGAGCGCACCGCCGCGGACCGGGTCGCCCGCACGCTCTCCGCCTGGGCCGTGACGACCAGGGCGGCCACCGCGCTCCTGACGGCGCTCTGGGGTGTGCTGGGCAGCCTCGCGGGTCCACGTACGGCCGTCGGGCTGGCCGGGCTGCTCCTGCTGGCGACACCGCTGCTGCTCCCGCGCCGGGCGCCGTCGCCCGTGGAGACGGAGCAGGGCCGCTAGGTACGGGACCCGAGGGGGCGGCCCGTACCCTTGCCGGAGGGCTCCCACCCGCCCGGGGCCCCGTGCCGCGTGAAGGAGACCCTCGTGCTCGTGCTGTTGCCGCCCTCCGAAGGTAAGGCCGCCTCGGGGCGCGGGGCACCTCTGAAGCCGGAGTCCCTGTCCCTGCCGGGTCTCGCCGACGCGCGGGCCGCCGTCCTCGACGAACTGGTCGAGCTCTGCCTGGCGGACGAGGAGAAGGCCCGCGAGGTGCTGGGTCTGAGCGAGGGGCTGCGCGGCGAGATCGCGAAGAACGCGGAGCTGCGTACCGCCGGGACGCGGCCGGCCGGGGAGATCTACACCGGTGTGCTGTACGACGCCCTCGGCCTGGCCACGCTGGACGCGGCGGCCAGGCGCCGGGCGGCCACGTCGCTGCTGGTCTTCTCCGGGCTGTGGGGTGCGGTGCGGGTGGGCGACCGGATTCCCTCGTACCGGCTGTCGATGGGGGTCAAGCTGCCCGGCCTCGGGGCGCTGAACGCGTTCTGGCGGGCACCGATGGCGTCGGTCATGCCCGAGACGGCGAGCGAGGGCCTCGTCCTGGACCTGCGGTCGTCCGCGTACACCGGGGCCTGGAAGCCGAAGGGCGAGGTCGCGGAGCGTACGGCGAGCGTGCGGGTGCTCCAGTCGCGGATGGTCGACGGGGTGGAGAAGCGGTCCGTGGTCAGCCACTTCAACAAGGCGACGAAGGGCCGGCTGGTCCGTGATCTGCTCGTGGCGGGCGCCCGGCCGAAGGGGCCCGCGCAGCTGGTGGACGTCCTGCGTGACCTCGGCCACGTGGTGGAGGCGCAGGCGCCGGGACGGGCCGGACGGCCCTGGTCGCTCGACGTCGTGGTCACCGAGATCCACTGACCCACCGAACGCGCACGACGGGGCCGCCACCGGGCCGGACCGGGTGTCACCTGGACGGGGTTCGCCGGCAGCCGGGGCCACTGCCGGCGAACCCCGTCCAGGTTCGCCGATCCACACTTCTCCGGTGCGTTGCAGCATGCGCAACGCGCGTTGCGTATTGTGCGGTTCTCGCGGCAGGATGAGGCCATGACCTCCTCCGCGCCCTCCGCCGTGTCCGCCTCCGTCCTCGACCTCGCCCCCGTCGTGCCCGTCGTCGTCCTGGAGGACGCGGCCGACGCGGTGCCGCTGGCCCGCGCGCTCGTCGCCGGCGGGCTGCCCGCCATCGAGGTCACCCTGCGGACGGCGGCGGCACTGGACTCGATCCGTGCCATCGCCGCCGAGGTCCCGGACGCCGTGGTCGGCGCCGGCACGGTGATCTCCCCGGCCCACGTGGAGGACACGGTCGCCGCGGGTGCGCGCTTCCTGGTCAGCCCCGGCTGGACGGACGCGCTCCTGGACGCGATGAAGGCGTCGGGCGTGCCCTTCCTGCCCGGCGTCTCGACGACCTCCGAGGTCGTCGCGCTGCTGGAGCGCGGGGTCACGGAGATGAAGTTCTTCCCGGCCGAGGCCGCGGGCGGGACCGCCTACCTGAAGGCGCTCTCCTCGCCCCTCCCCCAGGCACGGTTCTGCCCGACCGGCGGCATCTCGCTCGCCTCGGCGCCGTCGTACCTGGCCCTGCCCAACGTCGGCTGCGTGGGCGGCAGCTGGATGGTTCCCGGTGACGCCGTCGCCGCCAAGGACTGGGCGCGCGTGGAGCGGCTCGCCGCCGAGGCGTCCGCGCTGGCCAAGGGCTGATCCGGGGGCCGGTCCGGCCGACAAGGTCCTGCGGGGCCCCGTCCTCGCGTGCGGCTCGTGCCGTACGCGAGGGCCGGGCCCCGCGGCCGTGCCTATCGCAGGTGCGAGGTGTCGTTGAGGACCCTCAGCGACGCGTTGCCGTCCGCGTAGTACGCCACCGTCGAGACGGACGCGGGCGAGAGCTCCATACGGAAGAGCGACTCCGGCGGCGCTCCGAGCGCGAGCCGGACCAGCGTCTTGATCGGCGTGACATGGGTGACCAGGAGCGCCGTACGGCCCGCGTGGCGGGCGATCAGCCGGTCGCGGGCCGCCGAGACCCGTTCGGCCACCTCGGCGAAGCTCTCGCCACCACCCGTGGGTGCCGCGTCGGGCGAGGTCAGCCAGGTGGTCAGGTCCGCGGCGTACCGCTCCCGCACCTCGGCGAAGGTGAGCCCCTCCCAGGCGCCGAAGTCGGTCTCGCGCAGCCCTTCGTCGATCCGGACCTCCAGGCCCAGCCGGGAGGCCACGGCCTCGGCCGTCTCCCGGCATCGGCGCAGCGGGGAGCTGACGATGTCCTGGACCGTGCCGCGCCCGGCGAACGCCTCGGCCGCGCGGGCGGCCTGGTGACGGCCGGTCGCCGACAGCTGCGGATCGCTGCCCCCGCTCCCCGAGAACCGCTTCTCGGGGGTGAGGGCCGTCTCGCCGTGGCGGAGCAGGACGAAGGCCGTGGGCGCGCCCAGATCGGGTGCGCTGCCCCAGCCGACCTGCGGAGTGGCGTCCGCCTGCGGGGTGCTCGTGGGGGCAGCGGCGGGGCGGGCGTCCGCGAGGGCGGCCCGTACCTTCGCGGCCCCGGCCACCGCGTCGCCGGGCGGGCCGTCGACGGGCGGTGCCCCCGCCGGGGTGCGGGGTGTGCCCCGGTCGGCCCTGGAGGCTCCGGGGTCCCACTGCTCGCCCCGCCCGCCCGCGTCCATCGCCTCGTTGGCGAGCCGGTCGGCGTGCTTGTTCTGCGCGCGGGGGATCCACTCGTACGTGACCGAGGCGGCGGGCAGGATGCCCGCGGCCTCCTGGGCCAGCGGCTTCATGGCGGGATGCTTGACCTGCCAGCGGCCCGACATCTGCTCGACCACCAGCTTGGAGTCCATCCGGACGCGCACCTGTACCGCGGAGTCCGGGAAGAGGTTCCTGACCGCCGTGAGACCGGCGATCAGGCCCTTGTACTCGGCCACGTTGTTCGTCGCGACGCCGATGAACTCGGCCGCCTCGGCGAGCACCCCGCCGGTGTCCGGGTCGATGACGACCGCGCCGTAACCGGCGGGCCCCGGGTTACCGCGGGACCCTCCGTCGGCTTCGACGACCACCCGGCGGGGACCGGGCATTACAGCCCCGACTCCGAGGTGCGGACCAGGATGCGACGGCAGTTCTCGCAGCGGAGCACCGTGTCGGGGGAGGCGGCCTTCACGTCGTTGACCTCGGTGATGTTCAGCTCCAGCCGGCAGCCCTCGCAGCGGCGCTGGTAGAGCCGGGCCGCGCCCACGCCGCCCTGCTGGGCGCGGAGCTTGTCGTAGAGCTTGAGCAGGTCGGCGGGGACGGCACCGGCGACGACCTCGCGGTCCTTGGCGACGCCCGCGGCCTCGGCCTCGAGCTCCTTGGTGGCGGTGTCCCTGCGTGCGGTGGCGTCGTCGACCTTGGCCTGCACGGCGCTCACGCGCTCGGTCAGCTCGGCGACACGCTCCTGGGCCGACTCACGGCGCTCCATGATCTCGAGGACGATGTCCTCGAGGTCGCCCTGGCGCTTGGCGAGCGAGGTGATCTCGCGCTGCAGGCTCTCCAGGTCCTTGGACGAGGAGACGGCGCCCGAGTCGAGCCGCTGCTGGTCGCGGACGGCGCGCTGGCGCACCTGGTCGACGTCCTGCTCCGCCTTGGTCTGCTCGCGGGTGGTGTCGCTCTCCTCGGTCTGCGAGGCGACGAGCAGGTCGCGCAGCTGGGCGAGGTCGCTCCCCAGCGATTCGAGCTCCGCGTGCTCGGGCAGCGAGGTGCGCTTGTGGGAGAGCTGCGACAGACGTACGTCGAGTTCCTGGACTTCGAGGAGTCGGATCTGGTCGGCGGGCGCGGCGTTCAGTTGGGGGCTCCAGAAGAGTGGTGGGCGGTCCAGGGGTCGGTGACCCGCTTCGAGACATGGACCCTCAGGTCCCATCCGTGGCGGTCGGAGAGTGCGTCGAGCTGCGCTGCGGCCTGCTCGCACCAGGGCCATTCGGTAGCCCAGTGTGCGGCATCGACGAGGCCGAGCGGGGAGTGCTGGACGGCCTCGGAGGCCGGGTGGTGGCGCAGGTCCGCGGTGAGGAAGGCGTCCACACCGGCCGCGCGCACGGCGTCGAAGAGGCTGTCGCCGGAGCCGCCGCTCACCGCGACGCGGCGCACGACCGCGTCGGGGTCGCCTGCCAGCCGGATGCCCTGCGCGGTGGCGGGCAGCCGGGCGGCGGCGCGGGCGGCGAAGTCGCGGAGGGACTCGGGGTGGTCGAGCTCGCAGATCCGGCCGAGCCCGCGGCGGCCCGCGGCGTCGGTCGGGTCGGGCACCAGCGGGCCGGTGACCCGCAGGTCGAGCGCGGCGGCGAGGGCGTCGGAGACGCCCGGGTCGGCGGTGTCCGCGTTGGTGTGCGCGACGTGCAGGGCGATGTCGTGCTTGATGAGGTCGTGCACGACCCGGCCCTTGAAGGTGGAGGCCGCGACCGTCGTCGTACCGCGCAGATAGAGCGGGTGGTGGGTGACGATCAGGTGCGCGCCGAGGGCGCGGGCCTCGTCCACGACCGGCCCCACGGGATCGACGGCGAACAGGACCCGGTGGATCTCCGCACCGGGGTCGCCGCAGACCGTGCCGACGGCGTCCCATCCTTCGGCCCGCTCGGGGGGCCACAGGGCGTCGAGCTCGGCGATGACTTCAGACAGACGGGGCACGGGAGAAAGGCTACCTGCCCACCGCGCCCCGTCGCCCCTGCCCGCCGGTCCCCGCACAGGAGGTCCGGCGGCCGGTACGGCTCGTCACCCGGCGCGGTGGTGCGTGAGGCGGCCCGGGGCCGGGATCACCGGGACCGCGCACCGGCGGAAGCGGAGCCGGACGGCCGGGCGGCTCCCCAGGCATGCGGGGGCGTGCGCCGCTGCGTACGGATGAGGCGCGAGGGCTTCCCGGACGGATCACCCGCCTCGGACACAGGGTCCGACAGCACAGTCCGCCCGGCCTTCGCAGGCGAATCAGGACATCGGCACCCTTATGTGTGAAGTGCCGAAGCTCGTGTTGTCCGGCGGGAACCGCGAAATCTAGCTTCGGTTGCCGGAGGTGACCGGACCATGACTGCCTGTGCCATAGAGGACAAGACCACCGGAGTCGCGGAGGCCGTTGCGACGGCCGGATCCGCGCCCCGCCCCCCTGAACCGGACGGGCCCCTCCGGCCCGGAGAGGCCCACACCATGGCGACGTCCGACGAGGGCGGGGATCCGCTCAGAGCGGGGGCTCCCGGCGTCACGGACGCCGTCGCCCCTCCGTCTCCCGGCGAGCCCGAGGCGCCCCGGGCGGACATCGGGACGGCCCCGGGTGCCACGGACGCGTCCGGCCCCCCGCCTGCCGCGGCTTCCTCCGGCCTCCCGCCGGCCGTCGGCCAGGGCGCGTACGGGACGGGCACCGCTCCGCGCGGAGGCCTCCCGGGTGCGTACGGAACCGGCACCGCCTCGCGCGGAGGAGCCTCGGGCACGGTCGCTCCGGGAGTCTCCGTACGGGTGAGGGTCCCGTCCGTACCGCCCATGCCCGTCGTGCCGCCCATGCCGGCCGCCCCGCCCGCCCCCGCCGTGGCGCCCGCGCCCTCACCGGCCGGGACGCGGACGCCGGACGCCGTGGCGGGGGACGCGGCCGGGGGATCCGCCGGAGCGCCGGAACCCGTGGCGGACGCGGAGCTCCGTACCGAGGCGCCGGTGCCGGTCTCCGTGCCGGTGAGCTCCCGGGTACCGGGGCCGCGGCCGCTCACCATCGCCGCCGACCACTCGTACGCGGCACGGCTCACCCCCGCCGGGGAGCCGGAAGGAGGGGCGGGCTGGTGCCCGGAGCGCTGGACGCTCGACGGGCCGGAGCCGTACGCCGTGCCCCTCCCCCTCGACCGGCCGGAGGCGGCGGACGCCGAGGTGCTGCCCCTCTCGGACGGGCGGGTCCTGATCCGCAGGCGGGCCGCGGCGGACCGGCACACGTTCTCCCTCCTCTATCCGACCGGGCCGGACACGGGTGAGCTTCCCCTCGGCGCCGTGATCGGCACGGAGCTCACGCTCCTCCCCCCGGCCCCCGACGGCATGAACGTCTACGCCCTGCTTCCCGGCACCCGCTCCACCGGCGTCTGGCTGGTCGCGGGCGGGGCGTACGGCCCCGAGCACATCGCGGACGTCCCGGGGCGGTGCTCGGGCGGCGCCTGGCTCGACCGCGAGGGCCGGCTGCTCGCCCTGGACCGGCAGATGCCGGGCGGCGGGCCGGTGAAGACGATCGTGGTGGATCTGGGGCGCGGCGGCGAGGTGACCCCGCTGCTGCAGATCGCCCCGGAGAGCAACGACCGGGTCCTGCTGGCGGACGCCGACAGCGGCCTGCTGGTGGTCAGCTCCGACGCGCCGGGCCAGGACCGGCTCGGCTGGGGTGTCCTCGGCAGCTGTCTGCCGGTGCGTTTCCCGGAGTGCCTGCGCGTACCCGAGGTGACGATGACACCGTTCGCCGTGCAGCCGGGCCAGATGCTGATGCCGGAGAGCTGCGCGGTGGCGCTGCGGATCGACGGGCGGGAGGGCAGCTGGGTGGGGCTCTGGCGTCCGGCCGGCCGGCGGCTGCACCAGTTCGCCGCGCCCGCCGGATGGCTGACCGGCTCCGGCTTCTGGACCCGGGACGGCCTGCTGCATCTGCCCTACGCGCAGGAGGACGCCCCCTGCGCCGTGGCGTTGCTGGAGGCTCCCACCGATCAGCCGCACCAGGCCGTCGCGAATGGAACGACTCCCTCCGGGGAGGCTCCGGCGACTGCCGCGTGTACGCCTGTTCCGCTGGGGCAGGCGCCTCTCACCGGCCGGACCGCACCTGGATAAACTCTGCCCCGGGCTACGCAGCCGTACCGTCCGGGCGCCGACGGTGACCGTGCCGGAGGGCGGCGGGGCCGCGACACACACGTAAGCGATTGCAACGGGGAGACTTCCCACATGTCTGAAGCCCGAACCGACACGACCCAGCCGTTGCCGCCGGAGGCGGACGCGGAAGGGGCCGAAGCCGGAGGCTACGGAAAGCACCGCGGGGGCGCTTCCGCGGAGGGCGAGACCGTGCAGCCGCACGGCCGTCACCGCCGCCCCTCCGAAGGGGGTGGCGGCGCGGCGGCCTGAGGCCGCACCGCACGGGAAGAGGGCCGTCGCAGCCGTCCGGCTGCGGCGGCCCTCGGCGTTCCCGCCCCGCGCACCCGTGACATTTGTCCCGGCCGACTCCGTACACACGCCCCTGCCCCCGGCAACTCAGGTTCCGTAGCGTCGTTTTCATGACGGGGACCGCACAGATCAGAGGCATCGGACCCGCGGTGGTGTTCACCGGGGTGCACAAGGGCTACGGAAGAGCAGGGAAGACCGTACGCGCGGTCGACGGAATCGACCTCGTGGTGGAACGCGGTGAGACGGTCGCCCTCCTGGGGCGCAACGGCGCGGGCAAGTCCACCACCATCAGCCTGCTGCTGGGGCTCGACACCCCGGACTCCGGCACGGTACGGCTGCTGGGGCAGGACCCGGAGCGGGCGGTCCGGGCCGGGCTGGCCGGGGCGATGCTCCAGGACGGGCGGCCCATCCCCCGGGTGACGGCACGTGAGCTGGTCCGGTTCGTGGCGGCCCTTCACCCGCGCCCGCTGCCCGTGCAGGAGACGCTCGCGCTGGCCGGGGTGACCGCGTACGCGGACCGGCGCATCGACAAGCTGTCGGGAGGTCAGACGCAGCGCGTCCGCTTCGCCGTCGCGCTCGCGGGCGACCCCGAACTCATCGTGCTGGACGAGCCGACGTCCGCGCTGGACGTGGAGGCGCGGCGGGCGCTCTGGGACTCCGTCGGGAGGTTCGCGGAGCGCGGCGGCACCGTTCTGTTCTCCACCCACCAGCTGGAGGAGGCGGACCGGTACGCCGACCGGATCGTCGTCCTCGACCGGGGCCGGATCGTCGCCGACGGCAGCTCCGAGGCCATCGGACGGTCGGTGAGCGGTGGCCTGGTGTCCCTGGACCACGCGGGGCGGTCCGCGGCCGAGCTGGGTTCTCTCCCCGGTGTCGTCCGTGTGGAGATGCGGGGCGGGCGCGCGCACCTGCGCTCCGACGACCCGGACGCGACGGTCGTCGCGCTGGCCGCCCTGGGGGCCGTCCGGAACCTGGGGGTCGGCAGGGCCACCCTTGAGGACGCGTTTCTCTCGCTGACCGCGCCTCCGGACACCACGCCGGACGCCGCCGCGCCCACCGTGACCCGCACCGGACAGGAGACCGTGTGATGTTCCCCTACATCCTTCTGGAGATCCGCCGTACCCTGCGTGACCCCTCGTACCTGATCTTCGGGGCGGGCATGCCGGTGATGATGTATCTGCTCTTCACCAATCTGGGCGGGGGCGACGAGCACGACTGGGCGGCGGCCTCGATGGTCGGCATGGCGGCCTACGGTGCGCTGGGCTCCTCCATGGCGATCGGGACGGGCATCGCCTCGGACAAGTCCCTCGGCTGGCTGCGGCAGTTGAGGATCACACCGCTGTCCCCCGGGCGGGCGGTGGCGGGCCGTGCGGTGAGCGGTTCCGTGACGGTCCTGCCGGCGGTCGCGGCGGTACTGCTGGCCGGGGCGCTGGTCAACGGGGTGCGGCTGGACGTCTGGCAGTGGGCGGCGCTGGTGCTGCTGCTGTGGGCGGGCTCGCTGCCCTTCACCCTGCTGGGCATCGGCAACGGCTACCGGCTGACCCCGCAGGGCACGGGAGTGGTCAACGTGGCCTGCCTGACCGGCTTCGCGGTGATCGGGGGTCTCTGGTTCCCGATCGAACTGTTCCCGGGATGGCTGCGCGCCGCCGGTGAGCTGTCTCCCGCGTACGGGTTCTCCGGGCTCGGCCGGTCGGTGGTCGCCGGTCACTTCCCGGCCGCCGGATACATCGCCGTCCTGGGTGTCTGGCTGGTGCTGTTCGGCGGGTACTCCGTGATCTCCTACCGTCGTTCGGCCAGGAGCGTCTGAGTGAGGAGTGAGGATGCGGGCGGTCCGTGTGAGGAGCGGCGTATGAGGAAGATGCTGCGGCGTGCGAGGGAAGGGGCCGACAGGAGGCCCGGCCCGCCCGGTCCGTACGTGCTGCTGCCCACGCTGCTGATGGGGCTCGGCTCGTTCTCCAACCTCTGGCAGGGCGAGACCTCCAACCCCTGGGTGGGCGGGCTGGGGCTGCTGGCCTTCAACTCCCTCTACATCTCGGTGGTTTTCCGGGGCTTCGACCGGAGACGGCGGGAGAGCACCACGTCGTACGTGCTGCTCGCCCTGATGGGAGCCGTCACCGTCGGGCTGGCGGTCGGCTACGGGGGAAACTGGCTGCTCTTCTTCCCCCTGTACTCGCTGGCCGTCGGCACGATCCTGCGGGGCCGGCTGCTCGGCGTCAGCCTCCTGACACTCGGAGCGGGGGCCTGCGCGGTGGCCCTGTGGCAGGGTGACCACGTCTCGCAGCCGTGGACGATCGGCTACGGGACCGTCATCTCCGGGGCGGTGACCGCGGCGATCCTCACCCTCTCCGAGACGGTGATGGAGCTGCGGGAGACCCGGCGGGAGCTCGCCCGCGCCGCGGTCGAGCAGGAACGGCTGCGGTTCTCGCGCGATCTGCACGATCTGCTGGGCCACACCCTGTCGGTCGTCGTCGTCAAGTCGGAGGCGGCGCGCAGGCTCGCCCCGCACGACGTCGACGCCGCGATCGCCCAGATCCACGACATCGAGTCGGTGGGCCGGCAGGCGCTCAGGGAGGTCAGGGAAGCGGTTACCGGCTACCGGGAGGGCGGTCTGGCCACCGAACTGGACCGTGCCGGAACGGTGCTGGCCGCTGCGGGGATCGAGAAGGTCGTCCACCGCTCGGGCCCGCCGCCCGACCCGCGGGCCGACGCGCTGCTGGGCTGGGTGGCCCGGGAAGCGGTCACCAACGCCGTACGCCACAGCGGCGCGACCCGCTGTGTGTTCACCCTGGACCGTGCGCGGGGCCGGGTCCGGCTGACCGTGGCGGACGACGGCACCGGTCCCGCGGACGGGGCGGGCGGCGGTACGGGGCTGAGAGGGCTGAGCGAGCGGCTGGCCGCCGCGGGCGGCTCGCTGGAGTCGGGCGCGGGGCCGGACGGCGGCTTCGTGGTGACGGCCGAGCTCCCGGTGACCGCTCCCGACGGCACCACGGAGTGCCCCGCCGCGGAGCCGTCGGCAGCCGATCCACTCGATCCCCCGGAGCGGGAACGCCGCTGACGATCCGCCAGGGAACCGGCCGCGCCCGTGGGGAACACCCCGGCGCCGCAGGGCTCTCCCGGGCGCCGCGCAGCCTACGCTGTGGCCGTGAACGAGATGCCGCGGGACCACCGGCCCACCGGATCGGTGCGGATCCTCCTCGCCGAGGACCAGGGCATGATGCGCAGCGCGCTCGCGCTGCTGCTGGGGATGGAGCCGGACTTCGACGTGGTCGCCCAGGTGGAGACCGGTGACGCCATCGTGGACGCGGCGCTCCACTGCCGCCCGGACGTGGCGCTGCTGGACATCGAGCTCCCGGGGCGCAGCGGGCTGGACGCCGCAGCCGACCTGCGTACGGAGGCGCCGGAGTGCCGGGTGCTGATCCTGACGACGTTCGGCAGGCCGGGCTATCTCAGGCGCGCGATGGAGGCCGGGGCGGCGGGCTTCCTGGTGAAGGACGGTCCGGTCGGGGAACTCGCCAAGGCGATCAGGCGGGCGCTGGGCGGTGAGACGGTGATCGACCCGGCGCTGGCCGCCGCCGCTCTGGGCGCGGGCCCGTGCCCGCTGACCCCCAGGGAACGCGACGCGCTCAACGCGTCGGCGGACGGGGCGACGGTCGCCGACATCGCCGTGAAGCTGAGCCTGTCGGAGTCGACGGTGCGCAACTACCTGTCGTCGGCCATCGGCAAGACGGGCACCCGCAACCGCATGGAAGCGATGCGGGCGGCCCGTTCACAGGGCTGGCTCTGACGGACCGTCGGCCAGGGCCCTCAGGCCTTCGGGGAGCGCGGGACCGCGGACGGGGACTCGCGCCCCGGCCGCCCCGGCACGCCGCCGGCCCTCGCGCCCAGGAGCCGTGACGTCCCGTCGGTCCGGCCCGGCAGCCACAGGAGCATCATCAGCGCCCCCGCCACCAGGACGAGGGCGGAGGTCCGGAAGGCCAGGGCGTACCCGGCGGTGATCTCCACCGCCTCCGACGAGCCGGCGGTGCGGGCCGCCGCGACCGTGGACAGCACGGCGAGGCCCATCGCACCGCCCATCGTGCGGGAGGTGTTGACGAGCCCGGAGACGAGTCCGGCGTCACCGGGGGCCGCCCCCGAGGTGGCGAGCGTGGCCAGCGGGGTCGAGGCCAGTCCGGAGCCCGCCATCATCAGGATGCCGGGGAGGCAGACCGAGGTGAGGTAGGAGCCGTCCACGCCCATCGTGGACTGCCATCCGAAACCGGCGGCCGCGACGAGGGCGCCCGCCACGGCCAGCGGCTTGGCCCCGGTGCGGGCCATGATCGCGGGCGCAGCCTTCGCGCCGGCGAACACGGCGGCCGAGGTCGGTACGAGTGCGAAGCCCGCCTCCAGCGGCGAGTACCCCAGTACGTTCTGGGCGTAGACGGTCATGAAGTACCACATGCCGAACGTCGCGGAGCCCAGCAGCAGCATGGCCACGTTCGCGGCCAGGACGGCGCGTGCCGCGAGCACCCGCGGCGGCATGAGCGGGGCGGCCACCCGCGTCTCGACGAGGACGAAGACGCCGAGCAGTGCGGGGCCGCCCAGCAGGGGCACCAGCGTGCCGGCGGCGCCCCAGCCCGCGGCCTCGGTCTGGACGATGCCGTACGCGGTCGTCGCCAGGCCCGCCGTGACGAGCACCGCCCCCAGCAGGTCCACCCGGCGCCGGTCGCCGGCCCGGCCCCCGGCCAGCCATGCCGCCGCACCGGCGATGACGAGCACTCCGACGGGCACGTTGATGAGCAGCACCGACCGCCAGGAGAGGACGTCGGTGAGCACCCCGCCGATCAGGCCTCCGGCCGCTCCACCGCCCGCGCCGACCGCCATCCAGGTGCCGATGGCCCTGGTCCGCGCGGGGCCCTCGGGTACGGCCGCGGTGAGGATGGTGAGCGTCGCCGGGGAGAGCACGGCGGCACCGAGCCCCTGTCCGGCGCGGGCGGCGAGGAGCTGCCATCCCTCCTGGGCGAACCCTCCGGCCAGCGAGGCCGCGGTGAAGAGCCCGATCCCGGTCAGGAACATCAGCTTGCGCCCGTAGATGTCCGCGGCCCGCCCGCCGAGGAGCATGAAGCCGGCGAAGGCGATCGCGTAGGCGTTGACGACCCACTGGAGCCCGGAGGCGCTCAGGCCGAGGTCGGTCCGCATCGACGGCAGGGCGACGTTGACGACGGACACGTCGAGGACGACCAGGAACTGTCCCGCGCACGCCGCGGCGACCACGGCCCAGGTGCGGGTCCTCGGCCGGGCGGGCGGGCGTGCGGGGAGGGAGTCGTCAGCCATGGGGGTCATGCTCGCAGGCCACGCGTGCCCCGTACATCCGTTTCCCCTCCCCCTCAGGTCGCGTCCTGTCTCGGCCTCTCGACGTAGGACCCGGACCGTAGGACCCGTACCGACTTTCCCGTTGTTACGCCGCGTTCACCGGAATATCTCGGGCGTACGGAAGCGTTCAGCATGCACACACTTGGTGGTCGGCGCTGCCCTCGGGCGGCGCTGCCGCACGTTCCACCCCCGTACCTCTCCCGAACTTCCCCTGCCCGGAGGCCACACGTATGCGACGGACGACGAACCGACAGCGAGCGGACGAGATCCCCGGTCCGCCCCGGGGCAGGGGCGGCGGTGTCGTCCCGGTGCTCGCGTTCGCCGGGATCACCGTCGCGGTGATGCAGACCCTTCTCGTCCCCGTCATCAAGGACCTGCCGTCGCTGCTGGGCACCGATCCGGCGAACGCCACCTGGGTCATGACGGCGACCCTGCTGGCCGGTGCCGTCGCCACCCCGATCATGGGGCGGCTCGGCGACCTCTACGGGAAGCGGCGGATGCTGCTGGCCAGCCTCGCCGTGATGGTGGCCGGTTCACTGATCTGCGCCTCCACCGACACCCTGGTCGTCATGATCGTCGGCCGGGCGCTGCAGGGCTTCGCCATGGGTGCCATCCCGCTGGGGATCGGCATCATGCGCGATGTGCTGCCGCCGGAGAAGCTCGGCTCGGCGATGGCCCTGATGAGCTCCTCCATAGGCGTGGGCGGCGGGCTCGCGCTGCCCGCCGCCGCGCTCGTCGCCCAGCACGCCGACTGGCACGCGCTCTTCCTCGCCTCGGCCGGCCTGGGGGTGCTGGCCATGGCCCTGACGGTCCTCGTGGTGCCCGAGCCCGCGCTGCGGGCTCCGGGACGCTTCGACCTCGCGGGGGCGCTCGGGCTCTCCCTCGGCCTGGTCTGCCTGCTGCTTCCGGTCACCAAGGGCTCGGACTGGGGATGGGGTTCCCCGCTGACCCTCGGTCTGATCGCCGCGTCCCTGGTGATCCTGGTCCTGTGGGGGCTGTTCGAGCTGCGCTCCCCCGCGCCCCTGGTCGACCTGCGGACCAGCGCCCGGCGTGAGGTGCTGCTCACCAACCTCGTCTCCATCATGGTGGGCGTCGCGTTCTACGCCGTCTCCCTCGTCCTGCCCCAGCTGCTCCAGCTCCCCGCCGCGACGGGCTACGGTCTCGGGCAGTCGATGGTGGTCGCCGGGCTCTGTGTGGCTCCGCTGGGACTGACCATGATGTTCGTGGCCCCGCTGTACGCCCGGATCTCGGCCCGCCGCGGCCCCAAGGTCTCCCTCATGCTGGGCATGCTGGTCATCGCCGTCGGCTACGGGGCCGGCCTCGGGCTGATGAGCGCCCCCTGGCAGACCGTGGTGATCGCCGTGGTGCTGGGTGCCGGGATCGGGCTGGCGTACTCCTCGCTGCCCGCGCTGATCATCGGTGCGGTCGACGCCTCGGAGACGGGAGCGGCCAACGGGCTGAACACGCTGATGCGGTCGATCGGCACCTCGCTGTCGAGCGCGGTGATCGGCATGGTGCTGGCGAACACCTCGGTGCCCATGGGCGCGGTGGACGTGCCCAGCATGGAGGGGTTCCGCACCTCCTTCATGATCGCCACCGGGGCGGTGCTGATCGGCCTGGTGCTGGCCGCGTTCCTCCCGGCCCAGCGGCCCGCGCGACCGGTGCTGCTGGCGAGCAGCGCCGGTGACGCGCGGGACGCGGCGGAGGCGGAAGCGGGCGCCTCGGTCAGCGTGCCGGAGCGTCGAACCTCGGCTCCGTAGCGAGCAGCCGGGAGACGTCGGAGCCCGCCGCGAGTTCCTGCGGCGGGGCACCCCGGGTGAACAGGCGGGCGGGGTGGGCGCCTTCGACGGTGGCGGCGTCGCCCTGCACGCGGAGCCAGGTGCCTTCGCGCAGCCCGAGCACGGGGACGTCGTTCTCCTCGAGGAACTCGGTGAGCCGCTCCTCGCGGGTCTCGCCCTTGTGGGTGCTGGCCGGGTCCGGGTCCAGGTAGTGCGGGTTGATCTGGAAGGGGACCAGGCCCAGGGCGTCGAAGGACGGCGGCTGGACGATGGGCATGTCGTTGGAGGTGCGCAGCGTCGGCGCCGCCATGTTGGTGCCGGCGCTGGCGCCCATGTACGGCAGTCCGCCGCGCGCCGCGTCCCGTACCGCCTCGCGCAGTCCGGTGCGGTACAGGGCGTCCAGCAGCCGGAAGGAGTTGCCCCCGCCGATGAACACGGCGTCGGCGGAGGCGAGTCCGGCGCGGGGGTCGGTGTCCTCGTGGACGCCGCGCACGGTGATCCCGGACGGTTCCAGGGCGGTACGCACCCGGGCGGTGTACGTGTCGTGGTCGGCGAGCGCGTACGGCACGAAGGCGAGCCGGGCCCGGGGCGGGAGGAACGCGGTCACGGTCTCCAGGGCGTGTTCCAGGTAACCGCGGCCGTACTGGGTGGAGTTGGAGAGAAGCAGCAGATTCATCTTGGGATCCTCGTGCGGGTGGGACCGGCCTCGCGTGCGCTCGCCGGTACGGGCGGGGGTCTCAGAAGCTGTTGTCTTACTCCGGTAGGGATCAGGCCGAGAGGGCTGGTGCCTTCGGATCCAAGGCGGAGGAGGGCGTCGACGCGGAGCGTCGGCACTGACGTCAACGCCGGAGGCGGAGGCATCAGCCCTCTCGGCCCCCGGCCGGGGTAGGACAACAGCTTCTCAGGTGGAGCGCGGGCGTCCCGCGCGGCTCTTCGGCCGCTGCGGCGGGTGGGTGAGCCGCTGCTCCAGCAGGTGCGCGGCGTGGCGAAGTGCGTCGAGCCGGTCCTCGGGCGCGCCCGCGAAGCGCTCCTCGCCGCCGCCGAGGCTGAGGCTTCCGTAGGGCTCGCGCCCCAGGAACACCGGTACGGCGACGGTGGCGACCCCGGCGTCGTACTCGCCGACGGTCATGGCGTAGCCCTGGGCGCGGATCTTGAGGAACTCCTGCTCCAGCAGGTCCGGGTCTGTGACGGTGCGGTCGGTGAAGCGCGCCATGGGCCGGCCCCTGAAGAGCCGGTGCCGCTGGTCGTCCGGCAGGTACGCGTAGAAGGACTTGCTGGTCGCCCCGGCGTGCGCGGGATAGAGCTCACCGACCAGCGGGTAGTAGCGCAGCGGCCCCGTCTCGCCCTCCTCGGCGGCCACGCACCTCATGTGGAAGCTGTCGGGCAGGGAGAAGAGGACGGTGTCGCCAGTGGCACGCCGCAGCTCCTCGAGCACCGGCGCGGCGAGCAGCTCGAGCGACCCGGAGCGCTCCCAGAGCCTGCCCAGGCGCAGCACGGCCGGGCCGATGCGGTAGCGGCGGGTGACGGGGTCGGAGACGAGGAAACCGCGCCCCGCGAGGGTGGCCAGCAGTCGCTGGGCGACCGAGGTGTCCCAGCCGAACTCCGCGGCGACCTCGGTGACGCCCCAGTCGGGGCGGGTGCGCTCGAAGGCGAGCAGGACCAGGAGCGCCCGGTCGACGGTTTGCAGGGCACCGGCGGGGGTGCGCCGGTCCGGGACGAGATCGGTCATCGGCATCTCACCATTCAGACCTGAATTGCAGATAACGGGAAACTATTGCGCTCCACGGTAGCCGATCCCGAATCTTGCTCCAGCACCCCGCCCCGCGCTTCTCCGAAGAAGCGCCGGGCGGGTGTCCCGCTCCGAGAAAGGCCCCCTCCATGCTCAAGTTCGTACTGGACGTCGTCGAGCTCCTCGACGACCCGCAGGTCTCCGGCAAGGCCGTGGCCGGATACCTCGACTCCGTGGCCGGGGCCGAGGGCTCGTCCGCCGAGGTCACGACCGTCACCGGCGAGCAGGGGTCCACTGACTTCGTACTCGTCCGCATCCCCGGATCCCGGGGGCGCACCTCGGGCGGAAGCGCGAGGACGCTCGGAGTGGTCGGCCGCCTCGGCGGTGTCGGCGCCCGGCCCGAGGTGACGGGCCTGGTCTCCGACGCGGACGGCGCGGCCGCCGCGATCGCCACCGCCGCCAAGCTGCTGGACATGCGCCGCCGTGGGGACGCGCTGCCGGGCGACGTGATCATCGCCACGCACATCTGCCCGAGCGCGCCGACCGAGCCGCACGACCCGGTCCCGTTCATGGGGTCCCCGGTGGACATCGCCACGATGAACCGGCACGAGGTCACCGGCGAGATGGAGGCCGTGCTCTCCATCGACACCACCAAGGGCAACCGGATCATCAACCACAAGGGCCTGGCCCTGTCGCCCACCGTCAAGGAGGGCTGGGTGCTCCGGGTCTCCGAGCAGCTCGGCGAGCTCCTGGCCGTCGTGACCGGTGAGCCGTTGGTCACGTACCCCGTGACCACACAGGACATCACCCCGTACGGTAATGGGGCACACCACATCAATTCGATCCTTCAGCCCTCCACCGCGACCGCCGCCCCGGTCGTCGGTCTCGCGGTCACCTCGGCCGCCGCGGTGCCGGGCTGCCAGACGGGCGCGAGTCACGAGAGCGACATCGCGTCCGCCGCCCGGTACGCCGTCGAGGTCGCCAAGGCCTTCGGCGCCGGAACCCTGGACTTCCACGACGCGGTGGAGTTCGACAACCTCGTCAACCGCTACGGGTCGCTGGCTCACCTGCAGACCTTCGGCCGCACCCCCTTGGAGTCCTGATGGCTTCCGACAACCGGGCCGCCGTCACGGCCGCCCCCGAGGCCAAGAGCATCGGCAGCGACGACTACGCGCTGTCGCGGGTGCCCCGTGACAAGCGCTTCGGCTTCTGGTCGATGCTCCTGCAGTGGCTGGCCCAGTCCGGGTCGATATCCCAGTTCACCCTGGGCGCCACCATCGGCGTCGGCATGACCTTCGGGGACGCCTTCCTCGCCTTCACGCTCGGCGCGGTGATCCTGGAGATCGTGATCTTCGCGATCGGCCTGGCCGGGATGCGCGAAGGACTCGCCACCCCGATGCTGACCCGCTGGGCGGGCTTCGGCCGCAACGGTTCCGCGCTGGTCAGCTTCGTCATCGCCGTCAGCCTCGTCGGCTGGTTCGGTGTCCAGAACTCCATCTTCGGTGACAGCGTGTCCGCCCTCGTCGGCGGCCCGTCCTGGCTTTGGTGCGTCCTCGCGGGTGCCGCCATCACCACCCTGGTGATCTTCGGCTTCAAGTACATGGCGTTCTTCGCGAAGATCGTCGCCCCGCTGTTCTTCGCCATGGTGGCCTGGTCCGTGGTCACCACGCTGAACGACCACTCCGTCAGCGACCTGATCAGCTCGCCGCCGCCCGGTGAGACCATCCCGCTGGCCGTCGCCGCCACCGCCATCGCGGGCGGCTACATGACGGGCGCCATCGTCTCCCCGGAGATGACCCGCTACAACAGGAAGGGCTCGCACGTCTTCCTGCAGAGCGCCTCCTCGATGATCCTCTCCGAGTACATCGTGGGCCTGACCGGCGTGCTGCTGGGCCACCTGGTGAAGTCCAGCGAGGTCTCGCACATCGTGCTCTCCACCTCGGGCGCCTTCGGCGTGATCGTGGTCCTGATGTCCACCGCCAAGATCAACGACTGGAACCTCTACGGCTCCTCGCTCGGCGTCGTCAACTTCTTCCAGGTCGTCTTCGGCAAGCGGCTGCACCGCGGCGTCGTCACCGTCGCCCTCGGTGTCGCGGGCACCCTGCTCTCCGCGGTCGGCATCATGACCCACTTCACGGAGTTCCTCTCCTTCCTCGGCGTGATGATCCCGCCGATCGGCGGCATCGTCGTCGCCGAGTACTGGGTCGTGAAGCGGATGCGCAAGCCCCTGGACGAGACCCGTGAGGCGCAGACGCTCCCGGCGTCCTCCCCCACCTGGGTGCCGATGTCCCTGCTGATCTGGGCGGCGGCCTTCTGCGTCGGCAAGTTCGTCGACGGCGGCATCCCGGCCCTGAACTCGCTCCTCACCGCCTTCGTCCTCTACTGCGTGATCGGCAAGCTGGGCTGGGTCCGGCCGTACGGCACCTCCGCCCTGGCCGACGAGGAGACCCCCCCGACCGCCCCCGTCACCGTGAAGGCAGCAGCATGAACTTCGTCCCCGCCTCCGAGCAGGCGCAGGAAGAGGTCGTGAGCCTCTGCGCCGACCTGATCCGCTTCGACACCTCCAACCCCACCAGTGACGAGCGCGCGGCCGCCGACTGGGTGGTGGCCCGCCTCGCCGAGGTCGGCATCGCCTCCGAGCTGGTCGAGTCGGCCCCCGGCCGCGCCAGCGTCATCGCGCGGATGGAGGGCACGGACCCCTCCAGGGGTGCCCTGCTGGTCCACGGACACCTCGACGTGGTGCCGGCCGACGCCTCGGAGTGGCAGGTTCCGCCCTTCTCCGGCGAGATCCGCGACGGCTACCTCTGGGGGCGCGGCGCGATCGACATGAAGGACACTGTGGCGGTCATGCTGGCCACCGCCCGGCACTTCGCCCGCACCGGCACACGGCCCTCCCGCGACCTGGTCCTCGCCTTCCTCGCCGACGAGGAGGCGGGCGGGAAGTTCGGCGCCCACTGGCTGGTGGAGCACCGCCCGGAGCTGTTCTCCGGGGTCACCGAGGCGATCGGCGAGGGCGGGGGCTTCTCCTTCGCGATCGACGACACCCGCCGGCTCTACCCGATCGAGAACGCCCAGCGCGGCATGGCGTGGATGGAGCTCACGGCGACCGGCCGGGCGGGGCACGGCTCCTCGCCCAACGACGAGAACGCGGTCACCGACCTCGCCGAGTCCCTCACCCGCATCGGCCGCGAGACCTTCCCCGTCCGGCTGATCGAACCGGTACGTGCCCTCCTCCAGGAGGCCGCCCGCCTGTACGGCGTCGAGTTCGACGAGGACGACATCGAGGGCACCCTGTCCCGGCTGGGCCCGGTCGCCGACTTCATGCAGGTGGTGCTGCGCAACTCGGCCAACCCCACGATGTTCTCCGCGGGCTACCAGACCAACGTGATCCCGGGGAAGGCCACGGCGCGGGTGGACGGCCGGTTCCTCCCGGGCCACGAGCAGGAGCTGATCGACACGATCGACCGGCTGCTGCTGCCGTCCGTCAGCCGCGAGTGGGTCAACCACGACATCGCGATGGAGACGTCGTTCGACGGCCCGCTGGTCGACGCGATGTGCGACGCGGTCCGCGCCGAGGACCCGGACGGCCACCCCGTCCCGTACTGCAACCCGGGCGGCACCGACGCCAAGGCCTTCACCCACCTCGGCATCCGCTGCTTCGGCTTCAAGGGGCTGAAGCTCCCGCACGACCTGGACTACGGCCGGCTCTTCCACGGCGTGGACGAACGCGTCCCGCTGGAGGGCCTGCGGTTCGGCGTCCGGGTCATGACCCGACTCTGGCAGAGCTGCTGACCTGACCCCGGCAGCCCTGTCAGGGGCCTCGCCCCGACCCGGGCCCACCCCACCCGTACGCCCCCGCCGCTCCGCGCGGCGGGGGCGTACGGCACGATGGGACGCCGTCCGATCCCACGTCCCACCAGGAGGAACCCGTGGCCGCCGAGCCCAAGCCGGAGATTCTTGCCGCGTTCCAGGCGGCCAAGGGCTTCATGCCGCTCCACGAGGGGCTCGCGCTCCACGCCGCCGCGACCGAGGCCGCAGCGCTGGGCCTGCCCCTCCTGGAGGTCGGCACCTACTGCGGGCGGTCCACGATCCTGCTGGCCGCCGCCGCCCGCGACGCGGGGGTGACAGCCCTCACCGTCGACCACCACCGTGGCAGCGAGGAGCAGCAGCCGGGCTGGGAGTACCACGACCCCTCGGTCGTGGACCCGGAGATCGGTCTGATGGACACGCTCCCGACGTTCCGGCGCACCCTGCACCGGGCGGGCCTGGAGGACCACGTGGTGGCACTCGTCGGGCGATCCCCCCAGGTCGCGGCAGTGTGGAGCGGGCGGCTCGGCCTCGTGTTCATCGACGGCGGCCACACCGACGAGCATGCGAACGGTGACTACGAGGGGTGGGCGCCCAAGGTCGCCGACGGCGGCCTGCTCGTCATCCACGACGTCTTCCCGGACCCGGCCGACGGAGGGCAGGCGCCGTACCGCGTCCACCAACGGGCCCTGGCCTCAGGGGCGTTCACCGAGATCTCGGCCACGGACTCGCTGCGTGTGCTGCAGCGTACGGGGACGGGGATCTGAGGGCCACGGATAGCATCACGACGTGCCTCCCCACGACTTCACTCCCCCCACGCCCCGCTCCCGCCGCCGGCCCGTCCTCGCCTCGGCGGCACTGACCGGCCTCTGCCTGACCGCGGCCGGATGCGGGGGCGGCGGCCAGGCGCCGGCCTCGTCCCCGGCGTCCCCCACGAGCCGCCCGCCCGCAGGGTCCACGGCCGCGAGGCCGGCGCCCACGGCCCCGCTGGGCGGGCGGACCGTGGTGATCGACCCCGGGCACAACCCCGGCAACCGCGACCACCCGCGTGAGATCGGCGCCCAGGTGGACATCGGCACCGGGCACAAGGAGTGCGACACCACCGGTACGGCCACGAACTCGGGTTACGCGGAGGCCCGGTTCACACTCGACGTCTCCCGCCGTCTGCGCGCCCTGCTGGAGGCCGAGGGCGCGAAGGTGGTCCTCACCCAGGACGGCGACCGCCCCTTCGGGCCGTGCGTCGACGAGCGGGCGCGGATCGGCAACAAGGCGAAGGCCGACGCGGTCGTCTCGGTCCACGCGGACGGTTCCGCTACCGGGAACCGTGGATTCCACGTGATTCTTCCCGCAGTGGTGAAGGGCGGCGAGGCGGGCACCGAGAAGATCGTGGCCCCTTCGCGTGAACTGGGAGAACGGATTGCGGGGAATTTCGCACGCATTACCGGAAGCACCCCCTCCAATTACATCGGAGGCGGTTCCGGGCTCGACACCCGGAACGATCTCGGCGGCCTGAATCTGTCGACCGTGCCCAAAGTGTTCATCGAATGCGGCAATATGCGTGATCCGGAGGACGCCGCCCTGCTCACCCGCGAGGGCTGGCGCCAGAAGGCGGCTCTCGGCATCGCCGAGGGCATCACCAGCTATCTGAAGAGGTAGTTCTGCGGTGAAAGTGTCGACCTTGGGGGGATAGCCGGTCCGGTGTGCGGGCAGCATCACAACCCGCCCCGGCAGACGATAGATTCATCCGTACGATGGGGAGCCGCCCCGAGCTTCGCGCCGTACCCGCGACACCGCGGGACAGCCCTTGGGCGGCATCGACGACCGCCCCGACGAGACGACCGACTAAGGACCTTCACGTGAATATCCGCTCCCTCACTCGAGGCGACGGCGTGGTGATCGGAGCAGCGGTCGTGCTGTTCATCGCCTCTTTCCTCGACCTCTCCGGCTACGACTGCCCCTCGGGCGTGGACTGCTCGGGCTACGACAGCGCGAATGCCTGGGACTCGCTCTCCACCCTGATGGGGATCTACCTGGCCGGGATCATCGGCGCCGCACTGCTGATCGTCAGCCGCGCGATGCCGGGCCGGAAGGTCGTGGGCTTCGAACTCGGCCAGTTCGGCGCCGCGTTGACGGTGTACGCCCTGTGGTCGATGTTCTGGACGATCATCGACGCGGGTGACGCGGGCGCCGGCCTGATCCTCGGTCTGCTCGCCACCCTCGTACTCGCCGGTGGCGCCGTGGCGACCCCGATGGTCCCCGCGCTCAAGGCTCCGCTGATGGGCGCCCCGCGTCCGGCGCAGACCCCGCAGCCGGCCTTCGGCCAGCAGCCCGGCCAGGGTTACGGCTACCCCGGCGGCCAGCAGCAGTACGGCCAGCCCCAGCCCTACGGCGCCCAGCCCGGCCAGCCGGACCACCAGCAGGCGGCGCCGCAGGCACCGCAGGGCGGCGGCGCCCCGGCCGGTGACTTCACCCCGTTCTGGTTCGCGGTGCCGGTCGCACGCCCGCTCTACGGCGAGGACGGCGCCCCGAACCCGATCGCCGAACTCGCGCCCGGTACCTGGTACCTCGCGGTCGAGCAGCGCGGTACGGGCCTCATCGCCCAGACGCAGGACGGCCGTCGCGGCGTCCTCCAGGACACCACGGGCATCCAGCGCGGCTGAGTTCCCCGCACGACGAGCGGCCCCCGCCCGGACGGGCGGGGGCCGCTGTCGTTCGTCAGGGGAGGCGGGGTGCCGCGCTCAGCCGAAGGAGGACCGGTCCAGCCAGAAGTCCAGCAGCGCCCGGTCGCCCAGGACCTCCAGTCCTCCCTCGTCCGGCTTCTGCCGCCGGTTGAACGCCAGCATCAGCTCCGTCAGCGGTCCGCGCAGCGCGACGGTCGCCTTCGCGTGGGCCGCGCGCCAGGTGAACGCCTCCTCGCCGAACTCGATCAGCCACTCCGCCCCGGGCACATCCGTGGCGTGCAGGTGCAGGGACCGCCCTCCTCCACGGAGTTCGGCGGCCTCGGGGTCACCGCCGGCCTGGGCGAAGGCGACGATCTGGAGCCATTCATCGATCGTGTCGGCGGCGAGGTCGGGCGCCACCTCGAAGGGCGTGTCCGTGGCGAGGGCGGCGTCCGCGCGGTGGACTGCGGTCTCGTGGGCCATCCGCCGGGCCCAGAAGGCCGTCCGGCGTTCCCAGGCCCAGGTCCACACCTCGGTGTCCGGGCCGGCTTCACGCAGGGCTTCCACGGTCGCGAAGGCGCCGTCGGACAGCCATGCGCGCAGGGCTTCCGCGCCCTCCCCCTCCGGGCCCCCGCTGCCCGGCACCCGCTCCTCGGGGATGTCCTCGGCGGCACGCCGGCGGACGATCTCACCGACCCAGCGGTGCGCGCCGCCGACGTGGACGACGAGGTCGCGCAGGGTCCAGTCGGGGCAGGTGGGGACGCGGCGGGTGAGGTCCGCGCCGTCGAGAAGGGCTCCCAGCAGAGCGGTCTGGGCAAGGATCTCGTCGCAGTAGCGCTCGTGCGCAAGAAGCGTCATTCCGGCAGCCTATGCGGCGTACGACGATCTCTTCAGCGGATTATCCGCCCAGTTGGGAGGCGGACGGGACCTTGTTCTTCACCTCGGCGCCCGCGCTCTTCCCCGCGTCCTTGACGCTGTCGATGACGTTCTCGAAGACCCCCACGTCCCCGGCGCCGGCCTCGCCCTTGCCGAGCTTGGCGGCCACGCCCTTGAGGGACTCGATCCCGGCGGTCAGCGGTGCGACGGCCTTGGCGAGGAGCGGGTCGCCCTTGGCGTTCTCGGCGGCGGCCTTGAGCCGGTTGTAGGTGAAGGCCCCCGCGGCCGACGCCTTGATCACCGCGAGCGTCCGCCCGTCCGCCCCCTTCTTGAATCTGCCCGCCCGGTAGGGCTTCACGATCCACTGGTACGCCGCGCCCGCGGCCAGGCCCGCGTTGGCCACGAAACGGGTCTTGGCCCACTTCTGCTTCTGTGCGGACGTCGTGGGGCTGGGGCTCGCCGAGCTGCCGGTGACGGTGGTCCCGCCGTCGTCCCCGCCGCAGGCGGTGGTCCCCGCCAGGAGGGCGCAGCACAGCAGGAGCGCCACGACGAGCCTGCGCGACGGTACGGAACGGGGCACGGCCGGCCTCCCTGTCCAGGGGCTGTACGGGGAACGCCGGGAACCGGCACTCCCCGTCAGGCTCACCCGCGTGGACACGGGCCGCCACCGGGCGCCCGCCGTACGGGTTTCAGCCAGGGCGCAGCGGCAATCCGGAGTGCATGGCATACAGACGAGGCTCAGGAAGCAGTACGGCCGCTCGCGCGATCGCCGTGATCGCGGACATCATGGCCTTCATCCTCATCCTGTGGATACTGATGTACCTGCTCGACGCCAACCGCGGCAACGAGCTGGTCGACTTCGTCCACGACTCGGCCAACTGGCTGGCGGGCTGGTCCTACGACCTGTTCACCTTCGACGAGGCATGGGCGCGCGTCGTCGCCGGCTACGGTCTCGCCGCGGCCGTCTACCTGTTCGTCGGGCACGCGATCGCGGGTCGTGTCCGCAGCTGAGGCCGGCCTCGCCCGCCCGCCCGTCACCGGGCGGGGGACACGGTCACCTCGCGCAGCAGTCCGGTTCCAGCCCCGACGGCAGCCGCTCGCCGCCGAAGACCGCGGTGGTCGCCTCGTCCCCTCCGAGCGCGGCCACCGCGAGCAGCAGTGAGCCGGCGGTCCAGGTGGTGAGTTCCTCCGGCCATATGGCCCGCTCGCCCTCGAAGACGTACCCCGTCCAGTACAGGCCGCCCTCGGCACGCAGGTGCTGGACGGACTGGAGGATCTCCAGGGCCCGGTCCGACTCCCCCGTCGCCCAGAGCGCCAGGGCGAGTTCGCAGCTCTCGCCGCCGGTGACCCAGGGGTTGGGCAGCACGCAGCGCACGCCGAGGCCGGGCACGACGAAGTCGTCCCACCGCTCCTCGATGCGCCGGGCAGCGTCGGTTCCGGTGACGGCCCCGCCGAGGACCGGGTAGTACCAGTCCATCGAGTAGCGGTTCTTGTCCAGGAAGCGTTCGGGGTGGCAGCGGATCGCGTGCCTGAGCGCGCCCGCCGCCAGCTCCCAGTCCGGCTGCGGCTCCTCGCGCTGCTCGGCGAGTGCCAGGGCGCAGCGCAGCGCCTGGTGGACGGAGGAGGAGCCGGTGAGCAGCGCGTCGGTGACGGGGGTCCCGTCGGGCTCGCGCTTCCAGCCGATCTCGCCGCCGGGCTGCTGCAACCGCAGGACGAACTCGACAGCGGCGTGGACCGTGGGCCACATCCGGTCGGCGAAGGCGTCGTCCCCGGTGGCGAGGTAGTGGTGCCAGACGCCGACGGCCACGTAGGCGCAGAAGTTGGTCTCCAGCCCCCGGTCGGTCGGCCGCTCCGGGTCGCCGTCGTGGTAGGCGGCGTACCAGGAGCCGTCGTCGTTCTGGTTGCGGGCCAGCCACTCGTAGGCGCGGGCGGCCGCGTCGTGTTCACCGGCCGCGTCCAGTGCCATGGCGGCCTCGGTGTGGTCCCACGGATCGAGGTGATGGCCCCGGAACCAGGGCAGCGCACCGTCCTCGCGCTGGACGGCGAGCAGCGCGCGCACCGTCTCCGTCGCCTGATCCGCCGTCAGGACACCCGGCAGGACCAGGTGTTCGGTCTGCTCGGGCGTGCTCACGCCTCGGCCTTCGGCAGGTGCGGCTTGGTCGCGTAGGCCACGAAGCTCTTGCCCACCACGGGGTTGAGGAGCTGCTCGGCGACGCGGGTGGCCATCGGCTTCTTCATGATGTCCCAGACCAGCAGCTTGTGGTAGGCGCGCACCGGGAGCGCCTTGTCGTTGTCCACCCCGAAGGCGCACTTGAGCCACCAGTACGGGCTGTGGAGCGCGTGCGCGTGGTGGGTGCCGTAGGGCTTGAGTCCCGCCTCCCGGATCCTGCCGAGGAGTTCGTCCGCCTTGTAGATGCGGATGTGGCCGCCCTCGACCTCGTGGTACGCGTCGGAGAGCGCCCAGCACACCTTCTCGGGGCCGTAGCGGGGGACGGTGATCGCGATCCTGCCGCCGGGCTTCAGCACCCGGACCATCTCGGCGAGCACGCCCTTGTCGTCGGGGATGTGCTCCATCACCTCGGAGATGATGACGACGTCGAAGGAGGCGTCGGGGAAGGGCAGGTTGAGCGCGTCGCCCTCCATCGCGGTGGCGGTCGCCCCCGCGGGGGCCTCGCCGGCCTCCTTCATCGCGGCGAACCACTTCGCGACCTCGCGGATCTCCTCGCCGTTCTGGTCGAGGGCCACCACCTGGGCACCGCGCCGGTAGCACTCGAAGGCGTGCCGGCCGGCGCCGCAGCCCAGATCGAGCACTCGGTCGCCTGCGGCGAGCGGGAAGCGGGTGAAGTCGACGGTCAGCACGAGGGCCTGCCTTCGAGGTCGGAGGTACGGGTTCCGGGAGCCGTGGGGGCGCTCACCTGCGGGCTCCCCGGGCGGCGATCGACTGACGGTACAGCTCGACGGTGCCGAGGGCCGCCCTGGCCCAGGTGAAGTTGGCCAGCACCCGGGCGCGTCCGGCATCGCCCAGACGCGACCGGAGTTCAGGGTCGCCGAGCAGCCGCGCGAGCGCGGCCGCCAGCGCCCCCGCGTCGCCGGGCGGCACGGCCAGGCAGGTCTCCCCGTCGGGGCCCGCGACCTCGGGGATCGCACCGCCGGTGGTGGCCACCAGCGGGGTCCCGGTGGCCATGGCCTCGGCGGCGGGCAGCGAGAAGCCCTCGTACAGCGAGGGCACGCAGGAGACCTGGGCACCGCGCACCAGGTCGACGAGTTCGGCGTCGCTGATGCCCTTCACGAACTCGACGGCGTCCTGGAGGCCGTAGCGCTCGATGGCCTGCGCGACGGGCCCGTCCTCGGCCCGCTTCCCCACGACCACGAGGTGCGCGGCCGGGTTCTCGGTGCGGAGCTTGGCGAGCGCCTCGACGAGATGGACCAGGCCCTTGAGGGGGACGTCGGCGCTGGACGTGGTGACGATCCGGCCGGGGACCTCGGCGACGGAGGGGTCGGGCGACCAGAGGTCGGTGTCGGCCCCGATGTGCACGACCTGGACGCGGTCGCGGCGGACCCCGAGGTGCTCGACGATCTCCTGCTGCGAGGAGCCGGAGACGGTGAGGACCGACGGCAGGCGGCGGGCGACCCGCTTCTGCATGCGGGTGAAGCCGTACCACCGGCGCACGGCCAGGCGCCTCCGCCTGGAGTCGGCGGCGTCCAGGTCGAGCCGGCGGTCGACGGTGATGGGGTGGTGGATCGTGGTGACCAACGGGGCGCCGAGGTCCCCCAGCAGGCCGTAGCCGAGCGTCTGGTTGTCGTGCACGACGTCGAAGTCGCCACGCCTGGCGAGGAGATGACGCCGCGCCCGCAGGCTGAAGGTGAGGGGCTCGGGGAAGCCGCCCGTCCACATGGTGGCGACCTCGGCCAGGTCGATCCAGTCCCGGTACTCGCCGCGTCCCGGGGTGCGGAACGGGTCGGGCTGGCGGTACAGGTCGAGGCTCGGCAGCTCGGTGAGCGGTACGCCCTCGTCGAGCACCGGGTAGGGCTGCGCGCCGATCACCTCGACGCTGTGCCCCAGCCGGGCGAGCTCCCGCCCCAGGTGGCGGACGTAGACGCCCTGGCCGCCGCAGAAGGGGTTGCCCTTGTACGTCAGGAGTGCGATGCGCAAGGGGCGGTCACCCTCGGTGCCCGCCGCGCCGCCGCCCGCGAAGGGGCCCGTCTCTATGGCCTCAGCGGTCACACTCGGCCCCCTTCTCACTGCGGTTGTGCCGGAGCGTAACCGGTCGCGCTAATCTAGAACAAGTTTCAGACTCATCGGTTCAACAGGCACCGAATCTACCGGCAGGTAGCGTCGGTGTGACGGCCGGATCAGGTGATTCGCGCCACGGCTGACACCCTGGCATGCGGTGCGTGCCCGGCCGCGGGTGCCCTGCCGTACCGGGAACCGGTTCTCCCTTCGTGGACGGGGACAGATGACAGCGGAAGCCAGGCCGGCGGCATCGCCCCTGACGGAACGCCAGGAGGCCCGGCGCCGGGGCATCCTGCGGGCCGGCGCGCAGCTCGCCGGGCGGGGCGGCTTCGAGGCCGTGCAGATGCGCGAGGTGGCGGACGCCGCCGGGGTCGCCCTGGGCACGCTCTACCGCTACTTCCCCTCCAAGGTGCATCTGCTGGTCGCTGTCATGGAGGACCAGCTCCAGCGTCTGCGCGGTGCCCTCCGCAGGCGGCCGCCCGCCGGGGACGACGCCGCCCAGCGGGTCGCCGGGACGCTGATGTGCGCGTTCGGCGTCCTCCAGCGCGAACCGTTGCTGGCCGACGCCATGGTGCGGGCGCTGACCTTCGCCGACCGCGGGGTGAGCCCCGAGGTGGACGCCGTCTCCCGGCTGACCACGGCGATCGTGCTGGACGCGATGGGGGTCGAGGAGCCCACCCAGGAGCAGCTGTCCGTGGTCCGGGTCATCGAGCACACCTGGCACTCGGCGCTCATCACCTGGCTCTCCGGGCGCGAGTCGATCGCCCAGGTCGAGCGGGACATCGAGACGGTGTGCGGGCTGATCACCCTTCCGGCCGCGCCGCGCTGACACCTCTGCCCATGTGCCGTGCCCACACGGGCACCCGGCCAGGTGAGGGGTCCTGCACCATGTCGAGCGCGCCACGCTCTTCGTACGGTTCGGCCCACATCACCCGAACCTCGCCGAGGAGCCGGTCACCATGCGTCGCAGATCCGTAGGCACCGTCCGCAGAACATCCCTGACCGCCCTCACGCTCGGCGCGGCCGGCCTCCTGCTGGCCGGATGCACCGCCGCCGGGCAGGCGGGCGGCGACTCGGAGGGATCCGGCGGGGACGAGACGGTGAAGGTGGGGCTGGTCTACTCCCGTACCGGTCTGCTCGCCGCCTACGGCAAGCAGTACCGCGACGGGTTCATGGCGGGGCTGGACCACGCCACGAAGGGCACCGGCAAGGCGGGCGGCCACCGGATCGAGGTCACCGAGCAGGACGACGCGGGCGACCCCGGCAAGGCGGTCTCCGCCGCGAAGAACCTGATCGGCAAGGGGTACAAGGTGCTGGCCGGCACCACCGACTCCGGGGTCGCTCTCCAGATGGCGCCGCTGGCCGCGCAGAACAAGGTGCTCTACGTGAACGGCCCGGCCGCCACGGACGCGGTGACCGGGGTCAACGAGTACACCTTCCGGTCCGGGCGCCAGTCCTACCAGGACATCCTCACCGCCGGCACCATGCTCGGCGACCCGAAGGGCAAGAAGGTCACCGTCCTCGCGCAGGACTCCACCTTCGGCCAGGCCAACGTCGCCGCCGTCAAGGCGGTGCTCGGCGCGAAGGGGGCCGAGGTCGGGTCCGTCCTGGCGCCGCCGAGCGCCACCGACCTGACTCCGTTCGCCAGGCAGGTCAAGGCGGGCTCCCCCGATCTGGTCTTCGTCGCGTGGGCCGGGGCGACCGCCCCCGCCCTGTGGACGGCGCTGGACCAGCAGGGTGTGCTGAGCGCCGGGAAGGTGGTGACCGGGCTCGCCGGTACGGCCTCGTACCCGGTGTTCGGAGCGGCCGGGTCGAAGGTGTCCTTCCTCGCGCACTACTTCCCGGGTGCGGGCGGCGGCAACGCCGTGGAGAAGGCGATGCTCGCCGGGGTGGAGAAGGAGGGCGGCACCCCCGACCTGTTCAGCACCGACGGGTTCACCGCGGCGCAGATGATCGTGCGGGCGGTCGAGGAGGGAAGTGCCACCGACACCGCGGCGATGGTCGAGGCCCTGGAAGGCTGGAGCTTCGACGGGGTCAAGGGCAGGCAGCAGATCCGCGCCGGGGACCACGCCCTGGTGCAGCCCATGTTCACCGCGAAGCTGAACGGCACGGGAGCCGCGGCGAAGCCCGAGCTGGTGAGCACGCAGCCGGGTGACGCGGTGGCTCCGCCCGCGAAGCCCTCGGCGGGCTGACCGGTGACGACGCGGGACACCGCCACCGCGCGGCCCGGGACGCCGGTGCTCGCCCTGGACGGGCTGGGCTGGCGGGTCGGCGGGGCCACCATCGTCGAGGACGTCGGGCTGACCGTCGGTGAGGGCGAGTTCCTCGCCTTCATCGGGCCCAACGGCGCGGGCAAGACCTCCCTCTTCAACCTGATCAGCGGCATCGTCCGCCCGACCGCGGGCACGCTCGCGCTGGACGGTGCGGATCTGACGGACCTCCCCGTGCACACCCGTGCCCGGCGCGGGATCGGCAGGACGTTCCAGACCTCCAGCCTCTGGCCGGGGATGAGCGTGGCCGAGCATGTCCGGCTGGCCGCGCAGGCCGTGCACGGCGGCTCGCACCGGCTGTGGCGCCGCGCCGGCACGTACGCCCGTGAGGTCGGCGGAGTACTGGAGCGCACCGGTCTCGGCCACCGCGCGGGCGCCACGGCGGGCGAGCTCTCGCACGGCGAGAAACGCAAGCTGGAACTGGCGGTGCTGCTGGTGGGCGAGCCCCGGCTGATGCTGCTCGACGAGCCGATGGCGGGGGTCAGCGCCGAGGAGGTCCCGGCGCTCACCGAGCTGATCCGCACCCTGCACCGCGAGGAGGGCCGCACCGTACTCATGGTCGAGCACCACATGGACGTCCTGCTCGGTCTCGCCGACCGGCTGGCCGTGATGCACCACGGCCGTCTCCTGGCCCTGGACACCCCCGAAGCCGTGACGGCCGACCCGGTCGTCCAGCGGGCCTACCTCGGGGAGGGGCTGTGACGGCGCCCGCGCTGCTCGTCGTACGGGACCTGCGGGTCCTGATCGGCGGACGGCACATCCTCCACGGCGTGGACCTGGAGGTGGCACGCCACGGCGTGACCGCGCTGCTCGGCCGTAACGGGGCGGGCAAGACGACGACCGTACGCGGCGTCCTCGGCCTCGTCCCCCGCTCGGGAAGCGTGCTCCTGGACGGGGAGGAGACCGTCGGCCTGCCCACGCACACCCTGGTGCGCCGGGGCATCGGCTACGCCCCCGAGGACCGGGGGATCTTCGTCGGTCTGACCGTGGCGGAGAACCTGCGCCTGGCCGAACGCCGCTCCCCGGACGGGCCCGCCTACGCCCTGGTCCACGAACTCTTCCCCGAACTGAAGCGCCGGGAGCAGCAGTTGGCGGGGACCCTGTCCGGTGGCCAGCAGCAGATGGTGGCCATCGGCCGGACCCTGCTGAACGGCAACCGGCTGATCATCGCCGACGAGCCCACCAAGGGGCTGGCCCCCAAGGTCGTCACCGAGGTGGCCGAGGTGCTGGAACGCGCCGCCGAGGCGGTGCCCGTACTGCTCGTCGAGCAGAACCTCGCCGTCGTCCGCCGTCTCGCCGAGCACTGCGTCGTACTCGCCGACGGCCGCACGGCCCACCAGGGCGAGGCCGCCGGGCTGCTCGGCGACCCGGAGGCCACCCGCAGGCTGCTCGGCGTGGGCCACGGCCCGCTCGCCCCTCACCCCGCGGAGGCGGATTCCTGATGTCCACCGTCGTGCTGCTCACCATGACCGGACTCGGTCTGGGAGCCCTCTACTTCCTCGTCGCGTCGGGCCTCTCACTGATCTTCGGCCTGATGGACGTGCTCAACTTCGCGCACGGGGCGCTGCTCTCCGTCGGCGCCTACGGCACCTGGTGGGCGGCCTCCGGCCATCTGCCCGGCGCCGGCCCCGGCGGCTGGGGCTTCGTCCTGGCCGTGCTGTTCGGGACGGCGGCGGGCACGCTCGCCGCCGTGGTGCTCGAACTCGTCGTCGTACGGCCGCTGTACACCCGGCCGCGCGAACAGGTCCTGGCCACCGTCGGGGTGGGTCTCGCCGTGCCCGCCCTGCTGTCGGGCGTCTGGGGTTCGGACGCCCGGACGTTCCCGGGCCCCGAGGCGCTGTCCGGCACCTTCTCGCTGCTGGGCGCGGACGTCCCGGTCAACCGGCTGGTGCTCGTCGCCGCGGCGGCCGGCGTGCTCGTCGCGCTGCGGGTCTTCCTCGGCCGGACCAGGCACGGCCTGGTCGTACGCGCCGGGGTCGAGGACCGGGCCATGGTCACGGCCCTGGGCATCGACGTCCGCAGGGCGTTCACCCTGGTCTTCGCGATCGGCGGCTGCGCGGCGGCGCTGGGCGGGGCGCTCGGCGGGCTGTACTTCGGCTCGGTCGACCCCCGGCAGGGCACCTCGCTGCTGATCTTCGCCTTCGTCGTCGTGGTCACCGGCGGCATGGGGTCGGTGACCGGCGCCGCGGTGGCGGCCGTGGTGATCGGCCTGGTCCAGCAGTTCGCCAACTACTACACCGCAGCGGGCCTCGGCGACCTGGCCGTCGTCGTACTGCTCGCCGCGCTGCTGCTCGTCCGGCCGCGCGGACTGACCGGGAGGCTCGCGTGAGCACCGCCACCACACCCGCACCCACCGCCGTCACGGCCGGGAAACGTCGCCGCGCGACGCGTCCGCTGCGCTGGTGGCCGGCCGCCGTCCTGGCGCTCCTGGTCGTCGCGCCCTGGAGCGCACTGCCCCTGCCAGGGCTGCTCGACGGCCCGGTCGGCAGCCCCGGGAGTCTGCAACTCATCGCCACCTGCCTGCTGTTCGGCGCCCTCGCGACCGGTTACGACCTGCTGCTGGGCCGCACGGGCCTGCTCTCCTTCGGGCACGCGCTGTACTTCGCGGCGGGCAGCTACGCCACCAACCTGTTCCTGCTGGAGGCGGGCCTGCCGTTCGCCGTGTCCGCACTCCTCGGGGTGTGCTCGGGCACCCTGCTCGCCCTGGTGCTGGGCTCGGTGAGCCTGCGGGTCACCGGGATCGGCTTCTCGATGGTCACGCTCGCCTTCGCCCAGGCCGGCTCGATCCTGGTCTCCCGCAACCCCGGTGGCGTCACCGGCGGCGAGGAGGGACGGGCGGCCCCGGCGGACGTGCTGCCGTCGTGGCTGGTCGGCATCGACCACACCGCGAACCTGTACTGGCTCGCCCTCGCCTACCTCGTGCTCACCCTCGCGGTCGTCCACCGGGCGGTGGGCTCACCCACCGGCCGGGTCTGGGAGGGCATCAAGGAGAACGAACGCCGGGTGGAGGTGCTGGGCCTGAAGCCGTACGGCTTCAAACTGACGGCCTTCGTACTGGCGGGCGCCCTCGCGGCGCTCGGCGGGCTCGTCCATCTGCTGCTGACCGGGGGCTCCACACCGCAGACGACCACCTCGGACTTCACCCTCTCGCTGCTGGTGATGGTGGTCCTCGGCGGGTCGGGCACCCGCTGGGGCCCGATGGTCGGCGGAATCCTCTACACCTGGGCGGACCACCGCCTCGGTGACCTGGCCGGGTCGGGCGCTGTCGCGGACCTGCCGGCCGTGCTGCGGGTGCCGCTGTCCCAGCCGCTGTTCCTGCTCGGGGTGCTGTTCGTCGCCGTGGTACACCTGCTGCCCGGAGGACTGGCCCGGCTGCCGTCCCGCCTGCGCGGGACCGTGAAGGAGAAGCGATGATCCCGTACGAGGAGATGAGCGTCCCGGTCACCGGCGGCGAACTGGCCGCGCTGCGCTGGCCGTCGGGCCGGTCCGACGCGCCGGTGGCCGTGGCGCTGCACGGCATCACCGCCAACGCGCTGTCCTGGGGCCCGGTGGCCCGCGCGCTCGACGGCCGGGTGACGCTCGTCGCCCCCGACCTGCGCGGCCGGGCGGCGAGCGCGGGGCTGCCCGGCCCGTACGGCATCGGCGCGCACGCCGACGACGTCGCCGCCCTCGCCGAGGCGCTCGGCGGAGACCGGGTGGTGCTGGCGGGCCATTCGATGGGGGCCTTCGTGGCGGCGCTCACCTCGGTGCGGAACCCTGGCCTCTTCGGCGGACCGGTGCTCGTCGACGGCGGTTTCGGCTTCCCCGCGCCCACCGGCCTCTCGGCGGACGAGCTGCTGACGGCCGTGATCGGGCCGGCCATGGAGCGGCTCTCGATGACCTTCCCCGACCGGGAGGCGTACCGGTCCTTCTGGCGGGCCCATCCCGCGTTCGCGGGCGACGCCTGGACACCGGAGGTCGACGCGTACATCCAGCGGGACCTGACGGGCGAGGAGCCGGCGCTGCGCTCCGGCTGCCGGCTGGAGGCGATCCGCACCGACGGGGTGGACCTGTTCCGGGCCGAGGTGCTCGCCGCCGCCGGTGAACTCCCCTCCGGTGCGACGCTGTTGTGGGCGGAGCGCGGGCTGATGGACGAGGAGCAGGGGCTGTACGACGAGTCACGGCTCGCTGCCGCCGGGCAGCCGGACACGGCTGTGCGGGCGGTACGCGTCGAGGGCGTCAACCACTACACGGTGCTGACGGGCGACAAGGGTGCCGACCGGGTGGCCCGGGCGATCCTGGAGGCGGTGCGCTGAGACCACCGGACGGACCGGGGCTCAGACGCCCCGGCCGTCCGACAGGAGGTGCAGTCTCAGGGCGAGTTGCAGCTCCAGGGCGCGATCGGGCTCGTTCCAGTCGCGGCCCAGCAGCGCCGAGATGCGGTCGAGGCGCTGCACCACCGTGTTGACGTGCACGTGGAGTTCGTCCTTGGCGCGGATCAGGCTGCCGCCGGCGCCGAAGTAGGCCCGCAGGGTCCGTACGAGATGGGTGCCGCGCCGCTCGTCGTAGCGCAGCAGGGGTCCCAGCACCGCCTCGACGAAGCCGTCCACGTCCTTGGCGTTGCCGAGCACGACGCCCAGGAAGCCGAGTTCGTCGATCCCGGCCCCCTCCCCGGTGCGCCCCAGCACCCGCATCGCCCGCAGGCACCTCGCGGCCTCCGCGTGCGCGGCCGCGAGCTCCCGGGGACCGGCCGCCGGTCCCGTACCGGCCACGGTGACGGGCGCCTGGACGAGATGGCCGAGCTGCGCGGCCGCGGCCCGTGCGGCGGCTCCGGCGGACACCGCCTCGCCGTCGCAGGCCACCAGCAGCACCACGGTGCCCGCGTGTTCGGCGCTCACCCCGTGGATGTCGCCGCCGAAGAGGTAGCGCATCGCCGCGCCGCCGAGTCTCTCCCGGGCCTCCGCCTCGGCCACCAGCAGCAGGTGCGGACGGTCCAGGTCGATGCCCAGGCGCCGTCCGCGCTCGGCCAGCCCGGCCGGGTCCCGCCCGGGATCACCGAGCAGGTCGCTGATCAGCTCGCCGCGTATGCGGTTCTCGGTCTCGGCGACGGTACGGCGCAGCAGCAGGAGAAGTCCGGTGACGACGGCGGCGCGTTCGAAGAGCCGGCGGTCGGAGTCGTCCAGCCGGTCACGGCGGTGCAGCACCAGGCCGGCGAGGAGCTCCCGCCCGGCCAGTACGGCGCAGATCCACCGGCCGTCGCGGTGCACGGCGCGCGCCCCGTGGCGCGACTCCTCGGCGGTCGCGGCGAGCCATCCGGCGTCCATGCTGTCGGCGGCCAGGGCGGCGCCGTCGGGCCGTACGGCCGCCAGCGGACGCCCGCCCGGGTCGTGGATGGTCAGAGGGCTGTCGAGGAGCCCGGCGACGGAGACGGCGACGTCCTTGACGTCGCCGCCGCGCAGCACCAGGTCGGTGAGCCGGTCGTGGGCCTCCTCGGCACGCCGCATGGCCTCCGAGTGGGCGCGTACGGCCGCGTTGGCCTCGGCCAGTTCCGCGTTGGCCGCGGCGAGCCCCGCGAGGGCGGTCCGAGTGTCGTCGAGGGCGCGCGCGGTGTCGATGGCGATCGCCGCGTGCGCGGCGAGGGAGCAGAGCAGGGCCACCTCGTCGGGGCTGAAGACCCGGGCGGCCCGGTCGGCGGCGAAGAGGACTCCGATGACCTTGCCGGTGCCGCCGCGGCTGGAGCCGAGGAGCAGGGGGACCCCCAGGATCGCGACGAGCCCTTCGTCCAGCACACCCGCGTTGATGTTGCGGGTATGGCGGAACCGGTCGTCGGTCCGGTAGTCGGGGGTGGCGTAGGGGCTCGCCGTCTGGGCGACCAGGCCGCCGAGCCCTTCGCCGAGTTCGAGCCTGAGCCCCTGGAACAGGACAGACACCGAACCGTCGGTCACCCTCATGTAGGTGTCCCCCGCCTCCTCGTCGGGGAGGGTGAGGTAGGCGGTGTCGGTGCCGAGCAGCATCCTCGCGCGCCGCACGATCGCCTTCAGCACGTCGTCCAGGTCGTGGGAGGCCGCCAGGTCGCCCGCAGTGTCGAAGAGGGCGGTGAGCTGGAGCTCCCTGCGCCGGTGCTGGCGCAGGGCGCCCCTGATCCGCAGGGCGGTGGCGGCCGCCCGCTCCACCTCGGCCAGTTCGGCCGGAGTCACACCGGTGGTCCTCGCCTCCGAGATGACGGCGCCCAGGTCCTCCGCCGGGGCGCCCTCGGCCAGCAGGTCGAGGAGGCGCCCCATGAGGCCTGCGGCGACGGACGGTTCAGGCATCTGCTCTCGTTCTCCCGGCTTCCGGATGTCGTCCTCGGGTCTTCGGACGTGGTGCGTACGCGCGTCAGTTGGCGGTCCAGCCGCCGTCCATCGTGAGGGAGCTCCCGGTCACGTGGGCCGTGCCGGGGCCGCAGAGCCAGAGCACGGCGCCCGCCACGTCCGAGGGTTCGATCAGCGACTTGACGGCGCTGCGTTCCAGCAGCACCCGGCCGACCACATCCTGCTCGGAGATGCCGTGGCTGCGGGCCTGGTCGGCGATCTGGTGCTCGACCAGGGGGGTGCGCACATAGCCGGGGCTGACGCAGTTGCTCGTCACCCCGTGCGGTGCCGCTTCGATCGCCACCACCTTGCTGAGCCCCTCCAGTGCGTGCTTGGCCGAGACGTAGGCCGACTTGTAGGGGCTGGCGCGCAGCCCGTGCACGGACGAGATGTTCACGACGCGGCCCCAGCCGCGTTCGTACATGCCGGGGAGTGTGCGGCGCAAGATGCGGAACGGAGCTTCCACCATGACCCGGTGGATCAGGGTGAAGCGGTCCGGCGGGAACTCGTGGACGGGGGCCACGTGCTGGAGCCCCGCGTTGTTGACGACGATGTCCGCGTCGGCCGGCAGCCCGTCGACGGCCTCGGCGACGGAGAGGTCGGCCACCCAGGCCGTCCCCCCGATCCGGTCGGCCAGGCTCCTGGAGGCGGCACCCTCCTTGTCGACGACGTGGACATGGGCCCCCGCGGCGGCGAGCGCCTCGGCGCAGGCCAGTCCGATGCCGCCGGCCGCCCCGGTGACCAGGGCGGTGCGGCCGGCCAGGGCCGAGGGAGCGAGGGGGGCGTACGGGGAGGTCCGGGAAGTCTGCATGGGCGTCACCGTAAGGACGTCGCGGCCCGTGTCACACGGCGCCGGTGCACACACCCGGGTGCGGAGGCATGGTTGCGGCCCACATGGTGCGCGCCGAGGGCCGCAGGGCGGTCCGTACGGGCCGGGAGCAGGCGCAACGGGAGCGCCGCACACAGCGTGGGACGGCGGGTGTCCGCCTGCCACATGGGCGGCCGCGCCCCCGCCTCGTAGGTTCCGGCAGCACCACCCGCACGTCCGACGAGGAGGCCCCACCGTGCGCCCACCGAACCTGCGACGTCTGCTCCGCGGCGTCGCCTCGCTCACCGCAATCGCCCTGCTGCCGCTGCTCGGCGCGCACCCGGTCTCCGCCGCTCCCGCGGCGGCCGGGCTCCAGCAGGTCACCGGCTTCGGCTCCAACCCCGGCAATCTGCAGATGTTCGCCTACACCCCGGACGGCGTGCCGGCGGGCGCCCCGCTGGTCGTCGCCCTGCACGGGTGTACCCAGTCGGCGAACGCCTACTACGCGAACTCGGGCTGGGCGCGTTACGCCGACCTGTGGGGCTTCGACGTGGTCTTCCCGCAGACCACCTCGGCCAACAACGCCCTGTCCTGCTTCGGCTGGTTCGACCCGGCCGACAGCACCAGGGGCAGGGGCGAGGCGGCCTCCGTGGTGCAGATGGTCGAGTACGCGAAGCAGACGTACGGCTCCGACGCCCGCCGGGTGTACGTCACCGGGCTCTCGGCGGGCGGCGGGATGACCGCGGACCTGCTGGCCGCGTACCCGGACGTCTTCGCGGGCGGTTCGGTGGCCTCCGGGCTGCCCGCGCAGTGCGCCACCAGCCAGGCGGCGGCCTCCGGCTGCCAGACGGGCCCGCAGAAGCTCAGCCCGTCCCAGTGGGGCGACAAGGTCCGCGCCTCCTACCCGGGCTGGACCGGTCCCTGGCCGCGGGTCGCGATCTGGCAGGGCACCTCGGACTACACGGTCTACCCGGCCAACGCGACGGCGCTGCGCGACCAGTGGACCGATGTGTGGGGCATCGGGCAGACGCCCTCCCGCACCGAGACGCTGCCGGGCAGCACCACGAGGAGCGTCTACGAGGACGCGTCGGGGCAGCCCGCCGTGGAGACGTACTCGGTGGCCGGCATGGGACACGGCCTGCCGGTGGACCCGGGATCGGGCGCCGGTCAGTGCGGGGCGACCGCCGCGTACTTCCTCGACACCATCTGCTCGACGTACCACACGGGGTTGTTCTGGGGCCTCGACGGGGACACCCCCGGCGGCGGGGACGGGCTGCCCGCTCCCGCCGGGCTGAAGGTCACCGGCGTCACGGACACCGGTGCCTCGCTGGCGTGGAACGCGGTCGGCGGCGCAGCCTCCTACACGGTGTACCGGGACGGAGTGAAGGTGGCGACGACTACCGCCACCTCCTTCACGGACAGCGGCCTCACCGCCGGCACCTCCTACCGCTGGACGGTGGCCGCCGCCGGCCCGGACGGCACGGCCGGTGCCGTCTCGGCGGCGGTGACGGCGACCACCTCGGGCGGTACGGCTCCGGCGCGGTGCTTCACGGCGACGAACTACGCGCACGTGACGGCCGGCCGGGCGCACACCTCGGGCGGTCACGCCTACGCGAACGGCTCGAACCAGGACATGGGGCTGTACAACGTGTTCGTCACCCACACTCTCAGGGAGTCACCGACGGGCCACTTCGTGATCGCCGACTCGGGGTGTCAGGCCGGGTCCTCGTAACCGGCCCGGACCTTCGCCGGCGGTTCGCAGTCGTCCTCGACCGCGGTGAGCGAGACCTTCGCCCCGGGGCCGGGGGCGGCCGCGGCCGCGTAGCTGCGGGCGTAGAGCTTCCAGCCCCGTTTGGCGAGGGTGCGGTAGGTGACGTCGTGCCCGGAGTGGCTGGAGACGATCTCCCAGTCGTGCTGCCGGAGCCTCATCACCGTCGCCTCGAAGGCGCCCGCGGCGTCCGCCGCCGGCGCCCGGCCCGTCCACGGCGCCATGCAGGCCCGCCAGGCGCCCTCGGGCAGTCCGGCCGTGGAGGTGTCGCCGTCCGGGAGGCCCCCGGCGCGGGCGAGGCCGGTTATCTCGTCGGAGACGGCGCTCGCCGTGAGCGGGGGGAGGGGCTCGCGGGTGGGCTTCGGAAGGATCTCCTCCTCGGCCAACAGGCCGCAGCCCGCCGTCAGGGTCATGAATCCGGCCGCCATCACGGCGACGGCCGCCGTCCTACGTCTGCGCACTGCTGATTCCCACCCAGGTCGTTCTTCCCCATGGACCGCGCCCGTGTACCCCGCCGGAGTCTCGCACGGGCCCTGACCTGCTGGGAAGGCCTCTCGACCGGCAGCCGCGGGCGTCCGCCCCGAGGGGGCCGCGAGCGCCCCGGTAGAGTAGGCGGTCGTCATCATGCCCGTACAGGGGGAAGCCGGTGCGAACCCGGCGCCGACCCTTCCCCGAGCGCTCGGCCCGGATCGAGCAGGGGAAACCCCATTCGAGAGGCCCAGCCCTTCATGTCCGTACGCCGCCGCGCGGCCGCGCTCGCGATCACCGCCGTGCTCTGTGGAGCGGCCGCCCCGGTGGCGGTCGCCGCGCCGAGTCCTTCCCCTTCCACCCCGGACCTGCCGGACGGGCTGTACGGCACGAAGGACCCGACGTACGACGGGGTCTGGCGCCAGTCGCTGGCCTTCCTCGCGCAGAAGATCGAACTGGTCACTCCCGCCACCAAGTCGGTGGACTGGCTCGTCGGCCAGCAGTGCGACAGCGGGGCCTTCGCCGCCTACCGCGACGCTTCCGTGCCGTGCGACGACAAGACGGTCGCGGACACCAACGCCACGGCCGCCGCGGTGCAGGCCCTGGCCGAGCTCGGTGTGCACCGCGAGGTCGTGGACAACGGGGTCAGCTGGCTCAAGTCCGTGCAGAACGACGACGGCGGCTGGGGCTACAACCCGGGCAGCCCGAGCGACGCCAACTCCACCGCCGTCGTGACCGGGGCGCTCGCCAGGGCGAACGTGCCGGTCGCCGCCATCACCAAGGCCGGCGGGAAGACCCCGTACACCGCGCTGCGGTCCTTCGCCCTGCCCTGCGGCGGCGAGGACGGCGGGGCGTTCGCCTACCAGCCCGACAAGGACGGCAAGCTCACCGCGAACGACGACGCCACGGCCGCCGCGACGCTCGGCTCGATGGGCAAGGGCATGGCCGCGGGCACCTCCAACGCGGTGAAGGACCCGGTCTGCCACAAGGGCACCGGCCTGACCTTCGAGCAGACCGCGCAGAACGGCGCCTCCTACCTCGCGAAGAGACTGTCCGGCTCCGGGCACCTGGACCTCCCGCCGATGCCGGGCGCCGAGGACTCCGAGCCGCAGCCCGACTTCGGGAACACGGCGGACGCCGTCGTGGCGCTGGCGGCCTCCGGGCACAAGGACAAGGCCGCCGGCGCGGTCGCCTACCTGGAGAAGCACGCGCAGGGCTGGGCGAAGGAGGGCGGCCCCGCCGCCACCGCCCAGCTGGTGCTCGCGGCCCACGCCACCGGCGCCGACGCCCGTGACTTCGGCGGTGTCGACCTGGTCCGCCAGCTCAACGCGACGGGACCGGCCCCGGCGGCCACCGCGGTTCCCTCGCCGACCGCGACGGCTCCCGCGGAGCCGGAGGAGGACGGCGAGGAGGACGACGAGAGCCTCGGCGTCTGGTGGATCGTCGGTGTCGGTCTCGCCTTCGGCGCGGGCATCGGTTTCCTGCTCAGCGGACGCCGGAAGAACCAGCAGCCGTGAGGCGCCCGCTGTCCTCGGCGGTGCTGCTGTTCCTGGCCGGCGCCGTCCTCGTCTTCGCCGGCACGGGCGCGGCGCAGGCGACCGGCTACCGCTACTGGTCGTTCTGGGAGGGCGACGGCGGCAAGGGCTGGACGTACGCCACCCAGGGTCCGGCCGTGGTCCGGCCCGGCGACGGCACGGTCCAGGGGTTCCGCTTCTCGGTGAGCGAGGACTCCCAGGACGCGGCGCGGCCGCGCCGCGCGCCGGACTTCGACGCGGTCTGCGCGGGTACCCCGGCCGAGGACGGCAGCAAGCGGATCGCGCTCGTCATCGACCCGGGTACGGCGGCTGACGCCCCGGACGGCGAGCGGCCGCCCGCACCGCGCAGCGCCTGCGCCCGGGTGGCACCCGACGCGTCGACTGCCGAGGCGCTCGCCTCGGTGGCGAAGCCGCTGCGGTACGACAGCGCCGCCATGCTCTGTGCGATCTCGGGCTACCCGCGGTCCGGCTGCGGCGAGCGGACCGACGCCGGCTCCCCGGAGGGGGCGGAATCGGCGAAGCCCTCCACCGGGGCCTCCGGCGACGCGGCCCGCGCCGACGAGGGCGGCTCCGGCGGCGGTCCGTCCGCCGGTGTGCTCACCGGTGTCGGAGCGGTGCTCGTACTGGGTGCCGCCGCCGTGCTGCGGGCACGCCGCCGGCGATGACCGGCTCCACCGGCACGGCCCGGCTCCGCCCTGCCCTGCACGCGCCCGGGGCCACCCGGGCGAACGCGATCCCGGCGGGTGCCTGGTGGCTGTGGGCGCTCGGGCTGGCGACCGCCGCGTCCCGTACGACCAACCCGCTGCTGCTGGGGCTGCTGGTGGGGGTCGCCGGTTATGTGGTGGCCGCGCGCCGCACGGACGCCCCCTGGGCGCGCTCGTACGGCGCGTTCATCAAGCTCGGGCTGTTCGTCGTCGCCGTGCGCCTGGTGTTCTCCGCCGTACTCGGCTCCTCCGTGCCCGGCTCGGACGTCCTGTTCACACTGCCCGAGGTGCCGCTGCCGGGGTGGGCGCAGGGCGTCAGGATCGGTGGCCGGGTCACCGCGGAGCAGCTGGTCTTCGCGCTGTACGAGGGCGCGAAGCTGGCGGCGCTGCTGATCTGTGTCGGAGCGGCGAACTCGCTGGCCAGCCCGGCGCGGCTGCTGAAGTCACTGCCGGGCGCGCTGTACGAGGTGGGGGTCGCCGTGGTCGTCGCGATGACGTTCGCGCCGAACATGGTCGCCGATGTGGCCCGGCTGCGGACGGCGCGCCGGCTGCGGGGCCGGTCGACCGGCGGCGTCGGGGCGGTCCTGCGGATCGGGCTGCCCGTGCTCGAGGGCGCTCTGGAGCGTTCGGTGGCGGTGGCCGCGTCGATGGACGCGCGGGGGTACGGCCGCACCGCGCGGGTGCCGACGGCGGTCCGCCGTACCACCCATGTCCTGACGCTCGGCGGTCTGCTGGGCGTGTGCGCGGGGACGTACGGCCTGCTGGCCGCCGAAGGCGCGGTCCACGGCCTGCCGTTGCTGCTGGCCGGGGTGGTGGCGGCGCTGGCCGGGCTGCGCCTCGGCGGCCGCCGTTCCGTCCGCACCCGCTACCGGCCCGACCGCTGGGGCGTACGTGCCTGGCTCGTCGCGGCCTCGGGCGCCGCGGTCGCGCTGGCGATGATCCGGGCGGGCGCCGTCGCCCCGGACGCCCTGCACCCGGGAGTCGTACCGCTCACCGCACCGGTCCTCCCGCTGTGGCCCGCCGTCGCCGTCCTGATCGGGCTGCTGCCCGCCGTGGTGGCACCGCTGCCCCCTTCCCCCTCGGACTTCAAGGAGCGCTCATGATCCGGTTCGAGCAGGTCTCGGTGCGGTACGACGGCGCCTCGCGCCCCACCCTGTCAGGGGTCGACCTGACGGTTCCCGAGGGTGAACTCGTGCTGGTCGTCGGACCGTCCGGTGTCGGCAAGTCGACCCTGCTGGGAACCGTGTCCGGTCTGGTGCCGCACTTCACCGGGGGCGTGCTGACCGGCCGGGTCACCGTCGGCGGCCGGGACACCCGCACCCACAAGCCCCGTGAGCTGGCCGACCTGGTCGGCACGGTGGGCCAGGACCCGCTGGCCCACTTCGTGACGGACACCGTCGAGGACGAGCTGGCGTACGGCATGGAGTCGCTGGGCCTCGCGCCCGACGTCATGCGCCGCCGGGTCGAGGAGACCCTGGACCTGCTGGGGCTGGCCGATCTGCGGGACCGGCCGATCACCACGCTCTCCGGGGGGCAGCGGCAGCGGGTCGCGATCGGTTCCGTCCTCACCCCGCACCCGCGGGTGCTGGTCCTTGACGAGCCGACGTCCGCCCTGGACCCCGCGGCGGCCGAGGACGTCCTCGCGGTGCTCCAGCGGCTGGTGCACGATCTGGGGACGACGGTGCTGATGGCCGAGCACCGGCTGGAACGCGTCGTGCAGTACGCCGATCAGGTGCTCCTGCTGCCCGGAGCGGGCGAGGCTCCCGTGATGGGCCCGCCCGCCGAGGTCATGGCGCTCTCCCCCGTACGTCCGCCGGTGGTGGCCCTGGGCAGCCTGGTGGGCTGGGACCCGCTGCCGCTGTCGGTCCGTGACGCCCGGCGCCGGGCGGTGGACCTCCGGGAGCGGCTGACCGGTGTGGAACCACCGCCGCGCGGGATACCGGCGGGCGGCGAGGTCGTCCCGCTGCCCGTCCACGCCGCTCCGCGTCCCGGTCTCCTCGGCAGGCTGCTGGGCCGGAAGCCCGTGCCCGAGGCGCCGGTCGAGGCGGGCGTGCCCGTACGGACCGAAGGGCTCGGGGTGCGGCACGGACGGGTCGAGGCGCTGCGCGGGGTGTCCTTCGCCGTCGAGCCGGGCGAGACCGTCGCGCTGATGGGCCGTAACGGCGCGGGCAAGTCGACCCTGCTGAACACCCTGGTCGGGATGACCGTGCCGGCCACGGGTTCCGTGTCCGTCGGCGGTCTGGAGCCGTCCAGGACCGCCCCGCGCGACATGGTGCGCCGGGTCGGGCTGGTCCCCCAGGAGCCGCGCGACCTGCTGTACGCGGACACCGTCGCGGCGGAGTGCGCGGCGGCAGACGCCGACGCGGGAGCGCCCGCGGGCAGTTGCCGGGCGCTGGTCTCCCAGCTGCTGCCCGGCGTGGCGGACGAGGCGCACCCCCGTGATCTCTCCGAGGGTCAGCGGCTCGCCCTGGCCCTGGCCCTGGTGCTCACGGCCCGGCCCCCGCTCCTCCTCCTGGACGAGCCGACCCGTGGACTCGACTACGCGGCGAAGGGCCGGCTGGTCGGTGTCCTGCGCCGGCTGGCACAGGACGGGCACGCCATCGTGCTCGCCACCCACGACGTGGAGCTGGCGGCCGAGCTGGCGGACCGGGTGGTGATCCTCGCCGACGGCGAGGTCGTCGCGGACGGGCCGACCCGGCAGGTCGTCGTCTCGTCCCCCGCGTTCGCCCCGCAGACCTCGAAGGTCCTCGCGCCCCTGGACTGGCTGACCGTGTCCCAGGTGGCCACCGCCCTGGAGGCAGGCGCATGAGCACCGGCTCCGCGCGTCCGGTGCGGCTCGGCCCGCGCGCCGTGGCCGCGCTCGTCCTGGTCAGCGCCGTGGGGGTGGTCGCGTTCGGCTGGCCTCTGCTGGCCGGCGCGGGCTCCGGTCTCGCTCACGCGCAGGACGCTCCGTGGCTCTTCGCCCTGCTGCTCGTGCTGCTCGTCGGGGTGGTCGTGGCGACGATCGCCGACTCCGGCCTGGACGCGAAGGCGGTCGCGATGCTGGGGGTGCTCGCCGCGGTGGGCGCCGCGCTGCGCCCGCTGGGCGCGGGGACGGCCGGCCTGGAGCCGATGTTCTTCCTGATGGTGCTCAGCGGCCGGGTGCTCGGTCCCGGCTTCGGCTTCGTGCTCGGTTCCGTGACGATGTTCGCCTCGGCGCTGCTCACCGGTGGGGTGGGGCCGTGGATGCCCTTCCAGATGCTGTCGATGGGCTGGTTCACCATGGGCGCGGGCCTGCTGCCGGGCCCCGACCGGGTGCGCGGCCGGGGCGAGCTGCTGATGCTCGCGGCGTACGGCTTCGTGGCGGCCTTCGCGTACGGCACGGTGATGAACCTGTACGGATGGACGATCGTGCCGGGGCTCGGCTCGGGCATCTCCTTCGTGGCGGGCGCCCCGCTCCACGAGAACCTGGTCCGCTTCCTCGCGTACTGCACCGCCACCTCGCTCGGCTGGGACCTCGGCCGCGCCGTCCTCACCGTGGTGCTGACCCTGGCCGTCGGGCCGACTCTGCTGCGGGCCCTGCGCCGGGCGACCCGTCGCGCCGCCTTCGACGCGCGGGCCGGCTTCGAGGTCCGTCAGGACTGAGCGCCCGGCGGCCGGTCCGCCGTGGCGTGCTGCGCGGCGAGCCTGACCGGGGCGTTGCGTGCCCCGTATCCGTCGTATCCGCCCGTGCGCTCGACGAGTTCGAAGAAGACACGGCCGGTGGTCATCGTGTAGCAGTGCCGGAACTCCCCCTTCTCGTCGCGGTCGTGGAGGATGCCCAGCTCCCGGTAGGTCTCCAGCTCGCCCGGGGCGAATTCGTGGTGTGCCGCCAGGTCGTCGTAGTAGTTGGCGGGGACCGGCAGCAGCCTCGCGCCGGCGGCGAGGGCCCGGCGGACGGTGGCCACGAGGTCGTCGGTGAGCAGGGCGACGTGCTGGGGCCGCCCCTCCCTGCCCCGGTCCTGGGTGGGCGAGGCACCGATACCGAGCGCGATCCGCACGGTGCCGTCCTCGTTGCTCACCGCGCGACTGCGGAGCAGTCCGTACGGGTCGGCGAGGTCGACACCGGCGTGCGGGCGCAGCCCGAGCACGCCGTGGTGGAAGAGGGCCGCCTCGTCGAAGTGGTGCCAGGGCTGGGTCAGCGCGACATGGTCGACGCGGGTGATCCCGATGGGGTGCGGGGTGTGCGGGGCCGGCGCGAAGTCGCCGGTCCAGCCGGTGGATCCGGCCGGGTCGGTGGCACAGAAGAAGAACTCGGTGCCGTCCGGCGCGGCCACCGCGTCCAGCGCGGCGTCCCGCGGCGCGCGGCGCCGGGGCAGGACGGGGGCGAGCAGCGACTCGGCCCGCCCGGAGGCCCCCGCCGGGTCCGGGCTCTCCAGGCCGACCGCCGTCAGCGCGGGGTCGGCGCGGTGACGGGCGGTGTCGGTGTTGAGCAGGATTCGGGCCTCTCCCTGCTCCCAGAGGTCCACCGGCTTCCCGGTGTGCCTGGCGGTACGGGCGAAGCCGAGCGCGGTCAGCAGGGGGGCGAGGCGTGTGGTGTCGGCCGTGGCGATCTCGACGAAGGCGAACCCGGTGGGGACCACCGGCGCCGGGGGCGCGGTCAGTCCGGCCGCCTCCTGGAGCAGGGTGAGCGAGCGGAGGGCGTCGACGGCGGTGCGCCCCGCGTCCGCCTGCCGGAAGACGTCGTTGAACACCTCCAGCGAGAGGGGACCTCCGTATCCGGCGCGTGCCGCGGCGCGCACCAGCCCGGTGACGTCGAGGTCGCCCTGGCCGGGGAAACAGCGGTGGTGGCGGCTCCACTGGAGGACGTCCAGGGACATCAGGGGCGCGTCGGCGAGCTGCACGAAGAAGATCTTCTCGCCGGGGATCGCCTCGATGCCGGTGACCTCGGACCCCCGGGCGAGGATGTGGAAGCTGTCCAGGCAGATTCCGAGCGCCGGGTGGTCCGCGCTCTCGACGATGCGCCAGGCGTGTTCGTAGGTGCTGACGTGCCGCCCCCAGGCGAGCGCCTCGTAGGCGACGCGGATGCCGTGCTCCTGCGCGAGCTCAGCGAGTCGGCGCAACTGCCGTGCGGCGAGGGCGTCGTCGTCGGCGGCGTACGGCGACACGCTGGAGCAGACCAGGAGGGTTTCCGTCCCGAGCCGGCGCATCAGGCGGAACTTGTGCTCGGCGCGCCGCAGGTTCCGGGCGAACTCGTCCTCGGGGACGGCCTCGATGTCGCGCATCGGCTGGTAGAGGTCGATGGTGAGACCGAGGTCGGCGGCCAGGTCCCGGATCTCCTCCGGGCCGAGGGGGCTGCCGATGAGGTCGTTCTCGAAGATCTCGACCCCGTCGAAACCGGCGCGTGCCGCCGCGGTGAGCTTCTCCGTGAGGGTGCCGCTGAGCGAGACGGTGGCGATGGACGTGCGCATGTCGGTCCTCCTGCGGGCTTCAGTGCGCGGACGTGAGTTCGGCGATGTCGGCGAGCATCCGGGCGGTGTCGGGTTCCCGGCCGGTGAAGAGGCGGAAGGAGTCCGCCGCCTGGTAGACGGCCATGCCCCCGCCGTCGAGGGTGGGGCATCCGAGGTCCCTGGCGGCCCGGACGAGGGCGGTCTCCAGCGGCCGGTAGACGACCTCGGCGACCCAGAGTCCCGGGTGCAGCAGCTCGACGGGGAGCGGCAGCCCGGGGTGGGCGGCCATGCCGATGGGTGTGGCGTTGACGAGTCCGTCGGCTCCGTCCGTCAGGGAGGCGATCTGCAGGAGGTCCGCCGCCTCGGCCCGGCCGGGGCCGAAGTGGTGGTTCAGGGAGGCGGCGAGGGCGGCCGCCCGTTCCGGCAGGGCGTCCAGCACGGTGAGCCGTTCCGCGCCGAGGGCGAGGAGGGCGTGGGCGACGGCGGCCCCCGCGCCGCCCGCGCCGAGCTGCACCACGCGTTCGAGCGGCGCGTCGGGCAGGCCGCGGGCGAAGGAGGCGGCGAAGCCGGTCGCGTCGGTGTTGTGGCCGACCGCCCGGTTGCCCTCGAACACCACGGTGTTGACCGCGCCGAGCGCCTCGGCCTGGGGCGAGAGCGCGTCGAGGTGGGCGAGGACCTGCTGCTTACAGGGGTGCGTGACGTTGAGCCCGTCGTAGCCCATGTCCCGTGCGTGGCGGACGAGTTCACCGGCCCGCTCCGGAGGGGTGCCGAGCGCGGCGATGTCGATGAGGCGGTAGAGGTAGCGCAGCCCCTGGCGGTCCGCCTCCCGTTCGTGGAGCGCGGGGCTGAGCGAGGGGCCGATGCCGGAGCCGACGAGTCCGACGAGGTACGAGTGGGAACTCAACGGTTCTCCTCCAGGATCCGGGCGAGGTGGGTGAGCGCCAGGGCGTATCCATGGGTGCCCGCCCCGCAGATGACGGTGTCGGCGACCGCGGACACGAAGCTGTGGTGGCGGAACTCCTCCCGCCGGTGGATGTTCGAGAGGTGGACCTCCACGACGGGCAGCTCCACCGCGGCGAGCGCGTCACGCAGGGCCACCGAGGTGTGGCTGTATCCGGCCGGGTTGATCACGATGCCCCGGTGTCCGGTGCGCGCCTCGTGCACCGCGTCGATGAGTACGCCCTCGTGATTGCTCTGCCGACAGTCGGCGTACAGCCCGTGCGCCGCTGCGGTTCTCCTGCAGAGGAGTTCGATGCCGGCGAGGGTGTCCGTGCCGTACACCTCCGGCTCACGCAGTCCCAGCAGGTTGAGATTGGGCCCGTTCAGCACGAGGACGGGGCCGGGCACGGGGACGCCGGTGGGCGGGACCTGGGGGTTCGGCATCGTTCACTTCCCGTGGAGGCGATTAATGTACGGACTGGTTAGTTAGTCATATCCGAACTCCGCCGCCCTGGGAAGCCCCCCGGCCCGGATCGGCCGGAGGGAAGGGGCGATCTAGAATCGCGAGCACCCACCGTCTGCGCGCGAAGGATCGGGATGACCAGCACCGAAGGAACCGCCCGGCCGGCCCCGCGGACCCGTGACGCGGCGCGCACCCGGGACGAGATCCTCACGGTGGCGACCCAGGAGTTCGCACGGCTGGGCTACACGGGCGCCCGGGTCGACGAGATCGCCGCCCGCACCCGCACCACGAAGCGGATGATCTACTACTACTTCGGCGGCAAGGAGCAGCTCTTCACCACGGTCCTGGAGCGGGCGTACAGCCGGATCCGGGAGGCCGAACAGCTCCTGGACGTCGAGCACCTCGACCCGGTGGCGGCGGTCCGCCGACTGGCGGAGGTGACGTTCGACCACCACGAGGCGCACCCCGACTTCATCCGCCTGGTCAGCATCGAGAACATCCACGAGGCCGAACACATCGCTTCCTCACCGGAGTTGAGCCGTATCGGCTCCCCCGCGATCGAGGTGCTGCGGCGCATCCTGGAGACCGGGCGCGCTTCCGGGCTGTTCACCGCGGACGTCGACGCGGTGGATCTGCACGCGATGATCAGTTCGTTCTGCTTCTTCCGGATCGCCAACAGGCACACCTTCGGGGCGCTGTTCGAGCGGGACCTGGTGGACGCGGACCGCCGCGAGCACTACCGGACGATGCTGGGCGACATGATCATCGCGTACCTGACGGCCGACCGGGCGCTGTAGCCCCCTTCCGCCGCGCAAGGTGCCCCTGACAGTACGGGGCGTACCCCGCGGAACGCGGCGAGCCGGATTTCGCGCGAACTCTTGACACCGGCATCAACTCCTCGCAACATCCGTAGCCATCCGCAATTAACTACCTAGTGCGTTAGTTAGCCGGGTCCGCTCGCCTCTTCCCGCACGGATCGTCCCCGAAGGAGCCCGACGTGACCGCTCACGACCCCGCCGCCGGTCCCCCGTCCCCACCCGAGGCGCAGCCCCGCAAGGCGGCGCTCGCCGCCTGGATCGGCAGCGCCCTGGAGTACTACGACTTCTTCATCTACGGCAGCGCCGCCGCGCTGATCTTCCCCGAGGTCTTCTTCGACGAGTCCGATCCGGCCAACGCCACTCTGCTGTCGCTGGCCACCTTCGGTGTCGCCTACGCGGCCCGCCCGGTCGGCGCGCTCGTCCTCGGGCATGTGGGCGACCGCCTCGGGCGCAAGAAAATCATGGTCTTCACGCTGATGCTGATGGGCCTGTCGACGTTCCTCATCGGCTGTCTGCCCACCCGCGAGCAGATCGGCTCCGCAGCCCCCGTCCTTCTGGTCCTCCTGCGGATCCTGCAGGGCATCTCGGCGGCCGGTGAGCAGGCCAGCGCCAACTCCATGAGCCTGGAACACGCGCCACAGCACCGGCGCGGCTACTTCACCAGCTTCACCATCAACGGGACCCAGGCCGGCCAGCTCATCGCGACCCTGGCCTTCATCCCCGTCGCCGCCCTGCCCGAGGAGCAGTTGCTGTCCTGGGGCTGGCGCATCCCGTTCTGGCTGAGCGTGGCCGTCGCGGTCACCGGCTACGTCATCCGCCGGACCCTGGAGGAGACCCCGGTCTTCACCAAGCAGGCGGCGACCGAGGGCGTCGCGAAGATGCCGCTGGCCGTGCTGCTGCGCGACCACTGGGCCGACGTCCTGCGTGTCGTCGCAGCCGCCGTGATCGCTACGGTCAGCACCGTCTTCACGGTCTGGGCCCTCTCCTACGCCACCAGCGACGCGGTCGGCCTGAGCCGTACGGGGATGCTGTGGGTCGGCGCGCTGGCGAACGTCGTCGCCCTGTTCACCATCCCGCTCTGGGCCAGGCTCTCCGACCGGATCGGACGGCGGCCGGTCTTCCTCGTCGGGGCCGCCGGCAGCGCGGTGGTGATGCCCCTGTACCTGTGGTCGATCTCCACCGGCAGCTACCCCCTGGTGCTGATCCTGGGCGTGCTGGTCTTCGGGGTCGTCTACAGCGCGGCCAACGGCATCTGGCCCTCCTTCTACGCCGAGATGTTCCCCACCCGGGTCCGGCTCTCGGGCATGGCGATCGGCACCCAGACCGGCTTCGCCATCGCCGGGTTCGCCGTGGCCTTCGCCTCGCAGATCGCCGGACCTGACGGCGACAACTGGGCCGGCGTCGCGGTCTTCGCCGCCGCGCTCTGCCTGCCGCCGGTCGTCGCGGCGCTGTCCGCCCGCGAGACCGCGCACGTCCCCACGGAGCGGCTCGGTGAGCGCGACACCGCTCCGGCGGCGGATGCAGCCGTGTCGGTCAAGGCCTGAAGGCGATGGTGCGGGGCGGCTCCCGGGAGCCGCCCCGCACCATCGAAGCGTCCGCCGGGGACCGTCCCGTGACGGCCCCCGGTCAGGCCTTGCTGATCAGGTCTTGCTCCCCCGCCCGTTCAGGTACGGACTCGTCCCCAACCTCCCGCCGCGGCTGTCCGGCATCCACGGCGGGCGCGGGCGGCCGAAGCCGGCGGGGCCCCGCGAGAACGTACGTCAGCCCGAAGCCCGCGGCCACGACGGTCGCGCCGCCGACCGCGTCCAGCACCCAGTGGTTACCGGTGGCGACGATCGCCGAGACGGTGAACAGGGGGTGCAGCAGCCCCAGGACCTTCATCCACGCCTTCGGCGCGAGCAGCAGGATCACCACGCCGCACCACAGCGACCAGCCGAAGTGCAGCGAGGGCATCGCCGCGTACTGGTTGGTGACCGCCGTCAGCGCCCCGAAGTCGGGGCTGTCGAGGTCCTGCGCCCCGTGGACGGTGTCGATGAAGCCGAGCCCCGGCATCAGGCGGGGCGGCGCCAGCGGGTAGAGCCAGAAGCCGAGCAGCGCGAGGACGGTGGCGAAGCCGATGGTGCTGCGGGCCCAGCGGTAGTCGGAGGGCCGCCGCACGTACAGCACGCCGAGGATGGCGAGCGGCACGATGAAGTGGAACGTGGAGTAGTAGTAGTCGAAGTAGTCCCGCAGCCAGGGGATCTTCACGACCGCGTGGTTGGCCCAGTGCTCGATGTCGATGTGCAGCCACTGCTCGGCGGCGTGGATCTGCCGGCCGTGCGCCTCGGCGGTCCCCCGTCCCGCGGTCGCCGCCAGCCGGACCTGCGCGTAGGCGGAGTAGACGACCCGGATGAGCAGGAGTTCCAGCAGCAGGTTGGGGCGGCTGAGCACCCGGCGCCAGAACGGCAGCAGCGGCACCCGGGCGAAACGCGCCGGGACCGGCCGCGCGTACTCCGTGGGAACGGGCCGCGCCCAGTGGGGCGAGGTACGCGACAGGAACGGCACCGCGCAGGCCGCGGCGAGCGCCGTGACGAGCAGGGCGTTGTCCCGCACTGGCAGGACCACACCGACGTTGGGCAGCAGCCACTTCCCCGGCAGGGTGAGCACCAGCACCACGACCGCCGGCCACACCAGCCGGTCCGCGGCACGTGTCCCGACGCGCCCGACGACGGCGAGCAGCACCCAGAGCAACTGGTGCTGCCAGGCGGTGGGCGAGACGGCGACGGCGACGCACCCGGTGACCGCGACGGCCAGGAGCAGCTGCCCGTCCCTCGCGTAGCGGACCGCGCGGCGCAGCCCGAGGAAGATCACGGCGGCGGCCAGGGCCACGAACAGCGCGATCTCCGACGGCCCTTGGAGACCGAAGCGAAGCAGTGCCCCGTGCAGCGACTGGTTGGCCGCGCTGTCCGGGCTCTCCCCCAGCCCGGCGCCCGCCAGGTGGTGCACCCAGTACGCCCAGGAGTCGGCGGGCATCGCCGCCCAGGCCAGGCCGGTGCAGGCGACGAAGGTGACTCCCCCGCTCACCGCGGCCCGGCGCCTGCCGGTGAGCCCGAGGAGGACGGCGAAGAGCAGCACCGCGGGCTGGAGCGCCGCCGCGACGCCGATGAGGACCCCCGGCAGCCGCTCGCCCCGTACGGCGAAGCAGGCGACCAGGACCAGCAGCACCGGGAGGATGCTGGTCTGCCCCAGGAACAGGGTGTTGCGGACGGGCAGCGACACCATGAGCAGGGTGACCGCGACGGGGGCGGCGAGGAACGCGGTGCGCCGGCCGACGGGCGCGGGCAGGGCACGGACGGCGACGAACCCGAGTGCGACGACGAGGAGCAGCGATCCGAAGGTCCACACGACGCCCAGGGCCTGTTCCGCGGAGACCGTCAGCGGTCTCAGCACCAGCCCGGCGAACGGCGTGCCGGTGAAGCGGCCCGGTTCGTAGAGCGATCCCGCGATGTGCAGGACCCCGGTCGCCCCGGTCCAGGTCTCCAGGTCGGTGAGGCGTTCACCGGGCGGGGTGCGCAGCACCACCGCCACCTGCCGTACGGCCAGGACGGCGACGAGCAGCCAGAGGACGGCTCTGGCCGCAGCGGCCCTCGCCCCCGGGTCCGCCGCCGCTTCGCCCCGCACACTGCGCTCCACATCTGTCACGCTGCGCCGACCCTCCTGTTTCCGTCGCACTGTCCCCTCGGCCCGGGTTTGTGCGGATGAAGCCTCGCATTGCCCCATGAGACAGACACCATCAACCCCCTCTTAGCCTGACTGTCGCCACCGATTTGCCGAAAGAATGCCCGAACACCACCGAGGGGCCTCCGTCTGCTCCTGCGTCAGACCTCGTACCGGGGCGTGGCCGCCTGCCAGCCGGCGACGAGGGGGACGTCCGACGCCCCGTCCAGGACGACGACCCCGAAGGGCCGGTCGAAGGCGATGTGCCGGGCGTCCCGTGGTCTCGCGGCACCGGAGCGTGTCGCCACGACCGTGACGGCCGCAGCCTCCACGCCCTCCTCGGCGATCCTCACCACCGCCTCCTGGACCACGGCGGAGAGGTGGAGGCGCACCGGCGAGAGGCCGGAGAGGTCCGCCTCCCGAGGGTCGGTGACCCGCCGCACTCCGAGCGACGGCAGCTGCTCCTCGACCCGTACGTGCGTCCGCAGGGTGAAGCGCGGCAGCGCCAAGGTCACCGGGCCGGACCCGAGCGGGGACCGTGACTCCTCCGGCGCCCAGGCCAGGGGCAGCACCTCTCCCACTGCCCGGCCCGGCTCCCCCAGGACGAATCTGATCCGTGCCGGCGGGGCGCCGTCGGGCTCGGAGCGGCAGCGCAGTTCGACGACGTGTGCCCCGGGCACCGTCCAGACGTCACGCGGGGGGACGGGCGCGTGCATGGTCGCCACCGGCCGTACCGTGCCCGCCGCGTCGGTGAAGGGGAGGTCGCGGGTGAGGGCCGGGTCGAACGCCCGCTCCCAGAGGGCCTTCAAGGCCAGCACGTGCACCAGGGCCAGCGGGGTGCCGTCGTCGAGGGGGAGCGGAAGCCGCGCGATAAGGCCCTGGGTCAGTTCGCGGACCCAGGCGTCGATCTCGGCCGCGCGGGGCGTTCCGAAGGGGACGTCCGGCAGTGAACTCTCGTACTCCGGCAGGAGCGGCACCGTGTTCCACACCCGGGTCGCCAGGGTCAGGGCTCCGGTGCGCCCCCACTCCCGCGCCGCCTCCCCCACCGCGGCGGCGGCCTCCGGCCCGGCCGTGCCGAGGAGGGAACGCAGCTCCCGCGCCGTCTCCGCACGCGCCCCGGCGGCGACCGCGGTCATGGCCAGCCAGAGCCCGGCGGGCGAGCACACGAAGCCGCCCCCGGCGCCCGGCCGTTCCATCTCCCGTACCCACCGCTCCCCGAGCCTCCGGACCGCTTCCGCCCGTGCCGTGTCCCGCATCGCCCACGCCCTCGCATATCGGTTCGTCATCCGTCCGTACGACAGCCAGAATGGCCCGATGACCTGGACCGTGGCCCCCGAACCCGTCGAAGGGCGCGTCGCCGCGCTGCTGCGGCGTGACTACTACGACGAGGTGGCGAGCCGCTACTGGGGCCGGCCGGCGACCGCAGCCGAGATCGACGAGGGCCTCCGGGACGACGGCGCGGAAAGGCTGGCCTCGCCGACGGGTGAGTTCCTCGTGGGCCGTTACGGGGGCCGGCCGGCGAGCTGCGCGGGCCTGCGGCTGGTGGACGGGGCGACGGCGGAGCTGACCCGGGTCTACGTCCGCCCCGAGTTCCGCTCCTCGGGCGGCGGGGGGCTGCTGCTCGCCGGCGTCGAGAACGCGGCGCGCGCCTACGGGGTGCGGCGGATCCGGCTCGACACCCGCGCCGATCTCGTGGAGGCGCGCGGGCTGTACGCGAAGCACGGCTACCGGGAGGTCCCGGCGTTCAACCGGGGGCCGTACGCGGAGCACTGGTTCGCCAAGGAGCTGTGAGCGCGGCACACGTGGCACGGGCCGGGGCCCGCGGGGTCAGCCCGCAGAGTGGTCCCGGCGGGGTTCGGGCATGTGCGGCCGCTCCTTGCTCGACCCGCTGACCTCGGCGGACAGCTCGGTGACCAGCCTGACCAGGTCGGTGGGCCTGTCCGGCCCCCACCAGTCGCCGAGGAGTTCGGCGAGGGATTCCTCGCGGGCCGCGGAGAGCCGTACGACCGCCTCCGCGCCGGGTTCGGTGAGCACCAGTTGCATGCCCTCCCGCCGTGCGAGACCGCGCTCCTCCACCTGCCGGGCGGCCGAGGTGATCACCCTCAGCGGCACGGGGGCGATCTCGGCCAGTCTGCCGGGCTCGACGGTGCCGTGCCGCTTGATGCGCAGCAGCAGCCAGCTGGCAGCGGGTTGCAGGTCGTACCCGGCCTTCGCGGTGATCTTCTCGTAGATCTCCCGGCGCCCCTCGCGGGTGGCGAGCACGGACAGGGCGCGGGCGCATTCGTCGTACGAGGAGCGCTGGACCGGGTTGGAGGCGAGGGTCTCGCTGGTGTCGGGCGCGGTCACCGAGCCGCGCAGCGGCTCCTCCTTCAGGAACCAGGCCAGGACGAAGGCGAGGACCACGACGGGTGCGGCGTAGAGGAAGACGTCGGTGATCGAGGTGGAGTACGCGCTCAGCACCGAGGGGCGCAGGTCCGCCGGGAGGCGGCTGATGGCCCGCGGGTCGGCGGCCAGCGCGGCGGCGTCCACACCGGGCGGGAGCGCCCGGCCGCTGAGCGCCTCCTCGAGCTTCCCGGTCAGCCGGTTGGTGAAGATCGTGCCGAAGACGGCCACGCCGAACGACGCCCCGATGGACCGGAAGAAGGTGGCGCCGGAGGTGGCGACGCCCAGGTCCTCGTAGCCGACGGAGTTCTGCACGATCAGTACGAGCACCTGCATCACCAGGCCGAGGCCCGCGCCGAACACGAAGAAGCAGAGGCTCATCGTCCAGGTGGAGCTGTTCTCGGAGAGCGTGTGGAGCAGCAGCAGGCCGATCACGGTGACGGCGGTGCCCGCGATCGGGAACACCTTCCAGCGGCCGGTCCTGCTGACGATCTGCCCGGAGACCGTCGAGGTGATCAGCAGGCCGAAGACCATCGGCAGCATGTGCACACCGGACATCGTCGGGGTGATGCCGTGCACCACCTGCAGGAAGGTCGGCAGGTAGGTCATGGCGCCGAACATGGCGAAGCCGATGACGAAGCTGATGACCGCGACGAGGGCGAACGTCCGCATCCGGAACAGCTTCAGCGGCAGCACCGGTTCCGCGGCCCGGCGTTCGGCCGCGACGAAGCCGACGAGCAGCACCACGGCGAGGACCGCCAGGACGATGACCTGCGGGGAGCTCCAGGACCAGGTGGTGCCGCCGAGCGAGGCGATGAGGACCAGGCAGGTGGCGACCGAGGCGATGAGGAAGGTGCCCAGGTAGTCGATGGTGTGCTTGGTGCGGCGGACCGGGATGTGCAGCGCCGCCGCGATGACGAGCAGGGCCACCACCCCGATGGGCAGGTTGATGTAGAAGACCCAGCGCCAGCTGAGGTGCTCGGTGAAGAAGCCGCCGAGCAGCGGGCCCAGGACGCTGGTCACGCCGAAGACCGCACCGAAGAGTCCCTGGTACTTGCCGCGCTCGCGCGGGGTGACGATGTCTCCGACGATGGCCATCGACAGCACCATCAGCCCTCCGCCGCCGAGCCCCTGGAGAGCGCGGAAGCCGATCAGCTGCGGCATGTTCTGGGCCATCCCGCAGAGCGCGGAGCCGATGAGGAAGATGACGATGGCCGTCTGGAAGAGCTTCTTGCGCCCGTACTGGTCGCCGAGCTTGCCCCAGAGCGGGGTGGCCGCGGTGGCGGCCAGCATGTAGGCGGTGACCACCCACGACAGATGGTCCAGGCCGCCCAGCTCGCTGACGATCGTGGGCAGCGCGGTGGAGACGATGGTCTGATCGAGTGCGGCGAGCAGCATTCCGAGGAGCAGTGCCCCGATGGGCACCAGGACGTTCCGCCCGGACCGCCCCGTCGCTGCCGGCAGGGGTGGCGGGCTCATCTGCTGGGCCATGGACATCTCCTCGGGTCCGCTTCAACCCCATCCTGGCCGCTGTGTGCCGTTATGGCCTGCCGAGCGGCGGTACGGGCGCGGGGCCGCTCGGTGGCTGCTGCATAATCGCAGGCAGTTCAAAGGGGAGGGGAACCCACGATGACCGGACATATATGCCCGGAGTGCGGCGGCGAGCGGGCCGCGAGACCCGGGGCGGGATGCGCCTGCGGTGCCACCGGCACGGAGCCGCTCACCGGACGGGACGCCCGTACCGCGGAGATGGCGGCCGCCGAGGACTTCGACCCGTTGAGGATCCGGCCGTACGTGAAGCTGGACGGCGAGAGCCGGGACGACGGCGGTGCCCCCGGGGCGGCGGCCACGACGATGCCGCTCTTCCTGGACGGGGTCCGGGAGGAGCGTCCGCGGCCGGACACCGCCACCGCCGCGGACGAGACCCGCCGTCGCTCGGCGGCGGCGTACGCCGGCGGCGGACCGGACCCCGTACGCCCGCGGCGGCGCGGGCCGTTCGCCGTCCTCGCCGTGGGTGTGGCCGTGGCCGCGGTGGTGGGCACGGCGGCCTTCGCGAGCGGCATGTTCGAGGACGAGGACCAAGGCGGCACGGCGCTGCCCGAGTTCACCACGAGCGCGCCCGACGCGAGCGAGGAGCCTGCCGCGTCGGTGTCGCCCTCCGCGCCGGCTTCCGCCTCCGCCTCGCCGTCGGAGACGGCCGAGGCATCGCCGTCCGCCTCCCCCACTCCTTCGAGGAGCCCGTCGGCCTCGCCCACGGCCTCGGCGACCGCGTCCCCATCCGCCTCCGTGACCGCGGAGCCCTCCACGGTGTCCCCTTCCGCCGCACCGCCCGCCCAAGGACTGACCGGGGCGACGCTGCGACGCGGGGACCGCGGGGCGGAGGTCTCCGAGCTCCAGCGCAGACTGCAGGAGATCTGGGTCTACCGCGGCCCGGAGAGCGGTACGTACTCGGAGCAGGTGGAGCAGTCCGTCGCGGAGTACCAGCGGTGGGTGTCGCTGCACGGTGACCCGCCGGGCGTCTACGGCCCGGAGACCCGTCGGGCCCTGGAGTCGCAGACCACCGGGCAGGGACGCCGGGACTGACACGGCAAAGGCGCCTCGCGGCGGGCCCGACCCGCCCTGCCCAGCGGGATTGGCGTTTCGCGATCCCTTTTTGTATCGTGGAGGAACAAAGTAGCCTCCGCTCGTTCTCCCTGACCGGCGGGCGGGGCTACTTGTTTTTGTCTTCACCCGCAGCCGCCGCTGCGTCCCCCCGCGTTCTGGAGCATGCCCATGTCGGCCACCGTCCTCGAAGCCCGCGCCCTCCTGTTGGACATGGACGGGACCCTGGTCAATTCCGACGCCGTGGTGGAGCGCTGCTGGCGCCGCTGGGCGCTCGCGCAGGGACTGGACCCGGAGGAAGCACTCAAGGTCGTCCACGGCCGCCAGGGCTACGCCACGATGGCGGCGCTGCTCCCGGACCGCCCGATGGAGCAGAACTACGCGGAGAACCGGATCATGCTGGCCGAGGAGACCGCCGACACCGAGGGTGTCGTGCCCATCGGCGGCGCACCGGCCTTCATGGCGTCGATCGCCGCGCTCCCGCACGCGCTCGTGACCTCGGCCGACTCGGCGCTCGCCAGGGCTCGGATGACGGCCGCGGATCTGCCCATGCCGCAGACCCGCGTCACGGCCGAGATGGTCGGCGCCAGCAAGCCCGACCCCGAGGGCTTCCTCAAGGGCGCCGCGGACCTGGGCTTCGCCCCCGCCGACTGCGTGGTGTTCGAGGACTCGGAGGCCGGGATCGCGGCCGGCCGGGCGGCGGGCATGCGCGTCGTGGGCGTCGGCCCGCGCGCGGCGGCGCTCTCCCCCGACGCCCACGTGTACGACCTGACGCAGCTCCGCGTGGAGGCCGGCGCCGACGGCTCGATCCTCCTGCACATCGACGCCCGGTAGGACCTGCCGCCGAAGGGCCGTCCCGGACCCGCCAGAGATCACGGGACAGCCCCGAGGCCCGCAGGGCCACCCCGGCCCCGAGCGGCCCGTACTGTCCCGCGTCCCGCCATCCACCGCACGGCACCGGGAACGCCCGCCGGGCGGCCCGACAGCGGCACTCACCCCCGATGCATCCGCCCCCGCGCGACCAGCTCCAGCACGAGCGCGACCGCGGCGGCCTGGACCGCCATCAGAGCCACCAGCACGAACAGCTGGACGGCGCCCGCCTCGACCGGCGAGGCGCCACCCAGCAGCATCCCGACGAAGGCCCCCGGCAAGGTCACCAGCCCCACGGTCCGGGTCTGGTCCAGCCCCGGCAGCAGCGCGTCCGAGGCGGCGGGCCGGGCGATCTCCAGCCGGGCGTCCCGGTCCGTCATCCCGAGAGCCAGTCCGGCCTCCACCTCCCCGTGCCGCGTGGTGAGTTCGTCCAGGGCGCGCCGCCCGCCGAGCACGGTCGCGGTGAGCGCGCCCCCGATGAGGATTCCGGTGACCGGGATGAGGGCGATGCCCCGCGTCGGCAGCAGCCCCGTGAGCAGCAGCAGCGCGATCACCGGCGCCACTCCCGCGCCGATCGGCAGTGCGGCCCACCACCAGGTGCCGTTGGGGGTGACGCGGCGCCCCGCCGTCCGTACCGCGACCGCGAACATCAGCCCCAGGAAGCCCAGCAGGGCCCCCAGGTGGTGCACGACCCAGCCGATGAGCAGGGAGACGACGGCCAGTTGGACCGCCGCGCGCACCCCGGCGACAGCGATCTCACGGGACCTTCCCAGCGAGGCCCAGGCGGCGACGGCGACGGCGATGACCAGGAGTACGGCGAGTACGACGCCGAGCGTGGGACCGACGGGAAGCAGCACTCCGACACCTTAGGACGCCCACGCGTCACGCCTGGCCGGGATACCGGCCCGTCAGGAACCCTGCTCGAACGGACTTCGGACGGGACGTCAGAGCTATTGTCCTACCTCTTGATGTGACGTGCGCATGTCGCCACTCTGTTACCTGGCGACCACCCCACCGAAACCAGGCGCCGTCACGCTGGCCTGGCCCCGAAGGCCGCTGCTCGACACCCCCACATCAAGGGAGCTCGCATGTCCGGTATCTACGCGCGTCGCATAGCCGTCGTCGCCGCCTCCGCCGCGCTCGCCGCCACGACGGGGCTGCTCACGGCCCCCACCGCCCAGGCCGCGATGCCCACCCCGATCGCCGCCTCGACCGCACGTACGTATCTGAGCCAGCTCACCGTCGCCACCGAGGGCTCCTCCTCCGGCTACAGCAGGGACAAGTTCCCGCACTGGATCACCCAGTCGGGCAGCTGCGACACCCGTGAGGTCGTGCTGAAGCGCGACGGCACCGGGGTCGTCCAGAACTCCTCCTGCTCCGCCACCTCCGGAAGCTGGTACTCGCAGTACGACGGAGCCACCTGGACCACCGCCTCCGACCTCGACATCGACCACATGGTCCCGCTCGCCGAGGCATGGCGCTCCGGGGCCAGCAGCTGGACCACGGCCCAGCGCCAGGCCTTCGCCAACGACCTGACGCGACCTCAGCTCATCGCGGTCACCGACAACGTCAACCAGTCCAAGAGCGACCAGGACCCCGCCGAGTGGCTGCCCTCGCGCACGGCCTACCGCTGCACCTACGCGCGCGCCTGGGTGCACGTGAAGCACTACTACGGCCTGAAGGTCGACTCCGCCGAGAAGAGCGCGCTGCAGTCCGTGCTGAACGGCTGCTGACCCGCCCGCCTCCCGGTCACCGCCGGACGGCCCCGCCCTCCTCCGTCGCCGTTCCGTACCCTACGGAGCCATCGTTCACGGCGACGCGAGGAGGGCACACATGGCCGGGCTACGCCTGGGACCACTGCTGAGGTACGTCGACTGGGAATCCGGCTCCCGGGCGACGGTCTGGGTGGAGGCGACCAGACCCTGCACGGCGGAGGTCCGCTGCGAGGACGGGGCGGCCGGCACCGCCCCCACCTTCGCGGTCGAGGGCCACCACTACGCCCTCGTGGTGGTGACCGGCCTGACCCCCGGCGCGACCACGGCCTACGAGGTGCTGCTCGACGACCGCCGCGTCTGGCCGCCCGAGGACTCCCGCTTCCCGCCGAGCACCATCTCCGCCCCCGCGCCGGAGCGGGCCGGGGCGGATCCGGTGCGGGTCGCCTTCGGCTCGTGCCGCTGGGCGGCCCCGCCCGGCCACGGGTACGGCCCCTCGCCGGAGTCCCGGCCGCACCCCGGCGGCGCGGACCCCATCGGCCCCGACGCGCTCGACACCCTCGCGGCCGGCCTCGCCGCCGACCCCTCGGCCGTACGCCCGGACGTCCTCCTGCTCCTCGGCGACCAGGTGTACGCGGACGAGACCTCGCAGGCCACACGGAAACGGCTCGCCGCCCGCCGCGACCTGAGGGAGGCGCCGGGCGCCGAGGTCGCGGACTACGAGGAGTACACCCACCTCTACGACGAGTCCTGGCGCGACCCGGAGGTGCGATGGCTGCTCTCCACGGTGCCGAGCTGCATGATCTTCGACGATCACGACGTGATCGATGATTGGAACACCAGCGCCGCCTGGCTCCGGGACATGCGGAACACGCCCTGGTGGCACGAGCGGATCGTCAGCGGGCTCATGTCGTACTGGGTCTACCAGCACCTCGGCAACCTCTCCCCCGACGCCCTGGAGACCGACCCCGTCTACGCGGCGGTCCGCGCCACCCCGGACGGCACCGAGGCGCTGCGCGTCCACGCGGCGGAGGTGGACGCCGACCCGTCGCGGGCCCGGTGGAGCTACCGGCGTGTTTTCGGCCGAACCCGCCTCCTGATGGTGGACAGCCGGGCGGCCCGGGTCCTGGACGAGCAGCGGCGGTCGATCCTCCGCGAGGAGGAGGAGCGGTGGCTGAGCGAGGACGCGCTCTCCGACCCCGGCGCGTACGACCATCTGCTGATCGGCACGTCCCTCCCCTGGCTCCTGCCGCCCCTGATACACGAGGCGGAGAGCTGGAACGCCGCGCTCTGTCGCGGTGAGCGGGGTGAGCGGTGGGCGCGCGTCGGGGAGAAGGTGCGCCGGGCCGGTGACCTGGAGCATTGGGCCGCCTTCCCGGAATCCTTCCGCCGCCTCTCGGAGCTGCTGAGAGAAGTGGGATCCGCTTCGGACGCACCTGCGACGATATGCGTCCTTTCGGGCGATGTGCACCACGCCTACATCGCCGAGCCACAGTGGCCCGGCTCCACCCCTGACGACACTCCGTCCTCGCGCATCCTTCAACTGACCTGCTCCCCCGTCCACAACTCCGTCCCCGGATACATGCGCGTCGGCTTCCGTTTCGGCTGGAGCCGGGCGGGCCGCCGGCTCGGGCGCGCGCTGGCGCTCCACGGACGCACGGAGCGCCTCGGGATGCGCTGGCGCAAGGAGGGCGGCCCCTGGTTCGGGAATCAGCTGATGACCCTCACGCTGCATGGCCGAAAAGCCGCGCTGACATTGGTTCAGGCCAAAGCAAGGACGCCTGGAGCGCAGCTCGAGACGATCCTGGAGCGCCGACTCACCCCCAACGACTGATCGCTTTTCGGCCAGTCCACAGACTGTTGAACTTGCAAGCACAAGTGAGGTGAACCTAACCTGTGGCGTTCCTGAGTGGTTCTCGTCCCCAGACCCAAGGAGCCCCACCTCCATGTCCACGCAACTGAATCGGGCACAGCCCTACGCACTCGGACTCTTCCGGGTCGTCATAGGTTTCCTCTTCGCATGCCACGGCGCCGCCTCCCTCTTCGGGGTCCTCGGCGGCTCCATGGGCGGCGGCACCGTACCGGCCGGCACATGGCCTGGCTGGTACGCGGCCGTCATCCAGCTCGTCGGCGGCACCCTGGTCGCACTCGGCCTCGGCACCCGCGCCGCCGCGCTCGTCTGCTCCGGGTCCATGGCGTACGCGTACTTCAAGGTGCACCAGCCCGAGTCCCTGTTCCCCCTGCAGAACGGCGGCGAGGCATCGGCGGTCTTCTGCTGGGCCTTCCTGCTCCTCGTCTTCACCGGCTCCGGCGCCGTGGCCCTGGACCGGCTGTTCTCCTCCCGCGGCGACGCGGTGCCCGGGGGCGAGCGCGAGCCCGCACCCGAGAAGGCCCGGGCCGTCTCGGCCTGACCGGCGCGCTCCCGACGGCCCCGGCCACCTCCGCTCCGAGGGTGACCGGGGCCGTTCCGCGTGAGCTGCACAACATCGGCCCCACGCCCGGCGAATACCGGGTGAACGACGTCAGCCGCAGGCGTACGCTGTACAGCTGGACCTGCCGCCCCTGCCGCTCCCCTGCGTCGTCGCGGCGCTGACACGTCGGATGGGACGGGGAGTAGAAGTGCTCGAGAGTGTGGGCGCGCTGACAGGCAGCCCATGGATCTACGCGGCGGTCGCCCTCTCGGTGCTCCTGGACGTCTTCCTGCCGGTGCTGCCCAGCGGCGTACTCGTGATCACCGCCGCCACGGCTGCCGCGGCCGGCACGACCTCCGTCACCGCCTCGGCGGCCGCCGCGAGCACGGCCTCGGTCACCGCTGCGGCCGGCGAGGCCTCGAGGCAGGTGCCGTCGCTCCTGGTCCTGACACTCTGCGCGGCGACAGCCTCGGTCCTCGGCGACCTCGTCGCCTACCGTCTCGCCTGGCGCGGCGGTGAGCGCCTCGACCGGGCGATCGCGCGGTCCCGCAGGCTCACCTCGGCGCAGGAACGTCTCGGCGCCGCACTGAGCCGGGGCGGGGGCGCGCTCGTCGTCGTCGCCCGGTTCGCCCCGGCGGGCCGCTCCGTCGTCTCCCTGGGCGCGGGCGCGGCTCACCGCAAGGCGAAGGAGTTCGTCCCGTGGTCGGCCGTGGCGGGTCTGGCCTGGGCCGTCTACAGCGTGGGCCTCGGCTACTTCGGCGGCCAGTTCCTGGGCGCCGGCTGGCTGGGCACGGCGATCTCCGTACTCGCGCTCTTCCTGGCGGGCGCCCTCGCGGCGGTCGTCGTACGCCGGCCCGCCGACGCGGCGTCGGCACAGCCCGCCGGAGTCACGGCCGGAACCTGACGGCCCTGGTCACCACCTCCGGCCACTCGTGGCCGGACCGGGGGCAGCTCTCAGGTCCGCGCGGAAGCACCCCGCACCTCGAGTCCGTCCAGCAGTCGCTGGGTGGCCTCGGTGATCTCTTCGACCGCACGGTCGAAGACCTCCTGGTTGTGCGCCGCGGGCGCACGGAAGCCGGAGACCTTGCGCACGTACTGCAGGGCGGCGGCTCTCATGTCCTCCTCGGTGGCCTCTTCGGGGATGGCGGGCGGACGAAGCGTCTTGATACTGCGGCACATGCCTCCAGTGTGAGGCGTCCCACTGACAACGCACCCGAGAACCCCGCGTCCCCGTGTCGGAACGAGGGCGGTGGTGGCAGCCGGTCGCCCTCGGCCGCCCCCGCGGCAGCTCACTCCCTCCCGAACGCCGGGAGGACGCAACTTCCGTCGAGCACCGCCTGCCCCGGGACATGCAGCCTCATCACCGCACGGAAGGCCCCGGGCGGCACCGGCAGCCAGTTCGCCGCCGCCCGGGGATCCCCGGGCGGGGAGACGGAGAGGTGCAGCGTCAGCGAACCGTCGGCGCCGTACGCGAGCCCCGGTGTCCGGCTCCCGACCGCGAAGCGCCCGGCCGTGTCGGCGACGAGACGGCCGCCGGGGCTGTCGTACACCGTCAGCGACCAGAACGCCCGGACCGGGGGCGGCGGCGCGAGGCGCAGTACGTAGGCGTGGGCGCCGGACAGCGGTTGGCCGCCCGAGTCGCGTGCGGTGGTCGCGTACACCGCTTCGTACCCGTGCGGCAGTCGGTGCCCTCGTCGAGCCGCCACCGCCCTGACCAGGTAGGACGCCTCCCGGTCGGCGATCTTCCACTCCGGGGCGGCGAGTGTCCCGACGCCCAGGTGGTCCACGTTGTGGTCCCGCAGGTGCCCGATCGTCCGCCACGAGCCGTACGGACCCGCAGGCATGGAGACCACCCGTCTCGCCGCCTCCTCCACCCGCAGCCGGCCGAGCGCGAGCCCCCGCCCGAGAGCGCGCACCAGACCGGGACCGGCCGACACGTACGGGGAGACACCCTCCTCCAGGAGCCCCAGCGGCTGGAAACGGTCCTGATAGGCGCGGTCGGCGGCCGAAGCCGGGAAGTCGGCCATCCACACCCGGAGTTCCTCGAAGAACCGCAGCTCCCGCGGCACACCGGACTCCGGCGCGGGGAGCCCCGTCCGGTGTGCCCGGTCCCCCAGGTGCGTGAGCGTGAACTCCTGCTGGAGCGCCCGCACCCGGGGCATGTCCCCCGGGCCGTCGCAGGCGAGGTGCCCGACGACGGACACGACGGAGGTGGGGGCGTCGATCACCCCCGACAACTCGTCGGGCACGGTGCCGGACCATCCCGGCGGCACGATCAGCCAGTCCCCCTTCCCGGTGCCGGTGGCCCGGGAACCGAGATAGGCGAACGAGTTGCTCCAGGCGTCCGTGAAGCGGAGCACGTAGTACGCCCCGCCGGTGTCGGGGACGTGCAGTCTGACCGGCCCCCCGGAGAGGTCGAGCTGGGCGAGCGCGTCCACCAGGTCGGCCGGGGCGTACGGCACGGGTGTACCGGGCGTGGCCGGCCCGTCGGCGTGGGCGAAGGCGTTGAACGGCGCGGGGGCCGTCGAGCCGTACCCCTCCTGAAGGCAGGACTGGACGAAGTGCAGCGTGCGCACGAGCGGCGACCCGTAGACGTACGCGTCGGCGGCCAGCGCCGTCACGGCGTCCGGTTCCCTGCCGCCCGGTCCCAAGGTCACGTCAGACGACCGGCTTCGCCCGGTGGGCGCACAGGGCCCAGATCACGAAGGCGTCGATCGCGATCGAGATGACCGCCCACACCGGCTGGTACGGCAGCCACACGAAGTTGACGACGATGTTGAGGGCCGCAAGCCCGACACCGACCCCCCAGGCCCAGGCCGCGCCCTGCAGGATGCCCCACCCCACGAACACCAGCACCACGCCGAGGACCAGGTGGACCCAGCCCCAGGCAGTGACGTCGAAGGCGAAGGTGTAGTTGCTGACGCGCGTGTACACCTCGTCGGACGCGATCCCCGCGATCCCCTTCACGACGGCGAGAATGCCGTCCACGAGCAGCAGTACCCCCGCGAACATCACACCGCCGGCCGCCCAGGGACCACCGGGGTCCCGGGCCGGTGACCGCGAGGAGTCGGGTGCGGGCGCTGAATGGGTCATGGATCTTCCTCCGCTCGACGGACCGCCCGCACTGCCGCGGGCAGATCCGACCCTCCGCGACACCCGGTCCGCCCACGACCCCGACGCACCCGAACAGGTGACGGGAGGCCGGTGGACGGTCACCGCCCGATACGCCCGCGGCCCGCGGCGGAACCGGCGACGGGGCCAGGGCAGGCTGCGGCGCACCCGGTCGGTCGGCCCTCACCCCCAGGTGTCGAGGTCACCGCCCCGCCACTCGATCAGCTCCGGCTGGTCCAGATCGATCTCCTCGGCACCTCCGTCGAGACCCGCGTGCCGCAGGAAGGACGCCACGTCCCCGCGCCCGTGCGCCAGCCCCACGATCTGCCCCCGCACGGTCACCCTCCGGCCGCCGTTGGCCGAAGGCGGATACACGATCACAGGAGGATGTCCGGACATGCCTCCACGGTCCCCCGTGCCCCGCCCGCTCGCATCCCGGGACCTGCCCCGCCAGGCACGCCGCCGTCCACCGAGGTCGTGGCGCCTCACGCGGAACGCCACGGGCCGCACGCGTCCCGCGCGTCCCGCGCTAGGGTCTCCCGCATGAGTGCCGCCATAGCCGCCATGATCACCGCGGTCTTCGGAGTGCTCGGCACCCTGTTCGCCCCGGTGATCACGGGCCGTACCGCCCGGCGGCAGCGTACGGCTGAGCTCCGGGCGGAGGAGCACCGGCGGTTCCTCGACGAGCGACGGGCGTCGTACATCGCTATGAACCGGGCGACCGGCCACTTCCACACCCTCCTCAAGGACGCCCTGCACCGCGTACGCGACGGGGTCTACACCGACGAGGACCGGACCGCGCTCGAGGAGGCCCGGCGCGACTACCGGGACCGCTACGCGGAGGCCCAGATGATCGTCCCCGGCACCGTTCTCGCCGCTTCCCGGGAGCTGAACGTCGTCCTGGCTGGAACGGACGCCGCGCTCAAACGCATCGACCGCGGGCCGGCCCGGGACGGCGAGACCGCGGAGCGGCTGCTCCTGGACATCAAGGCGGCCGACCCGAAGCTCGCGGCGCTCCACCGTGTGATGCGCGAGAACCTGGGCATCCGCGACTGACCCGGCACGGCTACCCAGGACGTCACCATCCCGGTCCGGACCACCCCGGTCCGGGCGGACCGGAGCGGAGGAACCGGTGAAGGCAGGCAGCAGCCGCGGAGTGCTGGGAGTCGTGGGTACAGCGGCCGACGGGGTCGAGGAACTCCGTACCGGGCTGGTCGAACCGGCCGTCGCCCTGGGCTGGCAGGTCGCCGTCACCCTCACTCCGAACGCCGGCCGGTGGCTGAGGGCCGACGGCGAGCTCGACCGGCTGGAGTCACTCACCGGCCTGCCGGTACGCGACACCCCCCGGCTGCCTGCCGAGCCCCGCCCACACCCGGTGGCCGACCGCTGGATCGTGGCACCGGCGAGCGCGAACTACGTGGCCAAGCTCGCCACGGGCATCGCGGACAACCAGGCCCTCACCCAGGTGAGCGAGGCACTGGGGACGATCGGCGTCCCCGTCGTGCTCTTCCCGCGCATCAACGCGGCACACGCCCGGCACCCGGCGTGGGAAGGGCACATCGAGGCGCTCCGAAGGGCGGGCGTGGAGCTGGTGTACGGGGCGGACGTCTTCCCCCTGTACGAACCCCGCCAGGAGCCGGCCGCCCGTCGGCTCCCGTGGGCTACGATCCTCGATCGCGTGGGCACCCCGGCAGGCTGACCGGGGACGCGGACAGATGGGCGGAGTGGGGATGTCGGGCAGAGTCACAGCGGTGAGCAGCGACCCGGCTTACGGATTCAGCAAGCCCCGCCGCGCGTCCGTGACCCTGCTGGCCGGCCTCGGCGTCGAAGGGGACGTCCACGCGGGCCGGACGATCCGCCACCAGTTCCGCATGACCTACGAGCCCGACCTGCCCAACCTGCGCCAGGTGCACCTGATGCACGAGGAGCTCTTCGACGAACTCGCTCTCAAGGGCTACTCGGTCGCTCCGGGCGAGCTGGGCGAGAACATCACCACCCGGGGCATCGACCTCCTCTCCCTTCCCACAGGGACCCTGCTGCACCTCGGCGAGCAGGCGGTGGTGGAGGTGACGGGTCTGCGGAACCCCTGTTCCAAGATCAACGATTTCCGGCCCGGCCTGCTCACGGAGATGTTCGCCCTCGACCCGGCGTCTGGCGACTTCACCTTCAAGTCCGGCATCATGGCCGTGGTCCGCACCGGCGGCCCGGTGCGGCCGGAGGACACCGTCGCCGTCGAACTCCCGCCGGGACCGCACCGCCCGCTGGAACGCGTCTGACGGGTCGCGGCGAGCGATCAGCACGTGGCAGGTCTCCGGCGCCATGGCTCGGCACGTCGCGGGGCGATGAGTTCCACCGCTGTCAGCAGTCTTTACCTCCGAGGACGAACCACCACAACGGTGACACATCGCACCGTGAGCCACCGCACCGAGGAGCCGTCATGACCGCCACCTACACCTTCGACATCTTCTCCAGCCTCGACGGCTTCGGGGCGGCCGGTGGCGACTGGACCGGCTACTGGGGCAAGCAGGGCCCGGAACTCCTCGACCACCGTTTCGCGCTGTACGGCGAGGAGCAGCGGATGGTCCTCGGCGCAAACACCTACCGGCTGTTCGCCCGGATGCTGGCCGAGAGCACCGAGGACTCTGATGTGCGCGACCCCTGGGTCACGCGGATGCGGAACCTGCCCATGACGGTCGTGTCGTCCACCCTGGAAGGCCCCCTCGACTGGCCGGACGCGACCATCGCGAAGGGCGACGCCGTCGACGTCGTGAGGCGGCTGAAGAAGGACTCCGAGGTGCCGCTGCGCTCACACGGCAGCCTGGCCATGAACCGCGCCCTGATGGCGGCCGGCCTCGTCGACCGCGTCCAGGTGACCCTCTTCCCCGTCATCACCGGCAGGTCCGGCCTGGACCCGGTATTCCAGGGAGCAGCCGACTTCGACCTGGAACTCATCGAGCACCGCACGCTCGACGACCACATCCAGGAACTCGTCTACCGCCCCACCCTGCACGCCTGAGCCCGAGCCGGGCTCCCGGCCGCCCACGGCCCGACCGGTCTCAGCCGTTCAGGAACGCGCTCCGCACCTCGAAGCCCTCAGTAACGGAACCTCGCGGTGCGACCCTCGACATGGATCAGGAAGTCTCCGATCACCTCCGCGCCGGTGACCGATACCAGAGACAGGCTGAGAGCATCGACGGCCTCCAGCGCGCTGATCATCTCGTCCTCATCCCCCTCTCGTCCACCGCCTTGGTCCACGCCTCGACGGTGGGCCGCGAGGCTCCCCAGGCCGAAGTCGCACGGAACCTGCACACGAACCAGGGCTGGTCCACCTGCGCGACCACCAGGGTGCCCAGGTGTACGCCCTGCCGCATCAACGACCACGAAGGTCCTGCCGCGGGCGCACCTGCGGGAATCCTGTCGCTCAAGATGCTCGGCCCAACTTGTCTTCATCTGCAAGGGGCTCGAAGACACCATCCCGGCTGATCCCCCCTTTGATCACGATGAGAAGCGTAGAAGGTGGCGCTGACATTGACCGCTCCCTGACGTACCGATCAGTTCACCGTCGTTCGACGGTCCACCCAGGGACGACCGTTCCCACCTCAGGAGTGCCATGTCCACCATCCAGCCAGTAATCATCACAGCCGACCAGAACCCCCTGGTGGCCTTCTACACAAACCTGTTCGGCGCCGAGGAGATCTTCCGGGTGCCGGCGGAGGGACCGCCGTTCTACTTCGGCCTCCGCATCGGCGACACCGACCTCGGCCTGGTGACCAAGAAGAACCCAGGGGCTGTGGGGGCACCGCGGATGCTGCTCAGCATCGGGGTCGATGACGTCGACGAGACGCTGGGCCGGGTGACGGCGCTGGGCGGCTCGGTCAGCGACGGCCCCAATGACATGCCGTGGGGGCAGCGCGTCGCACACATCAAGGACCCCGACGGCAACCCGGTGAACCTCACCCAGCCGATCCCGGTTCGGTGACACCCTGCCGGTGTCGCTGTTGAATCCAGCAATGGCGGATGCCGGATTCTCGTCCAACCCTGCTACGGCCGACAGTACGCCGACGGGGCAACGCCTGGCTGCGGATTCCTCCCGATGCTCACGTAAGCGGGGTGTTCGGGATCGCCAACTTCCATGAGAGCGAAGAGATCGAGCTCATGTCTTGCGAATCTGTGGAGGAACTGGAGGAAGAGCTCCAGTTCTTCTCCTGACAGCGGCTCGTCATGTCTCTCGTGGCGCACACGATCACACTATCGATCCGAAACGGTTTGGGTTCTGGGTCGTTGGTGGTGTGTGCGCGATCTGGTGGGGGACGCGCGGCATCTGTCGCCGTCGGCGCGGGAGGCCCTGCGGTTGCGGGCTGTGGCCGCGTTGGTGGCGGGGCGGGCCCGTGAGGATGTGGCGGCGGTGTTCGGGGTGTCGCTGAAGGCAGTCGACGGGTGGTGGGCGAAGTGGCAGGCCGGTGGCCGGGAGGCGCTGGTCATGCAGCAGGCGGGGCAAGCCGGTCGGGGTGCACCAGGTGCTCGGGGAGGCCGAGCAGGCTGCCGTGCGGCAGGCGGTCCTCGATCACCAGCCCTGCGACGTGGGCTTGAGTGGGCGGTTGTGAACGCGACGGCTGGTGGGTGAGCTGATCGCGAAGCTGTACCGGGTACGGATGACCGAACCGGGCCTGGCAAGTACCTCAGACGATGGGGGCTGTCTTTCCAGCGCCCGGACAAGCGGGCCGTCGAGCAGGACCCGGAGGCAGTCGCGCGCTGGCATGCTGAGACCTGGCCGCGGATCCGTGCGAAGGCGAAGGCCGAGGGCGGCGAGATCCTCTTTGCCGATCAGGTCGGCATCCGCTCCGATCAGGTCACCGGCCGAACCTGGGGTGAGAAGGGGAAGACTCCGATCGTGCGCAGGTCCGACAACCGGTTCTCGGTGAACGCGATGTCCGCGATCAGCACCAAGGGCCGGATGCACCTCATGGTCTTCACCGAGAGCTGCACCACCGAGGTGATGTGCCGCTTCATCGACCGGCTCGCCGGCCACTTCGAGACCAAGGTCCACCTCGTTGTCGACGGACACTCCGCCCACCGGTCCAAGAAGGTCCGCGACTGGCTCGCCGCCCACCCCGACGACGTAGAGCTGCACTTCCTGCCCCCGTTCTCGCCCGAGCTGAACCTCGACGAGTTGGTCAATGCCGACCTCAAGTACAGCCTGCCCCGGCAGCACCGAGCCCGGAACCAGGACGAACTCTCCGCGGAAACCCGCCGCTTCTTCTGCCGACGACAACGTCAGCCACACACCGTCCGCGGCTACTTCGGCGGTCCACACATCCGCTACATCCTGGGCGAGAACCCGATGAGCTTCTGATCAGTACGCTGTGGCCCACGGCCATCACCTGATCTTCGTTTGTCGAAACAACTCACGATGATCAACGATGGCCGTTCCCATCGGAGCCCGACCTCACTCAGCACGATCAGGCCCAGCGTCAGACCGACTGTCCGTTGTCAGAGGGTGGCAGCACTCAGCACGGTCAGGACGACAGAGGCCATGGCGAGGACCATCGCCGGAGACGCGCCCTTGCGGTCGCCGACGCGCAGGTGGAAGGCAACCGCCCCAGCGAAATAGAGCGTCAGCCCGATCGCGGCGGCGATTCCGACGGGTACCCACCAGAGTCCGGCGATCGCACCGGCCGCGCCCGCGACCTGAGCGCCGATCAGGAAAGCCATCATGCTCTGCGGCACTCCGAGGGTGGACATCTGCTCGGTGATGTGCCGCGTCCGCAGAGACTTGGCTCCAGCCGATACCAGAAGAAGCGCCGACATGAACACGGTGACGACGACAAGAGAGACGAACATGGGTGAAACCTCAATCGTGCGAGATACGAGTAAGGGGGCGTGCGCACCTCGACGACGATAGGCAACCGTCAGGTACCTCCAGGTAACCTTCGGGGCATGAGCCTGCGACCCGGAGTTGCCTTCCTCGCCGACTGTCCCGCTCTCCTGGCCATGGAGATCATCGCCAGCAAGTGGTCCATGGTCACCCTCTTCGCGCTGACCGACGGCCCGTTGCGCCACGGCGAGCTGGTCGAGCTGAGCGGTGGCATTTCGCGCAAGGTACTGACCCAGACGTTGCGCCGGCTCCAAGCCAACGGGCTCATCGAGCGGTACGCGTACGCCGAAGCGCCGCCGCGCGTGGAGTACGGACTGACCGATCTCGGGCGAACCCTGGAGGAGCCCATCAGAATGCTCACAGCATGGGCGCGGGAGAACGGCGAGGCGATCGTCAATTTCCGGGAAACAGCCGAGGCGGCCAGGACCATCGAGGCGCATCAGACGAACCCGGTGAAGATCCCACGTATTGATGAGAACCCGAGCCGTTTCTGATCAATAGGTTGGAGCCGTGCTCTCGAACAAACACGCCTCCGGCCTGGGGCGCCACTTCACGACCTACCTGGGCCGCGACTGTCGCCCGGGGCGCGGGTGTATGCCGCAGTCCGGCGCTCGCGAAGCAGTAACGGGTCGGGCGCGGTCCCACTCCTCCCCGGTGGCGAGTTCGTACGCCTGACACGGCACGTACAGCAGCAACCGCGACTATGGCACGTGGCGAGCAATCTGCCGCGAACGCGGCAGGCTCGGCCGCCAAATGCTCAACCGCCGTAGCCGTGCGGATCGTCGGTGATTCGCGACATCAGTCCGATCGAGTCCTCCATCGGTAGTTCCATCAGTCGTACCGCGCTGCTGTACCGCACCGGCGTTCAGGGCCGCCGGTCGTCCCGCTTAGACTGCGCCCATATGGAAGGAAGCTGCTGCTGGAGCCTCGCTCGACGTCGAGTTCCAGACACCTGTTGATGTGGCGACGCTAGACGAGGCGGAGCGGCGCCTTGACCGAAGCCTGCCGGGACAATTGACAGCACTGCTGCCGGAGACCAATGGGGTAGTCGACGAGTACGGGACCGACATCGTCTGGTCACTGGATCGGATCGTGGAGCAGAATCTGCATTTCTGGTCCCCTGGTGCGTTCCCGGGCCTGTACATGCCCTTCAATCCACTGCTGTTCTTTGGCGACAACGGCGGCGGCGACCAGTTCGCCTTCGTGCTCACGCCCGATCGTCCGGACATCTTTGTCTGGGATCACGAGAGTGACAGTCGACTGTGGGCTGCGAGGGAACTGGCAGACTACCTGCACCGCTCTCTCGCGGGAGAGGGCGATTGGTATCGGTAGCCATCTGAAGACCTGCCGATTTCTACGTCCCTGGTTCGGAATACCGCGTACACGGACTACGCCTGAGCTGCACGGTTGCTGACCCTGGCAGATGTGGGCGGTACGCCCAGGTCCCAATGGTTCCACGCGTGCTCTGTCCGATCGGGCATGCGAGGGCACGGGCTTTCCTCAGTCGTCTTCGCCGTATCTGGGAGCCGGTGACCAGAAGTCCGGCAACTCATCGCTGGGCCGGCCCGTGACGACGCGAGGGTATCGGTGATGCCACCACCTACCGCGCCGATGATCACCGAGGGCAGCTTCCGGCGACGCATCTGGCACGAGGCCTCTCCCTCGTCCTGCGGATGAGGAACGAACAAGGCCCAGGCTCCCGGTTCAATACCGGTGGCCTGGGCCTTCGCCGTACTTCCTGCTGGTGGGCGCGGACGGTTTCGAACCGCCGACATCTGCTTTGTAAGAGCAGCGCTCTACCCCTGAGCTACGCACCCGTGGATGAGGCAACAGGTTACATGGCCCCTGGCCCCTGACCGCAATCCGGTTGTCGGCCCCGCGTCGCCCTGTGCGCGTGGCGCCCGAACCGGGCGGGCGACAGCGGGCAGGGGTTCCGGGTTGCGGGGGATATCCCCACCCCGGGACGGTAGCCGTCCGGATCCCCCCGGGGTACGCGGGTGAATACGGTGGTGCCACATCGGCAGCGCTCTCAGGGGGACTCGACACCATGACGACGACCATCCGCACACGACGCACCACCGCTCTCGTGGCGACGGCCGGCACGGTCCTGCTCGCCGGCGCGCTCAGCGGATGCGGGAGCGCGGACGCGGAGGGGGCCCCCGCCGAGCACAGGTCGTTCGCGTTCGGTGGGAAGGCGCTGACGATCGACGCGAGGAACTCGGCCCTGGATCTCGTACCCGCCGACGTGGAACGGATCGAGGTGACGCGCCGGGTCGACGGCTGGGTGGTGCTGGGCAGTGGGCCCGACCCTGTCTGGAGGCTGGACGGGGACACGCTGCGGCTCGAGGTGAAGTGCCGGGCGATGATCAGCAACTGCGAGGCCCGCCACGAGGTGAAGGTCCCCCGCGGGATCTCGCTGACCGTGGAGGGGGGCGACGGGGACGTCTCGGCGGCGGGCTTCACCACGGCGCTGAGGATCGAGGCCGACAACGGGGCCGTCCACGTACGTGACGTCGCCGGATCTCTGAATCTTCAGGCGGACAACGGCACGATCGACGCCGACCGGGTCTCGGGGGCGTCCGTCGTCGCCCGTGCGGACAACGGATCGATCGCGCTCGGCTTCTCCCGGGTGCCCGACCTGGTGGACACGATCAGTGACAACGGGAGCGTCCGCGTGGACCTGCCGGCGGGGAGCGCCGCGTACGCGGTCTCCGCACAGGCCGACAACGGTGACGTCTCTGTCGATGTGCCACGTAGCGAGAGCAGCGGGCACGTGGTGAAGGCTCGCAGCGACAACGGGGAAGTCACCGTCCGAAGAGCGAACTAACGGGCCCGTGTGTTCGTCCTAACTGGTGGGAGAATGACCGGGCAGGGCGAATCGGCACGGGAGAGGGATGTGACGGCGACACACACGCGGCCGCAGGCGAAAGCGAGTGTTGGTCCGGCTGTCAAGGACGTCCTGGCGCTGATGCTGCTGCCTGTCCCGCTGGCGCTCTCCGCCTTGCCGGGTGCCTTCGCCGGCGGGGGTACGCGCCGCTGGTTCGGAGGGCGTGGGGAGAACCATCGGGCCGACGCCCAGGCGGCCAAGGACGCCGCGGCCGCCGCGTTCTACGAGTTGGACACCGCCCAGCGCGATCTGCGGATCTCGATCGAGACGATCACCGCCGTGGACAGTTCGCCGCGCGCCCGCAAGGCCGCCGAGGACTTCGAGGTTCTCGGGCGGCGGATCGACGACGTCAGCCACCTGTACATCACCGCGGTGGACGCACACGACCTGGACCGGGACGATCTGGAGCCCTCGGCCGCGACCGAGGCCCGGACCCAGCTGACCCGGGCCAAGGACGACCTGGTGCGGGTCAAGGGTGAGCTCGACCGGTTCGCCCATGGGCTGGGCACGCTGCTCAGCAGCGCGGAGACCCAGCTCGCCCGGCTCGCTCCCGCCGTGGAGCGGGCCCGTCAGGCCTTGCTCGCCGCGAGCAACGCTCTGGACTCGGTGCGCGCGTCCGGGCTGCGGGCGGATGATCTGGCCGCACGGCTCGCCGCGCTCGCCCCTGAGCTCACCAAGCTCAACCAGGGCGCTGGTCAGCACGGTGTGGCTGAGACGCTGCAACGCGCTGACCAGGTGCTTCGCGGGGCAGAGGCGGTGCGTTCGGAGGCCGAGCGGCTTCCGGAACGGGCTGCGGAGATCGACCGCAGGCTGGTGTCGCTGCGTACCAGGGCGCAGGCGCTGACGACACGCTCCGGGCAGGTGGAGCCGGTGCTCAGCGAGCTGCGGCGGCGTTTCTCGGCCGCCTGCTGGCAGGATCTGCAGTCGGTTCCCGAGCAGGCGGTCGTCAACGTCCGGCAGGCGGAGGCGAAGCTCGCCGAGGCCGCCGAGGCACGCTCCGAGCAGCGCTGGCCCGATGCGACGTCCCGGCTGAGTACGGTCCGGGCGCTGCTCAACGCGACCGATGAGGCGGTGTCCGCCGCCGGTGACCGGCTGCGGCAGCTCGACGCGGTGGCGAAGACTCCGCAGACGGAGATCGACCGCACACGCTTCGCGATCCGTGACGCGCAGCGTCTCGCGATGGCGGGCCGCAACACGCCGGATCCCCGCCACGCCCGTCCGCTGGACGATGCCGTGGCGAGGCTGGACCGCGCGATCGCGGGGCTCGACGGGCGTCACCCCGACTACTGGCACTTCCTCACGGAGACGGCGGCCGTCCGGGAGACGGCGACGCGGGTCGTCTCGGACATCCGCGAGGAGCGGGGAGCCGGCGCCTGAGCCGGACCCTCCCAGGGCGTAGGAGCCCGGCTCATGGAAGCCCGGGGCGCAGGCATAGAGCCCGGGGCGTCGCGGCCAGGGCCTCATGGCCGCCACGGCCCCGCACGCCCCGGTGGCGCGCAGGGGCCGTCCGGCCCGTCCCGCCACGCCTCCCGCACGCCACGGCCCCGCACGCCCCGGTCCCGTCCGCCATGAGTTGTACCTGGCCGCGACCGGACCGATGCTGGAACTACCCCGGCGGATGCCGCCGGGGCGTCCCTGGCCGTACGCGGCCGAAGGAGGCCGTCATGGCCACACATGTCCTGCATTCCCCGGGCCGGCACCAGAAGCACCGGAAGTCCGCTCCGGACGAGACCACGCGGCGGGGCACCAGACGCCGTGGGACCACCAAACTGGACGAGCACCTTCCGGTCGACCACCGGCTCAGCAAGGTCTACCGGGTGGGGGCGGGCCTGATGGGCCTGATGCTCGTCGCCTTCGGGATCCTGGGGCTCATCGACCGTATCGGGATCTTCGACACCGGCGGTGACACGGTGGCGGGCCTCAACACCAACGGCGCCCTGAGCATCCTGTCCATCTGTGTCGGAGGGCTGCTCTTCGTCGGCATGGTCATCGGCGGGAACTTCGCCTCGACCCTCAACATGGTCCTCGGAATCGTCTTCATCCTCAGCGGCTTCGTGAATCTGGCCCTGCTGGACACCGGCCTGAACTTCCTCGCCTTCCACATGCAGAACGTGCTGTTCAGCTTCGTGGCGGGACTGCTGCTGATGTTGTTCGGGATGTACGGGCGGGTCAGCGGCGGGCTCCCGCACGACAATCCCTACTGGCGTGCCCGCCACCCCGAGGAGGTCGCCCGGGAGGAGCGCGGCGAGCGTCCGACGATGCCCGGGGTCACGCGGGGGCAGAGGCTCTAATCTGGGGCCATGCCCCGTTACGAGTACCGCTGCCGCCCCTGTGGCGAGACGTTCGAGCTCAGCCGGCCCATGGCCGAGTCGTCCGACCCCGCCTCCTGCCCCGCCGGGCACGAGGACACCGTGAAGCTGCTCTCCGCCGTGGCGGTGGGCGGCTCGGCGTCGGGCGGCGGCTCCCCTGCGCCTGCCGGAGGCGGGTGCTGCGGTGGCGGCTGCTGCGGCTGACCGAAGGCTCGGCTGCCCCAGGTGTGCCGGGGCCTCAGCTCCGGCGGCGTGACAGCGTCAGCCCGTCCGACACGGTGAGCAGCACGCTCTCCATCCGGGGGTCGGCGGCCACATGGTCGTTGAACCCCCTGATGGCCGCCGTAGCCCCGGTGCCCAGCGGGTCGGTGACCGTGCCGTGGAACAGGGTGTTGTCGGTGACGACGAGCCCGCCCGGGCGCATCCTGGGGACCAGTTGCTCCCAGTACGCGATGTAGTTCTCCTTGTCCGCGTCCAGGTAGGCGAGGTCGATGTGCGGTTCGGCAGGCATCGCGCGCAGGGTGTCCAGCGCGGGTGCGATCCGCAGGTCGATGCGGTCGGCGACGCCCGCCTTCTCCCATGCGGCGCGGCCGTACGCGGTCCACTCCTCGGAGACGTCGCAGGCGATCAGCACCCCGTCCTCGGGGAGTGCCTGGGCCATGGACAGCGCCGAGAAGCCGGTGAACGTGCCGACCTCGACGATGTGGCGCGCCCCGGTCAACCGGACGAGGAAGGCGAGGAGCGGGCCCTGTTCCTCGGCGGACTGCATGCCCGCGTGACCGGGGAGTTCCGCGTACGTGGTCTCCACGAGCTCACGTTGCACGGAGTCGAGCGGCGGGTTGTGCGCCAGGGTGTACGCGTACAGCTCGTCGGTGATCCTGGTGGTGTTGCCCTTGGTCATACGGGTCCTCCCGGGAGTCGGCGGGGCGTCCAGCTTGCCGAAGATCGTGCGCGAACGCTCAGCGACCCGCCCGCCCGGTTCCGGCGGCGCGCAGGAAGCGGCGGAGGATCTCCTCCCCCGCGGCGGCGCCCTTCTCCCTGAGGGGCTCCGTGCCGGGCGCGCCCCATCCGCAGTCGGCCAGTTCGCCGTGGCCGGGGCGCCAGGCCTTGTCGGCGGCAAGCAGGAGGTCGGCGTCGAGGAGCGAATCCCCCGCGGCGAGCGTCAGGCCGGCACCGCAGCGGTCGGCGACCTCGCGCATCGCGGCGCTCTTGGTGAGCGGCTTGGGCACGGCGTAGATCTTCCGGCCCTGGAGTGAGACGGTCCAGCCCCGGGGGTCCGCCCAGGCGGTCAGTTCCTTCACCCAGCCTTCCGGGAGGGCGCCGCGGTCGACGACGAGGTAGGCGAAGAGGTCCTCGGCGACCCGCTCCTTGAGCAGCCAGGAGGGGTGGCTCGCGGCCATGAGGTGTGCGCGCACCTCGGCGAGCGAGGCGCACTGGTCGGCGATCCGGCCGGTGACCCGCGCGTGCCAATCCGGGTCGGAGACTCCGTCGACGAGGAGGTGTCCGCCGTTGGCGCAGATGGCGTACCTGGGCGCCGGGCCGGGCAGGTGGATACGGCCGTACTGCTCCCGGGTCCGCGTGGTGGTCGGGACGAAGACGGTGGTGCGGGCCAGTTCGTCGAGGAGCGAGGCGGCGGTCTCGGTCATGTAGCTGAGGGGTGCCCGGCCGTACACCTCGACGCAGAGCAGGCGCGGGGCCTGTTCGTCCGGCATCGTCAGCTGGAGGGACGCGGCCGAGTAGATGAGCGTGCGGTCCAGGTCGCTGGCCACCAGCGTCACCGGGCCGTCCGCTGCGGGGCCGGTGTGCGTGTTCAGGGTGTCGCTCACTTCGCCGTCACCGCCGTACCGTCGGCGCCGGTGGCGCCGCGCGTGTACTTCGGGTGGATCAACCCGACGCAGGTGTAGGGGAGTTCGTCGACCTCCTCGACCGGTACGCCGCGCTGCTCGGCGAGCAGCCGTACGTGGTCGAGGTCGGCCCCGGCGCCACGCTTGGCGAGGATCTTCCAGGGGACGCGGCGCAGCAGCACCCTGGTCGTCTCGCCCACTCCGGGCTTGACCAGGTTCACGTCGTGGATGCCGTACTCCTCGCTGATGCGCTCGACGGCGGCCCAGCCTTCCCAGGTGGGGGCGCGGTCCGCGGCGAGCAGTTCCTTCACCTCGGCGTCCACGGCGCCCGCGACCTCGTCGAACCGGGCGGCGACGGTGTCGAGAAAGAGCTCCGAGACATCGGTGCCGGCGAGTTCACGGTAGAACTTCGCGCCGTGGAAGTCGGTCGGGCCGACCAGGTCCGCCCGCAACACGGTACGGGAGATCAGGCCGGACACCGTGGAGTTGAGGCAGGCGGACGGGATGAGGAAGTCCTCGCGGGTGCCGTAGGTCCGTACGCAGCCTCCGGGGTCGGCCAGTACGGCGATCTCCGGGTCGAATCCGTCGAACTCCGCCAGTGCGGCGGCGAGTTCGCGGGTGATGGCGCCCTTTCCGGTCCAGCCGTCGACGAAGACGACGTCCGCCGGGTCGTGGTGCGCGGCGAGCCAGCGCAGGGCGTTGGCGTCGATACCGCGGCCCCGGACGATGGAGACCGCGTAGTGGGGCAGGTCGATGCCGTGCCGGTGCTGCGCCCAGCGGCGCATGAGGACTCCGACGGGGGTGCCGGCCCTGGCGAGGGAGACCAGGACGGGGCGGTGGACGCTCCCCCCGTCCCCGGCTGGCCGGGACCGCTCGGCGAGGACGGTCTCGGTGACGGTCCCGACGGCGCGGGCGATGCGGGCCGCCGAGGCCTCCAGGGCCGCCTTGAACAGCTCCTGGTACTGCGGGCTGGGCTGGTACTCGACGGGCAGCGACTCGGCGTAGTGCGCGCCGCCGCTCTGGATGGCCTCCTCGCGCTCCTCGGTGGGCGCCTCCAGAGGTGTGTCCGAGAGGTCCTGGAGCAGCCAGCCGACGTCGTCCGCCGCGTAGGAGGAGAAGGCGGGGCCGCGGAGGGGTTCGGGCAGCATGGCTTCTTCCTGCCTGTCGAAGGACGGTGCCGCGGTGGCGGCCGGCTCGGGGACCTTGGCCGGGGCCGGGGCGGTTCCGCGGGCGGCCGGTGACGGGACGTACGACGGGACGACCGCGAGCAGGACCTGGCCGGTGTGCCGGGCGAGTTGTGCCAGCAGCCCGTCGGGGGCGTGCAGTGCGGGGGTGTCGGCGGTGGAGTCGACGACGGCGACGACGGCGTCGAAGCCCGCACCGGCGACGTTGTAGGCGAAGCGGTCGCCCGGCCCGTCCGCGGGTGTGTCGTGCGCGGGGAAGACCAGACGGCTCCGTATCGCGTAGCCGGGGTCGTCGACGGCGAGCACGGGTGAGCGGGTGGTCGTCGAGTAGCGGACCTCGGCGGTGGTGGCGTCCTCCAGTGCGGTGGCCAGCCTCAGCGGCGCGTACATCAGCTCCTCGAAGCCGAGTACGAGCACCTTGCGGGCGTCGTCGTCCAGCACGCCGGCGACGCGGGCCGCCATGGCCGGGAGGGCCGCTTCCAGAGCCGCGCGGTGGGTGGGGGTGAAGCCGTGGCGCCCTCCGTCGGGCACGCCGGCCGGCCAGTCGAGCGGGACGCGGAGGGGGGCGGCGGGCGCGCCGGTTCCGCCGCGCGGGTGGTCCACGCCGGGCGCCGTGTCCGCGTCGTGCTCGGCGACCAGTTCCAGGCCCTTGTCCAGTACGCCGTCCGGCAGGCGCACGGTGCCGCGGGCCCTCGCCACCAGGTCGACGCGGGCGCCGATCTCCCGCGCGAAGTCGGCGAGACGCCCCTGGTCGGCCTCGGACCGCATGTCGACCAGGGCGACGATGACGTACCGGCCGCGGGGGTAGCGCGCGTGGAGCGCCCGGATGGTGTTAAGGACCGTGTTGCCGGTGGAGAACTCGTCGTCGACCAGGACCAGCGGCGCGTCGCCCTGACCCGCGTCGAGCAGACCGGGGTCCTCGGGCAGCAGCAGATGGGAGGTGGCGTGCGAGTGCGCCTCCTCGAACCCGCCCGCCTGGGCGACACCGGCCACCGGGCGCCGGGTGGAGTGGAGGTACGGGGCCACCCCCAGCCCGTCGGCGACCGCGTGACCGAGGCCCGTCGCCGTCTCCGCGTAGCCGAGGACGACCGCGCGGCGGGCGTCCGCCTCGCCCAGCAGGTTCCTTACCCGCTCGCCCAGCTCGAAGCCCACACCGTGGACGACCGAAGGCCGCTGGGGCACGTGCTTGCCCAGGACGTTCGACACGAGCAGGTGAGCCCGCTTGGGGTTCCGGCGCAGGGCCAGGCCCAGCAGTTCCCGGAGTTCACCGTCACCGACGAGCTCGACCCCGAGCCGCGCGGCGACCCAGTCACCCGACCACTCCACGTCCTCTGCCTCTTCTTCCCGTATGCGCTCGTGAGCCCGTATGCGCTCGTGAGCGGCTGTGCGCTGGTGACCGTGCGCCCGTATGCGCTCGTGGCCGTGTTCTCGTCCGTGCTCGTCCGTGCGCCGGTGACCGTGTTCCCGCCCGTGCTCGCCCATGCGCCCGCTCAGTCCGTCACACCGGCGGCGAGGAGCTCCACGAAGCCGACGTCCTCACGGGCGACCCCGAAGACCTCGGCCCGTTGGAGGGTCCGTTCGGCCCAGGCCCGGTGCGGCTTCACCTCGTTCATCTTGTTCGTGTAGGCGGAGCGCAGCACTCCGCCACCGCCCCGCTCCGGCCTCAGGATGTCCTGGGCGTCGCTGTACTCCTCGTGGCTGACGACCGAAAGGGCGTGCACGGGCAGCACGTGGGAGGGGTGGATGCAGGTCTTGCCGAGCAGCCCGTTCGCGCGGTCGAGCTCGATCTCGCGCAGCAGCCCGTCGAGGTCGTGTTCGATGAGCGTGGTGCGCAGTTCCTCCGCCTGCCCCGCGAAGGGGCTGCGGCGCAGCTGGGGCTTGAACATCCGCTCCTGGAGACGGAAGTACTCCCATACCGGCCCGGTGATGGTGAAGCCGGTGCCGTCGGCCCGTCCCAGCATGTTCACGACGTCGCCGATGACCGCGCCGACGATCTGGACGTCGTAGGCGGTCATGTCCGGCGCCCGGCGCAGACCGTATGCCGAGCAGAAGTCGGTGACCCCGAGCCGCAGCGCGAGGATCCGGTCGCGGTACTTGTCGACGGTGCGGGCGATCCCGCGGAGGGTGTCGCCCCTGGTCTCCAGGTGCAGCAGCTCGGGGGATTCCAGGACGGGCATGGCGAAGAGGCGGTGGCCGCTGACCGCCTCGGCGGCGGTGAGGGCCTCCAGGAAGAGCTCGCCGCGCTCTTCCGTGAATTTCGGAAGTACGAAACCGGACAACAATCGGACGGAGGTTCCGAGCCGCCGGGTGAGATCGGAGATCTGCTCCGGTTCGCGGACCCTGATGAAGAGCAGCGGCACGTCGGCGGCGCGCTCGTCGAGGTCGGCGAACTGCCTCACCAGGTTGGCCTCGGCGCCGACGACTTCGGCGTCGTCGATGGAATCCTCCAGGCAGAGCACCATGGAGACGACTCCGAGCCGGGCCTGTTTGATCACGTCGTCCGCGAGCCTCGGCCTCGTCGCGGGGCTGTAGAGCGTCGCTCCCAGGGCCGCGGACAGCACCTGGGCGGAGGAGCCTGCGTCGAATTCGCAGGGCTCCCTGAAGAAGAGGTTCTCCCGGACAGCGGGCGGGATGTGCCCGAAATGACGCATGTGATTCCCCCGTACTGCCATAGAGACCGGACAAACGTATGGCCGGTAATAGTACGTTCGGACGGGTGTCGCCGGTTCCCTTGCCATATGAACTTCGGGTGTCCCCGGTGTATCCGCCACCTCGCGCGGCGCGCCTGCGTGCCCCGCGCTCGTGACGACTGGCCTACTGGTCCGCACCCCCGCGTTGTCCGGACACCCCTCCAACAGGCAGGATGACCGCCATGACGCACGCGATGCTGAAGGGCTCGAACGTCCCGCTGGACGCCACGGCGGTACGAGCCGTGCTGCGCTGGACCCCGGGCGCCGGTGTCCCTGACGTGGACGCCTCCGCCCTGCTGGTCGGGCCCGACGGACGGGTGCGTGACGACGAGGACTTCGTCTTCTACAACCAGCCCCGGCACCCCTCCGGTCTCGTGCGGCGCCTGCCCAAGCGGAGCGCGCCCGAGGGGCTCACGGACACCATCGAGGCGGACCTCTCCGCGCTCGACCCCTCCGTGGACCAGGTCGTCATCGCCGCGTCCTGCGACGAGGCGCCGTTCGAGCGGGTGACGGACCTGCGGATATCGCTGTACGACGCGGCAGCCGCCGACGGCGAGCCGATCGCCGTGTTCGACGTCCGGGCGGAGACCGGCGAGGAGACCGCCATCATCTGCGGTGAGCTCTACCGGCGCGGCGACGGGTGGAAGTTCCGGGCCGTGGCCCAGGGCTACCCGACGGGGCTCGTGGGGCTGGCCACCGCTTTCGGGATCTCCGTGGACGAGGCCGAGGCGGCCTCGGAGCCGGGGCCCCCGGCCGAGACCGGCACCGCCGCCGCGTCCGTTCCGCCTGCCCCGGAGGCGCCGGCCCCCGACTCCCAGGCCACGGTCCAGCACCAGCAGCCCTCCTACGGCTACCCGCAGCCTTCCGTGGCGCCCCAGCCGGGGTACGGGTATCCGCAGCCCTCCTCGGCGCCCCAGCCGGCGTACGGCTACCCGCAGCCCTCCTCGGCGCCGCAGCCCGCGTACGGCTACCCGCAGCCGGCCGCCCAGCCCTCCTACGGCTACCCGCAGCCGGCGCCGGCGGCCGCGCACGCGGCGGACCCGAACTTCGTGCTTCCCCCTCAGGGCCCGCAGTTCATCCGGTCGTGAACCGGTGGCGCGGCAGCCCGTCGCGGTGCGCACTCAGGCCCGCGTCTTGTAGCCGCGTCCCCACTGCATACCGAAGCCGTACATCCGGTCCAGTTCCGACTGGAAGCCGTAGACGAATTTCACCTCGCGCCGCACGATCAGCTCGCCCTTGACGTTCTCCACCGTGAACACGGCGCAGGAGCGGGCCTGCGGCGCGCGTTCGTCCAGCTCGATCTCGATGCGCGGGCCGTTCCCCGGGTAGAGCGTGACCATGGCGTGCGTGCGGTCGAAGGCCGGGGTCTGGTCGTAGATGTAGACGAAGAACAGCAGTCGCTTGAGCTCGTCGCGCTTGTCCAGGTTCACGTAGACGGTCTCGCCCGACGGGGCTCCGAAGCGGTCGTCCCCACTGAGCCTGATGTAGGGCGGTGCGTTCAGGTCGCCGATGAGGTTGCCCAGGGGCTGGACCACGCCCTTGGTCCCGTCCTGCAGCTCGTACATGCAGCCCAGGTCCAGGTCGACGTTGACCATGCCCTGGGTGTGGGCCTGGACCACGTCGGGCTGGAAGAGCTTCATCGGACGCCGCAGCCGCCCGCTCTGCCGTGACCTGCCCCCGATGTCCGACGTACGCATCCGCCACGACAGGTTGACGCGCAGGTTGCCGGACAGGGCGCCCTGCTTGTTCAGCGAGACCGTGGCGTTGCGCCTGGAGAGCACGATCGAGTTCGTGGCGGAGTTGCCCGACTCGAACTGCGACGCCCGCCGCGGAAAGAGCCCGTCCCAGAACGCCATCCCAACCCCCCACACATCATCGGTGTCCGTCCGGCCCTCGGCACGCGACGGCCCCTCCACTCCCCGTACGTCACTGCGGGGCGGCCTCCGGGCCGGGTCCGGGTCTTCCCGGAGAACCGCCGCCGTGGGCCGCCCCGCAGAGAGAGCGTTCCTCAATCCCTACCGGGTCACACCCCGGAGGTGACTTCCGCCTTGGAATCCGGGCCGCCGCCGTCGCCGCCGGCCGCCTCGATCCGCTTGTTGCGCCGGACCGAGGACCAGAAGGACCAGCCGATCAGCACGACCCCGACCAGACCGGTGATGATCTCGTTGATCTCGTACTGGATGGTGACGATCAGGATGACGGCCAGGGCGCCGATCGCGTAGTGGGCGCCGTGCTCGAGGTAGACGTAGTCGTCGAGCGTGCCCTGACGGACCAGGTAGACCGTGAGCGAACGTACGTACATCGCGCCGATGCCGAGGCCGAGCGCCATCAGCACGATCTCGTTGGTGATGGCGAAGGCGCCGATGACACCGTCGAACGAGAAGGACGCGTCGAGGACCTCGAGGTAGAGGAACATGAAGAACGCGGCCTTGCCCGCGAGGAGGACACCCGAGACCGGCTTGCCGGCCTTCCTGGCCTCTTCCTCGGCCTCCTGCTCGCGCTCCTCCTCCTCTTCGAGCTTGTTCTCGAAGAATCCGGAGAGACCACCGACGACGAGGTAGGTGATCAGACCGGCGATGCCGGAGAGCATGACGGTCGACGCCTTGTCGGCGTGCCCGCCCCCGTGCTGATGGGCGTGGGTGGCGACGGTCATGGCCGCGATCATCAGGACGATGAGCGCGACGCAGACCGACAGCATGTCGACCTTGCCGAGCTTGGCGAGCGGGCGCTCGATCCAGCGCAGCCACTGGATGTCACGGTCCTCGAAGATGAAGTCGAGGAAGATCATGAGAAGGAACATGCCACCGAAGGCGGCGATCGACGGATGGGCGTCCGTCACGAGTTCCTTGTAGCGGTCCGGGTCGTTGAACGAGAGGTCGATCGCCTCGATCGGCCCCAGTTGAGCGCTGATGGCCACGATCACGACGGGGAACACCAGCCGCATACCGAAGACCGCGATGATCACGCCGATGGTGAGGAAGATCTTCTGCCAGAAGGCATTCATCTTCTTCAGGATCCCGGCGTTGATCACCGCATTGTCGAAGGACAGCGAGATCTCCAGGACCGACAGGATCGCGACGATGCCGAATGCCTGCCACCCCCCGTAGAACACCGCTGCGACCAGGCCGAGCGCGGTTACCGCGAACGACCAGCCGAAGGTTTTCAGAAGCACTGGCTACCCCATCGTGTAAGTAACGGGTCTCCCCCGTGGTGTCGGGGCTCCCCCGCGCCGTGCGCGGCTTTACGAAACGTTGACCCCGAAGTCTAGAGCGATGCCCCGGAGCCCTGACGCGTACCCCTGTCCCACTGCACGGAATTTCCACTCGCCGCCGTACCGGTAGAGCTCACCGAAGATCATCGCCGTCTCCGTGGACGCGTCCTCGCTGAGGTCGTACCGAGCGAGTTCCTGCCCGTCCGCCTGGTTCACCACACGGATGAAGGCATTGCTGACCTGTCCGAAAGTCTGTCCACGGTTGTCGGCCTCATGGATCGAGACCGGGAAGATGATCTTGTCGCAGTGCGCGGGCACCTGCGTGAGGTTCACGATGACGGACTCGTCGTCGCCGTCACCCTCACCCGTGAGGTTGTCCCCGGTGTGCTCCACGGAGCCGTCGGGGCTGGTGAGGTTGTTGTAGAACACGAACCACTCGTCTCCGAGAACCCGGCCCGACTGGCACAGCAGCGCGCTGGCGTCGAGGTCGAAGTCGGCCCCCGTCGTGGATCGTGCGTCCCAGCCGAGCCCGACCAGCACCTGCGTCAGATTGGGTGCGGCCTTGGAGAGGGAGACATTGCCTCCCTTGGCGAGCGTGACGCCCATGGTGTGTCCTCCCCGAGTCGATGGACGGTCCCGCCGGCACGGGCCCCGGGGGACACCGGGCGCCCGGCCGACGCGTCCGGCGCCGCACAGGGTGCGACGCCGGACGTGGTGGTGCTTGAAGGTGTCCGGAGCCCCCTCCGGACGGGCTCAGACGTTGACGCCGAAGTCCTGCGCGATGCCGCGCAGACCCGAGGCGTACCCCTGGCCGATGGCACGGAACTTCCACTCCGCGCCGTTGCGGTACAGCTCGCCGAAGACCATGGCGGTCTCCGTCGAGGCGTCCTCGCTCAGGTCGTAGCGCGCGAGCTCGCTGTTGTCCGCCTGGTTCACCACACGGATGTACGCGTTGCGCACCTGGCCGAAGCTCTGCTGGCGGGTCTCCGCCTCGTAGATCGAGACCGGGAAGACGATCTTGTCCACGTCGGCCGGTACGGCGGCCAGGTTGACCTTGATGACCTCGTCGTCGCCCTCGCCCTCACCAGTGAGGTTGTCACCGGTGTGCTCGACCGAGCCGTCGGGGCTCTTGAGGTTGTTGAAGAAGACGAAATTTCCGTCGCTCCCGACCTTGCCCCCGGCGTTGGTCAGCAGCGCGCTGGCGTCGAGGTCGAAGTCACCGCCGGTGGTCGTCCGGGCATCCCAGCCCAGACCGACGATGACCGCGGTCAGGTTCGGCGCGGCCTTGGTCAGCGAGACGTTGCCGCCCTTGCTGAGGCTGACTCCCACGAGTCCTCCAAAAGTCTTGAGAGGGCCGGCAGACACCAGCGCCCCCGTCGTGCGTGGCATCGGATCAACGAGTGGATCCTAGTGACCGGTTCCCGCCCGAAACAGGCTTTCGGCCGGGAACCGCGACAGATCCCCGTCCGCGGGGCGGCGGGGACCGCGCGGATCAGAGCGAGTCGAGCGCCTTGACGTAGTCGTTCAGGTCACGCGCGTCCGGCAGACCGTTGACGACGGTCCAGCGGACCACGCCCTCCTTGTCGATGATGAAGGTGCCGCGCACCGCGCAGCCCTTGTCCTCGTCGAAGACGCCGTAAGCCCGCGAGGTCTCGCCGTGCGGCCAGAAGTCCGAGAGCAGCGGGTACTCGAGGCCCTCCTGCTCGGCGAAGACGCGCAGGGTGTGGATGGAGTCGTTGGAGACGGCGAGCAGCTGCGTCTCGTCGTTCTCGAACTTCGGCAGCTCGTCACGGAGCGCGCAGAGCTCTCCCGTGCAGACACCGGTGAAGGCGAAGGGGTAGAAGAGCAGGACCACGTTCTTCTCGCCGCGGAAGTCGGAGAGCTTCACGGTCCGCCCGTGGTTGTCCTTCAGCTCGAAATCCGGAGCCTTCGTGCCAGCCTCGATCGCCATGTAAACGCATCCCTTCGCGAACGTCGTACTTCCCCGGGCTGGGCCGTCCGGGTGACTCCCACCCTACGCAGCGGCGGTGCGTCCGGAGGGGGAGGCCCGCCCGGCGCGTACGAGGGCCCCTGACGGCGTGGTCGCCGTCAGGGGCCCTCGATCGTGTCCGGAAGAGCTCAGCGCTTGGTCTTGGCACCCTTGGGGGTGACCAGACGGCTGCCCGTCCAGTCCTTGCCCGCGTTGATGCTCTTGGTCTGGGCAAGACCAGCTGTCTGGGCAGCCTCGTTGATGTCGCTCGGCTCGACGTAGCCGTCGCGGCCGGTCTTGGGCGTCATCAGCCAGACCGCCCCGCCGTCCTCGATCAGACCAATGGCATCCACCAGCGCGTCCGTAAGGTCGCCGTCCTCGTCGCGGAACCAGAGCAGGACGACGTCAGCGACGTCGTCGTAGTCCTCGTCGACGAGATCCTGGCCGATTGTGGCCTCAATGCCCTCACGGAGCTCCTGCTCGACGTCGTCGTCGTAGCCGATCTCCTGGACCACCTGTCCGGGTTCGAACCCAAGCCTCGCGGCCGTGTTGGTCCGTTCCTCCGCGTGGTCCGCGGTCGCGCTCACGGGTTGCCTCCTGATCATGTTTCGGAAAATGCTGCAGCCACGCGCGTGCGCGGGGCGTTGGCCGTAGTCCACACGGGCTCGGCGAATCGCGCAAGTACCCGGCGTCCGAGACCGCCTAAACGGTGACGTTCCCTGCCACGTCGCCGCAACTTCCGGCAGTCTCCTGCGGGGCCCGGAACGGTGTCCTGGCCCTTTACGTCCTTCCTCAGCTTATGCCGTTTCCCTCCGCCATTCGGATTCGAACGGGCTTTGGGAACGTTTGACCGAGTTGAGCACAGGGTTGCGATTTCAGCGGAACCGGCCTCGCACCGGTGGTACTGGTGCCCGGACACGGCGTCCGGGAACCTTGTGTTACCCCACAGTAGAGGTGACGTTTAGGTCCCCGAGGTACACGATGGAGGCGGCGTGGAGCAGCCACCCCGGGGGTAGGTTCCCCGCAGCCAGGCCCCGAAGAGCACCACCGAACAGCGAAGGAACAGTGTGGCTTCCGGATCCGATCGCAACCCGATCATCATTGGCGGCCTTCCGAGCCAGGTCCCGGACTTCGATCCTGAAGAGACCCAGGAATGGCTCGACTCCCTCGACGCCGCCGTCGACGAGCGAGGCCGTGAGCGGGCCCGCTACCTGATGCTGCGGCTGATCGAGCGCGCGCGCGAGAAGCGCGTGGCCGTGCCCGAGATGCGCAGCACCGACTACATCAACACGATCGCCACGAAGGACGAGCCGTTCTTCCCCGGCGACGAGGAGATCGAGCGCAAGGTCCTCAACGCGACCCGGTGGAACGCCGCGGTGATGGTCTCCCGTGCACAGCGTCCCGGGATCGGCGTCGGCGGGCACATCGCCACGTTCGCCTCCTCGGCGTCGCTGTACGACGTGGGCTTCAACCACTTCTTCCGCGGCAAGGACGACGGCCGGGGCGGCGACCAGATCTTCTTCCAGGGACACGCGTCGCCGGGCATCTACGCCCGCGCCTTCCTGCTCGACCGGCTGAGCGAGGCGCAGCTCGACGGCTTCCGCCAGGAGCAGTCGAAGGCCGGGCACGCGCTGTCCAGCTACCCTCACCCGCGGTCGATGCCGGACTTCTGGGAGTTCCCGACCGTCTCGATGGGCCTCGGCCCGCTCGGGGCGATCTACCAGGCCCGGATGAACCGCTACATGGAGGCGCGCGGCATCGCCGACACCTCCGACTCGCACGTGTGGGCCTACCTCGGCGACGGCGAGATGGACGAGCCGGAGTCCCTCGGCCAGCTGTCCATCGCCGCGCGCGAGGGCCTGGACAACCTCACCTTCGTGGTGAACTGCAACCTGCAGCGCCTCGACGGCCCGGTCCGCGGCAACGGGAAGATCATCCAGGAGCTGGAGTCCCAGTTCCGGGGAGCCGGCTGGAACGTCATCAAACTCGTCTGGGACCGCACCTGGGACCCGCTGCTCGCCCAGGACCGCACCGGCATCCTGGTCAACAAGCTGAACACCACGCCGGACGGCCAGTTCCAGACGTACGCGACCGAGACCGGGGCGTACATCCGCGACCACTTCTTCGGTGACGACCCGCGGCTGCGCGAGATGGTCAAGGACATGTCCGACGACCAGATCCTGCACCTGGGCCGCGGCGGCCACGACCACCGCAAGGTGTACGCGGCCTACGCGGCGGCCAAGGCGCACAAGGGCCAGCCGACGGTGATCCTGGCGCAGACGGTCAAGGGGTGGACGCTCGGCCCGAACTTCGAGGGCCGCAACGCGACCCACCAGATGAAGAAGCTCACGGCCGACGACCTCAAGCGCTTCCGCGACCGCCTGCACATCCCGATCGCGGACAAGCAGCTGGAGGACGGCAACCCGCCGTACTACCACCCGGGCCGCGACTCGGAAGAGATCCAGTACATGCACGACCGCCGCAAGGGCCTGGGCGGTTACGTCCCGACCCGTGTGGTGCGCGCGAAGCCGCTGCCCCTTCCCGACGAGAAGGCGTACGCGACCGCGAAGAAGGGCTCGGGCCAGCAGTCGATCGCCACGACCATGGCGTTCGTGCGTGTCCTCAAGGACCTCATGCGGGACAAGGAGATCGGCAAGCGTTTCGTGCTGATCGCACCCGACGAGTACCGCACCTTCGGCATGGACGCCTTCTTCCCGAGTGCGAAGATCTACAACCCGCTCGGTCAGCAGTACGAATCCGTCGACCGTGAGCTGCTCCTCGCGTACAAGGAGTCGCCGACGGGGCAGATGCTGCACGACGGCATCTCCGAGGCGGGCTGCACCGCGTCGCTGATCGCCGCGGGTTCCGCGTACGCCACGCACGGCGAGCCGCTGATCCCGGTGTACGTCTTCTACTCGATGTTCGGGTTCCAGCGCACCGGCGACCAGTTCTGGCAGATGGCCGACCAGCTGTCCCGCGGCTTCGTACTGGGTGCCACGGCCGGTCGTACGACCCTGACCGGTGAGGGTCTGCAGCACGCGGACGGCCACTCGCAGCTGCTCGCGTCGACGAACCCCGCCTGCGTCTCCTACGACCCGGCGTTCGGGTACGAGATCGCGCACATCGTCCAGGACGGTCTGCGGCGTATGTACGGAGAGGAGAGCGAGGACGTCTTCTACTACCTCACCGTCTACAACGAGCCGATCCAGCACCCGGCCGAGCCCGCCGACGTCGATGTCGAGGGCATCCTCAAGGGCGTGCACCGCTACCGTGCCGGCGAGAAGGGCCAGATCCCGGCCCAGATCCTGGCCTCCGGTGTGGCGGTCCCGTGGGCGGTCGAGGCGCAGCGGATCCTCGCCGACGAGTGGAACGTCAAGGCGGACGTCTGGTCGGCGACTTCCTGGAACGAGCTGCGCCGTGAGGCCGTCGAGGTGGAGCGCCACAACCTGCTCCACCCGGAGGAGGAGCAGCGCGTCCCGTACGTGACGCGGAAGCTCTCCGGCTCCGAGGGCCCGTTCGTGGCTGTCTCGGACTGGATGCGGTCGGTGCCCGACCAGATCGCCCGCTGGGTGCCCGGAGCGTACCAGTCGCTGGGTGCGGACGGCTTCGGGTTCGCCGACACCCGCGGCGCCGCTCGCCGTTACTTCCACATCGACGCGCAGTCCATCGTGCTCGCGGTGCTGACGGAGCTGGCGAAGGAGGGCAGGATCGACCGTTCGGCGCTGAAGACGGCGCTGGACCGGTACGAGCTGCTCGACGTGGCCGCGGCGGGCCCCGGCCCGGCCGGCGGTGACGCGTAGGGACACCTGCTCGAGGGCGGGAGGGGCGGCGGGCCTTCGGGTCCGCCGCCCCTCCTTTTCCCGTGCGGGGCGTCCACGCCTCGCACGGGAAACGGTTCGCGGCTCAGTTCTCCCAGATCTTGAAGGCCCGGACCGTGTACGGCGACCGGGGCACCCAGGTGCCACCGCCCGGGTAGGTCTCGAACTCGCCGGTCTCGGCGCACTCGGCCGACTGGTAGGTGGTGACGGGCCGCCCGGTGCGGTTCACCAGGGCCTGTGCGGAGCTGCCGCCCGGCAGCGGGACGCAGCTCTCGATGCCGACGGTGGACAGTTCGTGGCTCTGCGCCTTGCCCTTGAAGTCGGGCTTGGCCCAGAGGCAGAGCTGTCCGGCACCGCAGGGCGCGAGGCCGGCGGGCGCCGCCTTCGGGGCGGTGCGGGAGTGCTCCTGCCCGGCGGGCCCGGGATGTGCCGAGGGCGCGGCACCGGACTGGAGCGCGGTGGCCGGGACGAGTGCGGTGGCCGCCAGGGTGGCGGCGAGAACGGTCGTGCGCATGGTGGATCAACCCCCGTGGTCGAGCGGGCCGGGTGGCCCGCATGAGCGCACTCTGACCCGCACGGGCGCCGCTCGGGAAGGGCCGGGCCGACGGACCACCCTGATAGGCGACAGCCCCGCCGGAGTCGTACCGGCGGGGCTGTCGGATGCGCTGTGTTGACGTCCCCCGGCGTCCCCCGACGTCGCCGGAAGTCGTTCCGGCCGGGGGGCGGGGCAGGGGTCAGATGTGGCCGGCGCCCATGCCGGCCTCGGCGTTCGTGCCGCGCTTGGTGAGCGTGGCGACGAGGGCGGCGACCACGGCGACGATCCCGGCGACCATGAACGCGGAGCTCATGCCCGACACGAACGTGTCATGTGCGACGTCCGTGATCTTCGCCGCGATCTCCGGCGGGGTGCCGGGGGCGACGGGCGGCATGCCGACCTCGATGGCGGCGGACGCCTGGTCCAGCTGCGTCTGGCCGACCGGCGGGAGCTCCGCGGCCTTCCAGTTGTCGCCGAGGTTCGCGTCGACCTGGGAGGCCATGACGGCGCCCAGGACTGCCGTACCGAGGCTGCCTCCGACCTGCATGGCGGCCTGCTGGAGTCCGCCGGCGACCCCGGAGAGCTCCAGCGGGGCGTTGCCGACGATGACCTCGGTCGCGCCGACCATGACCGGCGCGAGGCCGAATCCGAGAAGCGCGAACCAGAGCGACATGGTCAGCGTGCCAGTGCCGATCGTCAGCTGCGACATGCCGAACATGGCGATCGCCACGGACACCATGCCGCCGACCAGCGGGACACGCGGTCCGAACCTGGTGATCGCCGCTCCGGCCAGCGGCGAGCCGACGATCATCATCCCGGTCAGCGGGAGCAGGTGCAGTCCGCTGTCGACCGGGCTCATGCCGTGGACGTTCTGGAGGTAGAAGGTGACGAAGAACAGACCGCCCATGAAGGCGAACGCCATGAGCACCATGAGGACCACACCGGCCGAGAGCGGCACGGAGCGGAACATGGCCAGCGGGATGAGCGGCTCGCGGACGTTCTTCTGGGAGAGCGCGAACACGACGAACAGGACGACCGCCGCTCCGAGGAAGCCGAGCGTCTTCGCGTCGCCCCAGCCCCACTCCGAGCCCTTGATCAGCGACCAGATCAGACAGAACATCGCCTGCGACAGCAGCACGATGCCGCCGATGTCGAAGGACCTCGGCGCGTTCTCGGCGCGGTGGTCCCTGAGGATCACGAGGCCGAACAGGAGGGCGATCACGCCGACCGGCACGTTGATGAAGAAGACGGACTGCCAGCTGACGTGCTCCACGAGCACGCCGCCGAGGATCGGACCGCCCGCGGTGGAGGCGCCGATGACCATGCCCCAGATGCCGATCGCCATGTTCAGCTTCTCGGCGGGGAAGGTGGCGCGCAACAGGCCGAGCGCCGCCGGCATCAGCAGGGCGCCGAAGAGGCCCTGGAGCACCCGGAACAGGATCACGAGGGTGACGCTGTCGGAGAGCCCGATGGCCGCCGAGGCGGCGGCGAATCCGGCGATGCCTATCAGGAAGGTCTGCCGGTGACCGAAGCGGTCGCCGAGCTTGCCCGCGGTGATCAGGGAGACCGCGAGGGCGAGCATGTAGCCGTTGGTGATCCACTGGACGTCGGCGAGCGAGGCGCCGAGGTCCTGCTGGATGGCCGGGTTGGCGATCGCGACGATCGTGCCGTCGAGCGCCACCATCATCACGCCGATGGCGACGGCGAAGAGCGTCAGCCAGGGGTGGCCGCGCAGTCCTTTCGCCGGTGCGGGAACAAGGGTGTCTTCAGGCTCCCGCGGCGCCTTCTCGACAGTGGTCTGACTAGTCATGCGCCGGACATTATGGCAGTCACTGACAGTTGACAAACCAATTCACGAGACAGTAACTGTCCCGTAGCTCACAGGCAGGCCGGTGAGGCCGAAGCGGCGGAATGAGGTCCGGTTCGTGACACGCGGGCAGACGTGCGGGGCCTCCCGGTCCGGGGCTCCGGCCGGGCTGCGCGAACGCAAGAAACGGCGTACCCGCGAGGCATTGGAGCGGGCCGCCCTCCGCCTCTTCGTCACGCAGGGGTACGACCGGACGACGGTCGACGAGATCGTCGACGCGGCCGACGTCTCGCAGCGCACCTTCTTCCGGTACTTCGCCGGCAAGGAGGAGGTCGCCTTCGCCACCCAGGACGCCGTCGACGCGCTCTTCCTCGCGGAACTGCGCCGGCGTCCGGCCGGGGAGTCGCCGTTCGACGCGATGCGCGGGGCGACCCTGGCCGTCTGGGCCGCGGTCGACGGGACGGACGGTGGTGACATCACGGCCGAACTCCGTACCTGCGCCCACCGGATGATCGAGTCGACACCCGCCCTGCACGCGGCCCATGTGCGGCGCACCCTCGGCCTGGAGCAGCAGGCCGCCCGTCTGATCGCGGAGCGTGAGGGCCTCGACCCTGAGACGGACCCGCGTCCACGGGTGGCCGTCGCCGCGTTCTCCGGGGTGATGCGTCTGGTCACCGGGCTCTGGGGGCGGCGGGAGGGCGCCGGGGCGGGGGAGCTCCGTGAGTTGACCGAGCTGCATCTGGACCAGCTCCGACCTGCGCTCTCCGGTTGCTGGCGCTCGGCGTAGGCACGTCCTTACGCGGATCGCACAGGTGTGCCGCATCCCTCTTCGCGGCGGCATGGCGGATCTCACAACACCTCCGTCGCGAGGCCTGGTTCACGGTTCCGGCGCCCTCCTGGCGCGCCTGAGGGTGGAGCCGGTGCGCACGGAGCGTGAGAGACGGGCCGTCAATTCCCCGCGTCCGGGTGATCCGTGTCACCCCTGCACCGAGGCCCCGTGAGCGTCTCCTAGGGTGGGGCGCAGTGACTTCCTTCGACTCCTCCCCCACGCTCACCGTATGGCGCGCGCTGCTCGCCGTCGCGGTGGTGTTCGTGATGCTGGCGACCACCGGGTGGACCGCCGTGCGTCAACAGCACTCCTCCTCGCCGCGCGAGGCCGCCCTCACCGCCTGGGCCAAGGACCGGATAGGCGGCCACTCCCTTCCGGACGTGGGCGCCCCGGCCTACCGGCTCGCGCACTTCTTCGCGACGCTCACGGCGGGGCAGCAGGTGGCTCTGGCCGACAAGTACCCGCTGGTGGTGGGGAATCTGAACGGCGCCCCGGTCACGCTGCGCTACCGGGCCAACCGGCACGCGCTGGCCCAGGCGAAGACGGTGGAGGAGCAGCGGACCCTGGACACACGGCTGTCCCCGGACGGCCGGCGTGAGGCCGCGTCGCGGCTGCACCGCTTCGGCTCGCTGCTGAAGGGTGACCGGCAGATCCTCTCCTTCGACCCGTCGGGCCGCGGCCGGGCGGCGGAGGTCTTCGGTGACCTCGACCGGGCGGACCGGGTCTCGGTCGTCGTGCCGGGGGTCGACACGAACCTGCTGACGCTGGAACGCAGCGGGGTGAAGGAGAACGCCGCGCCCGTCGGGATGGCGCGGTCGCTCTACGGAGCCGAGCGCTCGGCGCGGCCCGGTTCGCGTACGGCGGTCATCGCGTGGGCCGATTACACCGCGCCCGCCGGTATCGGCATGGACGCGGTGCTGGGCGGGCTCGCCGAGCAGGGCGCGGTACGGCTGAACCACCTGCTGGAAGCCCTGCCGGGCAGGTCCGACGTCTCGCTCTTCTGCCACAGCTACGGCTCCGTGCTGTGCGGTGTGGCCGCCCGTGGCCTGCCGGACAGGGTGTCGGACATCGCGGTCGCCGGGAGTCCGGGGATGCGGGCCGACAACGCGGACGCCCTGCACACCCGTGCCCGGGTCTGGGCCATGAGGGACAGCGACGACTGGATCGCGGACGTGCCGAACATGGCGGTCGGCGGCCTCGGCCACGGCGCGGACCCGGTCGATCCCGCGTTCGGCGCGCGGATCGTCTCCGCGAACGGCGCGGTGGGACACAGTGGCTATTTCGAGCCGGGCACGGAGAGTCTCAGCAACTTCGCCGCGATCGGCGTGGGCGCGTACGACTCGGTCAGCTGCGCACGTGCCGACGGCTCGTGCCACCGGGAGATTTCCGGCGGAGAAGAGGTCTGACGCGCGTAGAGAGCGGCGAAACGGCCTGTCCGTCCTGGTCGATTCCGCCTGTACCGAAGGGGGACGTGCGGGCCTGTGCCACATACGATGAGGCACATGGGTGATGTGCTGGCCGGAATTCATGCCACCTGGGAGTTCGACACCGACTCCGTGCTCATCCGCTTCGAACGGGGCATTCGCACACCGAGGCTCTTCCAGAGTCTCCGTGAGCGCCGCATTCCGTACGCGGCGCTGTCGTCGGTGACGCTGACCCCTGGCAAGCGGGGCACCGTGGTGCTGCACGCGGTGCCGAGACCCGGTGCCGATCCACTGCTGGAAGCGGCTGCGGGGCAGCTCAAGGAGGGGTGCGACCCCTATCGGCTGGTGCTGCCGGCCGAGAGCGAGACGCTCGCCGAGTACTACGCCGACGAACTGCGCGCCACGCTCAACGACGAGGCGGGCCTGCCCGCCGAGCGCTTCCTCGTGGCCGCTCCCCAGGCGCCGATGAACTTCAAGGCGTACGACGGCCGGGCGGGCTTCGACGGCACCCAGGTCTCCTTCCGCTGGTTCTGGACGGGGGCGTCGAGCGCCAAGTGGAAGGCGGGTGACCAGGCCTTTCCCGTCGCGGATCTGGGCGGAGTCGAGTGGCGGTCACCCGAGGCCTTCGAGGGGTACCTCCGGCTGGTACCGCGCGGTGTCGGACCGGACGCCGAGGAGGGCCCGGCCCCGGTGGCCGCGGGCCGCGCACAGCCCGACCAGGACCCGGCGTCCGTAGTGTTCGGGCTGGGCTACGGCCCGGTGCACGAGTCCCTGCCGTTCGCGGCCGCGGTCCTGGAGTCGGTGCGGCGTACCCAGTCGGTTCCCGTCGCGACCGCGCCGGTCCCCGTGGGCGCGCGGCGTGATCCCGCGGACATCGCCGAGCGGATACGCCACCTCGGCGATCTGCACCAGGCCGGCCTGGTGACGGATGCCGAGTACAGCGCGAAGAAGGCGGAGCTGCTCGCCGAGCTGTAGGGCGGTCCCGTACCCGGGTAGGGGCCAGGGCGCGGCGTCCCGTCCTCCGGTATGACGCCTCACCGGGTGTCGCGCGCCTACGCTGGCCCGACCATGCAGACCTCTCCTCCCGGGGCCCCGCACACCGGCGGTTCTCCCGGCGCCGCGCGCCGCGGCCCCGGCGGGTTCGCCCGCGGGCTGCTCCGAGCGCCCCAGCCCCTGACCTCGCTCTTCGCCGGTTCGCCGAGACGCTGGCTGCGCCTGCTGCCCTATCCCGTGGTGCTCGCCCTCACGTCCGTGTTCGTCCCCGTCACCATCCAGGTGCTGGCCAACGACTACGGGGTTCCCGGGGGGATCGCCGGAGCACTGGCGGTCGGGCAGGCCGCGCCGATGCTGATGCTGGCCCACCGGCCGCTGCACGCCTGGTGGATCGTGTTCGCCGCGGACGTCGCGGGAGCCCTCGTCCTGCTGGGGCTGCCCGAGCGGGAGGGCACCATCTGGCCGTGGACCCCGCCGGTCGTCGTCGGCTACCTCTTCGTGCTGCTCGCCCTCGCGCTGCGGGAGAACCGCCGGGTGCTGACCGGCGTGTGGCTGGCGACGGGCGCGGCCGGGCTGGTCCTGCACCTCGTCGCTCCCGGGCGCAGCGACGGCGGCGCGCTCCTGCTGTGGGTCCTGTCCGCCGTGGTCCTGGTGATCGGCGGCGCTGTCCGGGAGCGGAGCGAGGCCCAGCGGCGCCTGGTGGAGCAGGAGACGATCAGCGAGGCCGAGCGGGCGCGGCGGACGCTGCTGGAGGAGCGCACCCGGATCGCCCGGGAGCTCCACGACGTGGTCGCGCACCACATGTCGGTGATCACCGTGCAGGCCGATTCGGCTCCGTACCGGATCGGCGGTCTGTCCGACGAGGCGAGGGCGGAGTTCTCGTCCATCGCGGGCAGTGCCCGGGAGTCGCTCTCCGAGATGCGCCGTCTGCTGTCTGTGCTGCGCAGCGACGGCGGCCAGGGTGAGCTCGCCCCGCAGCCCGGGCTCGGCCGGTTGCAGCAGCTGGTCGAGGCGACTGTGCGGGCCGGGCTCCCGGCGGAGCTGTCGCTGGCGACGGAGGTACGGGACGCGGTGGAGCGGGGCGACGTACCGCAGGCGGTGGATCTGTCCGCGTACCGCATCGTGCAGGAGGCCCTGGCCAACGCAGTCCGGCACGCGCCGGGGGCGCGGACCCGGGTGTCGGTCACCGCGTCGGACGGTCATCTCACGGTTCTGGTCGTCAACGGCCCTCCCCCGAAAGCGGCTTCACCGCTGGAGGTGACGGGGACGGGACACGGGCTGGTCGGTATGCGGGAGCGCGTACGGTTGACCGGCGGCACCCTCGACACCGGACCGTTGCCGGACGGAGGCTTCCGGGTGGCCGCGCGGCTCCCGCTGCCGCCCGCTCGGCGGCCGTCGGCACCCCTGACCCCGGAGGACCAGTGACCATCCGCGTGCTCATCGTCGACGACCAGGCCATGGTGCGGGCCGGGTTCGCCGCCCTGCTGGCCGCGCAGAGCGACATCGACGTGGTGGGTGAGGCGCCCGACGGACGCCAGGGGATCGCCGTCAGCCGGACGGCTCGTCCCGATGTGGTCCTGATGGATGTCCGGATGCCGGAGATGGACGGACTGGCGGCGGCCCGCGAGCTGTTGAGCCCGCCGGTGGGGGTGTCCCACCGGCCCAAGGTCCTGATGCTCACCACCTTCGACGTCGACGACTACGTGTACGAGGCGCTGCGCGCCGGGGCCTCCGGGTTCCTGCTGAAGGACGCCCCGCCCGCGGACCTGATCTCGGCGGTGCGGGTCGTGGCGGCCGGGGACGCGCTGCTCGCACCGTCGGTGACGCGGCGGCTGATCGCCGACTTCGCCCGGCAGCGGCCGGTGGCACCGGCCGGCGGTGCGGCGCTGCGCCTGAAGGGGCTGACACCGCGTGAGACCGAGGTCCTGGAACTGATCGCCCGAGGGCTGTCGAACCAGGAGATCGCGGCAGAGCTGGTGGTGGCGGAGCAGACGGTGAAGACGCACATCGGCAAGGTGCTGGCCAAGCTCGGCCTCCGGGACCGGGCACAGGCGGTGATCTTCGCCTACGAGTCGGGGCTGGTGGCTCCGGGCGGCGTCTGACGGCCGCACCGGGGCGGGGTGGGGCTTCCCTCCGTACTGCGCCCACCAGGGCGGTATGGGGCTTCCGCCGTACCGCCGCACCGGGGCGGGGTGGGGGTTTCCCCCGTACCGCGCCTACCGCCTCCCCCTCGTTCCTCCCCTACCCCGGTACGACCGTGAGGTTGGCTCCACGGTGTGACGCCCGGTCACCCACCGCGCTCGTAGCTTCCTCCCGAGCACACCGACCGGTGTGCGCACGCCGTGCGGGGAGGACACACCATGGGCCGGTTCACGAGGACTCTGACGGCCGTCGCGCTGGCCGCGACGGTGGTCGCGGGTACGGCGGGGTGGGCCTCGGGCAGCACCCAACGAGCGGTGACGGGGCCGCCGCCCGGCACCGCCGCATGGCGCGCCGACACCGCGCTGGGCAGGACACTCCCCGACCCACGCGATGCCACCCCGGCACAGGTCAGCCGTTTCTTCGGAGAGTTGACCGAGCCGGAGCGCCAGGAGCTCGTGGAACGCCACCCGTTGGTGGTCGGCAACCTCGACGGAGCTCCGCTGGAGCTGCGCTACCGGGCCAACTCCCTTTCTCTGCAAGCCTCTCACGACCCCCGGTACGCCTCGCTCGCCGAACGGGGACGGCAGATCCTGGCGTTCGACCCGAGAGGGCGCGGACAGGTCGCCGAGGTGTTCGGAGATCTGCGCACCGCGCGCCATGTGTCCGTCGTCGTACCGGGGTCGGACATCGACGCCGGGACCTTCGACCGGCGCAGTGACGTGTTCGGCACCCCGGCCGGCATGGCGAGGTCGCTGTACGGCGAGACGGGTGCGGGCAGCGCGGTGATCGCCTGGGCCGGTTACACCACTCCGGTCGGTCTCGGGCTGGACGCGGCGACCGGAGGCCTGGCGGAGGCCGGGGCGGTCCGGCTGACGCGCCTGACCGCCGGGCTCGCCGCCGACGGGCTGCCCGCACCGGTCGTGTTCTGCCACAGCTACGGCTCGGTGGTCTGCGGTATCGCGGCCCGGGGGCTCGGCGCCACGGACCTGGTGGTGCTCGGCTCCCCCGGGATGCGGGCCGACGACGTCGCCGGTCTGCACACGAGGGCGCGGGTCTGGGCGGCGAAGGACGACACCGACTGGATCGACGACGTCCCGCATGTCCGGGTTGCGGGGCTGGGGCACGGTCCCGACCCGGCGGACGAGGGGTTCGGCGCGCGCCGGGTGCCTGCCGAGGACGCCGAGGGCCACACCGGGTACTTCGCCCCGGGCACCGACTCGCTCCGGGCGTTCGCGGCCATCGCCGAGGGGGTCACCCGATGAGCGTGCGGCGGCTGGTCTCCCGGATCGAGGCGGACACCCCGGCCCACCGCGACCGCGCGGTCGACGGGCTGCGGGCCCTCGCCCTGCTGGCCGTGCCCACCGGGCACTGGCTCCTCGGCGGATTCACCCTGGACGAGGAGGGCGCCCTCCACAACGCGAGCCCGCTCTCCGCGTTCGCCGTGTTCTCACCGGTGAGCTGGGTGCTCCAGATGCTGGGGGTGTTCTTCCTGGTCGGAGGCTACGCGTCCGTCCTCTCCTACCGCCGCAGGCCCTCCACCACGAGGGCCTGGCTGCGCGGACGGATGGTGCGCCTGGGCAGGCCGGTGCTCGGGGTGACCGCCGTGTGGGCGCTGATGATCCCGGTGCTGTACGCCGCCGGGGTCCCCGAGGCCACCCTGCGTACGGGGGCGAAGCTGGTGATCCAGCCACTGTGGTTCGTCGGCGTCTACGCGGTGGTCACCGCTCTCACTCCCTGGTGCGTGCGCGTCGCCGGACGGCTCGGCGGCTGGGCGGCCGCCCCGCTGCTCGGCTCGGTCGCCCTGGTCGACGTCCTGCGCTACGGCCCGTACGCGGACGCCGTGCCGTCCTGGCTGAGCGTGCTGAACATCCTGCCCGGGTGGCTCTTCGCGTATCAGCTCGGCGTCTCCTGGGGGCTGGGACGTCTCTCCCGGCGCGGGGCGGGGCTCCTGCTCGTGGGCGGCACGGCCCTGTTCGCCGTACTCCTGCTGGTCTTCCACTACCCGGCGTCCATGGTCGGCGTACCGGGCGAGGCGCGGACCAACTCGCACCCGCCGTCGCTCCTGGTCCTCGCCCTGGCCTCGGCACAGAGCGGGGCGGCGGTCCTGCTGCACGGCCGGATCGGCCGGGCCCTGCGCCGGCCCGCGCTGTGGGCACCCGTCGTGGTGATCAACCTGTCGGCGATGACCATCCTCTGCTGGCACCAGACGGCGATGCTCACCGCGGCAGTCCCGGCGTCGTTCGCGGGTGCGGTGCCCGGACTGACGACGGACCCGGACTCCGTCGGCTGGATCCTGGCCCGGATCGCCTGGATGCCCCTGTTCGCCGCGCTGTTGGTCCTGATCGCGCGTCACGCCCGCCGTTTCGAGGCCCCCTGGGAGGCGGGCGGCCGTACCGGGAACGCCCGCCGGGCAGCGGCGGGGCTGCTCGCGGCGGGCTTCGCGGTCTTCGCACTGCGGCTGGCGTGAGGTGTGGGCGCTACTCGCGGGCGGTCGCCGTGTTGCTCATGTCCGGGTAGCGGTCGCCCGCCACCTGCGCCGCGATCGGCTCCAGCTGCCCAAGCTCCTGCTCGGAGAGCGTGAGCCGGGTCGCGCCGACGTTCTCCAGCAGCCGGCTCCGCTTACGGGTGCCGGGGATCGGCACCACGGTCAGGCCGTGCACCTCGGCACGCTGCTGCACCCAGGCGAGGGCGACCTGCGCGGCCGTCGCCCCGTGGGCCGCCGCGATCTTGTGCACGGGCTCCAGCAGCGCCGCGTTGGTCTTCGCGTTCTCCCCGGTGAAGCGCGGCTGGTGCTTGCGGAAGTCGTCCGCCCCCAGGTCCTTGCCCGCGTCGGTGAACGCGCCGGTGAGGAATCCGCGGCCCAGCGGGGAGTACGGCACCAGGGTCACCCCGAGCTCCACGGCCGCGGGCACGGCGCTGCGCTCCACGTCCCGGCTGAAGAGGGACCACTCGGACTGGAGGGCCGCGACGGGGTGCACGGCGTGCGCCTCACGGAGCTCGTCGCCGGTCACCTCGCTCAGGCCGAGCTGCTTCACCTTGCCCTGCTGCACGAGCTCCGCCATCGCGCCCACCGACTCGGCGAACGGCACGAGCGGGTCACGGCGGTGCATGTAGTACAGGTCGATGACATCGGTGTTCAGCCGGCGCAGGCTCGCCTCGACCGCCTCGCGGATGTACGCGGCGTCGTTGCGCACACCCCGGTAGTGCGGGTCGTCGGTCCGCTCTATCGCGAACTTCGTGGCCAGCGTGATCTCGTCGCGGTGCGCGCCGACGAACGGCGCGAGGAAGGTCTCGTTGGCGCCCCGCCCGTATATGTCCGCGGTGTCGAAGAGGGTGACGCCCGCTTCCAGTGCCGCCTCCAGGGTGTCCCGGGCGGCCGCCTCGTCCGTCTCCCCGTAGAACTCGCTCATCCCCATGCAGCCGAGCCCCTGCACACCGACCTGCGGGCCCCCGGTGCCGAGCTGTACTGCCGCGATCCTCGTGGTGTCGCTCATGTCGTCAGAACCTTTCCGACGCCGCGCGGGCGCCGTGGTAAAAGTCGATCTTGAAGTCCAGTACGGCGAGAGTGCCCTGGAGCTCCGCGATCCGCTCCTTCACATCGCGCCGGGTCGCCTCCAGCAGTTCCTGCCGCTCGGCGAAGGTGTGCTCGCCCTCGCGGACCAGTTCGGCGTACCGGACCATGTCGGCGACCGGCATCCCGGTCAGCCTCAGCTTCCCCACGAAGGCCAGCCAGTCCAGGTCGCGGTTGGTGAACCGGCGCTGCCCGGTGTGGGAGCGGTCGACGTGGGACAGCAGCCCGATCCGCTCGTACCAGCGCAGCGTGTGGGCGGTGAGCCCGGTGTAGGCGACGACCTCGCTGATGGTGTAGCGGTCCTGCCCCTCCGGGCGCGGATGCGCCTTCGGAGCCGATGCGCAGGCGTCCGTCCGTGCGGTAACGCTCTCCGTGCTCTCCATCACCGTCATGACTCCAACGCTAGAACCTTGGAGTGCGCTCCAAGCAAGCGAATACGGGAGGCGATCTCGGTTTTCGGCCGCCGGGCGGGCGCCCGTGCGCCCACAGCCCTCGGATCTGCTCGTGCGAGTGCCCCGTTAGGCTCGTACGCATGCAGAGCCTGGCGATGATCGAGAACTGGCCCGTCCCCACCGCGGCAGCCGCCGTCGTCACCTCGGACGGCACGCTCCTGGGGTCTCATGGCCCTACCGCGCACCGCTTCCCGCTGGCCTCGGTGACCAAGCCGCTGGCGGCCTACGCGGCGCTGGTGGCCTACGAGGAGGGCGCCGTCGAGCTCGACGAACCGGCGGGCCCCGAGGGTTCCACGGTCCGCCACCTGCTGGCGCACACCAGCGGTCTCGCCTTCGACGAGCACCGGGTCACGGCACCTCCCGGCAACCGCCGGCTGTACTCCAACGCCGGTTTCGAGGTCCTCGGCGACCACATCGCCAAGGCCACCGACATCCCCTTCGCGGAGTACGCCCGCCAGGCCGTCCTGGAGCCCCTGGGGATGACGTCGACGACCCTGGAGGGCTCACCGGCCAAGGACGGCGTCTCGACCGTCGACGACCTGGTGCGCTTCGCGGCCGAGGTCCAGGCCCCGCGTCTGCTCGACCCGCGCACGGTCCTGGAGGCGCAGAGCGTGGTCCACCCCGGCCTCAAGGGCGTGCTTCCCGGCTACGGGCATCAGAACCCCAACGACTGGGGGCTCGGCTTCGAGATCCGCGACTCCAAGTCCCCGCACTGGACCGGGGATTCCTCCTCGCCCGCGACCTTCGGCCACTTCGGCCAGTCCGGCACCTTCCTGTGGATCGATCCGGCGGCCGGCGCGGCCTGCGTCGCCCTCACCGACCGGAACTTCGGGCCCTGGGCGTCCGAGGCGTGGACCCCGTTCACCGACGCGGTGCTGGCGGAGCTCCGTTCCCGCTGAGCGCATTCGAACCACACCGTCTTCCCGCGCCCGTCACCGCGCGCCTCGACGCCCCAGCCGTCGGTGACGGCGTCCACCAGCAGCAGCCCCCGCCCGCCCTCGCCGAGGACGTCCCCGGCGCCCGGTTCGGGCAGGCGGGGACAGGCATCGGTCACCTCCACCCGTACCCGGTCCTCGGGCAGCCGGTAGATCAGGGTCTGGCAGCGACCGCCGGGCACGTGTCGTACGACGTTCGCGATCAGCTCCCCGAGAGCGAGCTCCGCCGCGTCGGCCAGCTCCTGCATCCCCCAGCCCTTCAGGTAGAGCCGCAGGATGCGGCGCAGGTGGCGGGCGGAGTGCTCCCCGACCGCCAGGTCGGCGCGGTAGACGGCCTCCGCGTCACCGGACCGGGTGTCGATGTCGTGATCCATGGCACCAGAGTGCAGCGACCCGGCTACGCTCGGCTACGACCTGAAACGAACGCCGCGAGGCGTTGGAGCCGGAGGTCCCGCCGTGGCCAACGTGCAGTCCCTCGATCCCAGCGCGTCCCCTCTGGACTACTACGGCTGGGAGCTGCGCCGCCAGCGCGAGGCCCACGGCCTGAGACAGGGGCAGTTGGGCGAGATCATCTTCTGCACGGGTTCGCTGATCGGCCAGATCGAGACCACGAAGAAGGTCCCCACCCGCGACTTCTCCGAACGCCTGGACGCTGCCCTCGGCACGGACGGCGTCTTCTCCCGCCTCGTCGGCCTGGTCCTGCGCAGCCAACTGCCCACCTGGTTCCAGCCGTACGCGGAGATGGAGGCGCGGGCCACGTACATCTCCACGTACCAGGCGCAGTTGGTGTACGGACTGCTGCAGACGGAGGAGTACGCGCGGGCCCTGCTCTCCGTCGATCATCCCGGCAGGACGGACGAGTTCGTCGCGGCCCGACTGGAGCGCCAGCGGATCCTGCACAGTGATCACCCGCCCGTGCTGTGGGTCGTCCTGAGCGAGGCGGCGTTGCTCCAGGAAGTGGGCGGGCGTGAAGTGATGCGGGGCCAACTGACGCGCTTGTTGGATTGCCGCGACAAGCCATGGGTACAGATCCAGGTGCTTCCGTTCTCCACCGGCCAACACGCCGGAATGATGGGTTCGTTCAACCTACTCAGGTTCGACGACGACCCCGACCTCTTCTACGTGGAGAGCTACGGCCAGGGGCATATGACCGCCAATCCGCAGGTGATCAAGGAACGTTCGGTCGGCTACGCTCGATTGCAAGCCACCGCCCTCTCCCCGGAGGCCTCGGCGGAACTGATCGCTCGCGTGATGGAGGAACGGTATGGATGCCAGCCCTGACCTGGTCGGCGCGGCGTGGCGTAAGTCGTCGTACAGCGGAACCAACGGCGGCGACTGCGTCGAGTGCACCGTCACCGGCGGCGCCACCTGGCGTAAGTCCTCCTACAGCGGCAGCACCGGCGGCGAATGCGTCGAGGTGGCCGACGGCTGCGCGGCATCCGTCCCGGTCCGGGACAGCAAGAACCCGTCCGGGCCCGTGGTCGTCGTGAGCGCCGGTGCCTGGCAGGCCTTCGTCGACGGGCTGCGCTGAGCCGCGACCCCACAGGACGCCTGTGGCCCGGCCCCGCCCTGCGCGCGGGCCGGGCACGGGGCCGATAGCGTGCAGAGGTGACCGTGACACCGCCGTCCCTCCTGTTCCTCGATGTCGACGGGCCGCTCCTCCCCTTCGGTGCGAGCCCGCAACAGCGCCCGGACGGCTATCCGGTCTACGAGGCGGCACACGCGTCGGGCGGCGCGGAGTCGAATCCGCTGGTCACCCGGATCGACCCGTCCTACGGCCCCCGGCTGCTGACTCTCCCGTGCGAGCTCGTGTGGGCGACCACCTGGATGTCCGATGCCAACGACTGCGTCTCCCCCTGGCTCGGCCTGCCCGAACTGCCCCTGGTCGACTGGCCCGACCCCGCTCCCGAGGAGCCGCCGGGGCTGCACTGGAAGACGCCCGGGCTGGTCGGATGGGCGGCCGGACGGCCCTTCGCCTGGGTCGACGACGAGATCACGGACACCGACCGCGCCTGGGTGGCGGCGCACCACCCGCCGGGCCTTGCCCTGCTGCACCACGTCGAGGCATGGCGGGGCCTCACGGACGCCGACTTCGACGCCCTGGACACCTGGCTCCGGCAGACGGCAGGCTGATCCGCACCTTGGCAGCCGGCCCACTCACCCGCTCACGGAAGTGACCGCGTGAGCCAGACCAGTTCGCCCTTCTCCTCGGCGTCCTCCTCCGCCACGACGTGGTCCCGCTGGAAGCCCAGCTTCTCCAGCACGCGGAACGACGGCGCGTTCCAGTCCCTCACCGTCGACCAGAGCCTCGACCGGCCCGTGGCGGCCGCCGCGTCGAGCACCGCGCGGGCGGCCTCGGTGGCGTAACCCTGCCCGTGCGCACGCCGGAACAGCTCGTACGCGATCTCGGGCTCGTCCAGGGTGGACCGACCGATGATCAGCCCGCAGTACCCGATCAAGTCGCCCTCCTCACGGCGCTGGATCGGGAGCAGGGCGATACCCGTGGACTCCATGGCGGCGATCATCTCGACGATCGACGCACGGGTGTGCCCGACCGTCCTGGCCTTCCCGTCCTCGCGTTCGGCCATCAGCGCGTTCACCTCGACAGCGTCCGACTCGGCCCACGGGCGCAAGGTGAGCCGCTCGGTCTCCAGGTGGAACGGCATCGTCCTGTAACCCGTCATGAACTCTCCTCGTCACAGAACGTGAAGTCACTCCAACGGACGAAGACTGCCCCATGCCGAAGATCGTTTCCAGGGCATGACGACGAACACCTCGGCCGGTCCCCGGCCGACGGGCCGCATGGCCCGTGCGTGCGCCACCGCTCTCGCCGCGTTGAGCGCCGCGCTCCTGCCCGCCTCCTCGGCAGACGCAGCAACCCTCGACGCCCACGTCAACTACCAGAAGACGGACGGGTGGGGGGTCACCCAGTACGACGTCCGCTTCAACGGGACGGTCAGCAGTGACGGCCCGCGCAACTACACGGTCAAGGGCGTCCTCGACGCCTACTGCCACCACGGCACCATCACGGGGCAGTCCGTGACACTGGGCTACCGCAACTGGAACGGCACCTGGAAGTACAAGAGTTACTGGTGCACGGACACGCCGGTGAACATCGACGTCCGCTCCGAGCGCCACGAGAACGGTTCGGTCGAGCTGGTGGTGGGAGCCACCAGCGGAATCGCCAACACCTACCAGTACGGGAACGTGGAGTTCTACCAGATCGGCTGAGCCCGGAGCACTCCCACAAGTGGCACCGTGCCGCAGGTTGCGGGGCAGTGACACTCGTCCGCGCGGTGGCCGTGCGCGCCGCCGCCCCGATGGTCCCTACGCCTCCGCCGAGGGCTTCTCCCGCGCGGGCGCCCAGGGTTCGGGCGGAGTGTCCGGCCCGTCCAGAGCGTGGCGGAGCTTCTGCTTGAGGCTCCTCGGCGGCGCCTGCACCTCCTCCTGCCGGTGGACGAGACGCGCCACGGTCACGCGGATGTGGCAGTCGCGGTGTTGCTGCTTGAGCCAGACCAGCCAGGAGCCGTCGGGGGTGAGGAACACGCTGCGGGCCGGGGCGTCACCGGGGCGGGAATGGCGGGCGAGGACCGCCGGCACGTAGTGCAGGGCCGCGTCCTCGGCCACCGCGAGCGCGTCCGCCTCCGCGCCACCGATGTGATGGCCGGCCACCAGGGTCCAGCGGTGCAGCTTCAGATCATTGCCGTCGGCACTCCGGGACTCACGAGTGTCCTCCTCGATAAGGACGTACCACTGCGCCGTCATGGCCGGAGCGTAGCTATTCTCGAGAGCCGTCCGCACCGGACTCCGATAGATTCATTCGCCATGCGATCCCGTGAGTTCGACCTCGACTTCCGTCACCGCGCCGGGAAGACACGTAACTGGGGCCTGGCCCTGCTCGCTCTGGCCACCCTGCTGTGGGCCTGGTGCACCGTGCTGATCCTGCTGCCGTACGAGGTGGACCGCAAACCCGACGACCAGTACCCGGCCGAGTGCGAGTCGCGGCTGCTCACCGATCGCGGCACCGCCAACGAGGGCCGTGGCCACGGTGGTTACTGCGCCGACGAACGTGACTGGCCGGAGGCGATGGCCGTGCTCGGCCTCTCGATCCCCGTGTCCGTGGCCGGGGTCGCCCTGTTCACCATCGGCACCGTCTCACGCCGGATGAGCGGCCACGGCCAGGCCATGCGTGAGCTGGACGGACTCGCGGACGCGGCGGAACGCCGGGCCACGAGCGGCAACTGACGCTCCGGCATGAGCAGTACGGGAAAACACCCGATCCGGCTGCCCGAGGGCTCCTGGTGGGACTGGGACGTGGTCACCTGGAACGCGGGGGAGCTGCGCCTCGCAGCCTCCCACGACCTGACCTACGCCCACGGACTGGAGCTTGTCTTCGGTGACCCTCTCCTCGTCAGCTGCCCGTCGAGCTTCCTGAATCCGGTGTTCCGCGCCCCCTCCCCCGCCGAGACCGCCGAGGTCACGAGTCACCTCGGCGAGGAACCACCCGTCCTGGTCGCCTTCGAGGCGGACGCCGGCGGACGGGAGCCGGTCCCGTGCCTCATCGCCGCCGAGCGGGTCGAGATCCTCCGGGAGACGGTCCTGAGGTACTGGCGCGAGGACGCTGCCCCCGGGCAGCGCTTCGCCCCCTGGGTGCGTTCACCCTGAGGCGCGGGCGCCGGGCCGTGGCCGACCAGTGCCCGGCAGATCGGGCCACCGGTGCGCTCAGCGGGTGACGAGGACCTTGCCGAGCACCGGCAGGTGGTCGGAGGCGGCCGGCTCGCCGCTCACGACGCGGGTGATCAGCGGCTTGACGTCCCTGGTGGTGTAGATGACGTCGATCCGCTTGGTCGGCGCCTCGACCGGGTACGTGCCGCCGTCGCCCTTGGGGTGCAGGGACCTGGTCCAGGCGTCGGTGTAGGCCTGCTGGAGCGGCAACGACTCCGGGGCGTCCGGCAGGGCGTTGAAGTCGCCGACCAGGATTCCGGGCTTGTTCGCGCCGATCAGGTCCACGACCTGTGCGGACTGCTTGAGGCGGTCGGTCTGCGAACTGGCGGCCAGGTGGGTGTTGTAGAACTCCACCTTCCTGCCGTGGACGTCGATCGTGGCGTGCAGCAGGCCGCGCTGCTCCTGGTCGGGCGACCTGAACAGCCAGGTGTTCTCCGAGGCGGTGATCGGGTATCGGGACAGGATCGCGGTGCCGTACTGCACCCGGTGGTCGCTTCCGGCCGGCGGGGCGTTGTCGATGTTGGCGCCGAACACCACGTGGTAGTCCAGCCGTTCGGCGAGCTCGGCGGCCTGGTCGGCCCACTCGCTGCGCGCCGAGTAGTGGTTGTCGACCTCCTGGAGGCCCACCACGTCCGCGCCGTTCTGCTTGACCACACGGGCGATCCGGTCCAGGTCGAGCACGTCGTCGGTGCCCTGGGCGTGGTGGATGTTGAAGGACATCACGTCCAGGACGCGAGGCCCGGGACGGGAGGCGGCCGAGGCCTGCGCAGTGGATCCGGCGGCGGCGAGCGTGACGGCGGTGGCAATGACGGACAGGGTGCGGCGGAACATGAGGGCCTCCTGGCACGGGGTCTCGGACGGCCCGATCATGGCCGGGCCCGTCGGCGTCCTCGTGGCCGCGAGATGAAGATCCCCCCTCCCCCGGATGCCGTCGAGGTGATGACCTGGAAGAGGAATGCCGACCGATCACCACACCATGGCCACACAATCAGCACGGGTGCACGCGGTTCACCTGCGCCGCATGCACCATACGACCAATCAAGATCATTTCTCGTCACGGTTCGGCTTGATTCCCGCTGCCCACGTGGCCACCCAGTGATGATCATTCTCCTTGTTCAAGATCGTTCGGAGTTCTTCACATCCTTTGCCGAAAGTGAGTCATTGATGAGAATCAAGCGCGCAGTGCAGATCGCGGTCGTGACCGGCACCCTGGTGGCGGGCGGCGCCGTTCCCGCTCTGGCGACCATCAAGGAGATCGGTGGCGGGACCTGGGACTACGGCGCCGGCACCTCCTACGTCTGGTCGGACTACTACCACAAGAGCAAGTGCCACGGTTCGACCTCGGTCGGCTCCTTCATCGACAGCGACGAGGCTTCGGCCGGCGACTGGTCCCTGACCCAGGCCGACGCCGCCCTCTCCGGCAACGAGACCTACTACAAGACCACTTGCTGACCGGTCCGTAGTCGCTTGGCATGCCCCTGACGGGGTCGTCCAGGGGCATGCACGCATTTCCACCACCCGGCCGGCCGATCCCCCACAGTTCGTAGGACACGCATGCTGCACCGTGGCGTCAGATTCGCCCACGCCGTCATCCTGGCGTTCTCCGCCCTGTTCTCCTTCCTGTTCCTCAGAAGCTTCGAGGAGCAGTGGACCCTGGGCTACGACGCGGTCGTCCAGGTCACGGAGTCGCGAGACACCAGCACCGGGGCCGCGATCGAGCGGGCGATCGAAGGATTCGCCCGCGACCGCGGTGTCACCGTCGGCCGCCAGGAAGTCGACCTGGAACACCCGGATCGCAGCCGCGATCTCTATCTGACCCCCAGCGGCCCCCGCGCCGACTGGCTCGAGGACGGCTATCCGGCATTCAGCCCTGGTCAGGCCACCACGACCCGGCCGTTCGCCGAGGTCTCCGACCGTGACCCGCGCGGCCTGTACTACCTCTTCGGCGATCCCAGGGCGGTCGAGCCGTTCCTCGGCCTGCTGGAGCGGCACGGCCTCTCCGCATGGCACGGCCGGCCGGCCTCCGTGGCCGAGCTCTCCTATGCCTACGGCGGGAGCGCCCTGGTCGGTTCCCTCGTCGTCCTCGCCCTGGCAAGCGTCACCATGACCGGCGCGGGTGTTCTGCTCAACGCCAAGGCCTACGGGGTTCTGCGTCTGCAAGGCATGTCGCTGCCCGCGATCCTCGGTCGCGATCTGCGCCGTCTCCTCCGCTTCTGGACGGCGGCCCTCGCAGCTGTGGCAGCCGGGGCGACGGCGCTGCTGGCCTGGTACAACTCCCTTGCCTGGTTCGGCCTGTTCGCGCTGATCGCAGCGGCGACCGCGGCCGTCCTCACCGCACTCGTCGTGGTCGCTCACGGTGCGATGCTCGGTCTGACCGCCCGCACCGGCATCCTGGCGGCCCTCAAGGGGGAGATACCCGCCCGTGCCACCGCGGCCGCCACCTATCTCGTACGCATACCGGCCCTTCTGCTCGCCCTCACCATCGCCACCTCGGTGATGCAGGCCGGACAGGACCTCGCCCGGCGCGAGGACACCCTCAGCGCGTACAGGAAGGCGGGCGACGCCTCCACCATCCGCCTCAACGGCTACCTCGGCGCACCTGACGCGTTGAAGAAACTGGAGGCGAAAGTCGGCCCCTGGCTGCGCCGGGCCGACGCCGACGGGCAGATCGTCCTCGCCGGCCGCAAGGATCTCGGGCGCTCACGCAAGGCCCAGGGCATCCCAGCCGACCACCTGATGGTGGCCAACGAGACGTTCCTGGAACGGCAGAAGGTCCTCGCCCCCGACGGTGGGCCCTACGCCGCCACCACCGGCGGCGACGGGCGTGTCCTGGTCCTGGTTCCGCAGCGGCTCGCCGCCCATGCCCAGCAGATCGCACACCTGGTACCGAGCCTGGTCAGCCCCTCCGATCCGGAACGGATCACGTCCGGGAAGATCGACGTGAAGACCACGGCGGACCACCAGAAGATCTTCACGTACAACGCCCGCGGTACCCGCGAGTCCGGGCAGGACCGGCCCTCGGACGACTCGTTCCTCACCGACCCCGTCATCGTCGTCCTCCCCAACGGCAACGACTACCTCAGCGACAAGGGTTACACCGCCTACGCCTCCCAGCGCAGCGTCGTCTTCCCGGACCCGGCCGACATCGCCGCCGGTGGCATGCGCAACGAGATCGTCGGCATCAGCCCCGTCGCCGCGGACGCCGCCCAGGCGATCCGGGACATCACCGGCGACTTCCGTCTGCGCCTGTTCAACCTGGCCATCGCCCTGGTGGTTCTGCTCGTCACCGGAATCGGCGTGGTCATCGTCCACACGCGTAAGAACGCCCAGCGGATCTTCGCCCGGCACATCCACGGCTGGGCCTTCACCACCACCCACCGCACCCTTCTGGCCGCCGAAGCTGCGGTCGTCGTGCTGCTCGTCTCCTGGCTGCCGTACCAGGTCCACCAGTGGAACCAAGGCCTCGACCGGTACAAGGCCATGGGTATCCCGGCCCCCCGTGACCCGCTGTCCCTCACGGACAGGGATCTGACCGTCATCGTCGGCCTCGTGACGATCGAGATCGTCACCGTCCTCTCGGTTCTGGCCCTCTTCCACCGCCGCATCGTCAAAGAAGGATCCACCGAAGCGTGATCGACCTGACCGGACTGTCCAAGTCTTTCGGCTCCCGCGTCCTCTGGCAGGACCTGACCTTCACCGTCGAAGCCGGGAGGATGCTCGCCCTGACCGGCCCCAGCGGATCCGGCAAGTCCACCCTCCTCAACTGCCTCGGCCTGCTCGACTCCCCCACCACCGGCACCATGCGCCACCACGACCAGGACCTCACGAAGCTCAGCCCCCGCAAGGCCCGCGCCTACCGCCGCGACACCCTCGGCTACCTGTTCCAGAACTACGCCCTGATCGACAACGCCACCATCGCCGACAACCTGAGTGTCGCCGTCAAGCCGCTCCGCACGGGCCGGGGATCCCGCCCGGCCGTCGCCCAGGCACTGGAGCAGGTCGGACTGGCGGGCCGCGGGGACGACGTCGTCCACCGTCTCTCGGGCGGCGAACAGCAACGCGTCGCTCTCGCCCGGCTCATCGTCAAACAACCCGCCCTGGTCCTGGCCGACGAACCCACCGGCGCCCTCGACCTCGACAACACCCGCATGGTGATCGCCACCCTCCGTGCCCTGGCCGACTCGGGCTGCGCGGTGGTCATCGCCACCCACGACCCCACCGTCAGGGACCTGTGCGACAGCGTTCTCCCGGTCGGAACCACCACCCACCCCCACGCGGTCAAGGAGATCACCCCCGCATGAACCCCCGAATCGTCTGGCCTCTCGCAGTGATCGCCGTTGCGGCCGCCGCCGTCTTCCTCGTCTACGGCGCCCACACCCTGACCATCGTCGAACGCATCACACTCCGGGTGTTCTGACCGGAGGGAGCGCCGGGCCCGCGCAGAGGGCGCACCGGTCGCCCTCACACCGCGGCGAGCTCCCAGAGCAGGGTCTCGGCCGGCTCCAGTGCCTCCAGCTCAAGGCCCCGGGACTCCGTGATCCGGGCGGAGTCCCCCGGCCCCAGCTCCTCACCGGCGACGGCCACCCGCCCCCGCACGACATGGACGTACACGCCCGTCGCGTCCGGCACCGCCGTGCGCTCGCCCTCGGACATCCGGCGGACGTGGAGCATCGCGCCTGCATCGGGGAGGGCGTACGGGGTGGAGTCGGCTATCCCTGCGACATGGGTGTACGAGGGCTCCCCGCCCGCCTCCAGCGGGGCCAGCCACATCTGGACGAAGGTCAGCGGCGCGTCCCCGTCGTTGCGCTCCACGTGCCGCACCCCGCCGGCCGAGCTCAGGTGCTGGACGTCGCCGGCGCGTACGACGGTGGCGTGCGATGCCGAGTCGCGGTGGGTGAGTTCGCCCTCCACCACCCAGGTGACGATCTCGGTGTGGCTGTGCGGATGCTCGTCGAAGCCGGCACCGGGGGCGAGACGCTCCTCGTTGCAGGCCAGGATCGGCCCGAAGCGCAGGTTGTCCGGGTCGTAGAACCGCCCGAAGGAGAAGGCGTGCAGCGTCTCGATGCCCGCGGAACCACCCGTGGCCGGGTCTCCTCCGCGGAAGCGGTCGCCGGAGCGGCGTACGTCCATCACCCCCTCAAGGTATCCCCGCCGGCCGGCGTTCCGCCCCGGGCATCCGTGCACCTGTCCCGATAAGGCAGTCTTGTGTGCGTGCCCCGACCCGATCCTGAGCAGCCCGCAACGCATGACGCCCATCTGCACGCCGCGACCCTGAAACGGCTGGAGCAGGCCTCCGGCCGGCTGGCCGCCAACGCCATCGCCCGCATGGACGAGGCGCTGCCGTGGTACCGGGCGATGCCCCCGGAGAACCGGTCCTGGATCGGCCTGGTCGCCCAGGCGGGTATCGCCGCGTTCACCGAGTGGTTCCGGCACCCGGAGACTCCGCAGGCGATCTCCACCGACGTGTTCGGCACGGCCCCCCGCGAGCTGACGCGGGCGATCACCCTGCGGCAGACCGTCGAGATGGTCCGGACGACGATCGAGGTCATGGAGGCCGCGATCGAGGAGGTCGCGGCGCCCGGCGACGAGTCGGTGCTGCGCGAGGCACTGCTCGTCTACGCGCGCGAGATCGCCTTCGCGACCGCCCAGGTGTACGCGCAGGCGGCCGAGGCCCGGGGCGCGTGGGACGCCCGGCTGGAGTCGCTGGTGGTGAACGCGGTGCTGTCCGGCGAGGCCGACGAGGGGGCGGTGTCCCGGGCGGCGGCACTCGGCTGGAACTCCCCCGAACATGTGTGCGTGATCCTCGGTACGGCCCCCGAAGGGGACAGCGAGCTGACCGTGGAGGCGATCCGGAGAGCGGCGCGGCACGCCAAGCTCCAGGTGCTGACGGGGGTGCTCGGGCACCGTCTCGTGGTGATCGCCGGTGGCAGTGACAACCCGCTGAACGTGGCGAAGTCCCTGATCGGACCGTATGCGGCCGGTCCTGTGGTGGCCGGCCCGGTGGTCCCCGACCTCCTCGCCGCGACCCGGTCCGCGCAGGCGGCCGCAGCCGGTCTGCGGGCATGTTCGGCGTGGCAGGACGCCCCGAGGCCCGTCCTGTCGGACGATCTCCTTCCGGAGCGTGCGATGGCGGGCGACCCCGCCGCGCGCGATCAGTTGGTGGAGGAGATCTACAGACCGCTCGAAGAAGCGGGTTCGGCACTTCTGGAGACGCTGAGTGTGTATCTGGAGCAGGCGAGCAGCCTGGAGGGCGCGGCGCGGATGCTGTTCGTGCACCCCAATACCGTGCGCTACCGGCTGCGACGTGTGACCGACGTCACCGGGTGGTCACCCTCTGATGTACGTTCCGCGTTCACGCTGCGGATCGCCCTCATCCTGGGGCGCTTGGCCGACGGTGACACCCAGTCCTAGACTTTTGTCGAAGTTCAACAATTCCCCCGACGGTTCTTCGTCCCTGTCCCCACGGGCGTCCTGGGCCGTCCACAAGAGAGAGTGTGAGTGTGCTCGTACTCGTCGCTCCCGGCCAAGGCGCTCAGACGCCCGGCTTCCTGACTCCCTGGCTCGAACTCCCCGGTGCCGCAGACCGCATCGCGGCGTGGTCCGACGCCATCGAGCTCGACCTTGCCCACTACGGCACGAAGGCCGACGCGGAGGAGATCCGCGACACGGCCGTGGCCCAGCCGCTGCTCGTCGCCGCGGGTCTGCTGTCCGCGAGCGCGCTGGACGCCTCGCCCGGCGTCGTCGCCGGACACAGCGTCGGTGAGATCACCGCCGCCGCGTTCGCCGGCGTCATCAAGGACGAGGCCGCGCTCCGTTTCGTACGCACCCGGGGGCTCGGCATGGCCGAGGCCGCCGCGGTCACCGAGACCGGCATGGCCGCGCTCCTCGGCGGAGACCCCGAGGTCACCGTCCCGCACCTGGAGAAGCTGGGGCTCACCCCGGCCAACGTGAACGGCGGCGGCCAGATCGTCGCCGCGGGCACCGCAGCCCAGATCGCCGCGCTGACCGGGGACATGCCCGAGGGCGTGCGCCGCGTGGTGCCGCTCAAGGTCGCCGGTGCGTTCCACACGCACCACATGGCTCCGGCCGTGGAGAAGCTGCGTGCCGCGGCCGCCGGCCTGACGGTCGCCGACCCGAAGGTCACCTACGTCTCGAACGCCGACGGGAAGACGGTCGCCGACGGCGCCGAGGTCATCTCGCGGCTCGTCGGCCAGGTCGCCAACCCGGTCCGCTGGGACCTGTGCATGGAGACCTTCGCCGAACTCGGGGTCACGGCTCTGATCGAGGCGGCGCCGGGCGGGACCCTCGTCGGGCTCGCCAAGCGCGCTCTGCCCGGCGTGAAGACCCTCGCGCTCAAGACCCCCGACGACCTCGACGCTGCCCGCGCGCTCATCTCCGAGCACGCGGGCGCCTAAGGAGCCCGAGAGCATGTCGAAGATCAAGCCCAGCAAGGGCGCCCCGTACGCACGGATCATCGGTGTCGGCGGCTACCGCCCCACCCGTGTCGTGCCGAACGAGGTGATCCTCGAGACGATCGACTCGTCCGACGAGTGGATCCGCTCCCGCTCCGGTATCGCGACCCGCCACTGGGCCTCCGACGAGGAGACCGTGGCGATGATGTCCGTGGAGGCCTCCGGCAAGGCGATCGCCGATGCAGGGATCGCGCCCGAGCAGATCGGCGCGGTCATCGTCTCCACCGTCTCGCACTTCAAGCAGACCCCTGCCGTCGCGACCGAGATCGCGCACAGGGTCGGCGCGGGCAAGCCCGCCGCCTTCGACATCTCGGCCGGCTGCGCGGGCTTCGGCTACGGCCTGACGCTCGCCAAGGGCATGGTCGTCGAAGGCTCGGCGGAGTACGTACTCGTCATCGGTGTCGAGCGGCTGAGCGACCTCACCGACCTGGAGGACCGTGCGACGGCCTTCCTGTTCGGTGACGGCGCGGGCGCGGTCGTGGTCGGACCCTCCCAGGAGGCCGCCATAGGCCCCACGGTCTGGGGTTCCGAGGGCGACAAGTCCGAGACGATCAAGCAGACCGTGGCCTGGAACCACTTCCAGATCGGCGACGTGTCGAACCTGCCGCTCAACAGCAAGGGCGAGGTCAAGTTCCCCGCCATCACGCAGGAAGGCCAGGCGGTCTTCCGCTGGGCCGTCTTCGAGATGGCGAAGGTCGCCCAGCAGGCGCTGGAGGCGGCCGGGATCTCCCCGGAAGACCTGGATGTCTTCATTCCGCACCAGGCCAACATGCGGATCATCGATTCGATGGTGAAGACGCTCAAGCTGCCGGAGCACGTCACGGTCGCCCGTGACGTGGAAACCACCGGCAACACGTCGGCCGCCTCGATTCCGCTCGCGATGGAGCGGCTTCTGGCGACCGGTCAGGCCAAGAGCGGCGACACGGCGCTCATCATCGGCTTCGGGGCGGGTCTCGTCTACGCCGCGACGGTCGTTACCCTCCCCTAGGCACCTCGGACTTTTCGGTCCGCATGCCCGAACCCTGCAGAAACATATAGAAGGAGCGCCAACATGGCCGCCACTCAGGAAGAGATCGTCAACGGTCTCGCCGAGATCGTCAACGAGATCGCCGGTATCCCGGTCGAGGACGTCCAGCTGGACAAGTCCTTCACCGACGACCTGGACGTCGACTCGCTGTCCATGGTCGAGGTCGTCGTCGCCGCCGAAGAGCGCTTCGACGTCAAGATCCCCGACGAGGACGTCAAGAACCTCAAGACGGTCGGCGATGCTGCCGAGTACATCCTGAAGCACCAGAACTGATCCCAGTTCGTCCCGTGTGTCGCCACCCGGCGGTGGCGCCGCTGATTCACGACCCTCTACACGTGGAGAAGATTTTCCAGTGAGCCCGACCAATCGCACCGTGGTCGTCACCGGTATCGGCGCAACCACTCCGCTGGGTGGCGACTCCGCATCGACCTGGGAAGGTCTGATGGCCGGCCGGTCCGGCGTCAAGCCTCTCGAGGGCGAACGTTTCGCCGAACTGCCCGTCCGCATCGCCGCCCTCGCGGCCGTCGACCCCGGCGAAGTGCTGCCCCGTCCCCTCGCCCGCAAGCTGGACCGTTCGGCGCAGTTCGCGCTGATCGCGGCCCGCGAGGCGTGGGCGGACGCCGGCTTCACCGGCAAGGCCGGTGAGGACGAGAAGATCCAGCCCGAGCGTCTGGGTTCGGTCATCGCCTCCGGCATCGGCGGCGTGATCACCCTGCTCGACCAGTACGACGTGCTGAAGGAGAAGGGCGTACGCCGCGTCTCCCCGCACACCGTTCCCATGCTCATGCCCAACGGCCCGGCCGCCAACGTCGGCCTCGAGGTCAACGCCCAGGCCGGTGTCCACACTCCGGTCTCCGCCTGCGCGTCGGGCGCCGAGGCCATCGGGTACGCCGTCGAGATGATCCGCACCGGCCGTGCCGACGTGGTCGTCGCCGGTGGTACGGAGGCGGCGATCCACCCGCTGCCGATCGCGGCGTTCGCCAACATGATGGCGATGTCCAAGAGCAACGACGAGCCCGAGAAGGCTTCTCGCCCCTACGACACCGCCCGTGACGGCTTCGTCCTCGGCGAGGGCGCCGGCGTCGTGATCCTGGAGTCCGCGGAGCACGCCGCCGCGCGTGGCGCCAAGGTCTACTGCGAGGTGCTGGGCCAGGGCCTGTCGGCCGACGCCCACCACATCGCGCAGCCCGAGCCCACCGGGCGCGGCATCGCCGCGGCGATGCAGAACCTGCTGGACTCCACCGACCTGAAGCCGTCGGAGGTCGTGCACCTGAACGCGCACGCCACCTCCACGCCGCAGGGCGACATCGCCGAGATCAAGGCGCTGCGCGCGGTGCTGGGTGACGACCTGGACCACGTCGCCATCTCGGCCACGAAGTCGATGACCGGTCACCTGCTGGGTGGCGCCGGCGGCATCGAGACGGTGGCGACCGTGCTGGCCCTGCACCACCGCATCGCCCCGCCGACCATCAACGTCGACGACCTGGACGAGGCGGTCGAGGCGGACATCGTGCGCGGCGAGCCGCGTGCGCTGCCCGAGGGTTCGATCGCCGCGATCAACAACTCGTTCGGCTTCGGCGGCCACAACGTGGTGCTGGCGTTCCGTTCGGTCTGATCCGTCGCCCGTCAGGGCACTTGTTCGGCAGAGGCCCGCTTCCCGTACCGGGGAGCGGGCCTCTCGCGTACCGGGCTCGTCGCGGCCCGCGGCGGAGGCCCCTGCGAGGGAACGTTTCCGCAGGGACCGGAAGCCGTACGGAACGGCGCTGGTGGGGCGTCAGACCACTTGGTGGAGCCAGCGGACGGGAGCGCCTTCGCCCGCGTGCCGGAAGGACTCCAGCTCGTCGTCCCAGGGCTTGCCGAGCAGCCCGGCGACCTCGGTCTCCAGGTCCGTCTCTCCGCGCAGGGAACGGGCCAGGGCGGCCCTCAGCCGGTCCTCGGGGACGAGGATGTCGCCGTTCATCCCCGTGACGGCGTGGAAGATGCCCAGCCCGGGCGTGGAGCTGTAGCGCTCCCCCTCGGCCGTGGGGCACGGCTCCGCCGTCACCTCGAAGCGCAGCAGGTCCCAGCCTCGGAGCGAGGACGCCAGCTCCGAGGCAGTGCCGGCTCTGCCCTTCCAGGAGAATTCGGAACGCCAGGTGCCGGGTGCGGCCGGCTGTCTGATCCAGTCCAGCTGGACCCGCACACCGAGCACGCCCGCCACCGCCCATTCGACATGCGGGCACAGCGCGCGCGGTGCGGAGTGAACGTACAGGACTCCACGTGTCGTCACCGGGACCTCCAGTGTGGGACGAGGTTCGCCTTCCCCAGCGGCCTCGCGCCCGTACCGCCTCTTCCCGGCCGGCTCCCGAGGTTGTCATCAGTAAACAGCATCGGGAGTGAATCTCCTGAAAAGGGACAGTATGTGACGTGAGATAACGTACCGGACCCGTCGATGAACGCACAGGCCGGTGGGGCGCCACTGGTTCGACGGGGAAAAGCTACCGTGCGCCGGGGTCGCTTGGGTGACGTACCGTCGGTCCCGGGCCCCTGATTCCTCAGCATTCACCCGCGAGGGCGTGAGGGCCCGCCACCTGGGGCTGTCCGGTTGTGCCAGGGGCACAATCACCCGTGTGACCTGAGGGGAATCAGGGATGCCTGAGCGTTCGTCATGCCGTCGCGCCCGGCGGTACGCGGTCACTCTGACGGCGGTCGTGGCAGCCGGTGCCGCCGTGCTCACCGGCTGCACCGACGGCGGCGAAGTGACCCGCGGCGCCTCCGCCACCCGGAGCCCCGCCCCCGCCCCGGCACCGGCGTGGGACGTGCGTCCCGCCTCGATCGCCGCGGTCGGCGACTCGATCACACGTGGCTTCGACGCCTGTTCGGTGTTGGCCGACTGTCCCGAGGTGTCCTGGGCCACGGGCACCGACGGCGCGGTGCGCAGTCTCGCCGTACGCCTCCTGGGCGCGTCGAAGGTGGCCTCGCACAGCTGGAACCACGCCGTGTCGGGCGCCCGGATGGCCCAGTTGCCCGAGCAGATGGCCCAGGCGGCGAAGGAGCGGCCCGAGCTGGTCACGGTCATGATCGGCGCCAACGACGCCTGCCGGGACTCGGTACGGCTCATGACCCCGGTGGCGGACTTCCGGACCTCGTTCGAGGCATCGGTCCGGCAGTTGCGCGCGGCGGCCCCGAAGACGCAGATCTACGTGTCGAGCGTGCCGGACCTCAAGCGGCTCTGGTCCACCGGGCGGGAGAACCCGCTGGGCAAGCAGATCTGGAAGCTGGGGATCTGCCGGTCGATGCTCGCGGACGCCGACGACATGGGCTCCGCCGCCGTGGCGCGGCGGGAGGCGGTCCGTGCGCGGGTGGTGGCCTACAACGACGTGCTGCGGGAGGTCTGCGCGCGGGACGAGCGGTGCCGCTACGACGGCGGCGCGGCGTTCGACTACCGGTTCACCGGGAAGCAGCTGAGCGAGTGGGACTGGTTCCACCCGGGGCGGGACGGGCAGGCCAGGCTGGCGGAGATCGCCTACCGCAATGTCACCGCCGCCGGGCCCCCGGCGTAAAGTCCCTGATCGTGACGACGGGTACGGCGGTACAGAGCGAAGACTTCTCCACCCTCACGGACGGTACGCCGGTCCGGCGCTGGACCCTGGAGCGTTCCGGCACCCTGGTGCGGGTGCTGACGTACGGCGCCCTGGTGCAGTCGGTCGAGGTGCCCGGCCGCGACGGCGTCCGGGCGGAGGTGGCCCTGGGGCTGCCGGACGTCAAGGCGTACGAGACGTATCCGAGCCCCTACTTCGGCGCCACGGTCGGCCGGTACGCGAACCGGATCGCCGGCGGGTCGTTCGTGCTCGACGGTGTGACCCACCGGGTGACGTCCAACGAGGGACGCAACACCCTGCACGGCGGTGCGCGCGGCTTCGACAAGCGGGTGTGGGAGGCACGGGAGGTCCCGGACGGCGTGCGGTTCTCCCTGGTCTCCGAGGACGGCGACGAGGGCTTTCCCGGGCGCCTGCCGGTCTCGGTGACGTACACCCTGGACGAGGACGGCGCGCTGCGGATCGGCTACCGGGCGACGACCGACGCGCCGACGGTGGTGAACCTGACGAACCACACGTACTGGAATCTCGCCGGGGCCGCCGGCGGGAGCGCGCTGGGCCAGGTGCTTCGGCTCGCGGCCGGGCGGATCACGCCGGCGGACGGGGAGTCCCTCCCGACCGGCGACCTCCTGCCGGTGGAGGGCACCCGCTACGACTTCCGTGAGGCGAGGCCGGTGGAGCCCGGCTACGACACGAACTACGTACTGGAGGAGACCGGCGGGGAGCCGGTCGCCGAGCTGTACGACCCCTCCTCCGGGCGGGTGCTGACGGTCCGCACGACGGAGCCGGGGCTCCAGCTCTACACCGCCGACCATCTCGGCGGGAGCCCCTTCGAGCCGTGCGCGGGGATCGCGCTGGAGACGCAGCACTTCCCGGACTCGCCGAACCGTCCGGAGTTCCCGAGCACGGTGCTGAGGCCGGGCGAGGAGTTCACCTCGACGACGGTGTACGGGTTCTCCGTGCGCTGAACGCGTCCGGACCCGCACTCAGTCCTTGCGCAGGGAGTGCGGCTCGGGGGCCGGCTCGGGCCGGGGCCCGGGCTCCTCCGTCAGCTCGCGGGCCATCAGGGTGGCCCCTGCCACGGCGCCCGGCATCAGCAACACGGCGACGAACGGGACGACGAAGGCCAGGGCGAGCGGGACACCGAAGCCCAGGGCCGCCCAGCGCCTGCCGCGCAGCAGCACCAGGCGGTCCTTGAGGACCATGCCCCGGCGCTGGAGCGCGACCGCGGTGAGCTCCTGGGTGAGGAAGTAGCCGGTGACGCAGAAGCCGAGGGCGGGGATCACGGTCTGCCCGACGACGGGGATGAAGCCGAGGGCGAAGAGCAGCACACCGTAGACCGCGACGCGCATCAGGATGCGCAGCGAGTCGCGGGCGGAGATCCACAGCTCGCGCCAGAACGGCAGTCCCGACTCGGGGACTTCGCCGCCCTCGCTGCGGTCGACCGCCTCGGAGAGCGACTCGTAGAAGGGCTGGCCGACGAGCAGGGTCATCGCGGTGAAGGTGATGACGGCGAGGAATATCCCGATCACGAAGACCAGGACGGTCAGGCCGTTGCGGAGCAGTCCGAGCCAGGGCGAGGACCAGTCGTCGGCGAACGGGGTGGCCCAGGCGACGAGGTCGTCGGCTCCGTAGCCGAGGCCGACGAGCGCGCCCGCGTACACGACGAGGGTGATCAGCGCGGGCAGCAGGCCGAGTCCGAACCACCTGCCGTGCCCGAAGGCCCAGCGCTGGCCCTTGACCAAGTAACCGAAACCCGCCCCGAGATCACTCATGGCGTCAGCGTACTTGCGCCAACCATTGACACCTCTCCCGGCCCGTTTTACGGTCACGCCAGCATTTCGAACGAGTGACGAAATACCGAACACGTGGAGAGGCAACACCCGTGCGCATCACCGGAATCAGCACGCACGTCGTCGGGACGCCGTGGCGCAACCTCACGTACGTCCAGGTGCACACCGACGAGGGCCTCACGGGAGTCGGCGAGACCCGGATGCTGGGGCGCACGGACGCGCTGCTCGGCTACCTGCGGGAGGCGTCGGCCAATCACATCACCGGATCCGACCCGTTCGCCGTCGAGGACCTCGTCAAGCGCATGAAGTACGGCGACTACGGGCGTGCCGGGGAGATCGTGATGTCCGGCATCGCGGTCATCGAGATGGCCTGCTGGGACATCAAGGGCAAGGCGCTCGGCGTCCCCGTCTGGCAGCTGCTCGGCGGGAAGGTCACCGACCGCGTCAAGGCGTACGCGAACGGCTGGTACACCACCGAGCGCACTCCGGAGGCGTACCACAAGGCGGCGCAGGGGGTCGTCGAGCGCGGTTACCGGGCGCTGAAGATCGACCCGTTCGGTACGGGTCACTTCGAGCTGGGCCAGGAGGAGACCCGGTACGCCGTCTCGCTCATCGAGGCGGTGCGGGACGCCATCGGCCCCGACGCCGAGCTGATGCTGGAGATGCACGGGCGGTTCAGCCCGTCGACGGCGGTGCGTATCGCGCGGGAGATGGCGCCGTTCCGCCCGGCGTGGCTGGAGGAGCCTGTTCCGCCGGAGAACCTCAAGGCGCTGAGCAAGGTCGCCGACAAGGTCGACCTGCCGATCGCGACGGGTGAGCGCATCCACGACCGGATCGAGTTCCGGGAGCTCTTCGAGTCGCAGGCCGTCGACATCATCCAGCCGGACGTCGGTCACATCGGCGGCATCCTGGAGACCCGTAAGCTCGCCGCGACCGCGGAGACGCACTACACCCTGATCGCCCCGCACAACGTGGGCGGATCGGTGCTGACGGCGGCCAGCCTCCAGGTCGCCGGCTGCACGCCGAACTTCAAGATCCTCGAGCACTTCAACGACTTCGCCGACGCGGACATCAAGAAGGTCGTCAAGGGCGCGCCCGTGGTCGACCCGGAGACCGGCTGCTTCGAGCTCTCCGACGCACCGGGGCTCGGCGTGGAGCTGGACGTCGACGCGGCGGCGGAGTTCCCGCAGCAGCAGGCGAGGTTCGACCTGTGGGCGGAAGGCTGGGAGAAGAGGCAGCCCAAGTGAGTCCGCTGTCCCGCTCGCTGACCGTGGAGCGGCCCGGCGTCCACCGGCTCACCGAGGGCCCGCTCCCGGAGCCCGGCCCCGGTGAGGTCAGGGTGCGGGTCGCCGCGGCCGGGATCTGCATGAGCGACCGCGAGCTGTACGACGGCCGGCGCGACCCCGCGTACGTGCGCTACCCCGTGGTTCCCGGGCACGAGTGGTCGGGCACGGTCGACGCGGTGGGCGAGGGGGTCGATCCCGCGCTGACCGGCCGGCGCACGGTCGCCGAGGGCTTCCGGGCCTGCGGACGCTGTGAGCGGTGCAGGTACGGGGAGACCTCGCTGTGCTCGGCCGGGTACGACGAGACGGGCTTCACCCGTCCCGGCGCCTTCGCCGACCATCTCGTGGTCCCCGCGCGGCTGCTGCACCCGCTGGCCGACGACGCCGACCTCAGGGCCGCGGCCCTGCTGGAGCCGGCGGCGGTGACCGCGGCCGCCGTACGGGCCGGGTCGCCCGAGCCTGGCGAGCGGATCGCCGTGCTCGGGGCGGGCACGCTCGGCCTGCTGGCGGTGCAGCTGCTCGCGGCGGTGTCCCCGGCGGAGCTCACCGTGATCGACCCGAGGAAGGACCGCGCCCTGCTGGCCCTGGACTTCGGGGCGAGCGAGGTCCTCACCCCCGGGGAGGCCGAGGCGGTGCGGGGCCGTTACGACCTGGTGGTGGAGACCGCGGGAGCGCCCTCGACGGCGGCGGACGCCTGCCTGCTGGCCCGCCGGGGCGGCCGGGTGGTGCTGACCGGGATGTTCACCCCGGGCGCCACGGGCATCGACCCGGTGCACCTGTCGCTGAGTCAGCTCACCGTGCGCAGCGTCTTCGGCGCGCCCTCGTCGGCGTGGTCCTACGCGGTGCGGGCCTTCACCGCCGGACTGCTCGACCCCGCTCCGCTCATCACCCACGAGTTCCCGCTGGAGCGGTTCGCCGACGCCGTGGCGCTGGTGGGCGCCGGGGATCCGGAGACCGGGAAGGTGCTGCTGCGGCCCTGAGGGGCCCGTCCGAGAGACGTGCTCCGGCGCGGCGGCGTCCTGACCGCCTCCGCGCCGGGGCACCCCGAACGATCCGAACTCCGTCCGATATACCGAACGTGAAGGACCAGTCGTGAACGACACCCCTGCCACCGCCCCCGGCACCGGCGGCTCCCGCCGTCCCGGTGACACCGCACTGGCCGCGCTCGGTCTGGGCCCCGCGCCCCTCTCCCCGGCCGACGCGTCCCCGCACTCCTTCCCCTGCGGGGGCAGCTGGCGCACCGAGGTGCCGTCCGTGGAGGGCCCCGAGGCCCTCGGGGTCGTGCTCAAGGAGTCGGCCAGGCTCGATGTGCCGGTCCACCGCATCAGCCAGGGCAGCGGCATCTGGATGCTGACCGACGCGGAGATCACCGAGATGGTGGAGAGCTGCGCCGAACGCGACATCGAACTCTGCCTCTTCACCGGCCCTCGCGGCACCTGGGACACCGGCGCCTCCGTCCGTACGGACTCGGGCGGCGCGGGGCTGCGCTCCCGGGGCCACGACGCGCTGGCCGGCTGCGTCGAGGACGCCCTGCGGGCCACCTCGCTGGGTGTGAAGTGCCTGCTCGTGGCCGACGAGGGGGTGCTGTGGACCCTGCACCGGATGCGCGAACAGGGCGCGCTGCCGGCGGACACCACGTTCAAGGTGTCGGCGCTCATCGGGCCGGTCAACCCGGCCTCGTACGCCGTGTTCGAGCAGCTGGGCGCCGACTCGGTCAACGTCCCCTCGGACCTGACGCTCGCTCAGTTCACCGAGATCCGCCGGGTGTCCAGGGCTCCGATGGACCTCTACATCGAGGCACCGGACGACCTGGGCGGGTATGTGCGGATGTACGAGGTCGCCGAGCTGATCCGGCGCGGCTCCCCGCTCTACCTGAAGTTCGGCCTCTCCAAGGCGCCCGGCATCTACCCGTACGGGCAGCACCTGCGGGAACTGGCCCTGTCCACGGCCAAGGAGCGGGTGCGGCGCGGACGGCTGGCGCTGGACCTGCTCGCCCGGCACGGGGCGGACGGCGGGATGGCGGAGTTGGGCAGCCGACTCCCGGGCCCGCTCAACCGGTTCACGATCTCGTCATAACGCTTCGGACACTATCTCACCAAAAGACGACACAGCCGCGCACAATCCCACACACCTGTTCTCGGTCGAGCCGCACCGGCTTCCGGAGCGACCGGACCGGGCCGTGACCCCACATCAAGGATGATGACCATGCGCAACCGCAGAGCCGCACTTGCCGCCGTGGCCTCCGCCGCCACCCTCGCCCTCGCCCTGACCGCCTGCGGCCAGAACAGCGAAGGCGGCAGCGAGGAGGACAAGGGGGGTTCGGAGGGCGCCACCATCGGAGTGGCGATGCCGACCAAGTCCTCCGAGCGCTGGATAGCCGACGGCGCCAACGTCGTGAAGGAACTGAAGGGCAAGGGCTACAAGACCAAGCTCGTCTACGGCGAGGACGACCCGGACCAGCAGGTCTCCCAGATCGAGAACATGATCACGCAGGGCGTGGACGCCCTGATCGTCGCCGCGATCGACAACAAGTCCCTCGGCAACGTGCTCCAGCAGGCCAAGGACGCCGACATCCCGGTGATCTCCTACGACCGGCTGATCCTCGGCACGGAGAACGTCGACTACTACGCCTCCTTCGACAACGAGAAGGTCGGCGAGCTCCAGGGCACGTACATCGTGGACAAGCTCGGTCTGGAGGACGGCAAGAAGGGCCCGTTCAACATCGAGCTGTTCGCCGGGTCCAACGACGACAACAACACCAAGTACTTCTTCCAGGGCGCGATGGACGTCCTCAAGCCGTACGTGGACAAGGGCGACCTCGTCGTCAGGTCGAAGCAGACCGCGCTCAACCAGGTCACCACCCTGCGCTGGGACGGCGGCACCGCGCAGAAGCGCATGGACGACCTCCTCACCTCCAGCTACCGCAGCTCGCGGGTGGACGCCGTGCTCTCGCCGTACGACGGCATCTCCATCGGCATCCTCTCCGCCCTGAAGTCGGACGGCTACGGCTCGAAGGCCAAGCCGATGCCTGTCGTCACGGGCCAGGACGCCGAGGTCGCCTCGGTGAAGTCGATCATCACGGGTGAGCAGACCCAGACCGTCTACAAGGACATCCGCGAGCTCGCCAAGGTCGCCTCGAACATGGTCGACGCGGTCCTCAACGACAAGAAGCCCGAGGTCAACGACAGCAAGTCGTACGACAACGGCTCCAAGGTCGTCCCCGCCTTCCTGCTGCAGCCGGTCAGCGTGGACAAGGACAACTACAAGGAAGTCCTCGTCGACGGCGGCTACTACACCGAGAACGACCTCAAGTAACCGGGACCCCTCAAGGATTGGAAGGCACGACCATGGCGGGACCCGTCCTGGAAATGCGCTCGATCGTCAAGACCTTTCCCGGTGTCAAAGCGCTGTCGGACGTCTCACTGACCGTCCGCCAGGGCGAGGTCCACGCCATCTGCGGGGAGAACGGCGCCGGGAAGTCCACCCTCATGAAGGTGCTCTCCGGCGTCCACCCGCACGGCAGTTACGAAGGGGACATCCTCTTCGAGGGCGGGACCTGCCGGTTCAAGGACATCCGCGCGAGCGAAGAGCACGGCATCGTGATCATCCACCAGGAGCTCGCGCTGGTGCCGTACCTCTCCATCGCGGAGAACATCTTCCTCGGCAACGAGCACGCCAAGCGTGGACTGATCAACTGGAGGGACACCCTCAGGCACGCCGGCGAACTGCTGCGCCGCGTCGGTCTCGACGAACACCCGGAGACCCGGGTCGCCGACATCGGGGTGGGCAAGCAGCAACTGGTGGAGATCGCCAAGGCGCTGTCGAAGAAGGTGAAGCTGCTCATCCTCGACGAGCCGACGGCGGCGCTCAACGACGAGGACAGCGGCAAACTCCTCGGCCTGATCCTGTCGTTGAAGGAACACGGCATCACCTCGATCATCATCTCGCACAAGCTGAACGAGATCCGCCGGGTCGCCGACTCGGTCACGATCATCCGCGACGGGCGCTCCATCGAGACCCTGGACGTGAAGGCCGAGAGCACGACCGAGGACCGGATCATCAGCGGGATGGTGGGGCGCGACCTGGAGAACCGCTTCCCCGACCGGACCCCGCACCACCCGGAGGAGGGCAGCGCGCCCGCCCTGGAGATCCGCAACTGGACCGTGCACCACCCCATCGACCAGCAGCGCAAGGTCGTGGACGACGTCTCGGTCGAGGTGCGACGGGGCGAGATCGTCGGTATCGCCGGGCTCATGGGCGCCGGCCGCACCGAGCTGGCGATGAGCGTCTTCGGCCGCTCCTACGGCCGCTACGTCGCCGGCACCGTCCTCAGGGACGGCAAGGAGGTGCGCACGAAGACCGTCCCCGAGGCGGTCGGGCACGGCATCGCCTACGCCACCGAGGACCGCAAGCACTACGGCCTCAACCTCATCGACACCATCAACCGGAACATCTCGCTGACCGCGCTGGGCAAGGTCGCCAGGCGGGGTGTGGTCGACGAGCACGGTGAGCAGCAGGTCGCCGAGGACTTCCGCCGGTCCATGAACATCAAGGCGCCGACCGTCTTCGAGCCGGTGGGCAAGCTGTCCGGCGGCAACCAGCAGAAGGTCGTCCTCAGCAAGTGGATCTTCGCGGGTCCCGAGGTGCTGATCCTGGACGAGCCCACCCGCGGCATCGACGTGGGCGCCAAGTACGAGATCTACACGGTCATCGACCAGCTGGCCGCCCAGGGCAAGGCGGTCGTCTTCATCTCCTCCGAACTGCCGGAGCTGCTCGGCATGTGCGACCGCATCTACACGATGGCCGCGGGACGGCTGACGGGTGAGTTCTCGCGGGCCGAGGCGTCGCAGGAAGCACTGATGCGCCAGATGACGAAGGACAAAGAGGTAACCCGATGAGCACGGACGTGAAGGACAGGACCCCGGCACCCGCGGTGCCTCCGGGAGGCGGAGCGGCCTCCGGCGACGGCCTGTTGCGCCTGATGCTCGACGGCCTGCGCAGCAACATGCGTCAGTACGGCATGCTGATGGCCCTCGGTCTGATCGTGGTGCTGTTCGCGGTCTGGACCGACGGTGACCTGCTGCTCCCGCGCAACGTCTCCAACCTGGTACTGCAGAACAGCTACATCCTGATCCTCGCGATCGGCATGATGCTGGTCATCATCGCCGGTCACATCGACCTGTCGGTCGGGTCACTGACCGCGTTCATCGGCGCGATGGCCGCCGTGCTCATGGTCGAGCACCAGATGTCGTGGCCGCTCGCCGTGGTGCTGTGCCTGGCCATCGGCGCCGTGGCGGGGGCGGTACAGGGGTTCTTCATCGCCTACCTCGGCATACCGTCGTTCATCGTGACCCTCGCGGGCATGCTGCTCTTCCGCGGTCTCACCGAGATCTTCCTGAAGGGCCAGACCCTCGGCCCCTTCCCGAAGGGCCTGCAGAAGGTCGCCAACGGCTTTCTGCCCGAGGTCGGCCCGAACACCAACTACCACAACCTCACCCTGCTGCTGGGCATCGCGCTGATCGTCTTCGTGGTGCTCCAGGAGTTCCGCGACCGCAGGCGCCAGCAGGAGTTCGCCCTCGATGTGCCGCCCCTCAAGCTGTTCCTGCTGAAGCTGGTCGCCCTGGTCGCGGCGATCCTGGTCGTCACCATGCTGCTGGCCAGCTACAAGGGTGCCCCGGTCGTGCTGCTCATCCTCGGCGTCCTGGTGGTCGGCTTCGGCTATCTGATGCGCAACGCGATCATCGGCCGCCACATCTACGCCATCGGAGGCAATCTGCCCGCGGCGAAGCTGTCCGGGGTGAAGGACAAGAAGGTCACCTTCCTGGTCTTCCTCAACATGGGCATGCTCGCGGCCCTGGCCGGTCTGGTCTTCGCCGCCCGCTTCAACGCCGCTTCCCCGAAGGCCGGTCTCAACTTCGAACTGGAGGCCATCGCCGCGTCGTTCATCGGCGGCGCCTCGATGAGCGGCGGTGTCGGCACCGTCCTCGGCGCCATCATCGGTGGCCTGGTACTCGGCGTGCTGAACAACGGCATGAACCTCGTGGGCATCGGCACCGACTGGCAGCAGGTCATCAAGGGCGCGGTGCTGCTCGCAGCGGTCGGCTTCGACGTCTGGAACAAGCGAAAGGTCGGTTCGTAACACCCGTTCTCACACGCGGAGTTGTTCATGGTCCGCTGAGCACGCCCTCCCGCACGGCTGAGGCGCCCACCCCTGGTCGGGGTGGGCGCCTCAGCCGTGCGGGGCAGGGCTTCAGCCGTGCTCCGGCGCCGGGACGGCGTGCCTCCTCCACTCCTCGTACCACCGCTCGTGCGCGGCGTCACGGAATCTGATCCTGTGCCAGTGGGCGCCCGGGTATCCGGGCACGGAGCCCCAGCGGGCCGCGAGGTCGCGGAGGTCGTTCCAGTCCTCCCGGATCCGCTCCAGCCGTGTCTCGGCCCGCGCCCGGCGCACCTCCTCGCAGGGGGCCGGGGCGGGTGGCGTCCCTGCAGGGACACGGACACGGCCGAGCGGGCGGCCGGTGATGGCCGACCGCAGGGTGAGGACGAGGCCGGCCACCGTGTCTTCGAGTGCCGCGGCGGTGATGTGCTCCTCGCTGCCGGGCGGATGCGCCCGGGTCGCCCTCTCCAACCGTGACAGCAGGAAGTCACCGACCTCCCAGACCAGTTCGGTGGTCAACTCGTCGGCGTACCGGACACCGCCGTCCGCCCGTCCGGCATGGTCCGCCATTTCGCCCCCTCGGATCCGGGCCGCACGCCCGGCGCCGCGCCCCCGCCACGGACCGGGGGCGCGTCGAAAGCGGATGGCTCAGCCCAGCCGGATCATATTCCAGGAGAGCGGCTCCAGAACCGCCTTGAGCGTGCCCCCGGACAGCTCGGTTCCCTCGGCGGTGTGCGGGAGCACGCGTTCCGGGTCGGCCAGCGTGTTGCGGGCCTCGGGGTCGGCGTCCGCGACGACCTGGTGCTCCACGACGCGCTCCAGGTCCAGTCCGGTCAGGGCGACTTCGAGCGGCAGCGAGGCGTCCTGGGAGCGGTTCACCGCGAAGACCGTGACGGCGCCGGTCTCCGGATCGCGCACGGCGGTGGCGTGCAGCAGGTCGGTCTCGCCGTACTTCTCCGTCGCGTGGACCGGCGAGTCCACCCGTACGTCGAGGACCTGGCCCTGCCCGTACCGTGCGGTGAGGGCGAACGGGAAGAAGGTGGTCTGCCGCCAGGCGGGCCCGCCCGGCTCGGTCATGATCGGCGCGATCACGTTGACCAGCTGCGCGAGGCAGGCAACGGTCACCCGGTCCGCGTGGCGCAGCAGCGCGATCATCAGGCTGCCGAAGACCACGGCGTCGGTGACGCTGTAGTTGTCCTCAAGGAGCCGGGGCGCCTCGGGCCAGTCGAGCGGGTTCTCCTGGGTCTCCTGCTGGAACCGCCGCTGGTACCAGACGTTCCACTCGTCGAAGGAGAGGTTGATCCGCTTCGTGGACTTGAGGCGCGCCCCGACGTGGTCGCAGGTGGCGACGACGCTCTCGATGAACGACTCCATGTCCACGGCCGAGGCCAGGAAGGAGTCGCGGTCGCCGTCGGTCTCCTCGTAGTAGGCGTGCAGCGAGATGTGGTCGACGAGGTCGTAGGTCTCGGCGAGGACCGTCGCCTCCCAGGCGGCGAAGGTCGGCATGGCGCGGCTGGAGGACCCGCAGGCGACGAGCTGGACGGACGGGTCGATCTGGCGCATCGCGCGGGCCGTCTCCGCGGCGAGGCGCCCGTACTCCTCGGCGGTCTTGTGGCCGGTCTGCCAGGGGCCGTCCATCTCGTTGCCCAGGCACCACAGCTTGATCCCGAAGGGGTCCTTGTCGCCGTGCGCCGCCCGCAGGTCGGAGAGGGCGGTGCCGGAGGGGTGGTTGACGTACTCCTGGAGCTGGATCGCCTCCTGGACGCCGCGGGTGCCGAGGTTGACCGCGAGCATGGGCTCGGCCTGCGGGCCGATCTTCCGGAGGAAGCCGATGTACTCGGAGAGGCCGAAGCGGTTCGTCTCGGTGGAGCGCCAGGCGAGGTCGAGACGCCGGGGGCGCTCGTCGACCGGGCCGACGCTGTCCTCCCAGCGGTAGCCGGAGACGAAGTTGCCGCCGGGGTAGCGGATGGCGGTGACCCCGAGTTCACGGACCAGGTCCAGCACGTCGGTGCGCAGTCCGGCCTCGTCGGCCGACGGGTGGCCGGGCTCGAATATGCCGTCGTAGACGCAGCGGCCGAGGTGCTCGACGAAGGAGCCGAAGAGCCGGGGATCGACGTCCCCCACGGTGAAGGCCGGGTCGAGGGTGAAGCGCGCGGTGCGGGTCATGACATCCTTCGCTCGTTCGGTATTTCGAATGCTGCTCGTAACCTCGAACGGGACCGTAGGGTTCAACCTCCGCGGCCGTCAATGCCCTTGCGCGCCATTCGCGGGCGGGTCAGGACACGGCCGAGGGCCGCACCCCGTGGTGACGGGATGCGGCCCTCGGTCGTACGCGGGTGGTCCGGTCTCAGCCGGCCGACAGCTCCACCTTGATGTTGCCGCGGGTGGCGTTCGAGTACGGGCACACCTGGTGCGCCTTCTCGACGAGCGCCTGCGCGGTGGCGGCGTCGACGTTCGGGATGGAGGCGCTGATCGCGACCTCCAGGCCGAAGCCGCCGGCCTCGGTCTTGCCGATGGAGACCGACGCGGTGACCGTCGAGCCGGAGATGTCAGCCTTCTCGTTGCGGGCGACGACACCCAGGGCGCCCTGGAAGCAGGCGCTGTAGCCGGCCGCGAAGAGCTGCTCGGGGTTGGTGCCCTCGCCGCTGCCGCCCATCTCCTTCGGCGGGTTGACGACGACGTCGAGCTTGCCGTCGTCGGAGGAGACCCGGCCGTCACGGCCGTTCTCCGCGGTGGCGACGGCGGTGTAGGCGACGTCGATCTGCTGAATGGTCATACGGGTGACTCCTCCTGCTGATGCGCCGCGACTCGCGCCCACGATCGCGACGGCCTGCGCCGAGCCTAACGGGTGACCGCGCCCGGCCCGCCCGGGGCCCTGCGCGAACAGCGGTGAGGGGCGGGTCCGCGAACGGGCCCGCCCCTCACACACGGCGGAAGCTCAGGCGTCCAGAGCTCAGGCGTCCAGCGAGACGATCATCTTGCCGGTGTTCTCGCCGCGCAGCATGCCGACGAACGCGTCGTACGCGCGCTCGATGCCCTGGACCTTCGTCTCGTCGTAGCTGAGCTCACCGGAGGCGAGCCATCCGGCGACGTCCTGGACGAACTGGGGCTGGAGGTCGTTGTGGTCGCCCACGAGCACGCCCTGCAGACGCAGCCGCTTGCCGATGACGAGCGCGAGGTTGCGCGGGCCGGGGGTGGGCTCCGTGGCGTTGTACTGGGCGATCATTCCGCAGATGGTGGCGCGGCCGTGCACGTTGAGCGCGGAGATCGCGGCCTCCAGGTGCTCACCGCCGACGTTGTCGAAGTAGACGTCGATGCCGTCGGGCGCGGCTTCGGCGAGCTGCTCCCGGACGGGGCCGTTCTTGTAGTTGAAGGCGGCGTCGAAGCCGTACTTCTCGACGAGGAGCTTCACCTTCTCGTCGGACCCCGCCGAACCGATGACCCTGGAGGCGCCCTTGATGCGCGCCATCTGGCCGACCTGGCTGCCGACCGCGCCGGCCGCGCCGGAGACGAAGACCGCGTCGCCCTCCTTGAAGGAGGCGACCTCGAACAGGCCCGCGTAGGCGGTGAGCCCGGTCATTCCGAGCACGCCGAGGTAGGCGGAGAGCGGGGCGAGCGAGGCGTCGACCTTGACCGCGTGCTGGGCGGGGACGGAGGCGTACTCACGCCATCCGAGGCCGTGCAGCACGTGGTCGCCCACGGCGAAGCCCTCCGCCTCCGAGGCGATGACCTCGCCGACCGCGCCGCCCGCCATGGGCTCGTCGAGCTTGAAGGGCGGGGTGTACGACTTGACGTCGTTCATCCGGCCCCGCATGTAGGGGTCGACCGAGAAGTGGAGGTTGCGGACGAGAACGCGCCCCTCGCCCGGGGCGGTCACCGGCGCCTCGCGCAGCGCGAAATCCGTGGCCTCGGGCCAGCCGTGCGGCCTGGCGACGAGGTGCCATTCGCGGCCGGTGGTGGGAAGAGCTGCAGACATGGCTCGGGTTCTCCTCGATGTCGTGCGGTGTGGCGTCGCGGGTGGCGTGAAGCCGAAAAGCTTCAGCACATGAAACAACCATGCGTCGACATATTTCACCTTGTCAAGTAATTCGGTAGTCTGGGCGTCATGGCCACCTCGCGCACCGACCCGCTCACGCTCGACGTCATCCAGCTCATCGGCGGGGTCGTGGCGCGCTACCACGAGGAGTACGACCGGGCCGCGGCCACCCACGCCCTGACCGGCGCGCAGGCCAGGGTGCTGGGGCTGCTCTCGCTGGAACCGATGCCCATGCGCAAGGTTGCCCGGAAACTCAAGTGCGAACCGTCCAACATCACCGGAATCGTCGACCGGCTGGAACTCCGCGGCCTGGTGGAGCGCCGCCCCGATCCGGCGGACCGCCGCGTCAAGCTGGCCGCCCCCACCGACGAGGGGATACGGACGGCCCGGGAGCTCCGGGACGCCCTGGACTTCGCCCGTGAGCCGCTGGCCGAGCTGTCCGAGGCCGAGCGGACGGTACTGCGGGACCTGCTGCGCCGGATGCTCGGCGAGGACGACTCCTGACGGTCAGAAGCAGAAGATCCACCATGTGCAGGTCGGCGAGGGCGACGGGGTGGGTTCCGGATCGGCCGAAGGCCCCGGTGCCGTCGGCTCCTCACTCGGCTCCCCCGAGCCGTTCGGCCCGTCCGGAGCGCCGGTAGCGGCGGACTCCGGGGGCGCGGAGGTGGGCGCGGGCGGCGCGGCCTCCTCCGGAGCCGAGGACTGCGGGGGCGGCGCGGGCGCCGTGGTGCGGGCCGGGGCCTTCGTGGCCGACGGACGGGCCTCGGTGACCGGGACGACCGTGGGGGCCTCCACCGGTGCGGGCGGCTCGGACTCGGGGCTCGGCGGGACCGGCGGGGTGGACCGGGCCCCCACGGCCTCGCTCACGTAGTCCGCGGCCCCGCTCCCGCCCTCCGGCTCCATGGCGAGCTCCGCGAGGCTCAGCGCCCCCAGCGCCAGCACCACACCGACAGCGGTCAGCAGCAGCGCGCGGCCACGCCGCCGGTGGCCGTTCCTCCTGCGGCCACGGCTCCGCCCGGTGGTGGAGCCCCGGGTGCGGCGGCGGTGCCCCGCACCCCCTGAGACCTCCACGGTCTCGCTCCCCGACCCGGTGTCGAGCCCCGTCGATCCGACGACGGCATAGGGGACCAGCGCGTCGGCGGGGGTCCCGCAGCCGGCGCAGGCCAGCGCCCCGTTCAGGTGCCGTCGGCACGGGTGGCAGTAATCCATGGCGCCCGCAGAGTAGACGCGCGGAGAACGACACAGGAAGTCGCACAGGTGAGGATCCTGTGTGGAATCGAGGACTCCGGGGCGCGCCGCCCGATACGCGTGACACGCGGCAGGATGGGCCCCATGACCCCTCCCGCCCCGTTCGGCCCGCTCCAGTTCCAGCTCGTCCTGCTGCGCCGGATGGCAGACCACCAGCCGGACCTCGTCGAGGAGGCCCGCCATGAACTGAGCGCGTCCCTGGCCGAGATGAGGGAGGCGAACCGCCGCTGGCAGGCCATGCTGCGCGGGCCCGGCGGCCGGGGCGCGCTGCGCCGCTACCGCTCGGTCCTGGGCGAGCCCGAGTCCTCCGTACGCCGGAAGGTCGGCGACCTGGAGTGCGACGCGCTGCTGTGGCCGCTGCCGCTCTGGCCGGACCTGCGGTTCGAGGTGATGGCCGGGCCCGGCGGTGCCGTGTGGAACGAGTGGCTGGTCCGCGCCCCCGGGACGGCGGGCCCGGAACTGGGCACGGCGGCCGATCTGCTCCCGTGGTCCTGCACGGTGGACGAGGTGGCCAGGGCCTTCGCCCCGGCCCGGCCCATGGAGGGCAGCGCGCCGACCCGCTGGGGACTCACCTTCACCGACCCGGGCACCGGCCGGCCGTGCGCGGCCGAGTTCACCTGGGGCCTCTTCCAGCGCATGCTGCCGTAGCCACCCGAGATCTGTCGCGCCGTCAGCTGAGGGTCCCCCCGGTGGCTCACCCAGCGCGCGCCGCCCCGGCCACGGCGGGACGATGCCAGGAGACCGGCTGCCGCCGGTGCCCCCCGTCAGCGCCTCTCGGGAGAACCTGCCGTGACCGTCAGTCTCGAACAGTTGCGCCGTTGCCATGTCGCCGTCGATCTCGGGGCCGCGAGGACCCGTGTGTACATCAAGGGAGTGGGGCTCGTCGTCGACGAGCCGAGCGTCGCCGCGGTGAACACGCGTACCGGCTCGCTCATCGCCGTCGGCGCCCTCGCCGAGCAGATGACCGGCCGTACGCCCGGCTACATCCGGGTGGCGCGTCCGGTCTCCGGCGGGACCGTCGTGGACATCGACATGGCACAGCGCATGCTGCGCCACCTGCTGGGCGAGAAGCTCCGCCGCCAGCTGCGCCGCAAGCCCCGGCTGCGGGCCGCCGCCTGTGTCCCGCACGACGCCGACCCCCTGGCCCAGCGGGCCGCGGTCGAGACCCTCGTGGGGCTCGGCGCCCGGCGGGTGGAGCTCGTCGACACCCTGATCGCGGCGGCGGTCGGCTGCGGACTGCCGGTGGAGGAGCCGACCGCCACCATGATCATGGTCTGCGGGGCCGCCACCACCCAGATCGCCGTGCTCTCCCTGGGCTCGATCGTGACGGCCGTACGCATCCCGATCGGCGGCGAGGCCATCGACCAGGCCGTCATCCAGCACCTGCGCCAGCACCACGAACTGATGCTGCCCAGCCAGTCGGTACGCCCCCTGCAACTGGCACTCCGGGGCAACGGGCTCACGCTCAGCGGCCCCGCGGTCACCGAGATCCACGGCCGTGACGTCGCGACCGGCCTGGCCCGGTCCGTGCAGGTGGACACCGCCGCCGTACGCCAGGCCATCCACACCCCGCTCACCGCGGTGCTCGACGGGCTCGGCAAGGTACTGCGGGACTGCCCGCCCGACCTGGTCGCCGACATCGCGGACTCCGGGATCATGATGGTCGGCGGCAGCGCCCTGCTTCCGGGGCTCGACCAGATGCTGCGGGACGCGACGGGTGTGCCGGTGACCATCGCCGAGCGGCCGGACGTCTGCTCCGTACTCGGGCTCGGCGCGATGCTGGACGGCAAGGTCCAGCCCCTGGTGCTCGACCCGCTGGCCGGCTGACCCCGGCTCCCCCGGTGTCCGCGACAGGTCCCGACCTGCGCATCACCCTCCAGCACATCCTGGACACCGCCGCGGCGCTGGCCGGGGCACCGCACGGCGCACTGGCCCTCCTCCAGGGGGAGGACCGCCGGGTGGCCGACCTGTTCACCACCGGCATGACCGACGGTGAGCGACGCGCCGTCGCCCCGCTCCTGGACGGACGTACGGGCGTTCTGGGTGCCATGGTCGACGGCGGACGTGCCGTCCGGGCCGACGATCTGACGGCGGGTCCGCGCGCCGACGGGATCCCGGCAGACCTCGCGGCGCGCTCGTTCCTCGGCGCACCGGTCCTGGTGCGTACCGAGGTGCTCGGCAGCCTCTGTCTCCTGTCCGGGGAGCCGGGCGGCTTCACCGACACCGATCTGGCGCTGCTGCGGCTGCTCGCCTCGCAGGCGGCCGCCGCGATCGGCGGGGCTCACCTCTACGAAGCGGCGCGCCAGCGGGAGCAGTGGATCGAGGGCGCGTCCGCCATCACCCGGGCGCTGCTGACGGGAGCCGGCACGACGGACGCCCTGACGACCGTCGCCGAGCGGGCCAGGGTGCTCGCCGGAGCGGCGGCGGGAGTGATCCTCCAGCCCACGGCCGAGGGCGGGATGGAGATCGTCGCGGCGTCCACCCCCGACGACCCGGCCGGCCTCGTCGGTACGGCCATCGCCCCGGATGCGGCCGTCCTGGTCCAACTGCTGGGCGGTGAGGACGTGGTCATCGAGGACTCCGCGACGGACCCCCGGATGACGACCCCCGTGCGGTCCCGCTTCGGGCCCAGCATGATGCTGCCCCTGAAGAGCGGCGGCCGGCTCATCGGGACGCTCGCGCTCCCCCGCGGGCGGGGTGAGCCCCTCTACACCGAGACCGACAGGCTGCTCGCCTCCCAGTTCGCCTCCCAGGCCGCGCTGGCGCTGGTGATGGCCGACACCCAGCACTACCGGGAGCAGCTCGCGGTCTACGAGGACCGCGACCGCATCGCCCGCGACCTGCACGACCTCGTCGTCCAGCGGTTGTTCGCGACGGAGATGATGCTGGAGTCGACCCGCCGCAAGGATCCGGCGGGCGACGCCCGGACGGCCGAGCTGCTGACGAGGGCGGTCGACGAGCTGGACTCCACGATCCAGGAGGTCAGGACCGCGATCTTCGCACTGCGGCAGCCTCCCGCGGAGGCCCCCACGACCTTCCGCGGCAGGGTCCTGCGCGAGACCGGGGGCGCGGCGGCGGTGCTCGGCTTCCAGCCGTCCGTGCGGTTCACCGGTGCCGTGGACTCGCTGGTGCGGTCGTCCGTGGCCGGTGAGCTACTCGACGCGCTGCGTGCGGCGCTGGCGGCCGCACACCGGCGCCGCGGGGTCTCGGCCGTGGAGGTCGAGATCGACGCGACGGTGTCGCTGCCGGACGGGCGTACCGCCGTGCGGCTGGTGGTCGCGGACGACGGGCGCGCCGAGGACGGCTCCCGGTCCGCCACGGTCACCTGGCAGGCGCCGCTCTGAGCGCGATACGGGTGTTGGAGTGGGCGACGCCCGCGTCCTTCTTGAGCCTGCGCAGCAGGGTGTCCAGCGACCCGGGGTCCGCGGCGGTGGCGCGTACGAGGTAGTCGTGGCCGCCCGTCACATGCACCACCTCGGTGATGCCGGGCAGGGTGAGCACGGAGCGTTCGAACTCCTCGTTCGTCGTGTCCAGGCGCAGCGAGACGTCGATGAAGACGACGAGGCCCGAACGGGTGTCGGCGGCCGGGTCGACGATCACCGTGAACCCCCGGATCACCCCGTCCCGGCGCATCCGGCGCACGCGGTCGCCCGCGGCGTTGGCGCTGAGTCCCACGCGTACGCCCAGATCGCGGTACGAGATCCGGGCGTCCTCCTGGAGAATGCCGAGGATCTCTCGGTCCAACCGGTCCATAACGGTGATTGTCGCAGCCCGGCGACGGAAACGGCGGGTGAGCGGCTGCCCTCGGGACCGCGCGGACCCCGCCACGCCATGGGGCATCTGGCGTCCGGAGGGCTACCCGGATGGCCCAGCCCGTCGTGCCCCGACCGGTGCGGGGTTCTTGACTTGCGGGGTGGAGACTACCTCGCAGCACACCTCGGCCCCGGACCGGAAGCAGTCCGCCGCCGCGTACCGGAACCTGATCGTGGCGACCATCGGCTTCACGCTGACGTTCTGGGCGTGGAACCTGATCTCCCCCTTGTCCGGCGACTTCAAGGAGCGGCTCGGCCTGAGCGACTTCCAGCAGTCGCTGCTGGTGGCGGTGCCGGTCCTCGTCGGCTCCCTGGGACGCATCCCGGCGGGCGCACTGACCGACAAGTTCGGCGCCAAGCTGATGTTCCCGGCCGTCTCGGCCCTCACGATCCTGCCGGTGCTGCTGCTGATCCCGGCGAGGAACTCCTACGGGGCGATGCTCGCCGTCGGCTTCCTGCTCGGTCTCGGCGGCACGACGTTCGCCATCGGCATCCCGCTGGTCAACTCCTGGTTCCCGCCGGCGAAGCGCGGTCTGGCGCTGGGCGTCTTCGGCATGGGCATGGGCGGTGTCGCGCTGTCCGGCTACTTCACGCCCCGGATCGCCAAGCACGGCGAGACCCTGCCCTTCTGGATCGTCGCCGGCGCGCTGCTGGTCTACTCGGTGATCGCGGCTGTCATGATCACCGATCATCCCGGGCGCACCGTCCCGACGGACTCGCTCGGCCACCGCCTGGGGCAGGCCGGCCGGCTGCGGGTGACCTGGGAACTCTCCGCGCTGTACGCGATCGGCTTCGGCGGCATCGTCGCCTTCGGCGTGTACCTGCCGACGTATCTGAAGACCTGGTACGAGATGTCGCCGACCGAGGCGGGCACCAAGGCGGCGGGGTTCGCGCTGGTCACGGTGGTCTTCCGGCCGATCGGCGGCTGGCTGTCGGACCGTGTCCACCCTGCTCTGGTCACGGCGGGCGCGCTGCTGCTGGCGGCGCTGATGGCGATCCTCCAGGCCTTCGACCCGTCGCTGGACCCGGTCGGCACGATCGCGCTGCTCTGCATGGCCGCCGGTCTCGGCACCGCGAGCGGCAGTGTCTTCGCCCTCGTCTCGCAGGTGACCCCGCAGGCCAAGGTGGGCAGCGTGACGGGCATCGTGGGCGCGATGGGCGGGCTCGGCGGATTCGTGCCCCCGCTGGTGATGGGCGCGATCTACAGCGCCAAGGACTCGTACTCGATCGGGTTCATGCTCCTGTCCGACCTGGCCCTGGCGGGCGCCGTGTACTCCTACGGCCGGATGCGGAACCTCCGGCGGGACAGCTGAACCCGTCGCACGCGAGGGCAGGAGATCCGGGAGGACTCCCGCCGTGTCCGGTACGCAGCCCGGCCCCTGCCTGGCTAGCGTGGCCGCAGGACCCATCCGCCGAGTGAAGAGAGGACCGCGCCATGGCCGCAGCATCCGAGGGCACCCCCTGCTGGGCGGACGGTACGTTCGCCGACCTCGAAGGGGCGAAGCGCTTCTACGGTGAGCTCTTCGGCTGGACGTACGGCGCCTCGCAGCCCGAGTACGGCGGCTACACCCAGGCCCTTCTGGACGGCAAGGCGGTCGCCGCGCTGTCCCCGGCCATGCCCGGTCAGGACGCGCCGAACGCGTGGTGTCTGTACCTCGCGTCACCGGACGCCGCCGCCACCGCGGCGAAGATCCACGCCTGCGGGGGCGAGGTGGCGGTGGAGCCGATGCGGGTCGGGGACTTCGGGACGATGGTGCTGGCCTCCGACCCCGGGGGAACGGCGTTCGGGGTGTGGGAGGCGGGCAGCCACGAGGGCTTCGAGGAGCGCATGGCGCCCGGCGCCTACGCCTGGGCCGAGGTCTACACGCGGGAGCCGGAGCGGGCCGACGCCTTCTTCGGGGCTGTCTTCGGGTACGGGGTGAAGCAGCTGGAGGACGACGCGGTCGACTTCGCGCTCTACGACCTCGGCGCGGACCCGGTGCTCGGCAGGATGAGGATGGGGGCGGAGTTCCCCGCCCAGGTGCCGGCCCATATGAACGTGTACTTCTCCGTGGCGGACTGCGACGCGGCGGTGGAGAAGGCGACCTCGCTCGGGGCGGAGCTCAGGTTCGGCCCTATGACCATCCCGTACGGTCGGTTCGCTTCCCTGACGGATCCGCAGGGAGCGGCGTTCTCGGTGATCGACGGGACGACGACCGGGGGCGAGATCCCGAAGGTCACCGAGATCGCCTGAGTCCCCAGCCTGAGTCCCCCGCCGGGGGCCGCCCGACCGGCGGACGGGCGGCCGCGTCTACCGGAAGGCCGCGTGGCCGGTCAGGGACTGACCGGTGGGCCTGGACGGGGCGGCCGTCAGGGCTGCGGGTCGCGCGCGTCGTACCGGACGAAGCCGCGCCCGCGCAGGCCCAGCAGGCAGACCACCAGTACGCAGGCGAGGCCGCCGCCGGTCACCGCCACGGCCGGTGAGGTCAGGTCGGCGACGGAGCCCGCCAGCAGGTCCCCGAGCCTCGGTCCACCTGCCACGACCACGATGAAGACGCCCTGCAACCGGCCGCGCATGGCGTCAGGCACCGCGGCTTGGAGCATCGTGCTGCGGAAGACCATCGAGACCGAGTCCGCGCAGCCGGCGAGCGCGAGCATGATGAGTCCGGGCCAGAGCTGTCGGGTGAGCCCGAACAGTGCGATGGCGCAGCCCCAGCAGCTGACGGCGATCAGGACCGCCAGGCCGTGCCGCCGGACGCGGCCCAGCCATCCCGAGAACACGCTGCCGAGCAGGGCCCCGAGGGCGGGTGCGGCGACGAGCAGTCCGGTGGTCTTCGCGTCGCCGCCGAACCAGAGGACCGCGACCACGGGGAAGAGGGCGCGCGGCTGGGCGAGGACCATGGCGGCGAGGTCGCTGAAGAAGGTCATCCGCAGATTCGGCCTGGTGCCGAGGAAGCGCAGACCGTCCAGGACGGATGCCCGCTTCGCGTCCTTCGCGGCCCCGCGGTCGGGCAGCATCGACGGCAGACGCCACATCGCGTACAGGGAGGCCGTGAAGGTGACGGCGTCGACGGTGTAGGCCGCCTTGTAGCCCCACCAGCCGACGATGAGACCGCCGAGCATCGGCCCGGCCAGGCCGCCGGTGGTGGACGTCATGGCGTTGAGGGCGTTCGCGGCGGGCAGTTGGCCGGCCGGAAGGAGCCTGGCGATCATCGAGCTGCGGGCCGGGGAGTTCAGCGCGAAGCAGACGGCCTGGAGGGCGACGACCGCGTACAGCAGCCCGACGTGCTGGACACCCGCGAAGGTCACCGCCGCCAGGGTCAGGGAGAGGACGAACGACCCGCCGGCGCTGATCAGCCCCAGCTTGCGGCGGTCGACGGTGTCCGCGACGGCACCGCTGTAGAGGCCGAGAAGCACCAGCGGGACGAACGAGCAGAGACCTATCAGGCCGACGGAGAACGCGGACCCCGTGAGGTCGTAGACCTGGAGGGATACGGCCAGCGCCGTCATGCCCTGCCCGATCCAGGAAACTGTGTTGCCGAACCAGAGCCGCCGGTAGTCGGGGGAGATACGCAACGGGGCCAGGTCGGCGAGTATGCGCGTGCGAGGTACATCTTGTTTGGCGGTTTCGGTCACAGAGGATGGTATCGACCTCGTCGAGGAGCGGGCCGGGCGGCCGGTCGAGCCGGCCGGCGCCCTCCCCCGTCGGCCGGGCGGCGCGGCGGGCGGCCGACCCGGCGGCAGCGTTCGTCCCGGCTCCCGGAGACCAGACCGGAAGGTCGCGTTCCTGGCCGCGCGGGGGGTCATTCGCGCCACTCGCCGGCCCGCCTCCGTAACGCACCCGTAAAAGAACTGTGAAGCAACTATTGACAGGTGCTCATCACCAGGCCACCTTGGGAGCGCTCCCACAACAAGACTTGCACGCACCATCCCCCAGCACCACCCTCACCCCGACACAGGGTGACGGGAACGGCATTGCGGGCTCGGTGCCGCGCTCACCACGCGGCTCCGCTCTGCCCGGAAGAGGAAGGCGTCCGTCATGTACTTGGTCAAACGCCGCTCGGGCGGGCGGCTCGCAGGACCCAGCGCCCTGCTGGTCGGCGCCCTCGCGCTCGGCACCACCCTGCTAAGCGGACCGGCCGTCGCGGCGTCACCGGAGGCGACGCTGCACGAACTGGCTTCCGCGCAGGGCAGGTACTTCGGCTCCGCCACCGACAACTCCGAACTGACCGACACCGCCTACACGGCCGTCCTCGGCTCGGAGTTCGGGCAGATCACCCCGGGCAACTCGATGAAGTGGGACACCACCGAGCCGGTCCAGGGGCAGTTCAAGTTCGCCAAGGGCGACGTCATCACCGACTTCGGCCGGCAGCACGGCCAGAGCGTGCGCGGCCACACCCTCGTCTGGCACAGCCAGCTGCCCAGCTGGGTAGGAGCGCTCCCACCGGAGCAGGTCGAGCCCGCCATGGTCAACCACATCACCGAGGTGGCCACGCACTACCGCGGCGCGGTGACGGCCTGGGACGTGGTGAACGAGCCCTTCAACGAGGACGGCACCTACCGCACGAGCCCGTTCCACACCGCCATGGGCAGCGACTACATCGCCACCGCGCTGCGCGCCGCCCACGCGGCGGACCCCGAGGCGAAGCTCTACCTCAACGACTACAACATCGAGGGGCTCGGCGCGAAGAGCGACGCCATGTACGCCCTGGTCACCGAACTCCTCGCGGAGGGCGTGCCGCTCGACGGCGTCGGGATGCAGGCGCACCTGGCCGTGCAGTACGGCTTCCCGTACGAGATGCGGGCGAACATGCAGCGCTTCGCGGACCTCGGCCTGGACGTGGCCGTCACCGAGCTCGACGTACGCATGCAACTGCCCGCGGACGCGACGAAGCTGGCCACTCAGTCCAGCTACTACCAGCGTGTGGTGGAGGCATGCCTCGCGGTGGAGCGCTGCGTCGGTGTCACCGTGTGGGACTGGACCGACAAGTACTCCTGGGTGCCGAGCACGTTCCCCGGCCAGGGAGCGGCCAACCTGTACGACGAGAACCTCCTCCCCAAGCCCGCCCTCGCCGCCGTACGCACGGCGCTCGGCGCCGAGGACGACGACGACGGCGAAGGCGAAGGTGACGGTGCGACGCTCAAGGCGCGGTACCGCACCAACGACTCCGCGACCGGGGACAACCAGATCAAGCCGGGCCTCCAACTCGTGAACACGGGCTCCACCGCGGTCAGCCTTCAGGACGTGACGGTGCGGTACTGGTTCACCGGCGAGAACGGGGCTTCCACGTACAGCACTTGGTGCGACTGGTCCCCCCTCGGCTGCTCCACGGTCACCTCCCGGGTCGCCGCGTGGAACCCCGCCGCGGCCGGCGCCGACCACTACCTGGAGGTGGGCTTCCGCAGCGGCAGCCTGGCCCCGGGCGCATCCACCGGTGAGATCCAGCTGCGCCTCAACAAGACGGACTGGTCGAGGTTCGACGAGTCGGACGACTACAGCCACTCCGGCGCCACCTCCTACGCCGACGCGGCGAAGGTCGCGGTGTACGTCGGCGGCGAGCTGATCTGGGGCATCGAGCCCTGACCGACGGGCCGGACGGACCCGGCCCCACCCACTTCCGATGGCGGGTCACCATACCCCGCCGGACCCGCCATCGGGAGCACCACCCGGCACCGGACAGAGCCTCCCCTGCCCGGCCGGCAGCACCACCCCCCGACCCGTCTGCGGGCATTCACCGCAGGCGTACCGAAGAATGACGGAGCCGCAGATGAGAAGCAGAAGCAGCACCTTGCGTGGGCTGCGTGGAAGAGTGGCCGCCCTGTCCGCCCTCGCCATGGGCGCGGCGCTGGCAGTCGCCGTTCCCGCACCCGCCTCGGCAGCAGCCACCGCGCGCGTCGACAACCCCTACGTGGGTTCGACCGCCTATGTGAACCCCGACTGGTCCGCCAAGGCGGCTGCCGAGCCGGGCGGCAGCGCGATCGCGGACGAGCCGTCCTTCGTCTGGATGGACCGGATCGCCGCCATCGAGGGCTCCGCGACGGCCATGAGCCTGCGCGAGCACCTCGACACCGCGCTGGACCAGGGCGCCAACCTGTTCCAGGTCGTCATCTACGACCTGCCGGGCCGTGACTGTGCTGCACTCGCCTCCAACGGTGAGCTCGGCCCCACCGAGATCGACCGCTACAAGAACGAGTACATCGATCCGATCGCGGACATCCTCGCCGACCCCGCGTACGCCTCACTGCGGATCGTCACCATCATCGAGCCCGACTCGCTGCCCAACCTCGTCACCAACGCGGGTGGTACGGCCGGCTCGACGCCCGAGTGCGCCGTGATGAAGGCGAACGGCAACTACGAGAAGGGTGTCGGGTACGCCCTGCACACCCTGGGCGCGATTCCCAACGTCTACAACTACATCGACGCGGCCCACCACGGCTGGCTCGGCTGGGACTCCAACTTCACGCCCGCCGCGCAGATGTTCAAGAAGGCGGCCACGTCGGAGGGCGCGACGGTGAACGACGTCGCGGGCTTCATCGTGAACACGGCCAACTACTCGGCTCTCAAGGAGCCGAACTTCAAGGTCACCGACAGCGTGAACGGCACCACCGTGCGCCAGTCGAAGTGGGTCGACTGGAACTACTACGTCGATGAGCTGACCTTCGCCCAGGGCCTGCGCAACGAACTGGTCAGCCAGGGCTTCAACTCGAACATCGGCATGCTGATCGACACGGCCCGCAACGGCTGGGGCGGCGACGACCGGCCGGCCGGCCCCGGCCCGACGACCAGCGTCGACGCCTTCGTCAACGGCGGCCGTGTGGACCGCCGTATCCACGCCGGCAACTGGTGCAACCAGAGCGGTGCCGGTATCGGTGAGCGCCCGACCATCGCTCCGGAGACCGGGATCGACGCCTACGTGTGGGCCAAGCCCCCGGGGGAGTCGGACGGCAGCAGCCAGGCCATCGACAACGACGAGGGCAAGGGCTTCGACCGGATGTGCGACCCCACGTACACCGGTAACGGCCGCAACGGCAACAGCATGAGCGGCGCGCTGCCCAACTCCCCTGTCGCCGGGCACTGGTTCTCCGCACAGTTCCGTGAGCTCCTCGCCAACGCCTACCCGCCCATCAACGGCGGCGGCGACCCGGGCGGCGACGACGACACCACCGCTCCGAGCGTGCCGGCCGGTCTGAAGGTCACCGCCAAGAGCAGCGGCAGCGTCTCGCTCTCCTGGACCGCCTCCACCGACGACACCGCGGTGACCGGGTACGACGTCTACCGCGGCTCCACCAAGGTCGGTTCGACCACCGCGACGACGTACACCGACTCGGGCCTGAGCGCCTCGACCGCGTACAGCTACACCGTCCGGGCGAAGGACGCCGCGGGCAACGTCTCGGCGGCCTCGGCCGCGGTCTCCGCGACCACCGAGGCCGGCGGCGGCACGGGTACGGGCTCCCTGAAGGTCCAGTACAAGTCCACCGACACCTCTCTCACCGACAACTCGATCCGGATGTCGCTGCAGCTCGTGAACACCGGCAGCAGCGCCGTGGACCTCTCCACGGTCAAGCTCCGCTACTGGTTCACCCCGGACTCCACCGTCTCCTCCTTCGGCACCTTCTGCGACTGGGCGATGGTCGGCTGCGGCACCGTCACCCAGTCCGTGAAGTCCGGCGGTTCGGCCGCCGGGGCCAGCCACTACCTGGAGGTCGGCTTCAGCAGCGGCAGCCTCGCGGCGGGCGCGGCGACCGGCGACATCCAGCTGCGGCTGCACAAGGGCGACTGGTCCAACTTCTCCGAGGCGGACGACTACAGCCGCTCCACCGGCACCAGCTTCACCGACGCTCCGAAGATCGGCGTCTACCAGGCCGGCACCCTCTCCTGGGGCACCGCTCCCTGACCGGCATGACCTGATCGGCCGATGACCACGACCCGGCCCCGCCACCCCTGTGGCGGGGCCGGGTCTCGTCGTGTGGTGGGGCGGGACCTGTCGCGTGGCGTCCGGTCGACGAGACGACTCCGGTCCGGGATCCTCGGCCGTGTCCCTCGTCGAGGCCGAGGTGGATCGGCCGTCTGTCCCCCACCACCCCGCGCGGATCAGGCGGGGCAGCGGCGACCGCGACGCGAGGGAGCCACGCGGCTGCCGCGGTGGGGAAGCCTGGACCTGACGGCGGGTGCAGACCGGAGGTGCTCCTCGCGACTGAAGACGTGAAGCCGGAAGAGCCTCGTCGAACAGCCACGTGGGCCGCGCTGTTCGGCGCCCACACTGCCGCCGGGTCGCCACGGTGTGCATGCGCCGGTGCACGCCCATGGAGGGACCTCCGCTGATCCGGGTGTCCAGGAGTCGCCCGCACGCGACGGCGCCGGCCCCCGTACGGGAGCCGGCGCCGCTTCAGGACGGTGTTACGGGGTGACGCAGCCGATCGAGCCGACCGGCAGGTTGTTCCCGGTGGAGGTGGCGGTGAAGCCGAAGGTGGTGGTGCCGTCCGGTGGGATGACCCGGTTGTAGTCGACGTTCCTGACCGTGACCGCGCCGTCCGAGCCGGTGGTGAGGGTGCCGCTCCAGGTCTGGTTGATCTTGGTGCCGGCTCCCGGCTGCCAGCGCACCGCCCATCCGTCGCGCGCGGTGGTGTTGTGGTTCATGACCTGCACGGAGGCCTGGAAGCCGCCGCTCCACTGACTCTCCACCTTGTAGGTGGCCATGCACCCGGTGTGCGGGTCGTCCGTCGGCGTGGGGGTGGGGGTCGGCGTCGGGTCGGTCGGGGTGGGAGTCGGTGTGGGAGTGGGGGTCGGGTCGGTCGGTGTCGGGGTGGGCGTCGGGGTGGTGCCCGAGCCACGGATGCCGGTGACCTCGCCCTTTCCGCCGTCGAAGACGATGTCGGAGCAGGAGAAGAAGTTCTCCTGGCTGTCCGAGCGCACCCACTGGATGAACATGACGGCGTCACCGGAGCGGCCCGAGGGCAGCGTCAGGTCCCAGTAGTAGTGGCCCGCGTCGGTCCCCACCGAGCCGGACTGCGGCGGGTTGGTGACCGTCTTGACGAGCTCCAGGTCGCCCCAGCCGAGCGGCTGGGTGGGTGAGTAGCCGGGCTTGGAGATGTACACCCTGAAGTCACCAGGGTGAGCAGCCCAGTTGCTGTGTTTCACGGTGATCGCGGAACCCGATGTGAGGTGGGTGCGCGGCCAGTCGCCGCGGGCGGCGTTGTATCCGGTGAAGTTGTACGGGGATCGGTCGCCCGCGCTGCACAGCTTGCCGTCGGGGACGTAACCCACGTTACGTCCACCGGCGTTGGAGTCGAGCACGGCGAACCAGTTGTAGAGCGAGTTGGCGCCGCTCTCCGCGAGTGCCGCCTTGCAGGCCGCGTTGGTCGGGTCGAGGGATCCGGTGCTGGTCTTGGCGTCCAGGTAGCAGAGGTAGGTGCGCGACCCGGGCGTCATCGTCACACCGTGCGCCTGCGCGGTGTTCTGGCCGATCAGCGCCAGGCCGATCCCGCTGAGCAGGGTGGCCAGCACCGCGATTAAGGACAGGGGGCGTCTCTTGCTTCGCATCATGGGTCTCCGGTTTCGGATGCGGTTCGGTTCTGTCTCTCGACAGTCATCGGGCCCGCGTGACCGGTGCGGTCAGGCGGGAGGGTGTACCGGCGGGGGAAGGAGCCGTGGTGCACCTCCGGGCCCGTCACGCCCGGAGGGGCGGACGGGCCCCGAGGCGGGACCGGCACGGGCGCCGGCCCCGGGGGAAGCGGCCGGGCACGCCGGCCGTACGGGGACCGGCGGAGGGACTCAGCCGACGGAGCAGGCGGTGCCGTTGAGGGTGAAACCGGCGGGCCTGGCGAAGGTGCCCCCGTAGGAGCCCTGGAATCCGAAGGTCTGGGTCCCGCCGGCCGTGATGCGTGCGTTGTGCGCGACCGGACCCGCGGTCACGGCACCGGAGGTCCCGGACAGGGTCGTGCCCCAGGCGTTGGTGATCCGCTGGCCGGACGGAAGGGTGAAGCCGAGCTTCCATCCGTCGAGGGTGCTCGTTCCGGCGTTCTTCACCGTCACATCGGCGGTGAAGCCGTCCTGCCAGACGTTGGTGGCGTACCTGACCTGGCATCCTGCCGCCGGGCCACCCGGTTCGGCGGGGCCCTCGGGGCTCGTTCCTCCGGTGTTCACCGTCGAGGAGAAGGAGTTCACCGACAGTCCGGCACCGTTCTGCCAGGGCTCGAAACCGGCCTGGACGCTGGTCAGATACCAGTCGTTCCCGGCCATGCCCCTGGCCACCGTCTGGTCGACGAAGTCCATGACGTCGAAGCTCCAGCTCGCGATGGCCGACGGGGCGAGGAAGGAGATCACGTCGTTGGCACCGTTGCTGCCGGTCCACACCTCCCAGGTCCGCCCGCCGACGGTCGCCGTGCCGACGGGGGAACCGATGGGCTGCACCGACCCCACACGGTTGAACCAGATCATGATCTCGGTGCGGTTGACGCCGTCGGTACGCGGCGTCGGGTCGAGCCAGATGTCGTACGACGCGTTGTACGCGGCACCGCTCACGAAGCCGTAGGAGATGCTGCTGGGCGCGGAGGAGATGCCGCTGACGCGCGCGGGCAGCGCGGTGCCCGGCGAGCAGTTCGTGTAGTGGCAGCCGTTGAAGACCGAGGGATACGACTTGGGTGCGCCGTTGGTCGGGACCGACCCGTCGGCCTGGGTGACCCGGAAGCCGGAGTCGGTGGCGGTGACGCACTGGGTGGCGCTGGTGCCCCAGCGGTTGTTCTGGACGACGTAACGCCCCTGGATCACGGTCGAACCGTAGGGTTCGCAGATCGTGGTGTCGGCCTGGGCGGGCGCGGTGGCGGCGAGGAGCGCCGCGACGGTGGCCAGGGCGGTGAGCAGTGCGCCCACGAGGGCGCGGGTGGGGCGGAAGCGGTGCGGTGACGAGCGCATGCGGGGCCTCTCTCCGAGGGAACCGGATCCGACGGGCCGTGAGGTGCCGTTTCGGGAGCGCTCCCTCCCCCACCGATGGGAGCGCTCCCACCTCACCGGTTCCCGCGACTGTAGGGTTCGGCAATGCGCATGACAACACTCTGAACAAGGATCCGTCGAAGAGATTCGAAAGGCGCAGGTCGGCGAAGCGCGCGATTCACCCGCGCACCACCGGGACGAGCCGGCGGGAGCGCTCCCCCGCACCCGGCGGAGCGGCCCGGCCGCCGCGCCGCGGTCGACAGCACCGGATCCGAAGCGTCCGGCCCCGCCCCGCGCGCGCCCGGCCATGGATGGACCGCGCGCGGGGGAGTCGGCCGGAAGGCCCGCCAGGGCAGAGGGCTCCCCACACCGCTCCGGCCGTCGGGAGCTCCGGCAGGCCCCACGACCACCCGTCAGGAGTGCGTGAAGACTGCGGGCGCGAGCACCGGCGCGCGGCAGGACCGCCCTACGGTTGCCTCATGCGCCGACCTGACGGGCGGATGCCCGCCGACCGCGTCATGCGCCGCCGCTCACTGACGCTCGGTGGCGGGGCCGTCCTCCTCGGTGCCCCTGGAGCGGCCATCGGCAGCATGTGGCTCCTCGGTGCGGGCGTCTGGCTGCTCATCGCGGCCTTCCTCCTGGAGCTCGTGTACCGCCCCTGAGGCCTCGTCGGCTGCCTGTGACTCCGGCTCACAGCATCCGCACCGACTGGTTACGGTCCCGGCCGCGCTCCACGATGAGCCGGGGCGCCGTGCGGCGCGCGGGAGGAGGCTTCGCGGTATGGGCCGTGTCGTGACCGGGTCCGATCCGGTGCTGCGCTACCGGGGAGCCGTCTCCCTGCAGCACGGTCCGCACGGGACAGCCCCCTGGCGGCTGCCCCACGAGGAGGCGCGGCTGCATCTGCCCGAGGGCGGGATCGGGCGGGCCGCGATGCCCGCCGGTGTCCGGGTGGCCTTGCGGACCGACAGCCGGGCCCTGACGTGCCACTACCGGGCGGACCCCGCGCCGCGGCTGAACGGCCCCCAGGAGCAGCCGTTCCTGGACGTGGTCCTCGACGGCCTGCGCACCCGCTCCGTGCTGCTGCGGGCGGACGGCGGTGACGCCTCCTTCGAGGTGGAACTGCCGGGCCGGGCCGCGCTGGTCGAGCTGTGGCTGCCGACGTACCACCAGTTCCGGCTGCGTTCCCTGGTGGTCGACGAGGGGGCGGCGGTCACCCGCGACGACCGGCGCCGGCCGCGCTGGGTCCACTACGGAAGCTCCATATCCCAGGGAAGGGGGGCGAGTTCACCGAGCCGCGCCTGGCCCGCACTCGTCGCGGAGCGGGCCTCGCTCGACCTGACCTCGGTCGCCCTCGGCGCGGCCTGCTGCCTCCAGCCGATGACCGCGCGGCTGATGCGGGACCTCCCCGCCGATCTCCTGACCGCCTGCGTCGGTATCAACATCCAGGCACTGGGCAGTCATGGCCCGGACGCCCTCACCGCCGCACTCGTCGGGTTCGTACGCACCGTGCGCGACGGACATCCCGACACCCCCTTCGCCGTGATGTCGACGATCATCGCGCCGGACCGCGAGGACGTTCCCGGCCCCTCGGGTCTGACCGTCAGGGAATGCCGCGAACGGATCCGCGCGGCAGTCGAGTTGCTCCGCGCGCACGGTGATCCGAACGTCCACTGCGTCGACGGCCTGGAGGTCTTCGGGCCGGACCAGGCCCACCTGCTGCTGGAGCCCGAGGGGATGGACCGGCTGCACCCCGGCCCCGAGGGGCACCCGGTGTTCGCGGAGCGGTTCCTGGCGGCGCTGCGGCGCAGCCTGTGTGTGCCAGTACCAGCATGAACCGGGAACTGGTTGCCCTCGCGGCGTGACGCGACGATCGCCTGGTCGGTCCCCCGTACCTCCGAGAGGAACCCCCCGTGTCCGCAACCGCTCCGCCCGGCAGCTCGAAGAGCGCCCCGAGGGTGCCCTGGTCCTCGTACACGGGTGTGTACCTGCTCCTGTTCCTGATCGGTACGGAGACCTTCCTGGTCTCCCCGCTGCTGCCGACGATCGCCGGGGACGTCGGGGTCACGGAGGCCGCGGCGGCGGTCACCGTCACCGCGTACACCCTGGTGTACGCCCTCACGGCACCGTTCCTCGGGGCGGTCTCCGACCGCTTCGGGCGGCGGCCGACGATCCTCGCGGGGACGGTGCTGTTCCTGCTCGGCAACGCGCTGGCCGCGATCGCGGGGGACCTCACGGTGCTGGTGGTCGCCCGGGTGGCGGGGGCGCTGGGAGCGGCCCTGGCAGGTCCGTCGATCTGGGCGCACATCGCCGAGACGGCCCCCGAGTCGGTGCGCGGACGGGCGGTCGGCCTGGGGATGGCCCTGTTCTCGGCCGGTCAGGTGCTCGGCGTCCCGGCGGGCAGCTTCCTGGCCGGTTGGGGCGGCTGGCGTGCCTCGTTCTGGGCCCTGACCGTGCTGTCGGTCGCCTCGGTCCCGCTGCTGCTCACCCAGATCCGGGGCGCGCGGAGCCGGAGCGACGCCCCCTCCGTGGGGTTCGGCTCGGTGTTCTCGGTGTGGCGGGACGGGGTCCTGCGGCACACGCTGATCGTCGTGTTCCTGCTCCAGGCCGCCAACCTGGGCGCGTACACCTTCCTGGGCACCGCCCTGCACGACCGTTTCGGGCTGTCCGTCGACGCGTTGGGGCTGCTCGGCATCCTGGTCGGCGCGGGAAGCGCGCTCGGTTCGCTGGCCGCCGGACGCATCGGCGACCGGGCCCGCGAGCGGGGCGCCGGGGACGCGGTGTGGATCCCGGTGTGGGCGCTGCTGCTGGGCGCGGCGGCGGCGCTCGCCGCGCTGGGAAGCCCGCAGGCCGTGGTCTACGCGGGGGTACTGGTCTGGTTCTTCGCGAGCGGCGCCTTCGGCACGGTGATCCAGACCCTGCTGATCAGCGCCCGGCCGGAGCTCGGCGCGACGTCGAGTTCCTGGAACAGCGCGACGCTCTACGCCGGCACGGCGGTCGGCGTCACCGCGGCGGGCTCCTTCGCGCACGCCGACACCGGTACGGCGGTGGTGGGCGGCGGGCTCGCGCTGGTGGCCGGACTGGTCGCGGTGCCGCTGGTGGGGCGGCTGCGGACGTCCGGGCCGCCCCAGGCGGCCGAGGTGTCCCCGAAATCCCCCGAGCCCGTGATCCGCGAGTCCCGGGATTCCCGGAAGGAGGTGTCCGCCGATGACCACGCTTGAGGCAGCCCCGGACCGGTCCGTACCCGACACGGGCCGCCGGCGGGCACCCGCCCTCGACGGTCTGCGCGCCTTCGCCGCGCTGCTGGTGATCGCCCTGCACGTCGGCATCTACAGCGGGCAGGTGGCGTCCAGCTGGCTGGGCGTCGGGGAGGGCGGACCGCTCGGGCCGGTCATCTCCCGCTTCACGGTGGGGGTTCCGATCTTCTTCGTACTGTCCGGCCTGCTGCTCTACCGCCCTTGGGCGAACGCGGCCCGTGCCGGGCTCCCCCGCCCCTCCACGGCGCGCTACCTGTGGCACCGGGCGCTGCGCATACTTCCCGCGTACTGGGCGGTCGCGCTGGCCGCCCTGCTGTGGTTCGGCCGGGACACGCTCACCGAGGCGTGGCCGGCCCTGCGCACCTTCCTGCTGCTGCACATCTATCAGCACGACCCGATACCCACCGGCATCCCGCAGACCTGGAGCCTGGCCACGGAGGTGTCCTTCTACGCCGTACTCCCCTTGCTGGCGTGGGGACTCCACCCGCTGCTGCGGCGTGGCCGCACTGGGGCGGTCCTCGGTGTCCTCGCGGTGGTGGAGGCCGTGACCCTGGCGACTGTCGTGGCCACGCACACCGCGTCGGCGGGGCCGTACCCGCTCGCCCAGCTGTGGCTCCCCGAGTACGCCGGCTACTTCGCGGCCGGGATCGCGCTCGCGGTCGTCGCCTCCGGGAAGCGGCGGCCGCCCGCGCTCGTACGGAGCCCTTGGCTGTGCTGGGGTGTCGCACTCGCCGCCTACGCGCTGGTCTCGACGCCGCTGACCGGGACCACGGCCCGCTACCCGACCGTCACCGAGGCGCTGTGGGAGCACGCGCTGTACCTGGTTGTCGCGGTGGCGCTGGTGGCACCGCTCGCCCTCTCCGACAGCGCCAACGGCCCGGCGGCGGTGCTGCGCAGGCCGCTCCCGGCCTGGCTGGGGCGGGTCTCGTACGGGCTGTTCCTGTGGCACATGGTCGTCGTCGAGGGCTGGCTGCGGGTCACGGGACAGCGGGCGGGAACGGCGGAATTCTGGGTCCTGTTCCCGGTGACCGTGGTGCTCACGACCGCACTCGCCGCCCTCACCCACCACTTGGTCGAACTCCCCACGCGGCGCCTGCGTACACGGTCCGCCGCGACCCGCGAAAGAACGGAAACACCATGACCGGTCACGGTCCCGTCCGCTGGGGCGTCAATCTCCCCCTGCCCGCCGGCGAGCTCATCGCGCACCGGGCCACCGTCGAGGCCCTTCCCGACCTGGGCTACTCCGATGTGTGGACCGGCGAGGGCGGCGGCGTCGACGCCTTCACCCCGCTGGCCGCGGCAGCCGCCTGGCAGCCCCGGCTGCGCCTGGGCACCGGTGTCGTGCCCGTGTTCACCCGCGGCCCCGGCATCCTGGCGCAGACCGCGGCGGGCCTCGCCGAACTCACCACCGGTGACGTCCTCCTGGGGGTCGGTGCCTCGGTCCCCGCGCACACCACCGCGCTCAACGGCGGTGCCCACGAACGGCCGCTGGCGCGGGTCCGGGACACCGTCCGCTTCCTGAAGCGGGCCCTCGCGGGGCACCCGGTGGGCGACGACTACGACACGCTCTCCGCGCCCGGCTTCCACCTCGGATTCGTCCCCGAGAGGCAGCCGAAGGTGCTGGTGGGAGCCTTGCGGCCGAAGATGCTCGGTGTCGCGTACGACCACGGTGACGGGGCGGTGCTCAACCTGCTGACCGCCGAGGACGTACCGCGGGTGATCGCCGCGGGCGGCGGACCGCGCCCGGGCAAGGAGACGGTGGTGAAACTCTTCGTCTGCCCGACGCGCGACGCCTCCCACGCCAGGCGGGCGGGCCGGAACTTCCTCGGCTGGATCCTCAACCAGAAGCCGTACCACGCCTTCCACGAGTGGCTCGGCCGCGGGGACCAGCTGAAGGAGTCGTACGAGCGTCATACGCTGGGCGACCGTGCGGGCGCCGCCGCCGCGCTCCCCGACGAACTGGTGGACGCCCTCTGGCTGCACGGGGACCCGGCCGCCGTGCGGGAGCGGATCCGGGCGTATCTGCGGCCCGGGGTCACGACCGTGCTGCTGTACGTGGCGAACACTCCGGAACTGCACCGTTCCCCCGATTCACTGACGGGTCTGCTGGCGGAGCTCCACGGGTGACCGGGCGGGTCGTGCTGCACTTCCACGGCGGCGGATACCGGGCCGGTTCACCGGAGGTGAGCCGGCCGCTCGCCGGGCACCTCGCCCGGCGGACCGGCGCCGCCGTCGTCGCGCCCTCGTACCGCCTGGCACCGGAGCATCCTCACCCCGCCGCCGTCGAGGACGGTCTCGCCGCCTACGAGGCGGTGCTGCGCGCGGGCACCGCGCCCGAGCGGGTGGCCCTGGTGGGCGAGTCGGCGGGCGGAGGTCTCGCACTGGCGGTGCTGCTGGCCGCGCACCGTGAGGGACTTCCGATGCCGGCGGCCGCCGCGGTCCTCTCGCCGTGGCTCGACCTGACCGTCGAGGCGGAGTCGTACACCCGGTGCGCCGCGACCGATCCGGTGCTCGGGAGGGAGGCGCTCAGGCATTCCGCCGGCCTCTACCTGGCCGGCGCCGATCCGCGAACCCCCACCGCCTCACCGCTGTTCGCCCCGGCCCCGGCGCTGGCGGCGCTGCCGCCGGTGCTGGTGCAGTCGAGTCGCGAGGAGGTACTGGCCGACGACGCGGTGCGGTTCGGGGAGCGGATGGAGGCGAGCGGCGGCAGGTGCCGGGTGGAGCTGTGGGAGGGCACGACGCACTGCTGGCAGCTGTTCGTGGACCGGCTGCCGGAGGCGGTGCGGGCCGCCGACAGTGTTGCAGCTTTCTTAAGGGAATACCTCGACTGAAGGACAAGTGGGGCGGAAGCGGACAGGGCCCTTCGAAACGCGGATATGCTGTGACCCGATCTTGTCGAATGCCGGACGACGGAGGGGGAAACGACGGTGCATTCGGACAACGAATTCGAGGAGAGCGTCCGTGAAACGGTCAACGCCAAGGAATTAGGAGCCTTTCTCCGAGCCCACCGCGAACGCCGCAGCCCGCGCGACATGGGGCTGCCCGAGACCGGCCGGCGCCGCACCCCGGGACTGAGACGCGAGGAGGTCGCCGCGCTCTCCGGGGTGGGGCTCGCCTGGTACACCTGGCTGGAGCAGGGCCGGGTCATCCCGTCCCGGAAGGTACTGGAGGCGGTGGCCAGGACACTGGGCCTGGACGCCGTGTCGTACCGGCATGTCCTCTCCCTGTCGGGCCTGTTGCCGCCCACGGCCCATGCCACCGGGCACGACGAGGTGGCCGCGCACACCCGGGCGCTGCTGGACTCCCTGGCGACCTCGCCCGCCGTCCTGCTGGACGCCCGTTTCGACATCACCGCCTGGAACACGGCGTACGCCGCGCTCTGGTCGGACCCGGCGGAGATCCCCCGCGAGCGCCGCAATCTGATGTGGTGCGTGGCGGGCGATCCGGCGATCCGCACCACGCTGGCCGACTGGGAGCCGCTCGGCCGGGCCGTGCTCGCCCAGTTCCGCGGGCAGACGGCGCGGCTCGCCACGGCGGACGTCCGGACCCGGGAGATCTACCGCATCCTGCGCGACGACTTCCCGGAGCTCTCGGGGTGGTGGGAGTGCCAGGGCGTGGGCGATCTGACGGCCCGGCAGGTCGATGTGCTGCTGCCCTGCCACGGCGAACTGCAGCTGCGGTACACGGCTTTCCGGCCGGTGGATGATCCGGAGGCGCTGATGCTGGTGCAGGCCCCGGTGAACCCGGCCGGCCACGACCTGGTGGCCCGGCTGGTCCGTGAGCACCACGGGCGCACCGCCGAGGTGGTCCGCATCCACGCTCACGGGGAACCGCTGCTGAAGAACGCCCGCAGTTCCGCGTAGGTCCGCCCGGGCGCCTCCTCGGGGAGGAAGTGCCCGCAGTCCAGGCCCTGCCCGCGTACGTCGTCCGCCCAGCGCCGCCACACCTCGAGCACGTCGTGGCGGCGTTCGGTGTGCGAGCGCCTGCCCCACAGCGCGAGGACCGGGGCGGTGATGCGGCGGCCGGCCCGCCGGTCCTCCAGGTCGTGGTCCAGGTCGGGCCCGAACATGGCCCGGTAGTCCTCGCACATGGTGTGCCGGACGGCCGGATCGCCCACCGCCGCCCGGTAGGCGTCGAGTGCCTCGGGCACGAAGAGACCGGCCGTCGAACCGAAGTAGAAGGCCTCCGGATCGGCGGCGATCATCGTCTCCGGCACCGGATGCGGCTGAGCCAGCAGGAACCAGCGCCACAGCTGCCGGGCCGTGGGGGCGTCGACGGCTGCCAGTGCGTCCGCCGTGGGCACGACGTCCAGGACGGCCAGGCGGGCCACGCTCCCGGGATGGTCCAGCGCCATCCGGTAGGCGCAGCGCGCACCGCGGTCGTGGCCGGCGACATGGAACCGGTCGTGCCCGAGCCGCCGCATGACACGCACCTGTTCGGCGGCCATGGCGCGCTTGCTGTAAGGGCTGTGGTCGCCGGTCGTGGCCGGACGCCCGCTCGCGCCGTAGCCGCGCAGATCGGTCGCGACCACGGTGAACTCCTCGGCGAGCCGGGGTGCGACGGCGTGCCACATCGCGTGGGTCTGCGGGAAGCCGTGCAGGAGCAGCAGCGGCGGGCCGTCCCCCGCGGTGCGGACGTGCACGGGCACGCCGTCCGTCTCGACGGTCAGCGTACGGAACCCCTCGAACATCCCCATGCGGCGAGGTTAATTCGCCCGGAGGAATCCAGGAATTCCACTGCGGATGCTGTTACAAGAACTCACAGGATGCCCCGTGCACCGCCTATTCGAGTCCCATTGACGCGACCGAAAACACATTCCTAGGCTGCGCAAGGAATTTCGAATCCAACGGTTTCCTTCCCGGCCGAAAGAGCTGCTCATGAAGCAGAAGTACTCGACGGACATGAGCCCGGCGGAGCGCGCCGCACTGTGGCGGCAGCGCCTCTTCGAGGCGGAGGCCGGCCTGACCCGGTACCTCACCGAGACGCGCGGCGGGCATGACATCGACGACTGGATCGCCGTACGTGCGGAGATCTACGAAGGGCTGCCAGGGCCGTCCGGTGCCGCCGCCCCCGAGGAGTGGCAGCGGGTGTTCTTCCGGGCCCAGGCGCTGATGGAACGCTTCCTCGTCTCCCGCTACGGCCACGGTGAACTCGCCGCCTGGGCACGGGCCGGCGGCGAGGTGCACCGCCATGTGGAGCCCGATCACGGGCGCGGCGCCCTGGACCCGGTACTGCGGATCGCCCGCCAGGCCGAGCTGTACGGATCGCGCTACGAGGTCACCGAGGACGGCGCCGACCGGGCTGCCCTGCGGATCACGCACTGCGCGATCTGGGACTACCGGGAGCGGGCCCGGGCCCGCGGGGTGGGTCTCACCCTCGACTCCCCCTGCGAGTACTGCGTGCACGCCATGGGCGCCAACGTCGCCGCCAAGGGCTTCAGGCCCCGTCACGAACTGACCGAGGGCCCCGAGGGACACGGCTGCCACTGGGAGGCGGAATGTGCGGCATAGCGGGCTGGATCGACTTCGGCCACGATCTGCGGGCCGAGGAGGCGACCGTACGCGCGATGACCGACAGCCTGGTCCTGCGCGGGCCGGACGCCGGCGCGGTGTGGCTCTCCGAGAACGCGGCGCTCGGCCATCGCCGGCTCGCGGTGATCGACGTAGCGGGCGGCGCGCAGCCCATGGAGATCCGCGAGGGCCACCGGCACGTGGTCGTCAGTTACAGCGGGGAGGTCTACAACTTCCCCGAGCTGCGCTCCGAACTCCGGTCACTGGGACACGCGTTCCGCACCCGCTCGGACACCGAGGTGGTCCTGAGGGCCCACATGGAGTGGGGCGAGGAGGCGGTCACCAGGCTCAACGGGATGTTCGCCTACGCCGTGTGGGACGTCGTGCGGCAGGAACTCCTGCTGGTACGCGACCGGCTGGGCGTGAAGCCGCTGTACTGGACGGTCCAGGGCGAGCGGCTGCTCTTCGGCTCCGAGCCGAAGGCCGTTCTGGCGAACCCGCTCTTCCGGGCCGAGGCCGACGCGGAGGGGCTGGCCGAACTGTTCGTGCTCCCGTCCGCGCCGACCCCGGGGCTGACCGTGTTCCGGGGGCTGCGGACCGTACGGCCGGGGCACACCGTCCGGTTCGGCCGCGGCGGTGTGCGTGAACGCCGCTACTGGGCGCTGGAGTCGCGCCCCCACGGTGACTCCCTCGACGCGACCGCCGGTCATGTGCGGGAACTGCTGACCGACATCGTGCGCCGTCAGCTGGTCAGCGACGTCCCGCTCGGGCTCCTGCTGTCGGGCGGCCTGGACTCCAGCACGCTGACCGCACTGGCGGCGGCCGGCTCACCGGACAAGGCCGCCACCTTCTCGGTGGACTTCCCGCCCGGCGAGCAGCCCGAGCGGCTCGGCGACTGGAACCGCGACGCGGACGCCCCGTACATCCGGGAGCTGGTCGACGCCCTCGGAACCGCGCACACCTCGGTCACGGTCCCCGGGGAGGAACTGCTCGCGCACCGCGACACCGGCCTTACGGCACGGGACCGGCCGGGCTGGGGCGAACCCGACGTCTCGCTGCACCTGCTCTTCCAGGGCGTACGACGCCACGTCACCGTCGCGTTGTCCGGGGAGGTCGCCGACGAGGTCTTCGGCGGCTACCCCTACTTCCAGGACGACGGCCCGCCGGACGCCTTCCCGTGGCTGCGGGGCAGGACGTCCCCGGCGAGCCTGCTCCGTCCCGAGGTCGCGGCGACCGTGCGTCCCGAGGAGTACGCGGCGCAGCGGCTGAGCGAGGCGCTGGCCGAAGTACCGCACCTGAGCGGGGAGTCGGAGGAGGACCGGCGGGCCCGGCAGATCTCGCACCTGGCGCTGACCCGCTGGCTCCCCGCACTGCTGGACCGCAAGGACCGGATGAGCATGGCGGCGAGCCTGGAGGTCCGGGTGCCGTTCGCCGACCACCGGCTCGTCGAGTACCTGTGGAACGTGCCGTGGGCGTTCAAGAACGCGGGCGGCGAACCGAAGGGGCTGCTGCGGCGGGCGGTCGGCGACCTGCTGCCGCCACGGGTGCTGCACCGCCCCAAGAGCGGGTATCCGGCGAGCTCGGCGCCCGGCTACGCGGCGGCCCTGCGGCGGCGGGCCGAGGAGCTCGTACGGCAGGACAGGCCGGTCTTCGACCTCGTGGACCGGGAGAAGGTCCGCCGGCACCTCGCCGAGGGGACCGTGCTGCCCGGGCCTCGCGCCGCGCCGCACCCCACCGGGGGGCTGGACCACCTGCTGGCGCTGGACAGCTGGCTCGACACCTACGGGGTGAGCATCCGGTGACCGTGTCCACGCAGGACTACCTGGCCGCCGCCCGGACCTTTCCGACCGGGGTGACCGTGGTCGCCACCCGCTACCGCGGCGGATTCCACGCCAAGACCGTCTCCGCCTTCACCTCGCTGTCGCTGGACCCGCTGCTGATCGGGGTGGCCATCGGCAAGGACAGCCCGATGGTGTGGGCGACCCGGGCCTCGGGGGTGCTGTCGGTGAACGTGCTGCGGCACGACCAGCGTCGGGTCGCGGAGTACTTCGCCACGCCCTCGGACCGCCGTGCGCTTCCGGCGCCAGTCGCGCTGTCCCGGGAGGGCACCGGCGCTCCCGTCCTCGGCGACTGCCTGAGCTGGTTCGACTGCCGGGTCACCGGTGTCGTACGGGGCGGCGACCACGCGCTGATCCTCGGCCGGGTCGTCGCCGTGCGCGCCGGCGGGGGCCGGCCTCTCGTGCACCAGGGCGGCGCGTACCACGCCCTCTCCCAGGAACAGGAGCTCCGCTCATGACCACCCTGTCACTCGCCTCGTCCGTCGCACCCCTCGGCGCCCTGGACGGCGACCGCTACCGCAAGAGCCTCGACGACGGGCGCAGCGTGTGGCTCGACGGCGAGGAGATCGGCAACGTCGCCGAACACCCGGCGTTCGCCGCACCGGTGGCCGAGCTGGCCAGGCTGCTCGACCTCCAGCACAGGCCCGAGCACCGCGAGGTGCTGACCGTGCGTCAGCCCGACACCGGGCTGCGCATCGGCCGCGGTTATCACCCGCCGCGCACGGCCGGGGAGTTGCGGGCCGCGCGGGCATCCGCCGAGGTGTGGCTGCGGGAGTCGCTGGGCCAGCACGGCCGTTCGCCGGCGTTCATGGCGTCGATCGCGGTCGGCCTGTTCGACTTCCGGCACCGGCTGGAGACGAACCGGCCGGGCTTCGGCGCGAACGCCGCCGCCTACCACCGGTACGCGGCCTCCCGCGACCTGCTCCTCACCCATGCCCTCGGCGACCCTCAGATCGACCGCTCGGCGAGCCCCGTCGATCACCCCGACCACGCGCTGCGGGTCCTGCGCGAGGACGACGACGGCATCGTCGTACGCGGTGCGAAGCAGCTCACCACGCTCGCTCCGTTCGCGCACGAGGTGCTGGTGTATCTGTCGGCCTCGTTCGCGCAGCGCGGCGGCGAGGAGTTCGTGGTGTGGTTCGCGCTGCCGCTGAACGCCCCGGGGCTGAGGATCCTGTGCCGGGAGCCGTTCGGCGGGGCCCCGCACGGGCACGCCCATCCGCTGGCGTCCCGGTTCGACGAGCAGGACGCGATGCTCTTCTTCGACGACGTGCGGGTGCCGTGGGACAGGGTCTTCCTGCTGCGCGACGGGGCGCTCGCCCGCGAGGGGCTGACCCGCATCAACGCCTGGAGCCAGTACATCGGGCAGGTCCGCTACCGGGAGAGGCTGCGCGCCCTGCTCGCGGTGGGCACCCTGACGGCCGAGGCGATCGGCGTGGACGGGTTCCGCAACATCCAGGAGGACCTGGGCGAGCTCGCCGGTTACGCGGAGCTTCTGGACTACTTCCTCGCGGCCGGTGAGGCGACCGCCCACACCACGGACGGCGGGTTGCACGCACCGGGCCCGACCCCGGCGGCGGCCGTGTGGGCGGCCCAGGTCTCCGGCCGGGCGGTGGAAATCGTGCGTGGCGTCGGGCAGTCCGGGATCCTCATGCAGCCCACCGAGAAGGACCTGCGCTCCCCCGAGCTCGGACCGCTCCTGGAGCGGTACATGCGCGGCAAGGACATCGACGCCGACCACAAGTCCCGCCTCTTCCGGCTGGCCTGGGAACTGACCGCGGACAGCTACGGACAGCGCCAGGACCTCTACGAGCACGTCCACCGCGGCGACCTCGCCCGCAACCGCATCAACCTGCTGCGACGCCACGACCAGACGGAGGTCCGGGCGCGCATCACCGACCTGATCTCCCAGCCGCTCTGACCCGGAGGGATTTTGATGACCGAGGACATCCTCACCCGCGCCCGCACACTCTCCGGCTACGACGACGTCAGCCGGATACGTCAGGCCCAGGACCACGAGTGGGTGCTCGACCAGGTGCCGCGGGCCCCTTCCACGGTGGCCGACCTGGGCTGCGGGACCGGCGCCCTGCTCGACGCCGCCCTGTCCCGATGGCCGGGCGTCGTGCGTACGGTCGGCATCGACGGCAACGCCGGCCGGGTACGGAGGGCGGGCGGCCGTCTCGCCGGGCGCGCCGAGCTGCTCACCGCGGACCTGCTCGAACTCCCGCCCCTGGACGACCGGTTCGACGCGGTGTTCATGACGTCGGTGCTGCACTGGCTGCACCCCGACGAGAACCGCGCCTTCGCCTGGACCTCCGCCCATCTGGCCCCCGGCGGCACCTTCGTACTGACGACCCATCACCCCGTCACGGACGCCCAGGGGTACGGCGCCGAGGACCTCGTCGCCCGCGAGGCGCTCGTGGCCCTCGGATACGACGACAGCCTCACCGGCATCGTCCCGATGGGTGTCCGCGCCCGGCCGGCCCCGACGGTCCGCGCGCTGCTGGCACGCCACTTCACCGTCGCGGCGGTCGAGGAACGGCATGTCCCGGTGCGCGCCCGGTCCGCCGGACAGTACCGGGACTTCCACGCCTCGACCTTCGGAACCTACTTCAGCCGGCTCGTCCCCGACGGCCGTCAGGAGGACTTCTTCACGGAGGTCGGCCGGGCAGCCGCCCGCCGTACGGCCGAGCACGGCGAGGTCTACGGCATCACCGTGCGCGCCTGGCGTGCCACCTCACCGGCATGACCTCCCCGCACCGCACCGACACGACCTGGACGCACCCCTGACATGCCCCGAGAACGGAGACACCCCGTGCCCACCCGCCGGTCCTTCCTGATGCTGTCCGCCGGCTCCCTGGCCGCCGCCGGACTGGCCGCCTGCTCCACGGCCCCCGGCGCCTCCTCCGGCGGCGCACCACTCGACGGGGGCACACCGCGTGACGGCGGCACCCTCACCTTCTCCACCGACGTCGAACCCGACGTCTACGACCCGCACGTCAGCCCGGCGGACATCGTGGGGGTCCTGCTGCGCAACGTCTTCGACTCGCTGGTGTCCCAGCGGCCCGACGGCACCTTCGAGCCGTGGCTGGCGAAGGAGTGGAAGGTGTCGCAGGACGGCAGGGCCTACACCTTCCTCCTGCGTGAGGACGTGGCCTTCACCGACGGCACGCCCTTCGACGCCGAGGCGGTGAAGGCCAACTTCGAGCACGTGGTGGCCCCGGCGACGAAGTCGCAGTACGCGGCGACGCTCATCGGCCCGTACGACCGCACGGAGGTCACCGGCAGCCACAGCCTCACCGTGCACCTGAAGAAGCCGTACGCCTCCTTCCTGCACGCCCTGTCCACCACCTACCTCGGCTTCCACTCCCCCAGGGCGCTGCGGGAACATCCGGGTGAGCTCGGAGCGGGCGGCCGCCACAGCGTGGGCACCGGTCCCTTCACCTTCACCTCCCGGGTCAAGGGCCAGAAGCTGGTGTTCACCCGGAACGCGGCCTACGGCTGGGCGCCGGACTCCGCGAAGAACCAGGGCCCCGCCCATCTGAAGCAGCTGGTGGTCACCTTCCTGCCGGAGAACGCCACCCGCGTCGGCTCGGTCACCTCCGGCCGGACCGATGTCGCCGACTTCCTGCCCGCCAACCGGATCGCCGCCCTGAAGAAGCAGCAGGGGCTCGGCGTCCTGAGCCATGACTCGCCGGGCGTCGTCTACCAGTACTTCCTCAACACCGACCGGGCGCCCCTCGACCAGCTCGACGCCCGGCTGGCCGTACGGGCGGCCGTGGACACCGGGGCGATCACCCGGGCGGTGTTCGCCGGGCAGTACCGGCGGGCCTGGGGGCCCCTGTCGCCGTCGACCCCCTCGTACGCGAAGTCCACCGAGGACAGCTGGGGCCACGACCCGGACAAGGCGGCCGAACTGCTGGACGGACTCGGCTGGAGCGCCCGGGACGCCGCCGGCTACCGCGTAAAGGACGGCAAGCGGTTCTCCCTGACACTGCTCTACGTGCCCGCCTTCACCAGGCCGGAGCGGCGCACCTTCGACACGGCCGTCCAGGACGCCCTGAAGAAGGCGGGGATCGAGCTGAAGCTCAAGCCTCTGGACGCCGGCAGCTACACACCCGTCCGCGACCGCGGCGACTACGACATCATCGCCTTCGCCTGGGGAGGCTCCGACCCCGATCTGCTGCGCACCGTCTTCCACTCGGGGAGTCAGCTGGCCGACGGCGGGGCCAACGGCTCGCGCCTGCGCGACGCCACGGTCGACGGCTGGCTCGACGAGGCGGGCACCACCCCCGACGCGGACCGGCGCGCGGAGCTGTACGGCAAGGTGCAGGAGCGGATCGTCGAGCAGGCGTACACCGTGCCGGCCTTCGTCGGCACCCGGCAGCTCGGTGTGCGGCGGCGGGCCCACGGCGTGGCCTTCGACGCGTCGGCGTGGCCGTTGTTCCAGGGCGCCTGGGTGGACGCCTGATGCCCGGCACCCTCCGGCTCGCCCTCAGGAGGACGGCGGCCGGGGTGTTCGTGCTGTGGGGCGCGGCCACCCTGGCCTTCGCCGCCCTGCACCTGGTACCCGGGGACGTGGTCGACACCCTGCTCGGACCGGGCACCGCCGCCACCCCCGAACTACGGGAACGCATCCGGCAGGACCACGGCCTGGACGACCCGCTGATCGTGCAGTACCTGCGCCAGATGGGACAGCTGGCCACCGGCGACCTGGGCCACTCCTACCAGCTGGGTCTGCCGGTCACCCGCGTGCTGGACGGACAGCTCGCCCCGACCGCGGAACTGGCCCTCACCGCGACCGCGTTCGCCCTGCTCGTCGCGTTCGCGGCGGCCGTGCTGAGCGCCGGCCGCGGCCGGTTCGTACGGTCGCTCGTCTCGGGCATCGAGCTGCTCGCGGTGTCCGTGCCGTCGTACTGGCTGGGCATCCTGGGCCTCACCTTCCTGTCCTACCGGTTCGGCCTGCTGCCCGCGGCGGGCGACGACGGAGCTCTCGCGCTGCTGCTGCCCGCACTGACCCTGGCCCTGCCCATCGGGGGCGTGCTCGCCCGGGTCGTTCGCCAGGAACTCGACGAGGCGTCCGGCAGGCCGTTCGCGCTGACCGTGCGGGCGCGCGGGGCCGGTGAGCGGCGTCTGCTGCTCCGCCACACCCTCCGGCACGCGGCCCTGCCGGTGGCCACGCTGTCCGGCTGGATCGTCGGCAGCCTGCTGGGCGGGGCGGTGCTGACGGAGACGGTGTTCGCCAGGCCGGGCCTGGGGCGGGTGCTGGTGACCGCCGTGACCTCGAAGGACGTGCCGGTGGTGACGGCGCTGGTGCTGCTCTCGGCGGCGGCCTTCGTGGTGGTGAACCTGCTGGTGGATCTGGCGTATCTGGTGATCGACCCGCGACTGCGGGTGGAAGGGGCCGCTGTATGAGTGCCGTCCGTGGAGGACCGGCCGGCGGAGGTGACGTATGAGCGCGATCGCCCGGCCCGCTCCGGTCGCCGCCGGGCTGGTGCTGGCCGTCTGGGCGGTGGCGGCCGCCGCCCCGGGGCTGCTCGTCTCCGCCGGCCCCGATGCCACGGATGTCCTGGTGGCGCTCCAGCCCCCCAGTGGGCCACACCCGTTCGGCACCGACGAGCTCGGCAGGGACGTCCTGTCCCGGGTGGTGCACGGAGCGCGGCTCTCGCTCGCCATCGGGCTCGGGGCGACCGCGCTGGCGGTGGCCGCCGGACTGATGGTGGGGCTGCTCGCCGCAGCGGGCGGAAAGCGCTGGGACCAGCCGCTCATGCGTGCCCAGGACGTGCTGCTGGCCTTCCCGGAGCTGCTCCTCGCACTGCTGGTGGTGACGGTCGTCGGCTCCGGCACGGCCAATGTGCTGGTGGCCATCGGGATCGCCGCGGTGCCGACGTACGCCCGGCTGGTCCGCGGGCAGGCCCTCGCCGTGATGCGCTCGGGGTACGTCGAGGCGGCCGCGGCCCTCGGGGTGCGGCGGCCGGTGATCGTCCTGCGGCATGTGCTGCCCAACGTCGCGGGGCCGCTCCTGGTGCTGGCCACGGTCGGCACGGGCACGGCGGTGATCTCCGGCTCGGCGCTCAGCTTTCTCGGGCTGGGCGCCGCGCCGCCCGCCGCGGAATGGGGGGCGATGCTCTCCGACGGGCGGGAGTTCCTCGCGACCGCGTGGTGGACGGCGACGTTCCCGGGGCTGGCGATCGTGTCGGTGGTGCTGTCGGTGACCGTTCTGGGGCGCTCGCTGCCGGGCAGCCGGAGGGAGCGGTCATGAGCCTGCTGACGGTCGAAGGACTCGACGTCCGCTTCGGTGACGTGCACGCCGTGCGGGACGTGTCGTTCACGCTGGAGCCCGGTGAGTGCCTGGCCCTGGTCGGGGAGTCGGGGTCGGGCAAGTCCACCGCGGCCCGCGCCCTGCTGGGGCTGGCCGGACCCGGTTCCCGGGTGGGCGCGCGCACCCTGCGTATCGCGGGCCGGGATGCCACCGGCTTCGCGGAACGGGACTGGCGTACGGTCCGCGGCGGCACGGTCGGACTGGTCGCGCAGGACGCCCTGGTCTCCCTGGACCCGCTGCGCCGGGTGGGCGCGGAGGTGGCCGAGTCCCTGCGACTGCACCGGACCGTCGAGCCAAACCGGGTACGCGGACGGGTCGTGGAGCTGCTGCGTGAGGCCGGTGTCCCCGAACCCGAGGCCCGAGCCGCCCAGTATCCCCATGAGTTGTCCGGGGGTCTGCGGCAACGGGCGCTGATCGCATCGGCGTTGGCGGCCAGGCCGCGGCTGCTGATCGCGGACGAGCCCACCACCGCCCTGGACGTGACCGTGCAGGCCCAGATCCTGGACCTGCTCGCCCGGGCGCGGGAGGAGGGCATGGGGCTGCTCCTCATCAGCCACGACCTCGGCGTGGTGGCCGGGGTGGCGGACCGGACGGCGGTGTTGCGCGACGGGCGGGTCGTGGAGACCGGGGCGACGGCAGGTCTGCTGTCGGCGCCCCGGCACCCCTTCACCCGTACGCTTCTTGAGGCGTCGGCGGTCCGGCCGCCCCGCCGGCCGGGACCTGTGGGCGGGCAGCTCCTCCAGGTGAAGGCCGTCTCCAGGGCCTACGGCTCCCGCGCCGCCGTCCAGGAGGTCTCGTTCAGCCTCCACGCCGGGGAGACGGTGGGGCTGGTCGGCGAGTCCGGCTCCGGGAAGTCCACGGTCGCCCGGATCGCCATGGGACTGCTGTCCCCGGACTCCGGCACGGTGACCCTGGGCGGCGGTCCCTGGTCGGAGCTCCCCGAGCGCCGCCGCCGGCCGCTGCGGCACCGCGTCCAGCTCGTCCACCAGAACCCGTACGGCACCCTCGACCCGCGCTTCACCGTGGCCCGGGTCCTCGCCGAGGCGCTGCCCCGGCACCCCGGCCGGCAGGAGCGGGCGCGGGAACTCCTCGGCCTGGTGGGACTGGACGACGGCCACCTGACCCGCTACCCGCACCAGCTCTCCGGCGGGCAGCGTCAGCGCGTCGCCATCGCGCGCGCCCTGGCTCCCGAGCCGGACGTCCTGGTCTGCGACGAACCGGTGTCCGCCCTGGACGCCTCCGTCCAGGACCAGATCCTCCGCCTGCTGGAGGACCTGCGGGAACGCCTGGGCCTCGCGATCCTCTTCATCTCCCACGACCTGGGGGTGATCCGGCGGATCAGCGACCGGGTGCTGGTGATGAAGGACGCCCGGGTGGTGGAGGAAGGAGCGGCGTCGAGTGTGCTGTCCGCTCCCCGGCACCCCTACACCAGGGCGCTGCTGGCCGCTGTTCCGCACCTGCCCGGGCCGGTGGCGGCGGCGCACGAGGCGGCACCGTGACCCCGCCCGGACCTGCGCCGGCCGGGGCCCCTCACGGAAGGACGACGTCCCGGCCCGGGCCGCCCTCGGCGGTGTCCTGCCCGGGGCCGCCGCCGATCAGGTCGTCGCCGCCCTCGCCGTGCAGGGTGTCCGCGCCGGGACCGCCGAGCAGGACGTCGCCGCCGTCACCGCCCATGACGTGGTCGTCGTCCTGCCCGGCGTACACGAGGTCCGCACCGCCGTACGCCTCGATCATGTCGTCGCCCCGGCCGCCCCACAGCCGCTGGTCGCCGTCGTCACCCATCAGGTGGTCCATGCCGTCACCGCCGTCCAGGACCACACGTCCCATGACCATGTCGTCCCCCGCGTCCCCTCGCACGGTGTGCGCGGTGTGGGCGTGCAGGGTGTCGTCGCCGGGGCCGCCGCTGACGGTGGCCACCCCGGGGTCGCTGGTGGCGATCTCGTCGTCGCCGTCGCCGAGGAAGAGGTCGATCCGGTCCGCGGCCGAGCCGCCGGTGGGCAGTTCGCAGACGACGTAGGTGTCGGATCCGGGTTCGAGGTACGCGCAGTGCTCCCCGGGTTCGAGCGGGACGGAGTCGCGGAAGCCGATCCGCCGTACCCCGTCGCCCTCGTCCATGGGCACCACGTGCAGGTCGTTGGCCTGCCCTTCGGCGGCGGTGAAGGTGATCGACCGCGTCGCCCAGTCGGCTCCGACGCGTGCCTTCGCGGCGTCCGCGGCGGGGGCCGCGGCCGCCGGGGCGGCGGCGAGACCGGTGACGAGCAGGGTCACGGCGGCCGCGCGGGCAGCGGCCTGGTGTCGGTTCATGGGGACCTCGTCTCGACGGGGCGGCCCGATGGGGGCGACCGGGTCCGGCAGGGTGGTGTGTTCGGCGGCGCGCGGAGGAGCGGATGTCCGGCGCGGCCCGCCCCCGCCCGCGAGTACCGGGCGGGGGCGGGCCGATACGACGTCAGCTCACATCGACGTCCACACAGGCGTAGAAGGCGTTGGCGGTGTCCGCGATGTTCCACACGGCCAGGACCTTCTGCTTGCCTGACAGACCGCCGAAGTCCACCTGGTGGGTGACGGTCGCGCCGGGCTTGGCACCTCCGTCGTCGAACTCCGCGATCTTCTGGCCGTTCGCGTAGTACTGCCAGGTGCTGGTGGCGTGCTGCGCCGTCAGCTTCCAGTTGAAGCTGGTCGTCCGGCCGACCGGGGTGACCTTCCAGCCCTTGCTGTCGTCGTCGAGCTCGGCGAAGCCCGCGTTCCCTCCGCTGCAGCTGGTCAGCCCCTTGGGGCCTTCCACGCTCTGCGGCTCGTAGGTGATGGCACCGCACGAGACCTCGCCGGAGGCGCACTGGGCCTGGCGACTGGGCGGTGAGGAGATGTAGCCGTGCGCGCTCGCGCTCCCTGCGGGCAGGCACACGGCCAGGAGCGGGGCGATTCCCGCACCGATGGCTACGGCCAGCGTCTTCCTGCTCTTCATGACAACTCCTTCGTGGGGGTCGGCACCTGCCCGCCGCGAACGACGAGCAGGCGTGAGCATGTCAAGAAGCACTTCGCATGGCAGCGTGGGGTTGCCACGGAAGGCGCTTGAAGCGTAGCCCTCTTGGTCTAGACCAGGCCAGGGCCTCCACCGGATCGTCACACTCACGTGCACGACCGGTCACAACTGCCGCCTCCAGGACGTCAGATGCCCGCCGGCGGCAGGAGTCCGGCAGCGCGGCCCAGTGCTTTCGCGTGCTGTTCGAGGTCGGGCGCCCCACCGCGATCGGACGGCATCGACGCCATCAGCGCCAGCCGGTCCCGCCAGCTGTCGCCGGTCAGCGGCACCGCCACCGCGTTCATCCCGCGCACCGACTCACCGGCACTCACCGCGCGGCCGTGACGTCGTACGCGCTCGAGTTCGACGAGCAGCCCGGTCCGGGTCCGCAGGGTCTGCCCGGTGACGCCCTCCAGCTCCTCCTGCGGGTAGAGGGCGCAGACCTGTTCGTCGGTCAGCCGGGAGAGCAGCACCTTGCCGGCCGCGGTGGCGTGCGCGGGGTGGGCGCGGCCGACGTCCAGCACCGCGCGTACCGGGTGGGGCGACTCGCGGCCGTCCGTGACGATGATCCGGTCGCCGATGAGGGCGGCGGTACTGATCGTCTCCCCCGTGGCCTCCGCCGCCGCGGCGAGGACCGGCCGGAGGCGGATCGCGGTGCCGGGGTCGTACCCGGCCGGCCTGCCCAGGGTGACCAGCTCCGGCCCGGCGCAGTAGCCGCGCCCCGACGCGTCCCGGGAGGCGAAACCACGCGCCTCCAGGGTGCTGAGCACCCGGTGGGCGGTGGAGCGGGCCACCTTCAGCTCCCTGGCGGCATCGGTGACCGACAGGGTGTCGTGGGCGAGGAAGAGGCTCATCAGGCGAAGCCCGGTGTCCAGCGACTCGATGACGTAGCTCTTGCCGGCGCTCACGGTGTCCTCCCGGGGGTCGAGGCTGACGGATCCGGACGCCCGACACGCTGAACCCCGTCCGCCGCCATGATCCCCGAACCGCACCCCGGCGGTACCGCGAACGGCCACGAGCCCGGAGCCGGGGGCTCGGGCCGTCGCGTCGGCCCCTGCGACCGCTCCTCACGGGAGGCGCGGCGGCATGCCCCTTCTTGTCGTCCAGCGCAACCTCGACCTCTTCCGGAACCACCTCGCCCGCCACGACTCCGCCGAAGACATCACGCGCGCTCCTCTCGCCGCCAAGCCGTCCCGGCTGGTCGACCTGATCCGCATGGCGGTGTACGACCTCGACCAGGCTCTAACGGGCCAGGCACCAACTGTCGCCTGAGCAATAACATTCCGTATGTCTATCGGGAACGATCGTGCCATTCCCGACGACGACATGGGGCGGCTGCACAAGGTGGGCTTCGCCCAGGAATTCGACATGCGCGGTAGCAGCAGCACCTACACCCAGGATCTGAACAGAGGCTCAGCCCCCGGAGTGACACCGGCGGACCCTGGGCGCGAAGGGTCACGCGGGGACGTCTCGCGCGGCAACGAGGAGAACCGGTGAACAACGGACCTGCCCTGCGGCCACGGCTGCTCGCAGCCCTCGGGGCCGCCCTGCTGCTCACCTCCTGTTCGAGTGCAGGCGGGGATGATCACCGGACGACGGACGGGCGCGCCTCGCACTGGGGAAAGGGCATGGGCGCCCCGGAGGCATCGGCGTTCATGAAGGTGGCGGTGCCCGAGAGCGCGACGGAGGTGAAGGGCGCCGTGCAGATCAATCCGCAGGAGGACATCTACCTGCTCTCCTTCGTGACCGACGAGAGGACCGCGGTGCGGGTAGCGGAGGACCTGCGTCCCGAGAAGCCCTTGCGCGCCAGGAACCAGGATCTTCCGTCCCCCACAGAACTCTTCGGACACCTCGGCCTCGCCGAGCCCCAGAGCGAGAAGGGCGTCCGCTGGGCCGGGGTCTGCCCGCCCTGCGTCGGGGATGGCCGTCGGAGCGAGGTCCAGTGGATCGAGATCCACGTACTCGAACTGGACGCCGACAGGACCCGGGTGTACGTGCAGGCGTTCTGACCGCCCGCGCGAGGCCTGCGCCGCCTCAGAGCCTGGGACTTGGCGGCCGGCTCACGTGGAGCTTCCTGGTCTTCGCAAGCGGGGACAAGCAGCCCCTACTGCACATGCTGACCACAAGCATCCAGTGCTGTTCGGACCCCGTCGACCGCCGGAAAGCGTGCCGCGATGAGCATTCTCAGATCGACCAGCAGCCGTGGGAACGTCCTCAACGGTCCCACATGCGCCAGGGCCACAAAAGACCAGCTCACAGCCGTGCAAGATCCATCTTGAAGGATCGAAGCCTCACGTTCGCCGCACAGAGAACGTCCCCGAAAGACCGAAAGACACGTTTCCCCAGGCAAGAACGATTCTGCCTGGGGAAGCTCGGTGGGGCGGGTGGGACTCGAACCCATAGTGGTGACGCGTCTCACCTGCGGAAACGTCACAGAGGGGACATTCATATCCTGGTGCGTCCCGCTCCGTCCTCCTCGATCCCCGTCAACCACGGTGTCGTGCGGTACGTACCGCACGGCTACGGGGCCCCACACTGCCCACAGCAGGAGGCGGCCCACCCGGCACACGCGCTGCGAGACCGCCAACCCCACGGCTCCCCGTTGTGCATGCTGCCGACTTCGATACAGCCTTCCCCTTGCTCGGCACGGTCACGCTCTGCTACGAGCAGAGTCGGCCGAGGTGTCGTGCCAGAGAGCAGGAGACCAGGCCCACACATAGTTCCGCGGTCTCCTGATGGTCGACCCGGTCCTTGTGCGTCGCAGCTGTCCGCCGCGGCCCCTCGCGTCTCGCTCGACGTCATGGTGGCGCTCTTCCGGATCAGGCTTGGGCACGCTTTCCCCCGGGCCACTCCACACAGCGCGGCCGCAATCCCAGCAGCAGACCGCAGACCGGATCCTGACTCGGCAGACGTAAGCACCAGGACCTCACCGCCCCTTCGACGTCCCACCGCTAACCGTGCACGAGGTCGTCAGCATCCCTCCGCTGCCGTATCACTCACAGCCACACCCTCTGCGGAGAATGTGACACGGAAGGCTCGGCAGTCGGAGACTTCGCCGCCACCGACCGCAGACGAGTGGGTTCCGTGGATCAGCGCCCGGATGGTCACAGTGTTCGGGGCACGCACCGTGTCACGGACACCGGCCTGAGATATCCGGAGCGCCTGACGTATCTCTTCGTCCGTCAGGTCCCCGTCCCATGCGGCGGCGCGTAGTCGGTCTCGCGCGTCAGCGACGGACGTGTTGAGTTGATCGAGAGCTCTCTGCTCTGCGCTTGCACGCTGGTGGACGAGTCCCCCTACAAGGGCGCCGAGCAGGCAGAGCGCTCCGACGAGAGCGATGAGGCATCCGCCGGACAGGGAGATGCGGCGCATCTTCCTGTCCGGCAACATGTCGCGTTGGCTGGGCACTGGAATCTTGTCAACTTCCCGTGTAGCCAATGTCCTTGAGGCGTTCGCTCATGACCGTAGCGTATTCGGTCGTGCCCGACGCCTTCGGATGGAAGGACTCACGGCTCAAGCAGGTGGTCGACAACCACAAGCAGAGCTGGCCGGTCTCACAGCGAGACGCAGGCGGAGCCTCCCCCTGCGTGGTGGACACGCTGATATTGGATCTGCTTGATCTGGAGGAAGCGAGAAGACCGCCGATGGCGATGAAGGACTACTCGGACGAGTTCAGGGCCGATGCCGTGGCCTTGTTCGAGTCCACACCCAGGGCGACGTACAAGAGCATCGCCGCCGACCTGGGAATTAACAGGAACACCCTGCGGACCTGGGTGCTGCGGGATCGCGAACGCCGAGGATTCGGCCCGGGCGTGGCCCGGAACGCAAGGGCAGCGGTCCGGGCCACGCAGGCGATGACGGCCGCGGAGCCTGACGAGCGGATCCGGCAGCTGGAGGCCCGGGTCGCCGAGCTCGAGGCCAGCGAGCGGAAACTGGCGACCGAGCGGGACATACTCCGCAAGGCGGCCAAGTATTTCGCCGGCGAGACGAACTGGTGAGCCGCTTCGAGTTCGTCCACGACCACCGTCGTTCCAGTCGATGAGCATGCGGCGCAGCTCGTCGCCGGGCACCAGCCGCATCTCGGACAGCGGCCGCCCCGGTCTGTCGACCACGTCCTCCACCAGAGTGCGGAACGCCTCGGCTATCCGCTCGACGGCCGCCGCGTCGAACGCGGCGGGGTCGTGGTCGACGCACACCTCGAGGCCGCCGTCCACTTCGGCGAACCGGAGCACCACGTCGGCGACGGCGAACTCACCGGGCAGCGTCGTGGCACCCACCACGTCACAGACCCCGTCGAGGAGGCTGTCGATCGGGAGCCTGCCGTCGACGGTCGCGCGCAGGACGACCGGCGCGCCGTCGTCATTGGTGGACCGCCCGCGGACGGTCGCGGTCACCTCGTCCTGACCCGCGTAGACTGCGGACAGCACCTGGCCGACGGCGGCCAGCGCACCGAACAGCGTGCCGTCGGCTGCTTCCGCGAGTCGCCGCAGACCCGACGTGAGCGCGCTGTCGAGCGTGAACCGGTGCGTCGCCGTGGCCTCGGCGAGCGCCACCGCCCGTGGACGGTCCGTGGGAAAGCGGGTCAACGCCTGGTCGACGACCGGGTCCGATACCGGTCCTGCTCCCGGAACCCCCTCGTGTGTCACGTGGCCTCCCTCTACGGTCTGGGCGTCACTTCCACAGCGGAAGCCGTGCCGGCCGCCAAGTCTTGCCAACGGGACACGTCCCAGCTACGCACTTGAGCGAAGGGCGAAACAGGGCGGTCAGCAGGCGAGGTGAGTCCGGGGACCGCAGCAGCGCCGATCATGCCGGGACCAGCCCGGATCCGGTCACAGCTCGGTCCCGGGGAGGCGATGGCGCCGCCGGATTCCCGGCGGCGCCATCGCTTGCTCCCGCGGTATCAGCGTCCCGTCGGCCGGATCACTCACGCCCGCCGATCGCGTCGACCGGAGCGGGCCGCATGGCGTACTTGGTGGCCATCGCGATCGAACCCCAGGAGAGCGCGACGGTGAGCGCCACGATCGCGATGAGGCCGAAGGGGGAAATACTGGGAACGGGCGACTTCGCCAGCGAGTTGCTGATGCCGACGAGCGGCGGGATCGTCGCCAGCAGACCGAACAGCAGCGCCGAGAAGATCACGATCCTGGCCTCGCCGTTCATCATCGCGCGGACCTGCTGACGGCCGGCGCCGATGAGTTGCAGCATGGCGAACTCACGCACCCGCGCCGCCGTCGCCATCACCAGAGTGTTCACGACGGCGATGGCGATGTAGCCGAGAAGCAGGGTCTGGAACAGGAGGTTGAGCGCCCAGTCGCCCGAACTGCCGGACCCGGGCGCGTTCTGGAATGCCTCCCGGTCGCCCACCTCGACCGTCGGGTAGCGCTCGACGGTCTTCCGCAGCGCGCCCTCGAGCGACTGTGCATCGGTTCCGTCCTCGGCCCTGATCAGTACCGCGCTGTTGACCTGCGATGTCGTGTGCGCGACGACGAGGTCGTTGGGGAGGGTGACGTCCCCGAAGCCCAGGCCCCTCTCGTAGATCGCCACCACCCGTGGCTCGATCACCGTGCCGTCGCCGAGCCGCAGGTCGACCGTCTCCCCGCGGTGCGCCCGGACGGTCTCCGCGACAACCCTGCTCAGCGCCACCGTCCCGTCCCTCAGCTTCGCGATGTCACCCTCGATCACCTCGAGGTCCATGGTGTCGGAGAGCCGTTCGGGCACGACACCCTGGGCGGCGAAGACCTTGGTCGCGGTGCTGTCCTCGGACGGAAACGTCAACAGCACCCGCATCCGCGCGACCGGCGTCACCACGGCGACCCCGGGCGCGCCGCGCACGGCGTCCACGGCCTGCGGGGACACTCCGGCGCCGGACGACGCGGTCAGCACGCGGTCGGCCCGGAGGCCATCCTCGAACTGCTCCTGCGACGCCGCGATCGTCGTGGAAGCTCCGAACACCTGCACGGCGGCCAGCGTCACTCCCATGGCCAGCGGCGTGGCGGCCGTACTGAGCCGCCGTACACTGGCCCGCGCGTTGGCTTGGGCGAGGAAACCGTGCGCCTTGGACTGCCGGTTCAGGACCGAGCCGAACAGCAGGATGGCGCCTCTGAGCAGCAAGGGCCCGACGCACCCGAGCGCCACGACGAACAACAGGACCGCGGCCGCCGCGGTGTCGGCCACCGAGTCGCCCGAGACCGCGACATCGCTCACGGTCAGCAGCAGGCCGAGCGGGATGAGCAGGAACCCGATGGTCAACCGGACCCAGCCGAGCTTCTTGGGCTCGATGGCGGCGTCCCCGAGCGCCTCGACCGGGCTGGTCTTGGCCACCCGGCGTGCAACCAGCCACCCGCCGAGGCGGGCACTGACCATACAGAGCACCAGCGAGGCGAGGAAGGGCAGCCACCCGACTTCCATCTGGAAGTCCGGCGGCATCGCGTCGGCGAAGATAAACACGCCGCGCATCACGAAGGCGAGCAGGATGCCGGGGATCGCACCGACCAGGGCACCCGCCAACGACACCAGGGTCATCTCGGCGCCGATCATCCAGTGGATCTGCTTGGGCGTCGCGCCGATGGCGCGCAGCAGGGCCAGTTCACGCCTGCGCTGCTGCACCGACAGCCCGAGAGTGGTCGCCACCACGAACACCACGATCAGCACCATGGTTCCGCCGAACGACGCCGACGACTCGACCACTAGGCTGCGGGCATCGCCCACGTCCAGGAACTCCACGTCGCCGCGTTCGGTGCCGGTGCGTGCCACCACATGCGGTACGGCGGCCGAGATCCGCTCGGCCAGCGCCTCCGGGGTGACACCGGGTTCGGCGCGCACACCGATGGCGTCCACCCGGCCCGGACGGCCCGACAGTTCGGTCGCCCGGTCATCGGTGAAGAACACCGCGGACTGCCGGTCCAGCCCGCCCTTCGGCGGGCCGGCGATGCCCACCACACGGTAGGCCGAGGGGATCGAGCCGACCACGATCCGTACCTTCGAGCCGACCGACAGGTCCGCGCGCCCGGCGAGGTCCTCGTCGAGTACGACTTCGTCGGGCGCGGAGGGCGCACTTCCCTCACGGACCGAGAATGGCCCGAGCGACGCGCCGGACCAGCCGTGCCCGAACACCGGGAACCCGTCCGGGCCGCCCGTCTCCTCGCCGTCCGGGTTCAGCACGCTGACGTCGATGTCGACATCGCCGAGGGCGGACTTGACACCGGGCACGGCGGCCACGGCGTCGACCTTCTCGGCGGGCAGGGTGACACGCTCGCTGTAGCGGACCTCGGCGCTCTCGTCCAGCCAGTACGACTGCTCCCCGCCGATGGCGACCGCCGTGCCCGAGTACCGCTCAGGCACCACACCGGTGTTGAGCCCGGACATCAGCAGGATCCCGCAGGCGGTGATCACCGCCGAGCCCGCGGCGATCGCGACGAAGGAGCCGATGAACCCCCCCTTGCGCCCCTTGATCGTGCTCCACGCGAGCGACAGGTCCTTGCGGTACGGCACCACGAGGCGGACCAGTCGTCGAATGAGGCGGATCACCACTCGCCCAGGTGCGTCATGCGCGACGCGACCTGCTCCGATGTGGGGCTTCGCATCTCGCCGGCAAGCCTGCCGTCGGCCAGGAACACCACCGAGTCGGCGTACGAGGCGGCGACCGGGTCGTGGGTGACCATCAGCACCGTCTGCCCCATGTTGTCCACGACGTGTCGCAACAGTTCCAGGACCTGTTTGCTGGACCGGGAGTCCAGCGCTCCGGTCGGCTCGTCCGCGACCACGACGTCGGGCCGGGTGATCAGCGCGCGGGCGACCGCGACTCGCTGCTGCTGACCGCCGGAGAGCTCGCTCGGATGCCGCTTGAGGTGCTCACCGAGGCCGACCGCGGTGAGTACCTCGCGCAGGAACGCACGGTCGGTCTTCCGGTCCGCGAGGCGCAGCGGAAGCGAGACGTTCTCCTCGACGGTCAGTGATGACAGCAAATTGTAGGCCTGGAAGATGAAGCCGATCCGCTCCCGGCGCACCTCGGTGAGCTGGATCTCGTCGAGGTTCGACAACTCGACGTCACCCAGCCAGACCCTTCCGGAAGTTGGCCGGTCCAAGCCTGCCGCGCAATTGAGAAATGTGCTCTTACCCGAACCGGACGGTCCCATTACGGCGGTGAAGGTGCCGCGCCGCAGTTCGATGCTCACGGCATCCAGCGCCTGCACCGGGCTCTTGGCCGATCCATACACCTTGGATACCGAATCTAATCGAATCGACCAGTCAACTGGTATGGCGCTACGCGCAGTTCGAAACATGGCAGGAGCCTACCCAGGCAGCGCCGCCACCTGCCAACCTCCCCCGTCATGGGGGCAGTCGAAACCGCCAGAACAAGACATCGACAATTCAGGGATCGCGGAATCCCCACACGAATCTCATGAGAGTTCGAAGGACATCCGGAGACAGGCCACTATTCGAACCGTTCGAACCGCCTTCCGAACTCCGGAATCCTGCCGACGCCTCCGGGCGGAGAACCGGCAGCCCTCCTCGGCGAGGAGCCGCCGGCGTCGGGCGTCAGACGCAGTTGTACTGCGCTGGCGTCAGGGTATCGCTCCCTATGAGAGTCTTTTCGTCGTTGCTGATAGCCGTGAGTGTGAAGTAGTCCGAGACCCCGGACAACGGGTCGGCGACCACGCCGTCTCGCCACAAGGCAGCCCGTGGGGTCGAGTTGACGAACCCCAGGCCGCCCACGGTTCCCGCACCACCGATCGCCTTTGCCGAGATGGCGCCGTTCTTGATGGTCCGGACCAACGAACCCTGATCATTCCATTCGGCCGCGGCGTAACTCGTGCGGGCGGAGCCGCGCAGTGCCTTGCCGTCCACGGCGATCACCCGTCGCCTGCCCGGGGCTGCGGCGCTGTGGCGGTGAGCCAACCAGGCACCCACGGCCGCGTCGAGTGCGTCGGTGTCGAGACGCTCGAGGACTCTCCCGATCGCCGACCTGGACGGCGCGTGCCGCCACCGCAGCAGGTGACGGCGCACGCCGAGCGCGGCGAGGAGCCCGGCGTCGGCGCGGGCGCCCCACTCGGCGAGTTCGTCGATGGTCCGGGCTCCCGAGACCACGGCGGCCGCGCAGACCAGCAGGATCGAGGCCAACGAGTACCAGCGGCCCCGCCGAGAGCGGGGATCGGGCACCGCCTCCAGGAAGATGCGCAGGTCAGACGTGTCGGCCGGATTGAGCGGCCCCAACTTGGCCAACACGGCAGGGATCGGGGAAGATGAGACAGCGGACACGGGAACCCTCTTGATCACTTGGCTTAGACACCTGAATGATCACGGATCCCGTGTCCGCTCTGTCGTCCGCCCCAAACCGCGGCTCCCTCGCACCAGTTGGGCGATCCCGGGAACTTGCACAAGCCCTGAGTGCCACCCGGTCAGGAGTTCTCGGTGCTCTTCGTCGACGATTCGACGGACGACACCCGCGAGGCGATCGAGAAGGAGGCCGGGCGACTGCCGATCGAGGTCTGCGTGCATCATCGGGCAGACCCAGTGGGCGGTCTCGGAGGTGCTGTGATGGAGGGCATCGCCCGCAGCGTCTCCCGGTGGATCGTCGTCATGGACGCGGACCTCCAGCACCCGCCCACACTGCTGCCCGAACTGATCGCCAAGGGCGAGGAGACGGGAGCCGATTACGTCATCGCGAGCCGCTACGTCGGCGGTGGGGACCACAGTGGGCTCGGCACCCGCTACCGCGTTCTGGTGTCTGGCATTTCCACATCGGTGGCCAAGGCGCTCTTCCCGAAAGCGCTGCGGGACGTCACCGATCCCATGAGCGGCTACTTCGCCATTCGCCGCGATGTAGTCAGGCGGGCACAAGGCACGGGTGCTGTACGACCCTTGGGGTACAAGATCCTCTTGGAGCTGATCGTCCGCAGCCGTCCTCGCTCCGTCACCGAAGTGGCGTACGACTTCGGCGTCCGCTACGCGGGCGAGTCCAAGTCGACCGTGCGCGAGGGGCTACGGTTCCTGCGTCATCTGCTGCGACTGCGCACCAGCGGTATGCCCACCCGCGCGCTCGCCGTCGGAGCGATCGGCCTGTCCGGATTTCTGCCGAACCTCGCGGTTCTGTGGGCGCTGACCCACAGAACCGGCCTTCACTACGCGGCCGCCGAGGTCATAGCCAACCAGGTCGGTGTGCTCTGGAACTTCGTGCTCATCGACAGGGTGCTCTACCGCGGACGCAAGCACGTGGGCCCTCGCGCACGGCTGCTGAGCTTCATCGCGCTCGCCAACGCCGATCTCGTGGCCCGAATTCCCCTCATACTGCTGCTCGTGTCCGGCCTCGGCCTCACGCCCCTGCTGGCCACGGCGACAGCCATGACCCTCGTCTTCGTCCTGCGCTTCCTCTGCGTCGACCGCTTCCTGTACCGGTAACGCCAGCTATCGCACGGTCCTTGGGCCACGAGGCGCGCGTAGGCGGCCCAGCAGGTCTCGGCGTGCCCGTCGCGGAAGTGACGTTCAAACTGGTGTCCAGTCGCCCGGATGGTCGGAGTCGATCCCGGCCAGGACGTGGGCGGGCCAATCGGGGGTGCGGCTCACCGGCGGAGTAGGCGCAGTCAGCCACCGTGGCCCAGCGGGCGAGGCCCGCCTCCTGCGCCGGACCGCGAGCGCGGCAACGAGCTATGGTTCATGAGCCTGCCGCGACCGAGTTCCGTGTGGCGAGCTGGTCCCGGCCTGATCCTGGACCGCGACGCCACGCCGACCGCCCGCCACTCGGAAAAGGAACAGGCCGTCCCGACCTACAGGGGGACTCGGCTTCCGTCTTTTGCTGTGTTTCCTCGCGAACACCGGCGCGGCCGTGCTGGGACATCTGGGCCCGGTCACGCCGGAGCCAACACCACTGCCGACCACTTCGCGGTGTTCAACCAGGCGCTCGCGCAGATCCACGACCCCCACCGACACGGACCCGACCTACTCATTCGCGTCGGCCGGATCCGCGAAAGTCTTCCTCGCCCACATCCGAGACGTGTGGAAACGCCGAGCCGCTGTCCGGTCCCCACAGCCGCTCGACCGGAGAGTCGCTGCCGACGATGCGGGGGCCGGCGCCCGCGGGTGGGACCGCGTCACGACGCTCTCCCAGGCAGCCGCCACAAAAGGCCAGGTCAGACGCGTCTGAAGTGCGCTGACATGCTGCAACAGCGAGTCAGTACCGCACGGCGTGCGGCTAGTACCGCACGGAAAACCGCCGCGAGAATCGTGTTTCCCCAGGTCAGAACGATTCTGCCTGGGGATACTGGGTGGGGCGGGTGGGACTCGAACCCACGGCCGACGGATTATGAGTCCGCTGCTCTAACCGGCTGAGCTACCGCCCCTCCACGGCGTGGCGCGTACACCTGTACGCGCCGTCTGCCGCAGCATAGCCGGTCATACGATCTCCTGCTGCGGATGGTCGGCTTCGCATGACCATGAAGACACTGCAGCGTGCTGCCCGGTTCCGGGTGCGGCGCGATCTCCCCGAAAGAGTCACGGGCCGACCCCCTCGGGACACACGAGAAGAGGGCCCCGAGGGGCCCTCTTCCGTATCGCTCCCCCGACTGGACTCGAACCAGTAACCCTCCGGTTAACAGCCGAATGCTCTGCCAATTGAGCTACAGGGGATCGCGCTCCCCCGACTGGACTCGAACCAGTAACCTGCCGGTTAACAGCCGGCTGCTCTGCCAATTGAGCTACAGGGGATTGCTGCGGTGCCTCGATTCGCACCTGCCTGGCTGAAGCCGAGCGGCGCGCGTTCGCTGCGACACATACATTAGCGCAAGCAGGGGGGTGCTCCGCCAATCGGTATCCCCCGGGGTGATCTCGGGTGTCCGCGGGTAGGCGGGCAGCACACGTCGCACGGAGCGAAGGAAGGCTGGCAGCCATGCGGTACCGACTCACGTTCATCGCCGGAGTGGCCCTCGGATTCGTGCTCGGCACGCGCGCCGGGCGGGAGCGCTACGAGCAGATGAAGAAGGCCGCGCAGCGGTTCTCGGAGAATCCCGCCGTCCGGAACGCGGCGGAGTCCGCCGCGCACGGCAGCCGGGACTTCGCCGGCAAGGCGTACCACTCGGTGAGCGAGAAGGTCGGGGACAAGGTGCCCGTCTCCGTCTCCGACCGGGTGCGCTCGCTGCGTGAGCGCAGCGGTCAGAACGGCAGCGACGACTGGGGCACGACCAACACCTGATCCCCGTTCCCGTGCCGGGTACCGCCCGGTACGGGAACGGCGCGGGTGCCTGGCGGGTGCCGGGCACGGTGGGACGAGAGCGGTACAGGACCGGGACGGCGGCGGTACGGGACCGGTCCCCGAGTGCGGCAGAATCGTGTGCATGGGCATAGTGGCCGGCTTGGACAGTTCATCCGCCTTCACACAGATCGTCGTCTGCGACACCGACACCGGTGAGGTCTTGCGGCAGGGATACGCCGCGCACCCCGTCGAGGCCAAGGCCTCCGAGGTGGATCCGCAGGCGTGGCTGCTCTCACTCGGTGAGGCGGCCTCCGGAGGGCTGCTCGAAGGCGTCCAGGCCATCGGCGTGTCCGCGCAGCAGCACGGTCTGGTGCCGCTGGACCACCAGGGCAATCTCGTACGGCCGGCGCTGCTCGGCAACGACCGGCGCGCACAGGCCGCCGCGGCCGACCTGATCGACGGTCTCGGCGGGCGGCAGCCCTGGGCCGAGGCCGTCGGGGCCGTTCCGCAGGCCGCGCAGCCGGTGGCGAAGCTGCGCTGGCTCGCGCGTACCGAGCCGGAGAACGCGCAGCGGGTCGCCGCGGTCCTCCAGCCCCACGACTGGCTGGTGTGGCAGCTGCTGGGCCGGCCCGCCCGCCGTACGACCGACCGGGGTGCCGCGTCCGGCACCGGTTACTGGTCGGCGGGCTCGGCCTCCTACCGCCCCGATCTCGTGGAGCTGGCGCTCGGCCATCAGGCCGCGCTGCCCGAGGTGCTCGGCCCGGCCGACGCCGCGGGAACCACTCCGGAGGGGCTGCTGATCTCGGCCGGTACGGGCGAGACGATGGCCGCGGCCTTCGGGCTGGGAGTCGCGGTGGGCGACGCGGTCGTGTCGCTGGGGGCCTCGGGTTCGGTGATGGCCGTGCACCACGAGGCGCTGGCAGACCCGACCGGGATGATCACCTCGTTCGCCGACGCGACCGGGATGCACCTGCCGGTGGTCCACACGTCGAACGCCGTGCGCGCGTTGCGCGGGACGGCCGAGATGCTGGACCTGGAGGGTGGTCTGGAGGAACTCTCCGCGCTGGCCCTCAAGTCGACCCCCGGGGCCTCCGGGCTCGTCCTGCTGCCGTACCTCGAGGGTGAGCGGACCCCGCACCTGCCGCACACCGCGGGCACGCTGAGCGGGCTGCGGCGCGAGTCGATGAAGCCGGAGCACCTGGCGCGCGCCGCCTTCGAGGGGATGCTCTGCTCGCTGGCCGACGCGCTCGACGTGCTGCGCGGCCGGGGTGTGGAGGTCCGGCGGGTCTTCCTGCTGGGCGCGGCGGCCGAGTTGCCCGCCGTGCAGGCGATGGCGCCTTCGGTCCTGGGCAGCCAGGTCGTCGTCCCGCAGCCCGCCGAGTACGCGGCGCTGGGCGCGGCCCGGCAGGCCGCGTGGGCGCTCGGGGTCTCCGAGGGGACGCTGGATCCGCGTACTCCCCCGGCCTGGCGGGGCGCGGCGGCGCAGGTGCTGGAGCCGGGCGAGGAGCTCCCCGTAGGCCGCGCGGTGCGTCAGCAGTACGGCGCGACCCGGGACCAGATCCACCCCGGGGCGTTCGGTACGGGCGTCTGAGCGGACACGCTCGCGCCTGCTGAGTCGCGTGCCCGGAATTTTGACCGGGGTTTGGGCAAAAGCGTTGGCCGCCGGGGCGGGGCGTGCCGGAGTATGGACCGGCCCCTTTTGCCTTCGCCGACCCGAGAGACACGCGTGCTCATAAAAATCCTGCGGACCTATCTGGGTCCGTACAGACAGTCCATCGTGCTGCTGGTGGCGCTCCAGCTGCTGCAGACCTGCGCCAGCCTCTACCTGCCCAGCCTCAACGCGGACATCATCGACAACGGTGTCGTGCAGGGGGATACGGGCTACATCCTGCAGTACGGCGCCGTGATGATCGCGGTGAGCGTCATGCAGATCGTCTGCAACATCGGCGCGGTGTACTACGGCGCCCGGACGGCCTCGGCGCTCGGGCGTGACGTGCGGGCGTCGGTGTTCGGCAAGGTGCAGTCGTTCTCCGCGCGCGAGGTGGGCCGGTTCGGCGCCCCTTCGCTGATCACCCGGACGACCAACGACGTGCAGCAGATCCAGATGCTGGTCCTGATGGCGTTCACCCTGATGGTCTCGGCGCCGATCATGTGTGTCGGCGGCGTCATCATGGCGCTCGGCCAGGACGTCCCGCTCTCCGCGGTGCTGCTGGCGGTGCTGCCGGTCCTCGGCATCTCGGTGAGCCTGATCGTCCGCCGGATGCGGCCGTTGTTCCGCATGATGCAGGTGCGGCTGGACACGGTGAACCGGGTGCTGCGTGAGCAGATCACCGGCAACCGGGTGATCCGCGCGTTCAACCGTGACGGTTACGAGGAGGAGCGCTTCCGCGGCGCCAACACGGAGCTGACCGATGTCGCGGTGTCGACCGGCCGGCTGATGGCACTGATGTTCCCGACCGTGATGACGGTGGTGAACCTGTCGTCCATCGCGGTGGTCTGGTTCGGGGCGCACCGCATCGACAGCGGCGGGATGCAGATCGGGGCTCTGACCGCGTTCCTGGCGTATCTGATGCAGATCGTCATGTCGGTGATGATGGCCACCTTCATGTTCATCATGGTGCCGCGCGCCGAGGTGTGCGCCGAGCGCATCCAGGAGGTCCTGGAGACCGATTCGAGCGTGGTACCGCCCACCGCACCGGTCACCGAGCTGCTCAGGCACGGGCATCTGGAGATCCGGGACGCGGAGTTCCGCTACCCGGGTGCCGAGGAGCCGGTGCTGCGCTCGGTGGGGCTGGTGGCGCGGCCGGGTGAGACGACCGCGATCATCGGGTCGACGGGCAGCGGGAAGTCGACGATGCTCGGTCTCGTGCCGCGGCTGTTCGACGCCACGGCCGGCGAGGTGCTCGTCGACGGCACCGACGTACGGACGCTGGACCCGGTGCTGCTGGCGAAGACCGTGGGCCTGGTCCCGCAGAAGCCGTACCTCTTCTCCGGCACGGTGGCGACGAACCTGCGCTACGGCAATCCGGACGCGACCGACGAGGAGCTCTGGCACGCGCTGGAGGTGGCGCAGGCCAAGGACTTCGTGGAGCGGCTGGAACACGGGCTGGACGCGCCGATCGCGCAGGGCGGCACCAATGTCTCCGGCGGTCAGCGGCAGCGTCTGGCGATCGCGCGGACACTGGTGCAGCGCCCGGAGATCTACCTCTTCGACGACTCCTTCTCGGCCCTGGACTACGCGACGGACGCGGCGCTGCGCGGTGCGCTGTCCCGTGAGACCGCGGGGGCGACCGTGGTGATCGTCGCCCAGCGGGTGTCCACGATCCGTGACGCCGACCGGATCCTGGTGCTCGACGAGGGCCAGGTCGTCGGGACGGGGACCCATCACGAGCTGATGGACGGCAACGAAACCTACCGGGAGATCGTGCTCTCCCAGCTGACGGAAGCGGAGGCCGCCTGATGGCCGGGCCGGGCGGACGGATGATGGCGGGGCCCACCGAGCGGTCCATGGACTTCAAGGGGTCGGGCAAGCGGCTGCTGAGGAGGTTCAGCAAGGAGAAGTCCTCGCTGTACCTGATGCTGGGCGCGGGGACGCTGAGTGTGGCGCTCTCCGTGGTGGGGCCGAAGATCCTCGGCGGGGCCACCGACCTGATCTTCGCCGGTGTCGTCGGGCGCGAGATGCCGGACGGTGCGACGAAGCAGCAGGCCATCGACGGGCTGCGTGAGCAGGGCAACGGCGGGCTCGCCGACATGCTGAGCGGGGTGGACTTCACCCCGGGCCAGGGCATCGACTTCGGGGCGGTGGGCACCGTCCTGCTGGCGGCGCTGATCGTGTACGTGGGTGCGGGCCTGCTGATGCTGGTCTCGACGCGGCTGTCGATCCGGGTGATCAACCGGGTCGTCTTCCAGCTGCGCGAGGACCTGCAGACGAAGCTGTCGCGGCTCCCGCTGTCCTACTTCGACCGGCAGCAGCGCGGCGAGGTGCTGAGCCGGGCGACCAACGACATCGACAACATCTCGCAGACGATGCAGCAGACGATGGGTCAGCTCATCAACTCGCTGCTGACCATCGTCGGCGTGCTGATCATGATGTTCTGGATCTCTCCGCTCCTCGCCCTGGTCGCCCTGGTGACGATCCCGCTGTCGGTGTTCGTCGCGACGAAGGTCGGCAAGCGTTCCCAGCCGCACTTCGTGGCGCAGTGGAAGGTGACGGGCAAGCTCAACGCCCACATCGAGGAGATGTACACCGGGCACACCCTGGTGAAGGTCTTCGGGCGCCAGGAGGAGTCCGCGAAGGACTTCGCCGAGCAGAACGAGGCACTGTACGAGGCCGGCTTCAAGGCGCAGTTCAACAGCGGGATCATGCAGCCGCTGATGATGTTCGTGTCGAACCTGAACTACGTGCTGGTCGCGGTCGTCGGCGGGCTCCGGGTCGCCTCGGGCTCGCTGTCGATCGGTGATGTGCAGGCGTTCATCCAGTACTCGCGTCAGTTCTCGATGCCGCTGACCCAGGTCGCCTCCATGGCGAACCTGGTGCAGTCGGGCATCGCCTCGGCCGAGCGGGTCTTCGGCCTGCTGGACGCCGAGGAGCAGGGTCCGGATCCGGTTCCGGCCGAGCGTCCCGAGGAACTGCGCGGAAGCGTCGCGCTGGAGAACGTGTCGTTCCGCTACGACCCGGAGAAGCCGCTGATCGAGGACCTCTCGCTGAGCGTCGAACCGGGTCACACGGTCGCGATCGTGGGACCGACCGGGGCCGGCAAGACGACCCTGGTCAATCTGCTGATGCGGTTCTACGAGGTGACAGGCGGCCGTATCACCCTCGACGGGATCGACGTGGCGCGGATGTCGCGCGACGAACTGCGTTCCGGCATAGGCATGGTGCTGCAGGACACCTGGCTCTTCGGCGGCACGATCGCGGAGAACATCGCCTACGGCGCCTCGCGCGAGGTGAGCCGGGAGGAGATCGAGGAGGCGGCGCGGGCGGCCCACGCCGACCGTTTCGTCCGCACCCTGCCCGACGGCTACGACACGGTGATCGACGACGAGGGCACCGGGGTCAGCGCCGGTGAGAAGCAGCTGATCACCATCGCCCGGGCGTTCCTGTCCGACCCGGTGATCCTCGTGCTGGACGAGGCCACCAGCTCGGTGGACACCCGCACCGAGGTGCTGATCCAGAAGGCGATGGCGAGGCTCGCCCACGGGCGTACGAGCTTCGTGATCGCGCACCGGCTCTCCACCATCCGCGACGCCGACGTGATCCTGGTCATGGAGAACGGGTCGATCGTCGAGCAGGGCACCCATGACGAGCTGCTCGCGGCGAAGGGCGCCTACGCCCGGCTGTACGCGGCGCAGTTCGCCGAGGCGCTGGCGGAGGTCGACTGAGCCGAGGTGCCGGCGGAGGCCGACCGCGCGTAGGTCGACCGACCGCGGGCGGCCCTCAGTCGAGGTAGCCGCGGAGCTGGTCCGCGTAGGCGTGGTCCCGCAGCTTGTCGAGCGTCTTGGACTCGATCTGGCGTATGCGTTCGCGCGTGACGCCGAAGATCCTTCCGATCTCCTCGAGCGTGCGGGGCCGCCCGTCCTCCAGGCCGTACCGCAGCTGGACGACCTTCCTCTCCCGTTCCCCCAGGGTGGAGAGCACCGCTTCCAGGTGCTCCCGCAGCAGGAGGAAGGCCGCGGTCTCCACGGGGGAGGCGGCGTCGCCGTCCTCGATGAGGTCACCGAAGGCGACGTCGTCCTCCTCGCCCACGGGGGCGTGCAGGGAGACGGGTTCCTGGGCGAGGCGCAGGACCTCCCCGACCCGTTCGGGCGTCAGGTCGAGCTGCGCGGCGACCTCCTCGGGGGTGGGCTCGTAGCCGCGCTCCTGGAGCAGGCGGCGCTGGACGCGCACCACCCGGTTGATCAGCTCGACGACGTGCACCGGCACCCTGATGGTCCTGGCCTGGTCGGCCAGCGCCCGGGACATCGCCTGCCGGATCCACCAGGTCGCGTACGTGGAGAACTTGTAGCCGCGGGCGTAGTCGAACTTCTCGACCGCCCTGATCAGGCCGAGGTTTCCCTCCTGGACCAGGTCGAGCATGGTCAGGCCGCGGCCGACGTAACGTTTGGCGACGGAGACGACGAGGCGGAGGTTGGCCTCGATGAGCCGGCGCTTGGCCATCCGTCCCATGACCACGAGGCGGTCCAGGTCGAAGGCGAGCCGGGAGTCCGGGTCGGGGGTACGGGCGAGCCGGTCCTCGGCGAAGAGTCCCGCCTCGACACGGCGGGCGAGCTCCACCTCCTCGGCCGCGCTGAGCAGCGGTATCCGTCCGATCTCGCGTAAGTACTGGCGGAAGAGGTCGGACGAGGGGCCGCCGGAGTCCGGGTGGCTCCGCGGCGCGGCGGGCTCGGAGGGCTCCACCGGTTCCTCCAGCACCGGTTCGGGCGCGTCGGCCGTCTCCGGGTGATGTGCGACCCGGTTCTGCGCGGGGATCGCGGGGACGAGCTCGGTCGTGGTCGGCACGGTCCGGGTCTGCACGGGGGCGACCTCCAGGTGATCGCTGCCGGATCGCGGGGATCGAGGTCCGCCCTCGGCGGACCGCCGCGCTCCGATGACTCAGGCACCGCCATCCAGTGTGGGGTACGACACATCGCCGCCACGAGGGGCGTGCGGTGACTTTTTGCGTCCGGTCCGTGACGGGGCGCTGATCATGCCGTCGGGGCTTCGATGCCTGCCGGGCGGATCGTGCCGCGTCGGGTGGCCACGGCGCGATGTGCGGGCGGGCGCGCTGCGACGACGCCCGCGACGGGATCCGCCGGACGGGGCCTACAGCGCGGCGGCGCCGTGGCCGCGCAGCGACTGGGCGTACTGCTGGAGGATCCAGACCTCGTTCTGCGCGGCGGCCAGGTGGTCGGGGGCGACGTTGCTGCCCAGGCGGGCGAGGCTGCCCTGGACGTCGGCGATCCTGCGGTCGACGGCACGCAGGCGGACCTGGACGAGCTGCATGCCCGCGTAGGTCTCGTCGATGGTCTTGCCGTGGAAGACCTCGACCGCGAGCTCGGTCACGAGGGCCCGCACGGTGTCGTCGGGAGCCGCGTCCAGCACGTTGACCAGGTAGTCGCGGGTCTCGGCCAGCCCCTGCTCGGCGCCGCCCGCCTCGGCGATGCACCGGCGTACGGCCGCGTAGGGCGGGGCGGTGAACTCGTCGTCCCCGTAGGCGTCGAAGGCCGGCGAGACCAGGGACGGCTTCTGCAGGGCCAGCTTGAGCAGCTCGCGCTCGGTGCGGTGGGCGGGGCTGCGGAGGTTGAGCGCGGGCCCGGTGGGCGCCTTCGGGGCCTGGACCTGCGGCTGCTGCGGGGGGCCGCCGCGGGAGGGCCCGCCGGGGGCGGGGCCCCGGTCACCGCGGTCGCGGGCCCAGCGGGCGAGCTGGTTGACCCGGTGGACGACGAACTCCTGGTCCAGGATGCCGATGAATCCGGCGAGCTGGACCGCCACCTCACGCTGCACGCTGCTGGTCTTGATCTTGGCGACGACCTGGGCGGCCTCGTCGAGCGCCGCGGCGCGGCCCGCGGGGGTCTCCAGGTCGTAGCGGGCGACGATCTGGCGGAGTGCGAACTCGAAGAGCGGGGTGCGGGGTTCGACGAGGTCTCGGACGGAGTCGTCGCCCTTGGCGAGCCGCAGGTCGCACGGGTCCATGCCGTCGGGCGCGATCGCGATGTACGTCTCGGCGGCGAACTTCTGGTCGTCCTCGAAGGCGCGCAGGGCGGCCTTCTGCCCGGCGGCGTCGCCGTCGAAGGTGAAGATCACCCGGGCGCTGCCGTTGTCCATCAGGAGCCTTCGCAGGATCTTGATGTGGTCGTTGCCGAAGGCCGTGCCGCAGGTGGCGATGGCGGTGGTGACCCCGGCGAGGTGGCAGGCCATGACGTCGGTGTAGCCCTCGACGACGACGGCGCGGCTCGCCTTGGCGATGTCCTTCTTGGCCAGGTCGATGCCGTACAGCACCTGGGACTTCTTGTAGATCGACGTCTCGGGGGTGTTGAGGTACTTCGGGCCGTTGTCGTCGTCGCGCAGCTTGCGGGCGCCGAAGCCGACCACATCGCCGGAGGTGTCGCTGATCGGCCACATCAGCCGGCCGCGGAAACGGTCGATGGGGCCCCTGCGGCCGTCCTGGGAGAGCCCGGAACTGACGAGTTCCTTGTCGCTGAAGCCCTTGCCGCGGAGGAACCGGGTGAGGTGGTCCCAGCCCGCGGGGCTGTAGCCGACACCGAAGTGGGCCGCGGCCTCCTGGTCGAAGCCGCGTTCGGCGAGGAACCTGCGGCCGATCTCGGCCTCGGGGCCGTTCAGCTGCTCCCGGTAGAAGTCGGCGGCGATCTTGTGCGCCTCGACCAGCCGGATGCGCTCACCGCGCTGATGGGAGGGGTTGTAGCCGCCCTCCTCGTAGCGCAGCGTGATGCCCGCCTTGGCGGCGAGGCGCTCGACCGTCTCGGAGAAGGTGAGGTGATCGATCTTCATCACGAAGGCGATCGTGTCCCCGCCCTCCTGGCAGCCGAAGCAGTGGAACAGGCCCTTGCCGGGGCTGACCTGGAAGGAGGGGGACTTCTCGTCGTGGAAGGGGCAGAGGCCCTTGAGGTTGCCGCCGCCGGCGTTGCGCAGCTGGAGGTACTCGGACACGACGGCGTCGATCGGGACCGCGTCCCGGACCGCCTTCACGTCGTCGTCATTGATCCTGCCTGCCACGTGTGAAGTCTACGGGTGGCGCGGACCTCCGGGACCGGCAGGCGGCGGGGGCCCGCCCCGGCGCACCGACGGGCCCCGGGGGTCCGTGCCACCGCTCAGAGCAGCGATTCCAGCGGCACCGAGGGGTCGCCCAGGGCTTCGGGATCGACCGGCCGGGCCGCCGTGACCAGCTTCTGGATGGCCTCGGTGACGTCCCACACATTCACGTTCATCCCCGCGAGCACCCTGCGGTCCTTCAGCCAGAAGGCGATGAACTCGCGCTTCCCGGCGTCTCCCCTGATGACGACCTGGTCGTACGAGCCGGGCGGCGCCCAGCCGGAGTACTCGAGGCCGAGGTCGTACTGGTCGGAGAAGAAGTACGGCACCCGGTCGTACGTCACGTCCTGGCCGAGCATCGCCTTCGCGGCCGCGGGTCCGCTGTTGAGGGCGTTGGCCCAGTGCTCCACCCGCAGCCTGCCGCCGAAGAGCGGGTGGTCCACGGAGGCGATGTCCCCGGCGGCGTAGATGTCCGGGTCGCTGGTGCGCAGGGAGGCGTCGACGATCACACCGCCGCCCTGGGACCGGTCCGCCATCTCCAGCCCGGCGGCCTCGGCGAGCGAGGTGCGCGGGGCCGCGCCGATCGCGGCGAGCACGTCGTGGGCGGGGTGCTCCTCCCCGTCGTCCGTGCGGGCGGCGAGGACCAGGCCGTCCGTCCCGGTGATCTCGGTCAGCCGGGCACCGAAGTGGAAGCGGACGCCGTGATCGGCGTGCAGCTCGGTGAAGATCTGGCCGATCTCCGGGCCGACGACGTGCTCCAGCGGGGTGGCCGAGGGGGCGACGACGGTGACCTCGGCGCCGTACTCCCGGGCCGCCGCGGCGACCTCCAGGCCGATCCACCCGGCGCCGGCGATCACCAGGTGGCCGTTGTCCCGGCCGAGGGCGGTGAGGACGCCCCGCAGCCGGTCGGAGTGGGCGAGGCGGCGCAGATGGTGGACGCCGACCAGGTCGGTGCCCGGGATGTCCAGGCGGCGCGGTTCGGCGCCGGTGGCCAGGAGAAGCTTGTCGTAGTGCACGACCGTGTTGTCGCCGAGCTGCACGGAGCGCCCCGCCCGGTCGATGGAGGTGACCGTCTGGCCGAGGTGGAGCTCGATGTCCTCGGCCGCGTACCAGGCGGTCTCGTGGACCGCGGTGGATTCCCGCCCGTCCTTGCCCAGCAGGTACCCCTTGGACAGGGGAGGCCGCTCGTACGGATGGTCGCGCTCGTCGCCGATGAGGATCACCCGGCCGCTGAAGCCCTCCGCCCGGAGTGTCTCGGCCGCCTTCGCTCCGGTGAGTCCTCCACCGACGATGACGAACGTCCGATGTGCGTCGACCACTTGATGCCTCCTCGGTACTGGTGCTGCGCTGCGCCACCACCCTGCGAGCGTCCCGCACGCAGCGTGATGGCGAAAGAGGGTGTGCCCCGATCCGGTCACCGCCACTGGCATGTGGCCCGGTCAAGGTCCAGTCTGCCGGGCCCCCGTGAGTGTTCGGTGAAGGGAACGCGCGGAGGCGTCGGTGAGCGCGGCGATCTGGTCGACGAGGACCCTCTTGCGGGCCCTGTCGTCGGGCGCCGTGGCGTACAGGGTGTGGAACTGCGGCTCAAGCCCCTCGGGTGCCCGGGCGGTGAGCGCGGCGGCCAGCTCGGCGATGACGATCCGCTGGCCGGCGCGGATGGTCTCCTGTTCGGCGCGCTGCATGACGTAACGGACCGCGACGGCCTTGAGCACGGCGCACTCGTTGCGCGCCTCGCGTGGCACGATCAGCTCCGCGGTGTACCTGCGGAGGCGCCCCGGGCCGTACGCCTCGCGGGTCGCGGCCTCGGCGGCGAGGCAGAACCTGCCGATGAGCTGGCTCGTCGCGTCCTTGAGCCGGGCCTGGGCGACCGCGGTCCCGTCGTAGCCGTGCGGCCACCACTCCTGGGCGGTGAGGCGGTCGAGGGCTTCGGCGAGCTCCCGGGGGTCGGTGTCCGCCGGGACGTACCGCCCGATCGCGACCTTCCAGATCTCGGCGCGTTCCGTTTCGGAGAAGAGGCAGCCGGGGTCGATGTGCCCGGCGTGCAGGCCGTCCTCGAAGTCGTGCACGGAGTAGGCGACGTCGTCCGACCAGTCCATGACCTGGGCCTCGAAGCACGTACGCCCCTGGGGCGCGCCCTCGCGGACCCAGGCGAAGACCGGCACGTCGTCCTCGTACACCCCGAACTTCGGGGATCCAGGGTCCGTGGGGTGTTCCCCGCGGGGCCACGGGTACTTGGTGGCGGCGTCCAGGGCGGCCCGGGTCAGGTTGAGCCCGACGCTGACGAGCTCGCCGCTCCGTGGGTCGCGGACGAAGCGCTTGGGTTCCAGCCGGGTGAGCAGGCGCAGCGACTGGGCGTTGCCCTCGAAGCCGCCGCAGTCCGACGCGAAGTCGTTGAGGGCCTGTTCGCCGTTGTGTCCGAAGGGCGGGTGTCCCATGTCGTGGGAGAGGCAGGCCGCTTCCACGAGGTCGGGGTCGCAGCCGAGCGCGGCGCCGAGCTCCCGGCCGACCTGGGCGCACTCGAGTGAGTGGGTGAGTCGGGTGCGGGGGCTGGCGTCCCAGGCGTGGCCACGGGTGCCCGGCGTGACGACCTGGGTCTTGCCGGCGAGCCTGCGCAGGGCGGCGGAGTGGAGTACCCGCGCGCGGTCGCGCTGGAACGCGGACCGGCCGGGCCGTTTGTCGGGCTCGGTGTCCCAGCGCTCGGCGTCAGCGGTGCCGTAGGCCGTGTCCCGGGGATCGTACGTACCGTCCATACCCCGACATTAGCCCGGTGGACTGACGTCAAGGGTCAGGCGGTGGCCAGGAGGTGCGGGTGCGTCAGGGCCTCGTGGGCGGCCGTGGGCGCGGCGACTGCCTGGTCGTAGCGGTGCAGCAGGAGGCGTGCCATCGCCGGGTGCGCCCCGAGCGGTGCGGCGGCGACACCCGGTGCGGCGGCGGCCGTGACGGTGGCGAAGCGGCCCGGCGCGGTGAAGTACGAGGCGACGGCGGTGCGGTGACGGCCCCGGGCGGCCAGCGCCCGCAGGGCGGCCGGCACGGTGGGCGCGGCGGCCGAGGCGTAGGCGGGTACGACGGGTACGCCACCGAGGCGGTCGCTCAGCAGGGCTGCCGTCCGGCGCGCGTCGGTGTCCGAGTCGGGGTCGCGCGATCCGGCGGCGGCAAGTACCACCGCGGTGTCCCGGCGCATGCCGTCCTCGTCACGCCAGCCGGCCTCCAGGAGGCGCTCGTACAGGGCCTCGACGAGCAGCGGGTGCGGCCCGAGCGGGGCCGCGACGCGGGTCCGCAGCCGGGTCGCGGCGGCCGCCGCGCGCGGCAGGTCGTGCCGTACGTGGTGGCCGCGGCCGAGCAGCAGAGGTACGAGCACGGCCTCGCCCTGCCCGATGCCGTCCAGGGTGTCCGGGAGCAGGGGCTCGTTCAGCTCGATGTGGCCGAGCCGTACGTCGAGCCCGGGCCTCAGCTCCCGTACACGGTCCAGCAGTTCGAGGACCGTGCGCAGGGCCTGCGGGTCCCGGCTGCCGTGCGCGACGGCGACCAGGACGGGGGCTGCGGAGACGCGGGTACGGTGCATGGGCCTGCGGGTTCCGTTCAGGGAGACGAGGCCGAGCTGGCTTCCCAGCTGGGCGGTGATGCGGGTCAGGAGCTGCGCCGTGCTGTCGAGGGGCAGGGGCTCGCGGGGGTCTTCCGGTGCCGTCTCCGTCATGCACCGATGGTGCCGGGTGGACGTTGCCGGGCCGTTTCGCAGCGGTCACGGGGTTTTGCCTCGCCCTCACGCCGCGGGGTCGGGTGCCGTCAGGGTTCGTTCACACCGGGCGCGAACCGTCCGCGCCCGAAGTACGTCACCCCTGTGGGAGATCCGGTACGAGCGCGGGGGTCACATGAGGCCGGGAACACGGTGGGCGGCGGCACGGACCTGGCGGCCCCCGCGGTGGGCGGCGCGCGCGAGGCCGCGGCTGCCGAGTACCCGCAGGGGGCGGCGGCGGCTGGTACGGACGCTGATGGCCGCCTGCACCCTGGCGCTGCTGCCCGCGGCATGGCTGCACACCACGGCCGACGCCCGGGTACGGACGACCGCCGCCGCCCCGGTCCGGCCGGTCGCCGTGGTCTTCGGGGCGGGCCTGTGGGACGGCCGCCCCTCGCCCTACCTGGCCCACCGGCTGGACGCGGCGGCGGAGCTGTACCGGGCGGGCAAGGTGCGGGTCGTCCTGGTCACCGGGGACAACAGCCGGGTGGAGTACGACGAACCGGACGCCATGCGTGCCTACCTCACCGCGCGCGGGGTGCCGGACGGGCGGATCGTCAGCGACTACGCGGGCTTCGACACCTGGGACTCCTGCGTACGGGCCAGGAGGGTGTTCGGGGTGGAGCGGGCGGTCCTGGTGAGCCAGGGCTTCCACATCCGGCGGGCGATCGCGCTCTGCCGGTCCGCCGGGATCGACGCGTACGGGGTGGGGGTCGACGACGTGCACGACGTGACCTGGTACTACGGCGGCGCCCGCGAGGTGTTCGCGGCGGGCAAGGCGCTTCTCGACGTGGTGTTCAGGCCGGATCCGCACTTCCTGGGCCCCCGCGAGACCGGGGTGGCGGACGCGCTGGAGCACGACCTCACGGCGGGCCCCGGGGCGGGCTGAGGTGCGCGTACCGGTGGCGTAACCGGACGCACCGGTCCTCGTAATACCGGCCTCGCACGCTGAGTGCATGGCCCGCACCGAGACGTCCACCCACTGCCCGTACTGCGCCCTGCAGTGCGGGATGAAGCTGCGACCGGTCGACGACGGCAGCGTCGCCGAGGTCGTCGAGCGTACCGACTTCCCGGTCAACCGGGGAGCCCTGTGCGGGAAGGGGCGCACCGCGCCCGCCGTGCTCATGGCCGGTGCGCGGCTGACCTCGCCCCTGGTGCGTGACGCCGCCGGCGAACTGGCCCAGGCGAGCTGGGACGAGGCGCTCGGGCGGATCGCGGACGGGCTGCGCCGGACCCGGGCCGAGCACGGCCCGGACGCCGTGGGCGTGTTCGGAGGGGGCGGGCTCACCAACGAGAAGGCCTACGCCCTCGGGAAGTTCGCCCGGGTGGTGCTGGGCACCTCGCAGATCGACTACAACGGCCGTTTCTGCATGTCGTCGGCGGCGGCCGCGCACCAGCGGGCGTTCGGCCTCGACCGCGGGCTGCCGTTCCCGCTGGAGGACATCCCCCGGACGGGGTGCGTGATCCTGGTCGGCTCGAACCTCGCCGAGACCATGCCGCCCGCGCTGCGCTACCTCACCGAGCTGAAGGAGAACGGCGGCCGGCTGATCGTCATCGATCCGCGCCGGACCAGGACCGCCGAGCAGGCGGATCTGCACCTGGCGCCCCGTCCGGGCACGGATCTCGCCCTCGCGCTCGGCATGCTGCACCTGGTGGTGGCCGACGGGCGGGTGGACGAGGACTTCGTGCGCACCCGGACGAGCGGCTGGGACGAGGCCAGGGCTGGCGCGATGGCGCACTGGCCGGAACTCGTGGAGCGCCTCACCGGAGTCGCCGTGCCCCAGCTGCGCGCGGCCGTGGAGATGTTCTGCGGCGCGGGAAGCGGGATGGTGCTGACCGCGCGCGGACCCGAGCAGCAGGCCAAGGGCACCGACACGGTGGGGGCGTGGATCAACTTCTGCCTGGCCACGGGCCGGGCGGGCCGACCGCTGTCCGGCTACGGCTGCCTGACCGGCCAGGGCAACGGCCAGGGCGGCAGGGAGCACGGCCAGAAGGCCGACCAGCTGCCCGGCTACCGCAAGCTCACCGATCCGGCGGCGCGCCGCCATGTGGCCGGGGTGTGGGGCGTCGACCCCGACTCCCTCCCGGGGCCGGGGCGCAGTGCCTACGAGCTGCTGGACGCGCTGGGGCGGGATGTGCGGTCGTTGCTGGTCATGGGGTCCAACCCGGTGGTGTCGGCGCCCCGTGCGGGTCATGTGGAGGAGCGGCTGAGGTCGCTGGACTTCCTGGCGGTCGCGGATGTGGTGCTGTCCGAGACGGCAGCGCTGGCCGATGTGGTGCTGCCGGTGACGCAGTGGGCGGAGGAGGACGGGACGACGACCAATCTGGAGGGGCGGGTGCTGCTGCGGCGGCGCGCGGTCACCCCTCCGGAGGGCGTCCGCAGCGACCTGGAGGTGCTGGAGGGGCTGGCCGGACTCCTGGGGCACGGCAAGGGGTTCCCGGCTGTTCCGGAGCAGGTCTTCGACGAGCTGCGCCGGGCCTCGGCCGGTGGGGCCGCCGACTACGCGGGCATCACCTACGCCCGGATCGCGGCCGAGGACGGGGTGTTCTGGCCCTGCCCGGACGAGGAGCACGCGGGGACGCCCCGGCTCTTCCTGGAGCGGTTCGCCACCGACGACGGCCGGGCCCGGTTCGTGCCGGTCACGCACCGTGCCTCCGCCGAGGAGACCGACGCGGAGTACCCGGTGGTGCTGACGACGGGGCGGGTGGTGTCCCAGTACCAGTCGGGCGCTCAGACTCGCAGGGTGGCCGAGCTGAACGCCGCCGCGCCGGGGCCGTTCGTGGAGCTGCATCCGCGTCTCGCCGAGCGGATCGGGGTCGCCGAGGGCGAGCGGGTCGCGGTCACCTCACGGCGCGGGCGGGCGGTGGCCCCGGCCCGGATCACGGGGGCGATCCGGCAGGACACGGTGTTCATGCCGTTCCACTGGCCGGGCGAGGGCCGGGCCAACACCCTGACGAACCCCGCGCTGGACCCGGTGTCGCGGATGCCGGAGTTCAAGGTGTGCGCCGTGCGGGTGGAGGCCGCCGGGTGAGCCAGTCACCGGTCGGTATGCGGGTGCCGCCTGCCGCCAGGGAGCGGACGATCGCGGGGGCGGCGAGATAGACCCAGGCCCGGACGGGCCCGGCGGGGCCCGTCCGGGCGGAGTCGGGGGACGCGGGCAGGGCGGGCCGGGCCACCCGCTCGTACAGATTGCGCGGGTGGCCCGGCCCCAGGTACTGCTCCAGGCCGTCCAGGAGCGCGAGCAGTTCCGGGTACGCGCCGGGTGTGGCGGTGACCAGCGCTCCGCGCACGGTCCCGTCTCCCCCGGTCGCGTACGGGTAGCCGGGGCCCTCGTAGAGGAGGGCGTCCGGCAGGACGGCCGGGCGCTCGTCGCTCGTACGGCCCTTGAGGAACCGGTCGTGGTTGTGTTCCCCCGGCAGCAGGGTGCCGTAGACGAAGAAGGGCAGCTCGGTCACAGGTCCGCCGGGGGCGCGGTCTCCGCGGCCACCCAGTCGAGGTAGCGCTCGCTGCCCCGCACCACCGGGAGGGCGATGATCTCCGGCGTCGCGTAGTCGTGGGCCGCGAGCAGGTGGGCCTCCAGCTCGTCGTAGCGCTCGGCCGTGGTCTTGAGGAGCACCTGCCACTCCTCGGTGGTCTCGATGGCGTCGTTCCACCGGTAGACGGAGGTTACGGGCGCGGAGACCTGGCCGCAGGCGGCGAGCCTCGCCTCGACCGCGCCGCGGGCCAGGTCGCGCGCCTTCTCCTCGCTGTCCGTCGTGGTCAGCACCGTCAGGCATACGGGCTCGGCCATCGCGGGTCTCCTCGTCTCTCGGGGGTCCGTGCACGGCATGTCCGGAGGTCGTCCCCGGTGCCGTGCCCCCTCGATTGTCGGCCCCGGCGGATTCAGCCGCCGTACGGATGGCGGATCCTGGCCTCGCGCAGGGCCCGGCCCCACCAGACGAGCTGGTCGAGCATCCTCTTGGCCGCCCCGTCGACGGGTCCCGGGTCCCTGGGTTCGCCCAGGTCGTCGAAGAGGGCACCGGCGTTGTGGAAGGAGACGGTGTCGCGTACGGAGACGGCGTGGAGCTCGGCGAAGACCTGCCGCAGGTGCTCGACGGCCCGCAGGCCCCCGGAGATTCCGCCGTAGGAGACGAACGCGACGGGTTTGGCCTGCCATTCGGAGAAGTGCCGGTCGACGAGGCTCTTCAGCGGGGCCGGATAGGAGTGGTTGTACTCGGGGGTCAGGACGACGAAGGCGTCGGCGCGCGCGAGCCGTGGGGCCACCGGAGCGGCCGTGGGCACCTCGGTCTCGGCCACGTCGATCAGCTCGGTCTCGACGCCCGGGTGGGCGGCGGCGCGTCGCAGGAACCACTCGGCGACGACGGGCCCGAAGCGGCCCTCGCGGTTGCTGCCGAGGATGACGGCCACCTTCAGCGGGGCGTCGGGCGAGGCGGGAGCAGGTGTGTTGAGGTCCATGGGCAGCAGACTCACACCTCAACCGCACTTGAGGTCAAGCGTGATGCGCGGCGCCTACGCTGAGGGCCATGACGACTTCCACGACGGACCTGTACGTCGAGTTCGACGGCCACCCCGCCACCGGGGAGGATCTGCGGATCCCGGCCTTCGCGGGTTACGGCCACTTCACCGCGATGCAGGTCAGGGACCGTACGGTGCGAGGTCTCGCGCTGCACCTGGAGCGTCTGGACTCCGCGAACCGGGAGCTCTTCGGATCGCCCCTGGACGGCGGGCGGGTCCGTGAGCTCGTCGGGCACGCGCTCGACGGCGCGGGGGCGACGGACGCGTCGGTCCGTGTGCACGCCTACCTGCCGCCGGACCGCACGGCGACGGTGACGATGGTGACGGTGAGGGAACCCGCCCGGGTGGACGGCACTCCGCGGAGCCTCATGTCGGTGCCGTACGCCCGGGCGGTCCCCCACATCAAGCGCCCCGGCGAGTTCGCCCAGGTCTTCTACGGGCAGCAGGCGCGGCGGGCCGGGTTCGACGAGGCCCTGCTCACCTCACCCGGGGGCATGGTCACGGAAGGCGCGATCACCAACATCGGCTTCTGGGACGGCACATCGGTGGTCTGGCCGGACGCGCCGGCGCTGACGGGGATCACGATGGCCCTGCTGGAGACCGGGCTCGCCCGGGCCGGGCGGCCCTCCCGCAGGCGCGGGGTGACGCTCGAAGGGCTGAGCGCGTACCGGGCGGCGTTCATCAGCAACTCTCAGGGCATCGCACCGGTCCACCGGATCGACGACACGGCCTTCGAGGTCGACGGCGCGCTGATGGGCCTGCTCGGCCAGGTCTACGAGGACGCTCCGCGCGAGGCCCTCCCCGCACCCCGTACGGAGGCGTGAGCCGTGCTGATCCACATCGAGGCCACCGGGCTCCCGGGGCTCACCTGCGCCCCTGGCACGGACTTCGACGGCTACGAGGGCATCCATGTCGGCGTGCAGCGCAAGGACCGGCCGGACGAGCTGCTGGGCCTGCATCCGGGCGACGCGCCCCGCGCGCGCTGGACCCTGGAGTGCAGCGCCGCGGTCACGGCGGAGGGCGTCGAGGTGTCGGGGCCGTACGTCCAGAACCGGCTCGGAGGCCGGTTCCTCTATCTGTCCTGGGGGACCGTGGACGAGGCCGGCACCTTCACGATGTTCCGGAGGGCCAAGCTGATGATGAGCGACGTCCCCCCGGAGGTCCTGGAGGCGGCGGCCGGGACGGGGCACCTGACCGCGCGGCTGGGCCTCACCGACGGAAAGGGGCGGCCGCGGTGCGCACGGGTGCGCCCGCCGGACATCGTCTGGTCCGCGACGGACACGGGTGACGCGGACCCGGCCTGAGGCCGGGGAGACGACACCACCCTCACCGGTACCAGGGGGGACGAGCCCGGTGAGGGCGGTTGCCGTGGGGGCGGCGGGGGGGTGCCGCCCCTTGGGGGGATTGGTGCGGTCCCGTGGGGGGATAGAGGGCGTGTGCCCGGGCCTTCGGACTCCATTCCTGTGACCTGCGTCACACGCGAAGATCCGGGTGGGGTCACCCGATCGGCACCGGGCGGCCCGGAGCGCCTCAGCACCCCCGCGACCCGCGCCGTACCGCACCGTCGGGCGCCTCGCCCGGGGCTGTACGGGTGAACGCTGATTCCGCGCCGGCGTGCGGCCGGCCGGTGCGGCCCGTTACCTCGGAGGCAGGACACATCCGTCTGCCCGGAGGATTCCCATGCGCAGCCCCGCCCGTCTCGTGACCGGTACCGCCGCAGCCCTCGCCGCAGCGGCGCTCGGCCTCGCCGTCCCGTCCGCCCACGCGGACGGTCTCGGCAGACCGGGGCTCACCGCCGTGCCGGCGGCCGGTCAGCAGCCGGCCGGGGAGGAGGAGTGCGACCCGGCGGGGGCGCAGGTGTGCGAGCCCTCCGCCCCGGAGAACGCCGACGGTACTGATCCCTCCGCCGGGCTCGAGTCCGGTGAGCCGGCGCCCCTCGACGGCCTGGAGCCGCTCGGCGGCACGGAGCAGGCGGACGAACCGGCGGCCCCGGATGCCCTCTGGCCGGGGACGGAGGACCCTGCTGCGGACGAGGCGGACACCGGGACCGCGGCCGAGACCCTCCAGCGGCCCGGCAGCGGTACCGGCACGGACCCGGGGGCCCGCCCCGAACCCGTGCCGCCGGGTTCCGAGCCGGGGACCGCACGGCCGCCCGTTCCCCCCGGGCACCGCCCGACCACCGCGCCCAGCCCGAGCAGGCCCTCCGGGCACGTCGGTACGGGCGTCGGCGGCAGCGCCGCCCCCGACACCGCGCAGCTCGCCACCGGCGCGGGGCTGGTAGCGGCGGCCGTGCTCGGTGGAGCGCTGCTCCTTCGCCGGCGCCGCGCGGACGGCCCCCGCCACTGACGCCGGACGGGGAGCGGTCGTGGACAGGAGCGCGCTGAGGTCGAGGGCCTGGCTGGCGGGCGTCGTCGCACTGTGCGGCGTATGGCTGGTACAGACGGGTTCCGACCTGCGGACCGCCGCCCCTCAGCCGTCGGCCGCCCAGGCCTTCGCCTCGGGCCCCGGGGTGCGGCCGGGGTCGTCGGCCACCGGACCGCTGCGGTCATCCCCGCCCGTCAGGGTCCGCATCCCCGCGATCGGTGTGGACGCGCCCATGACCGGTCTGCGGCTGGGCGAGGACGGCAGCCTCGCGGCGCCGCCCGCGGCGGACCGCAATCTCGCGGGCTGGTTCGAGGGCGGCACGGCGCCGGGCGCCGCGGGCACGGCGATCGTCGCCGGCCATGTGGACAACGCCGAGGGCCCGTCGGTCTTCTACTCCCTCGGGTCGCTGAAGAAGGGCGCCGCCGTCGAGATCGACCGCCGGGACGGCCGCACCGCCGTCTTCTCGGTCGACGCGGTGGAGGTGTACGAGAAGGACGAGTTCCCCGACGAGCGGGTCTACGGAGCGACCCCGCACCCCTCGCTCCGGCTGATCACATGCGGCGGCGGCTTCAGCAGCGAGACGGGATACCTCGGGAACGTGGTGGCGTACGCCCACCTCACCGACGTGCGCTGACGGCGCTCCCGCGCGTCCCGCCGGCCTCAGCCGCCGAGCGGTTCGACCAGGCGGAACATGCCCGTCATGTCGCCGCGGGTGAAGCCTTCCCGCTCGTACAGGGGCAGCGCCTCGTCGGTGGCGAACAGCCCGACGAACGCGGTGGACGGCGCGACGCGCGCCACATGGTCCAGCAGGTGCCGCACGAGAGCCTTCCCGATGCCCGTCCCCTGGTGGGCGGGAAGCACCGCGACGTCCTGGACGTAGAAGTACTTGACTCCGTCCCCGACCAGACGGCCCATCCCCACGACCTGTCCGCCGGCGGAGGCGACGACACCCGCGACGGACCCGGCCAGGGACGCGGGCACGGTGGACACGTCGAAGGCGTGGCTCCAGCCGACCGCTTCGGCGAGGCGGCGGTGTTCGGCCGGGGTGGGCAGGCGGCCGGTGAGCACGAATGACGGGGACACGTCGCTGATCATCAGACGGCGGACCCGTCGGTGCAAATCCGCGCCGCGTGGCGACCGCTCAGGCCGTCCACTGGTCGAAGCCCAGCTTCGCGACCAGCGAGAACACCACGACGAGCAGGACCCCGCGGACGAAGCCGCTGCCCCTGCTGAGCGCCATCCGCGCGCCGATCATGCCTCCGGCCAGATTGAATACGGCCATCAGCGCGGCCAGCTGCCACAGGACCGTCCCCTGGTAGGCGAACATCGCCAGCGCACCGGCGTTGGTGCACACGTTCACGATCTTGGCGGTGGCGGAGGCGGTGACCAGGTCGAGATGGAGCACCGCGGTCAGCGCAAGCACCAGGAAGGTGCCGGTGCCCGGCCCGAACAGCCCGTCGTAGAAGCCGATGCCGCCGCCGACCAGCACGATCGCGGTGACCGTCCGGGCCCGGGTGACCCGCGCGCCCGTGCCGTCCCCCGCCGCCGCGGTACCGAAGGAGGGCCTCAGCATCACGAAGGCCGCGACCGCGAGCAGCACCACCATGATCACCGGGCGCAGCACGTCGCTGCTGATCCCCGCGGCGAAGAAGGCGCCGGTCATCGATCCGGCGAGCGCCATGAGCCCGATCCGGACGGCCGTGCCCACCTGGACCGGGGCCTTGCGCACATAGGTCACGGCGGCTCCGGACGTGCCGACGATGGCCACGGCCTTGTTGGTGCCGAGGACATGGGCGGCCGGGACGTGCGGAAGACCGAGCAGCAGGGCGGGCAGGAGGAGCAGCCCTCCGCCTCCCACCACCGCGTCGATCCAGCCGGCCGCTCCTGCGGCCAGGCAGAGGAAGACCAGGGTGGTGAGGGTTATCTCGGGCATGTCCACGACCTTAGACGGACCCGTGCGGGCGCCCTCACAGAGGGCCCGCGGGTGCGCTGAGCGCAAGGTTCCTCCCGGGAAACAGGAGGGATGCGGTCGGGTAACACCCACCGCGCACTCTCGTCGGTATGAGGACACGGACGGAGAACACGGCGCGGGTGGTGGTGATCGGTGCCGGGATGGCGGGCGCCCGGCTCGCCGCCCGGGTCCCCGGTGTGACCGTCATCGGCGAGGAGGCCCACGCACCGTACAACAGGGTGCTGCTGGCCGAGGTGCTCGCCGGACGGTACGAGCCGGACGTGATCGCCCTGCCGCCCGCCGAGGTGCGGCGCGGGGTGCGGGCCGTACGGATCGACCGGGCGGAGCGCAGGGTGCTCTGCGACGACGGGAGCGTCGTCGGCTACGAGCACCTGGTGCTGGCCACCGGCTCCAACCCGGTGCTGCCGCCGCTGCGCGGCCTCGGGCACACGCTGCCGGACGGGGTGCATCCGTTCCGCACCCTCGACGACTGCCTGGCCCTGCGTGCCGCGGTGCGGCCCGGAGTGCGCGCGGTCGTCATCGGCGGCGGGCTCCTCGGGGTGTCGGCCGCGCGTGCCCTGGCCGAGTGCGGCGCCCAGGTGGTGCTGGCCCAGCAGGGCGAGCACCTCATGGAACGTCAGCTCGACGCGGAGGCCGCGGGGATGCTGCGCGGCCACCTGGAGGCGCTCGGGGTCGAGGTGCACACGGAGTGCCGGGTGCGCGGGCTTCGCTGCACCGGCGGGCACACCCCGGCGGTGCGGGCCGTGGAGCTGGCCGACGGCTACGAGCTGGAGGCCGAGATCACGGTGCTGGCCTGCGGGGTCCGTCCCCGGACGGGTCTGGCGCAGGCCGCCGGGCTGGAGGTCCGCAAGGGCGTCGTCGTGGACGACGAGCTGCGCACCTCGGATCCGTACGTCCACGCGGTCGGTGACTGCGCCGAACACGACGGGACCGTCTACGGCCTCGCGGGGGCGGCGCTCGAACAGGCCGACGTCCTGGCCGAGGTGCTGGCCGGACGCCCGGCGCGCTACCGGGGCACCCGGGCACTGACCCGGCTCACCCTGCGCTCGCCCGCCACACCGGTCGCCGCCGGAACGACCGGGGCCGCCGTCGTCCCCGAGAGGTCCGGGGGTCTCGACCTGGCAGCCTTCGGCGACTCCCGCCCGATGCCCGGCGACGACGTGATCCGGCTGGCCGACGCCACCCGGGGCGCGTACCGCACGGTCGTCGTCCGGGGCGACCGGCTCGCCGGCGGGGTGCTCTTCGGCGACCTCGCCGCGGTCGGCAGCCTGGCCCGGACCTGGCAGGACGACGACCCCATCCCCGCCGACATGTCCCTGCTCCACCTGCTCACCAACGACGGAGGCTTCTGATGCCGGTGTCCACTCCCCCGACCCGCCCCACCGCAGGCGTGCCGACGATCGTGGTCGTCGGGCACGGCATGGTCGGACAGCGGTTCCTGGAAGCGCTCGCCGACCGGGGCCTGACCCCCGCGGCGGGGACCGCGAAGGTCGTCGTGCTCTGCGAGGAGCCCCGCCCGGCGTACGACCGCGTGCAGCTGACCTCCTACTTCTCCGGGAAGACGCCGGAGGACCTCTCGCTGGTCGAGGCGGGCTTCATGGAGCGGCACGGCATCGACCTGCGCGTCGGTGACCCGGCGACCGGCGTCGACCGCGAGGCGCGCACCGTCACCGCGCGCTCCGGCGAGACCTTCTCCTACGACACCCTGGTGCTGGCCACCGGCTCGTACCCCTTCGTGCCGCCTGTCCCGGGCAAGGACGCCGAGGGCTGCTTCGTCTACCGCACCATCGAGGACCTCCTCGCGATCGAGGAGTACGCGAAGACGTCGACGAGCGGCGCGGTCGTCGGCGGCGGGCTCCTCGGCCTGGAGGCCGCGGGCGCGCTGAAGGGCCTCGGACTCGACACGCACGTCGTCGAGTTCGCCCCCCGGCTGATGCCGGTCCAGGTCGACGAGGGCGGTGGCGCCGCGCTGCTGCGCACCATCGAGAACATGGGCCTCACCGTCCACACGGGCGTCGGCACCCAGGAGGTCACCGCGGGCGAGGACGGCCGGGTCACCGGCATGTCCCTCTCGGACGGTTCGACGCTGGAGACCGATCTCGTCGTGTTCTCCGCCGGCGTCCGTCCCCGGGACCAGCTGGCCCGTGACTGCGGCCTGGCGGTCGGGCCGCGCGGCGGCATCATCGTCGACGAGGAGTGCCGCACCTCCGACAGCGACGTGTTCGCGATCGGCGAGTGCGCGCTGGCCTCGGACGGCCGGGTCTACGGACTGGTGGCGCCCGGTTACGAGATGGCTCTCGCGGTCGCCGAGGTGATCGCGGGCAACGCCGCCTCCTTCACCGGGGCCGACCTCTCCACCAAGCTGAAGCTGCTCGGCGTGGACGTCGCGTCCTTCGGTGACGCGCACGGCGCGGCCGAGGGATGCCTCGACGTGGTGTACGCGGACTCCCGCTCGGGCGTCTACAAGAAGCTGGTGATCGGCCAGGACGGCACCCTGCTCGGCGGTGTCCTGGTGGGCGACGCCGAACAGTACGGCACGCTGCGGCCCATGACGGGCACGGTCCTGCCGGTCTCCCCCGAGCAGCTGGTGCTGCCGGCGGGCGCGGGCGGCCCGGTCACCCTCGGCCCGTCCTCGCTGCCCGACGAGGCCGTCATCTGCTCCTGCCACAACGTCACCAAGGGCGCGATCTGCGAGCACACCACGCTGCCCGAGGTGAAGAAGTGCACCAAGGCCGGTACCGGGTGCGGCAGTTGTGTCAAGGTCATCGGCCAGCTGCTGCCCCAGCCCGAGGACCAGGGGCTGTGCGGCTGCTTCGAGTACACCCGCAGCGAGCTGTACGAGATCGTCCGCACCCTGGGGATCACCACGTACGCCGCGCTGCTCGACTCGCACGGCCGCGAGGCGGCCCGTGGCGGTGACGGCTGCGAGGTCTGCAAGCCCACCGTCGGTTCGATCATCGCCTCGCTGGCCCCGACCGTCGGCGCGAGCGGTTACGTCCTGGACGGCGAGCAGGCGGCGCTGCAGGACACCAACGACCACTTCCTGGCCAACCTCCAGCGCAACGGCTCGTACTCCGTCGTGCCCCGCATCCCGGGCGGTGAGATCACCCCGGAGAAGCTGATCGTGATCGGCGAGGTGGCCCGGGACTTCGGCCTCTACACGAAGATCACCGGCGGGCAGCGGATCGACCTGTTCGGCGCCCGCGTCGACCAGCTGCCGCTGATCTGGACCCGACTGGTGGACGCGGGCTTCGAGTCCGGCCACGCCTACGGGAAGTCGCTGCGCACCGTGAAGTCCTGTGTGGGGCAGACCTGGTGCCGCTACGGCGTCCAGGACTCCGTGAAGATGGCCATCGACCTGGAACTGCGCTACCGGGGCCTGCGCTCCCCGCACAAGCTGAAGTCGGCGGTGTCCGGCTGCGCCCGTGAGTGCGCGGAGGCCCGCGGCAAGGACTTCGGGATCATCGCCACCGCCCAGGGCTGGAACCTCTACGTCGGCGGCAACGGCGGAGCCACCCCGCGCCACGCGGACCTGCTCGCCCAGGACCTCTCCGACGCCGAACTGGTGCGGCTGATCGACCGGTTCCTGATGTTCTACATCCGCACGGCCGACCGCCTGGAGCGCACCTCGACCTGGCTGGACCGGATCGAGGGCGGCCTCGACCACGTACGCGACGTCGTCGTCCACGACTCGCTGGGCCTCTGCGACGAGCTGGAGCGGCTGATGGCCGACCACGTCGCCGGCTACCGCGACGAGTGGGCGGAGACCATCGACGACCCCGAGCGGCTGCGGCGCTTCGTGACCTTCGTCAACGCCCCCGACGCCCCGGACCCCTCGGTCAAGTTCGTCCCCGAGCGCGACCAGGTCAAGCCCGACCTGGACATCCTCGCGGGCCCGGTGCTCGCCATCCGTACTCTTGAAGGGACCGCCTCCTGATGACGACCCAGACACTGGAAACGGCGCAGGACACCCGGACGATCCAGCTCGCCGACGGGGACGGGTGGTTCACGGTCTGCGACCGCTCGCTGCTCACCCCCGGCCGCGGGGTCGCGGCCCTCCTCCCCGACGGCCGGCAGGTCGCGGTGTTCACGGACCGGGCGGGGCGCGTGTACGCGATCGACAACCGGGACCCCTTCACCGGGGCGTACGTCCTCTCCCGCGGCCTGATCGGCTCCGCCGACGGGCGGCCGTTCGTGGCGTCGCCACTGCTGAAGCAGCGCTTCGACCTGGAGACGGGCGCCTGCCTGGACGACGACGACGTCAGCGTGGCGGTCCACCCGGTCCGCGCGGACTGATCCCCGCCGCTTCACCGGCTGTTGCCGCGCCGTCAACTACGCGCCTCTACTGTCCTGACGTCCCACCCGCCGGGCCGACCGGACCGGCGGGCCGGCACGTCACCCGTGGAGTGATCGTGGAACGTCGGACCTTCTTGCGTACGGCTGTCATCGGCACCTCGGCCACAGCCTTCGGCGGCACCCTGTGGAGGGGTGCCGCCTTCGCCGACCCGGCCCAGCCGGCCACCGGCCCGTACGGCGCACTGCAGGCGGCCGATGGCAACGGCATCCTGCTGCCGTCGGGCTTCACGAGCCGGATCATCGCCCGTTCGGGGCAGACCGTGGCCGGCACCTCGTACCGCTGGCACAGCGCGCCGGACGGCGGCGCGACCTTCACCGACGGCAGCGGCTGGATCTACGTCTCCAACGCCGAGGTCTCCTCGGGCAGCGGCGGCGGGGCGAGCGCGGTCCGCTTCAACTCTTCCGGGACCGTCACCTCGGCCTACCGGATCCTGTCCGGCACGAACAACAACTGCGCGGGCGGCCGCACCCCGTGGAACACCTGGCTCTCCTGCGAGGAGGTGACCCGCGGCTTCGTCTACGAGACGGACCCCTGGGGCGTGAACGCGGCCGTGCAGCGGCCCGCGCTGGGGCGGTTCAAGCACGAGGCCGCGGCCGCGGACCCGGACCACGGCTACATCTACCTGACCGAGGACGAGACGGACGGCCGCTTCTACCGCTTCCGCCCCACCACCTGGGGCAACCTGTCGTCCGGGACGCTCCAGGTCATGGTGGCGGGGACCGCCACCTCGGGTCCGGTGACCTGGACGACCGTCCCCGACCCGGACGGCTCGCCCACCCAGACCCGCTACCAGGTCTCGGGCGCCAAGGTCTTCAACGGCGGTGAGGGCTGCTTCTACGCGGCGGGCACCTGCTGGTTCACCACCAAGGGCGACAACCGGGTGTGGGCGTACGACGCGGACGCCTCGTCGATCTCGCTCGCGTACGACGACTCCCTCGTCTCGGGCGGCGGCGCCCCGCTGACCGGTGTCGACAACGTCACCCGCTCCGCCTCGGGCGATCTGTACGTCGCCGAGGACGGCGGGAACATGGAGATCTGCCTGATCACCCCGGACGACACCGTCGCCCCGTTCCTGCGGATCAGCGGGCAGTCCGGTTCGGAGATCACCGGCCCCGCCTTCTCCCCCGACGGGCGACGGCTGTACTTCTCGTCCCAGCGAGGGACCAGCGGCAGCTCGTCCGGCGGCATCACATACGAGGTCACCGGACCGTTCCGCTCCTGACGCCCGTGGCGGAGGTCGCGGAGCCGGCTCCGCGACCTCCGCGCCCCTAGGGTCTTTCGTTTGGATCAGGCCGGATCAGGGAGCGGGGCCTGGTGCCGTGCATCGCAAGGCGGAGGAGGGAGTCGGATGGGGTCTCCCCTGCTCGAACGGAGTTGAGAGCTGGGGGAAGGAGCGTCGGAGACCGACGACAACGCCGCGAGGTGCGGCACCAGGCCTCGCGAGCCCGGCATGATCCAAACGAGAGGCCCTAGATCAGCCCTGGCCCTCGGCGGCGGCCGGGTCCATCCAGACGACCTCCCAGATGTGGTGGTCGGGGTCCTGGAAGGAGCGGCCGTACATGAAGCCCTCGTCCATGGGGTCGTTGGCGGGCGACCCGCCGTTGGCGAGGGCGGCGTCGGCCAGCTCGTCGACCTTCTCGCGGCTCTCGGCGCTGAGGGCGATGAGGACCTCGGTCGTTCTGGAGGAGTCGGCGATCTCCTTCTTGGTGAAGTCCTTGAAGCGCGGCTCGCTGATGAGCATGGCGAAGATGGTGTCGCTGATGACCAGACAGGCGGTCGAGTCGTCGCTGAACTGCGGGTTGAAGCCGAAGCCGAGCTTCCCGAAGAAGTTCTTCGTCGTCTCCAGGTCCTTGACCGGCAGGTTCACGAAGATCATCTGAGGCTGAGGCATGGTGTTCCCACTCTTTCGTCCGGCACTTCGAGGTGCTGCTGGGCGCTGTGCGCGCTTACGAGGGGTAGACGGCCGGGCGGCCCGGAACTCATCGGTCCCGCCGGATGTTCCCGCCCGGCCACCGGTACGGCCTCAGGAGACGGGCTGCGGGGCCCCGCCACGCAGCAGGGCCGCGCCCAGCGGGGTGAGCGTGTGCAGGACGGAGCTGCCGTGGCGCAGGGTCCGGACGAGTCCGGCCTCCCGGAGTACGCAGGCGTGCTGGCTGGCCGAGGCGAGGGACACCCCGGTCCTCCGGGCCAGCTCGCTCGTCGTACATCCGTGGCCTATGGACCTCAGGACCGTGGAGCGGGTGTTGCCCACGAGCCGCCCCAGCCATGGACCCGGATCGGTGAAGGCCGGGGCCTCGGGGTGGGTGACGGGGTAGACGAGGACCGGCGGGAGGCCGGGATCGCGGTAGACCACGGGGGTGCCCCGGCAGAAGAAGGACGGCTGCAGGAGCAGCCCCCTCCCGTCGAGCCGCAGTTCGCGGTCGACGGGGTAGTCCGCCTCCAGCACGGGGGCGCGCCAGCGGATCATCGGCGGCAGGGTGGCCAGCAGTTCGTCCGCCCCGCCGTCCAGGAGTGCCCTGCCCCGGACCGCCCGGTCCGCCTCGACGGACGCGCGGATGTGCGGCCAGTAGGGCTCGACCGCCGCCCGGTGGTAGGCGCGCAGGGTGGTGATCAGACGTCCCAGGGGCTCCGCACGGCCGTCGCCCAGCCACTCCGGCGGGGGACCTCCCGAAGGGCTCCGCCCCGGGGCCCGGCCGGCGGACAGCAGCCCCAGCTCGGCCTCGATGCGTCCCTCTGGCGTGTCACGCAGCGCCTCCATCCCCGCGTCCAGGCCGAGCGGTTCACTCCCGCCCCCGGAGGGTGTCAGGAAGTCGGGGAAGTATCCGCGGGGAGGAACGACAGCGGACAGCAGACGCGCTTCACCGTTCAACCGGTTTCGGGATTCCTTCCGCCATTTCCCGAAGACCGTGGAACCCCGCCGGTCCCGAAGCCGGTGAAAGCTGAGAACCGTCTCCCACATGGCGTCCGGCCGGGTGGCCATCCGCACGCGCGAAAGGTCCGTCCCGGACACATGGATACGCAGCACCGAACCCCCACCTGTTGCACCCGCAATTGCCCCCGCCGAAGCGTATGCGGAGGGTCACAGGAGGTCACCACGGGGTTTCGGCCAGAGTTGAAATGTCTCGCCCGAATCCACGCCACCCGAAAGGCTGTACGACGTCGGGTACGCATCCGGCGTCACCGAATGGGCGGGTGAGGGCCGTGGGGGGCCTCTCTCGTCCGGCGGCGGTGGTCGACGGTGCGGCTCCGTACCCGGCAGGGGTAAGCGGGCGCGGTCCGGGGGTGGGGATCCCCTGGCCGCGCCCGGGCGGGACGGCCTCGCTTTGCGCACCGAACGGTGAAAAGCGAACAACCTGAGCCATTGAATCGTTCGCGATTCAATTGACGCCGGGACGATGAAACCGGCGGAGCGAAGCGGCGGCACCCCCGCACAGGGTGCCGCCGCTTCCGGTAATCCGGTTCTCCGCCGCCGGGCGAATGAGGGTCTCCTGTCCGCCGGCGGTCTCCGGACGTGTGGCGGGCGCCGCCCGCCCGAGGGCTGTCCCGCAATGCCCGGCGGGACGGCCCTGGTCTCAGCGGCTGTCGCTGCCGTGCGACGCGGCCGCGGCGCGGCCCGCTTCCAGCCGGGCGACCGGAATGCGGAACGGCGAGCAGGAGACGTAGTCGAGGCCGACCTCGTGGAAGAAGTGGACGGACTCGGGGTCACCGCCGTGCTCTCCGCAGACACCGAGCTTGAGGTCCGGGCGAGTGGCCCGGCCGGCCTCGACCGCGCTGCGCACGAGGGAGCCGACGCCGTCCTTGTCGATCGTCTCGAAGGGCGACACCCCGAAGATGCCCTTCTCCAGGTAGGCGGTGAAGAAGGAGGCCTCCACGTCGTCGCGGGAGAAGCCCCACACCGTCTGGGTGAGGTCGTTCGTGCCGAAGGAGAAGAACTGTGCGGCCTCGGCGATCTGAGCGGCGGTCAGGGCGGCGCGCGGCAGCTCGATCATCGTGCCGATGCTCAGCTTCAGCCGGGTACCGGTGGCCTCCTCCACCTCCGCGATGACCCGGTCGGCCTCCTCGCGGACGATCTCCAGCTCCTGGACCGTGCCGACGAGCGGGATCATGATCTCCGCGCGCGGGTCGCCCTTGGCCTTCTTGCGCTGCGCCGCGGCCTCCGCGATCGCCCGGACCTGCATGGCGAACAGCCCCGGAATGACCAGGCCCAGACGGACACCGCGCAGGCCGAGCATCGGGTTCTGCTCGTGGAGCTTGTGGACGGCCTGGAGCAGCCGGAGGTCGTTCTCGTTGGCGTCCTTGCGGGACTCGGCGAGCGCGACCCGGACGGAGAGCTCGGTGATGTCCGGCAGGAACTCGTGGAGCGGCGGGTCGAGCAGCCGTACGGTGACGGGCAGTCCGTCCATCGACTCGAACAGCTCGATGAAGTCGCTCTTCTGGAGGGGCAGCAGCGCGGCCAGCGCCTCCTCGCGCTCGTCGTCGGTGTCGGCGAGGATCAGCTTCTCCACCATCCCGCGGCGCTCACCGAGGAACATGTGCTCGGTGCGGCACAGGCCGATGCCCTGGGCGCCGAAGCGGCGGGCCCTCAGGGCGTCCTCGGCGTTGTCCGCGTTCGCGCGGACGCGCAGCCGGCGCACCCGGTCGGCGTAGGCCATGATCCGGTGCACGGCGGCGACGAGCTCGTCGGCGTCGTCGGCCCCCGCGTGCATCCGGCCCTCGAAGTACTCGACGACCGGGGACGGTACGACGGGCACCTCACCGAGGTACACCTTGCCGGTGGAGCCGTCGACGGAGACCAGGTCGCCCTCCTCGACGACCGTGGACCCGACGGTGAGCCGGCGGCGCTTGGTGTCGACCTCGATCTCCTCGGCGCCGCAGACACAGGTCTTGCCCATGCCGCGGGCGACGACGGCCGCGTGCGAGGTCTTGCCGCCGCGCGAGGTCAGGATGCCCTCGGCCGCGATCATGCCGTCGAGGTCGTCGGGGTTGGTCTCCCGGCGGATCAGGATGACCTTCTCCCCCGAGCGCGACCACTTGACGGCGGTGTACGAGTCGAAGACCGCCTTGCCCACGGCCGCACCCGGCGACGCCGCGATGCCCCGGCCGAGCAGGACGGTGGAGGCCTCGTCGTCGAAGCGCGGGAACATCAGCTGGGCCAGCTGCGCGCCGTTGACACGCTGGAGCGCCTCGGCCTCGTCGATGAGGCCCTGGTCGACGAGCTGGGTGGCGATACGGAACGCGGCGCCCGCAGTGCGCTTCCCGACCCGGGTCTGGAGCATCCAGAGCTGACCGCGCTCGATGGTGAACTCGATGTCGCAGAGATCCTTGTAGTGGGTCTCCAGCGTCTCCATGATCTTCATGAGCTGGTCGTACGACGTCTTGTCGATGGACTCCAGCTCGGCGAGCGGCACGGTGTTGCGGATGCCCGCGACGACGTCCTCGCCCTGCGCGTTCTGGAGGTAGTCGCCGTAGACGCCCTGGTGGCCGCTGGCCGGGTCACGGGTGAAGGCGACGCCCGTACCCGAGTCGGGTCCGAGGTTGCCGAAGACCATCGAGCAGATGTTGACGGCCGTGCCGAGGTCTCCGGGGATGCGCTCCTGACGGCGGTAGAGCTTGGCCCGGTCGGTGTTCCACGAGTCGAAGACGGCCTTTATGGCCAGGTCCATCTGCTCACGGGGGTCCTGCGGGAAGTCCCGCCCGGCGTCCCTGGTGACGATCTTCTTGAACTGCTTGACGAGCTTCTTCAGGTCGTCCGCGTCGAGGTCCACGTCGACCGTGACACCCTTGGCCTGCTTCGCGGCCTCCAGCGCCTCCTCGAAGAGGTCGCCGTCGACCCCGAGGACGGTCTTGCCGAACATCTGGATGAGACGGCGGTAGGAGTCCCAGGCGAAACGCTCGTCACCGGCCTGCTGGGCGAGCCCCGCGACGGAGGCGTCGGAGAGGCCGATGTTGAGGACCGTGTCCATCATCCCGGGCATCGAGAACTTGGCGCCGGAGCGGACGGAGACCAGCAGCGGGTCGTCGGCCTGGCCGAGGTTCTTGCCCATCCGCTGCTCGAGCGCCGTGAGGTGCGCGCTGACCTCGTCACGCAGTTCGGCCGGCTCGTCGCCGCTGTCCAGGTAGACCTTGCAGGCCTCGGTGGTGATGGTGAAGCCCGGAGGGACGGGGAGCCCGAGGTTGGTCATCTCGGCGAGGTTGGCACCCTTGCCGCCCAGCAGGTCCTTCAGATCCTTGTTGCCCTCGGTGAAGTCGTAGACGAACTTCTGCTGATCTTTGTTTTCCGACACGGGTCTCGACTCCTCGAGGACGCGGTGGCTGCCCTGACGGCGAGGAACATACCCAGATCGAAGGTGTCTCGGTACGGCCACTTGCGCGTCATGAGGGCTGAACCACCCGTCCGCCAGCAGATCGAAAGTAGCGGGCCGGTGAGCCCGGACGGAGGAATTCGTTCACTCCTTGAAGTCAAGATGACTCAGGGTTCCTGATTCGGCGAATCACGACCACATGGAGTAGCGGAGACTTTGATCGATCAAAGTAAACACATCTGGCACCCAGTGCCGCCATTTGAGAAGTGCAGCACCCATAAGAGCGCTCATCTGAGCAAAACCGATCTCAAGGGTGGCGAGAATCACGCCCCTGGTCGCGCTCAGATGTCACCATGCGGATGCCTGCGGGGCGCCACCTGGTCACACCTGGTCCACCATTGCCTTACCCAGGGTGATGAGGACCGGTCGTCCGTGCGGCCACTTCGCGCCACATTCGGGAAAACGCGTGGGATCATCTCCGATCCCGACGAAAATGCCCGCTCATCCGAGCGGGCATGTCGTGGGGCACCGGGTGCCCTTGAGTGGGGCGTGGCGTTCAGCCGCCCGAGGTGTCCAGCTCGGCCTCGGCGCCCACACCCGCGCAGTCGTACGGGTCCTTGAGCCAGCCGTCCGGCAGCGCCACCCGGTTGTTGCCCGAGGTGCGGCCGCGGGGGCCGTCCGCGCCGTCCGGCCAGGGCTGGTCGAGGTCCAGCTCCTGGAGCTGGCCGCCCAGCTCCTCCAGCGACGAGGTGACCGCGAGCTTCCGGCGCATGTCCGAGCCGACCGCGAAACCCTTGAGGTACCAGGCCACGTGCTTGCGGAAGTCGATCACGCCCCGGCTCTCGTCGCCGATCCACTCCCCCAGCAGGGTCGCGTGCCGCAGCATCACGTCCGCGACCTGACGCAGGGCGGGCGCCTGCCTGGTCCCCGTCCCCTCGAAGGCGCTCACGAGGTCACCGAAGAGCCAGGGCCGCCCGAGACAGCCACGGCCGACGACGACACCGTCGCAGCCCGTCTCCCGCATCATCCGCAGCGCGTCGTCGGCGCACCAGATGTCGCCGTTGCCGAGGACCGGGATCTCGGGGACGTGCTCCTTGAGGCGCGCGATGGCGTCCCAGTCGGCCGTACCGCCGTAGTGCTGGGCGGTGGTCCTGCCGTGCAGCGCGACGGCGGTGACGCCCTCCTCGACGGCGATGCGGCCCGCGTCGAGGTAGGTGGTGTGGTCGTCGTCGATGCCCTTGCGCATCTTGATGGTGACCGGGAGCTCGCCGGCCTGCGCCACGGCCTCACGGAGGATCGCCCGCAGCAGGGGGCGCTTGTACGGCAGTGCGGAGCCGCCGCCCTTGCGGGTCACCTTGGGTACGGGGCAGCCGAAGTTCAGGTCGATGTGGTCGGCGAGGTCCTCGTCCACGATCATGCGGACCGCCTTGCCGACGGTGACCGGGTCCACTCCGTAGAGCTGGATCGAGCGCGGGGTCTCGCTCGCGTCGAAGTGGATGAGCTGCATGGTCTTCTCGTTGCGCTCGACCAGCGCCCGGGTCGTGATCATCTCGCTGACGAACAGCCCCTTGCCGCCGGAGAACTCTCGGCACAGGGTGCGGAAGGGCGCGTTGGTGATGCCGGCCATCGGGGCGAGCACGACCGGCGGCTGCACGGTGTGCGGGCCGATCCGGAGCAGCGGGAGGGCGGGGGCGAGCGTGGTCATGTGCCCCATTGTCCCGCACCCGGCGGGCGGCCCGGCCGGCACCCGGTCATCGCCCTGCCCCGGCCCCCGCCGGGGGGCCGGGACGCACGTACACGGGCCCGGACCGCCGAGGTGGCGGTCCGGGCCCGTGTCACCGCTGATGGTGCGGGAGCGTCAGCTCGCGGCCGGTTCGTCCTGGGCCGGAGCGGCCTGTCCGGCGGCGCGCTCACGCATCTTGCGGACCAGCTCCTGCTTCTTGTCCTCTGCGGCCTTTCGGTCCTCGTTGCGCGCGGTGCCCGCGCCCTGCTGGTCGGCGCGGGACAGCTTCTTGCGCTGTCCGCCCACGCCGAGGAGGTTGTTGCGGCCCTTGGCCATGTGGTTCTCCCGTTCCGGGTGCGAAGTGAGGATGACGTTCGGTGTATCGATCCGATGGGCGACGGGCGCGGGGCCCGTCGCGCACTCACTCGTAGATCTGGAGGAAGGAAGACATGGCCCCAAAGTACCCCGGCGGGGCGGGAGTCTCACCCCGTTTTCCGGGTGTGCCGCGCGGGCTCTCAGGCTGTCGGGTCGACCGTCGCCTGGTGCGCCTCGGTGAGGTGCTCCTCGGCCTTCAGCCAGGGGAGGAACTGAGCCCCCTTGCGCCAGCCGCAGGTGCCGCAGGTCAGCTGCCGCTGCATCCCCGACTTCCGCACGTGGACGGTGTGTTCACGTCCGTGCTGGTCCCATCTGCTGACCTTGCTCGTGGTCATGGACGGCATGCCGGCCTCCCCTGTGGACGAGTGGGCCCAGTGTGCACGATGGCCCCGGCTCCGCAGTACGGAACCGGGGGCATCGTTACGAGGCCGAGGGGCGTCAGCAGCCCAGCAGGCGGGAGCCGAGGTAGCCCTGGATCTGGTCCAGGGAGACGCGCTCCTGCTTCATGGTGTCGCGCTCGCGCACGGTCACCGCGTTGTCGTCGAGGGTGTCGAAGTCGACGGTGACGCAGAACGGGGTGCCGATCTCGTCCTGGCGGCGGTAGCGGCGGCCGATGGCGCCGGCGTCGTCGAACTCGATGTTCCAGTTCTGCCGGAGGTCGGCGGCGAGACCCTTGGCCTTCGGCGAGAGCTGCGCGTTGCGGGACAGCGGCAGGACGGCGACCTTGACCGGGGCCAGGCGCGGGTCGAGGCGCATCACGGCGCGCTTCTCCATGACGCCCTTGGCGTTGGGCGCCTCGTCCTCGCTGTACGCGTCGAGGAGGAACGCCAGCATCGAGCGGCCGACACCGGCCGCCGGCTCGATGACGTAGGGCGTGTAGCGCTCGCCCTTCTCCTGGTCGAAGTAGTGGAGGTCCGTACCGGAGGCCTCGGAGTGCGCCTTGAGGTCGTAGTCGGTGCGGTTGGCGACGCCCTCCAGCTCGCCCCACTCGCTGCCGCCGAAGCGGAAGCGGTACTCGATGTCAGCGGTGCGCTTGGAGTAGTGGGAGAGCTTCTCCTTCGGGTGCTCGAACCACCGCATGTTCTCCTCGCGCAGGCCGAGACCGGTGTACCAGTTCCAGCGCTGCTCCATCCAGTACTCCTGCCACTGCTCGTCCTCGCCCGGCTTGACGAAGAACTCCATCTCCATCTGCTCGAACTCGCGGGTGCGGAAGATGAAGTTGCCCGGAGTGATCTCGTTCCGGAAGGACTTGCCCATCTGCGCGATGCCGAACGGCGGCTTCCTGCGCGAGGTCTGCAGCACCTGGCCGAAGTTGGTGAAGATGCCCTGGGCGGTCTCGGGGCGCAGGTAGGCGACCGAGCCGCTGTCCTGGGTCGGGCCGAGGTGGGTGGAGAGGAGCCCGGAGAACGCCTTGGGCTCGGTGAAGGTGCCCTTGTTGCCGCAGTTGGGGCAGTTGAGGTCGGCCAGGCCGTTCGCCGGGGCCTTGCCGTGCTTCTCCTCGTACGCCTCCTCCAGGTGGTCGGCGCGGTAGCGCTTGTGGCAGGAGGTGCACTCGGTGAGCGGGTCGGTGAAGGTGGCGACGTGACCGGAGGCGACCCAGACCTCGGGGGCGAGGATGACCGACGAGTCGATGCCGACCACGTCCTCGCGGGCGGTGACCATGTAACGCCACCACTGGCGCTTGAGGTTCTCCTTCAGCTCGACACCCAGCGGTCCGTAGTCCCAGGCGGCGCGCTGGCCACCGTAGATCTCGCTGCAGGGGTAGACGAAGCCACGGCGCTTGCTCAGGCTGACGATGGTGTCGATCTTGTCGGCGGCCACGGTGCTCTCTTCATTACGACGGCGGAACTGGACAGGGACGGCGCGCGGCGCCTCTGTGGGGCTCTGGACAGAAGACGGGCGGGCGAATACCTCAGATTACCGGCGGGCGCACCCCCTGGATCAAATCGGTGGGCCCATCGCGTCCACGGCGAGTGGATCAAGCTCCCTCAGGCACCCTTGTTGACAACCGTTTCCAGATTTGCTGAAAATGGGATTCATGAACATACGTCGTCGGCTGATAGCCCCCGCCGCCCTCGCCGGAGCGGTGACTCTCGGCATCACCTCGCTCTCCGCCTGCTCCTCGTCCGACGCGGCGGAGGGATCGAACGGCGACAAGCTCGACGTGGTGGCGTCCTTCTACCCGATGGAGTTCCTCGCCGAGCGGATCGGCGGGTCGCACGTTTCCGTCACCAACCTCACCAAGCCCGGCGTGGAGCCGCACGACCTGGAGCTCTCCCCCAAGCAGATCGGCGGCCTGAGCGACGCCGACTACATCCTCTACCTCAAGGGCATCCAGCCCGCCGTGGACGACGCCGTCGCGCAGTCGGGCGTGAAGAACACCGTTGACGCGGCGAAGCTCACCACGCTCGAGAACCACGGCTCAGAGGTCGGCCACGACCACGGCGAGGGCGAGGAGCACGGCCACGAGGAGGAGGGTGAGGAGCACGGCGACGAAGAGGCCGGACTCGACCCGCACATCTGGCTGGACCCGGTGAAGTACGCGGAGGTCGCCGAGGGCGTGGGCAAGTCCCTGGAGAAGGCCGACCCCGATCACGCCGCCGACTACCGCAAGAACACCGACACCCTGGTCGGCGAGCTGAACGACCTGAACACCGCGTACGAGAGCGGTCTGAAGGACACCGGGACCAAGACCTTCATCACCACGCACTCCGCCTTCGGCTACCTGGCCGAGCGCTACGGCCTGACCCAGCAGGCCATCGCGGGCATCGACCCCGAGGCCGAGCCCAGCCCCGCCCGGATCGAGGAGATCCACCACGCGGCCGAGGAGAGCGGCGCCACCACCGTCTTCTTCGAGACCCTGGCCAGCGACCGGACCGCCAGGACCCTGGCGAAGGACCTCGGCCTGAAGACGGCCGTCCTGGACCCGCTGGAGGGAATCACCGACAAGTCCGCGGGCGATGACTACATCGAGGTCATGAAGTCCAACCTCACCGCCTTGCAGAAGGCGCTCGGCTCCAAGTGACCGAGGCAGTACCCGCTACACGCACCCCAGCACCGGAGGCGACCATGCCCGAGTCCAGTACGCCGGAACCCGTGATCGACATGCGCGGGGCCACGGCGACCCTCGGCTCACGGCCGGTGCTGCGAGGCGTCGACCTGACCGTGCGCCGCGGCGAGGTCGTGGCTCTGCTCGGAGCCAACGGCTCCGGCAAGTCCACCGCGGTGCGCTCGGTCATCGGCCAGGTGCCGCTGACCGGCGGAACCGTCGAACTGTTCGGCACCCCGCTGCGGCGGTTCCGCAGGTGGTCCCGCGTCGGGTACGTGCCCCAGCGCACCACGGCGGCGGCCGGTGTGCCCGCCACGGTCCGTGAGATCGTCGAATCCGGCCGGCTCTCCCGCAGCGGGCTCAGGCTGCCACGTAAGGCCGACCGGGCGGCCGTGGACCGGGCCATCGAGCTCGTCGGCCTCGCGGACCGCGCCAAGGACTCGGTGAACGCCCTCTCCGGCGGCCAGCACCAGCGGGTCCTGATCGCCCGCGCGCTCGCCGCCGAGCCCGAGGTGCTGATCATGGACGAACCGATGGCCGGCGTCGACCTGGCGAGCCAGGACGTCCTCGCCTCCACCCTGCGCTGGCAGGTCGCCGACGGGGCGACGGTGCTGCTCGTCCTGCACGAGCTCGGCCCGCTGGAGCCGCTGATCGACCGGGCGGTCGTCCTGCGTGACGGCTGTGTCCTGCACGACGGGCCGCCGCCCGAGGCCGTGGGCCAGCACGCCCTGCCCGGCCACGACCACGTACACCCCCACGCGGCCTCCGAGCCCGTCCGGACGGGACTGCTGACCTGACATGTTCGAATTCCTGAACCCCGCATTCATGCAGCGGGCCCTGATCGCGGCCGTCCTGGTCGGGATCACCGCTCCCGCCATCGGTATCTATCTGGTCCAGCGCCGTCAGGCCCTGATGGGCGACGGCATCGGGCATGTGGCGATGACCGGCGTCGGCCTGGGCTTCCTGCTCTCCACCAACCCCGTCTGGATGGCCACGCTGGTCGCGGTGGCGGGTTCCGTCGTGATGGAGCTGATCCGCTGGTACGGCCGCACCCGCGGCGACGTCGCCCTCGCCATGCTGTTCTACGGGGGCATGGCGGGCGGTGTGATGCTGATCAACCTCTCCGACACCGGCTCCAACGCCAATCTGACCTCGTTCCTCTTCGGCTCCCTCTCGACGGTCTCCGAGGAGGACATCACCACCATCTCCGTACTGGCCGCCTTCGTGGTGCTGGTCACGGTCGGCCTGCGACGGCAGCTGTTCGCGGTCAGCCAGGACGAGGAGTTCGCACGCGTCACCGGACTGCCGGTACGCCTGCTCAACCTGCTGGTCGCGGTCACCGCGGCGGTCACCGTGACCGTGGCGATGCGCGTGGTCGGCCTGCTGCTGGTCAGCGCGCTCATGGTGGTACCGGTGGCCGCCGCGCAGCAGATCGCGAAGTCCTTCAAGGTGACCTTCGTCCTCGCCGTGGCGATCGGCACGGTCGTGACCCTGACCGGCACCGTGACCTCGTACTACCAGGACGTGCCGCCCGGGGCGACGATCGTGCTGCTGGCCATCGCCGCGTTCGTCCTGCTGACTGCGCTGGCCGCGCCGCTGGCCCGTGTACGGGCCGGGCGCCGGGAGCCCGGGGCCGGGACCGACGCGGACGGGTGCACCCTGGAGGTACCGAGTGCCCGGAGCGCCTCGGACGACGTACGGGTGTGACCTCGGGGCCGGTGCCGGCTGGCACAATGGGCCCCGACAGACGTACGGGCGACAGCGACACAAGGAGGCAGCTGTGACGACGGCGCCGAGCAGTGGCACGGGCGCGGCTACGGTACGCGGGCGGTCCACCCGGCAGCGGGCGGCGGTCGCGGCGGCCCTCGACGAGGTCGACGAGTTCCGCAGTGCCCAGGAGCTGCACGACGTGCTGAAGCATCGCGGTGACTCCGTGGGGCTGACCACCGTCTACCGCACCCTCCAGTCGCTCGCCGACGCCGGTGAGGTCGACGTCCTGCGCACCGGCGACGGCGAGGCCGTCTACCGGCGGTGCTCGACCGACGACCACCACCACCACCTGGTCTGCCGGACGTGCGGCAAGGCCGTCGAGGTGGAGGGCCCCGCGGTGGAACAGTGGGCCGAGTCCATCGCCGCGCAGCACGGCTATGTGAACGTCGCCCACACGGTGGAGATCTTCGGCACCTGCGCGGACTGCGCGGGCGCCAAGGGCTGACCGGCCCGGGAGCGTATACGCACGGAGGGGGCCCGCGAAGGGCCCCCTCCGTCGCGTGTCAGGCCTTGGTGATGTCCTCGGCGCCACCGAAGCGCCGGTCGCGCCGGGCGAACTCCAGGCACGCGTTCCACAGGTCGCGGCGGTCGAAGTCCGGCCACAGGACGTCCTGGAAGACCATCTCCGCGTACGCGCTCTGCCAGATCAGGTAGTTGGACGTGCGCTGCTCACCGCTGGGACGCACGAAGAGGTCCACGTCCGGCATGTCCGGGTAGTAGATGTACTTCGCGAAGGTCTTCTCGTTGACCTTCGCGGGGTCGAGCTTCCCGGCGGCGACGTCCTCGGCGATGCGCTGGGCGGCGTCGGCGATCTCGGCCCGTCCGCCGTAGTTGACGCAGAAGTACAGCGTCATCCTGTCGTTGTCCTTGGTCTGCTCCTGGGCGACCTGGAGCTCCTGGACGACGGACTTCCACAGCTTCGGCATACGGCCGACCCAGCGGATGCGGATGCCGAGCTCGTCCATCTCGTCGCGCCGGCGGCGGATGACGTCCCGGTTGAAGTTCATCAGGAACTTCACCTCCTCCGGAGAACGCTTCCAGTTCTCGGTGGAGAAGGCGTACAGCGAGAGGTTCTTGACGCCCATCTCGATGCAGCCCTTGAGGACGTCCATGACGACGCCCTCGCCGACCTTGTGGCCCTCGGTGCGCGGAAGACCCCGCTCCTTGGCCCACCGGCCGTTGCCGTCCATCACCACGGCGACGTGCTTGGGCACCAGCTCGCCGGGGATCTTCGGCGGGGTGGCGCCGGAGGGGTGCGGCTCGGGGGTCTTGTACTCACGCCGGTTACGGCCGCCGAGCATCCCGCGTACTGCCATCGGTTTAGATCGTCTCCCTGTGTCACTTCTCTACGTACCGCAGCGAGCGCAGGCCGCGCTCCAGATGCCAGTGCAGATAGGCGGACACGAGTCCGCTGCCCTCCCTGACATGACGCGCCTCGGACGCGTCGGCCGTCTCCCAGTCACCGGTGAGCAAGGCGCTCAGCAGTTCGACGGCCTCCGCCGAGGGTACGACGCTGCCCGGTACCCGGCAGTCGCCGCATATGCTCCCGCCGGCCGCCACGGAGAAGAACCGGTTCGGTCCCGGCATCCCGCACTTGGCGCAGTCGTCGAAGCTCGGCGCGTAGCCGTTGACGGCGAGGGAGCGCAGCAGGAACGCGTCCAGGATGAGGTTCGGCGCGTGCTCGGCGCGGGCCAGCGTGCGGAGCCCGCCGACGAGCAACAGGTACTGCTGGACCGCGGGCTCGCCCTCGTGGTCGGTGAAGCGCTCGGCGGTCTCCAGCATCGCGGTGCCGGCGGTGTAGCGGGCGTAGTCGGAGACGATGCCGCCGCCGTACGGGGCGATCGTCTCGCTCTGGGTGCAGAGCGGGAGCCCGCGGCCGACGAGCTCGCTGCCCCGGGCGAAGAACTGCACGTCCACGTGGGAGAAGGGCTCCAGCCGCGCCCCGAACTTCGACTTGGTGCGGCGCACCCCGCGCGCCACGGCACGCACCCGCCCGTGGCCGCGGGTCAGGATCGTGATGATCCGGTCGGCCTCGCCCAGCTTCTGCGTACGCAGCACGACGCCGTCGTCCCGGAACAAGCTCATGGCCCCATTGTCGCCCACCGCGGCCCGGGGCCGGGCAGGGGCCGCTTGAAGTCCCGTACCGCCCCGTGCGCCCTCTGGAGCGTGCCGCGAGGGTTCCAGGGCGGCTACGAGGGCGTACGGGCGGCCTCGAGCAGCTTCGCGGTGTCGGAGGGGCAGAGCTGGAGCGCGCTGCCCACCGTCGTGAGCACCTCGCGCTCCGCCTGGGTGTACGGGCCGTCGGCGAGGGCGATCCTGGCCCCTCGCAGCAGCACCGCCTCGCGGCCCGCGACCGCCAGGTGCGGCGCGAGCGGTTCCAGGACCTCGTGGAGCTCGATGGCGAGTGCGGCGCCGCACGCCTCGGCCGCCGCCTCGCCCCCACGGGCCGCGCCGGTCTCCGCGGCGAGCACCTCGACGATGGTGAAGAGCTGTTCCTGGGAGCAGTCGTCGAGCCCGGCGTCCCGGACGACCGCCGCGGCGGTCTCCAGCACCGAGCGGGAGGTGGTGCCGCCGGCGGCGAGCACGGCGAGGGTGACGGTGTGCACGGCCTCCCGCAGCATCGCGGAGAAGCGCGTCGTGGTGGGACGGTCCAGCGCGTCCGGGGCGAAGTGCGTCGAGCAGGCGGCGCATTCGACGACGGGACCGGCGCTGCCGCGGGTCAGCAGCGGCACTCCGAGGACGGTGAGGCGCTCGCGGCCCGTCAGACGCCGGTAGTTGCGGTCTCCTCCGCAGCGGGGGCAGAAGAACTCGCCGTCCCCGACGGTGTCCCAGGCGGTGCGGATCCCGTAGATGCGCAGTCTCACGGCGCGTCGTCCTTTGGCTGCCCGCACGTCGCACACCTCCGTAACTCCCCCGTGGCCCTTCGGACGTCGGGGGGTACCCCCGCGGCAACATTGCCGCGTTGGACGTGATGTTAGCCACACACATGAGGTGGCGTCAGCATCCCGGACGTCACAACCGCCGGAGATGGCCGAACCCCGCCCACCCGGAAAGGGTGAACGGGGCTCTCGCGCCGGACAGTTCGGCGGCGTTCCGGACTCGTCTCCGGCGCGCGGGCCGACCGGGTCAGCGTGCGGCGCGGTTGACCGCCGAGACGACGGCCTTGAGCGAGGCGCGCGTGGTGTTGGCGTCGATACCGATGCCCCACAGGACCTTGCCGTCGATCGCGCACTCGATGTAGGAGGCCGCCTGCGCGCTCGCGCCCTCGCTCATGGTGTGCTCGGTGTAGTCCAGCAGACGGGCGTCGATGCCGATGCCCTGCAGCGCCTCGAAGAACGCGGAGATCGGTCCGTTGCCCGTGCCGCTCAGCACCGTGTCCGAGCCGTCGACGGTGGCCTCGACGGTGATCGTGTCCTGTCCGTCGGTCCCGGTCGTCGTCTGGCCGGTCCGGATCTGTACGCGCCCCCAGGCGTTCTCGGGGTTCGGCAGGTACTCGTCCCGGAAGGTGGACCAGATCTGGGCCGGGGTGACCTCGCCGCCCTCGGCGTCGGTCTTGGCCTGAATGATCCGGGAGAACTCGATCTGCATCCGGCGCGGCAGGTCCAGCTTGTGGTCGTTCTTCAGGACGTAGGAGATCCCGCCCTTGCCGGACTGCGAGTTGACCCGGATGACGGCCTCGTAGGAGCGTCCGACGTCCTTCGGGTCGATGGGCAGGTAGGGCACCGCCCACTCGATCTCGTCGACGGTCCTGCCCTGCGCGGCGGCGTCGGCCTCCATCGCGTCGAAGCCCTTCTTGATGGCGTCCTGGTGGGAGCCGGAGAAGGCGGTGTAGACCAGGTCGCCCGCGTAGGGGTGGCGCGGGTGGACCTCCATCTGGTTGCAGTACTCGCTGGTGCGGCGGATCTCGTCGATCTGCGAGAAGTCGATCTGCGGGTCGACGCCCTGGGAGAAGAGGTTCATGCCCAGAGTGACCAGGTCGACGTTGCCGGTCCGCTCGCCCTGGCCGAACAGGCAGCCCTCGATGCGGTCGGCGCCGGCCATGATCGCCAGCTCGGCGGCGGCGACGGCGGTTCCGCGGTCGTTGTGCGGGTGGACCGACAGGCAGACGTGCTCGCGGCGGCTCAGGTTGCGTGACATCCACTCGAACCGGTCCGCGTGGGTGGACGGGGTCGAACGCTCCACCGTGGCGGGCAGGTTGAGGATGATCTCGCGCCCCTCCTCCGGCTGCCAGACGTCACAGACGGCCTCGCAGACCTCCAGGGCGAAGTCCAGCTCGGTGTCGGTGAAGATCTCGGGGCTGTACTGGTAGCCGAAGATCGTCTCGTCGCCCAGGATCTTGTCGGCGTACTCCATCACCAGACGGGTGCCGTCCACCGCGATCTGCTTTACCTGCTCCTTCGTGCCGCGGAAGACCACGCGGCGGAAGGTGGGGGCGGTGGCGTTGTACAGGTGGACGGTGGCGCGGTGGGCCCCGCGCAGGGACTCGACGGTGCGCTCGATCAGTTCCTCGCGGGCCTGCGTCAGGACGGAGATCGTCACGTCCTCGGGGATCGCGCCCTCTTCGATGATGGAGCGCACGAAGGCGAAGTCGGTCTCGCCGGACGACGGGAAGCCGACCTCGATCTCCTTGTAGCCCATGCGTACCAGCAGGTCGAACATCTCGCGCTTGCGCGCGGGCGACATCGGGTCGATCAGGGCCTGGTTGCCGTCGCGCAGGTCGGTGGAGAGCCAGCGGGGCGCCACCGTGATGCGGTTGTCCGGCCAGGTGCGGTCGGCGATGTCCACGGCCTCGTAGCCGCGGTACTTGTGGACCGGCATCCCGGAAGGCTTCTGCAGCTGCCCGGCGTTGGTCACCGGCGTAGGCCCACCGACGGGGGTGGCGGCATCGGTGTGCACGGGGGAATTCACTGCGTTCATGGCGTACGGCTCCTCTGAGGTCCAGCAGGGGCGGCCGACTGTGTCACTGCACCAGCGAACTCCGCGGGGAGGGAGCCGGCCTACGACTACAGGCCCTCGCCGCGGCAGCTAAGAAGGAGCAGCCCGAAACGCATGATGCGGCAACACTAACCGAGGGGCGCCTGGTGCGTCGGTCCGTATCAGTATGCGGGATCCGGGCCATGTAAAGGCTGAACAGTGATACATCACTCTATTTCGTCAATCGCGATCGCAACCAGTGACAGAGCGGTGACGGAGTGCCACAGTCATTTGCATGCAGCCTCGACCGAACAACGGGTTCCAGCCCGTCTTCTGCACCATCGTGCCGCCCCACGTCCTCGACAAGCTGTCCCAGGCCGACGACCCGCGACTGGCCGAACCGGCCCGCCGCACCCTGGAGGCCGACGGGGCCCGGCGGCGCCACCGCCAGGTCACCGCACTCGCCCGCTCGCCCCTTCCAGCGAGCACCTCGGCCCCGGTCCCGGCCAAGCCGCACCGCACCCTGTACGACTGCCGCAACGGCACTGACCTGCCGGGTGTGAAGGTCCGTGACGAGGGCGACGACCCCACCGACGACGCGAGCGTGAACCGCGCCTACGCGGGCCTCGGCGCCACCTTCGAACTGCTGCTCAGCGAGTACGGCCGCAGCTCGATCGACGGCAAGGGGCTCCCCCTCGTCGGCTCCGTGCACTACGACGAGAAGTACAACAACGCCTTCTTCGACGGCGAGCAGATGGTCTTCGGGGACGGGGACGGGGAGATCTTCCTCGACTTCACGGTCGCCATCGACGTGATCGCCCACGAACTCGCGCACGGGCTGACCCAGTACACGGCGAACCTCGCGTACGAGGGCCAGTCGGGCGCGCTCAACGAGTCCGTCTCCGACGTCTTCGGCTCCCTCGTCAAGCAGTACTCCCTGGGCCAGAGCGCGGACCAGGGCGACTGGCTGATCGGAGCGGGGCTGCTCGCCCCCCGGGTCAGCGGTGTCGCCCTGCGCTCGATGAAGGCGCCGGGCACGGCGTACGACGACGACGTACTCGGAAAGGACCCGCAGCCCGCCTCGATGGACGACTACGTCGAGACGGACGAGGACAACGGCGGGGTCCACATCAACTCGGGCATCCCCAACCGCGCCTTCTACCTGCTCGCCACCGCCCTGGGGGGCAACGCCTGGGAGCGGGCCGGACAGATCTGGTTCGACGTGCTGACCGGCGGCGAGCTGACCCAGGACGCGTCGTTCACCGAGTTCGCGAAGCTGACCGTCGCCGCCGCGCGGCACAGGTTCGGGGAGGGCGACGAGGCGGAGGCGGTGCTGAAGGCCTGGTCGGAGGTGGGCGTGCCGACCAGGTGACCGGGTAGGAAGACGCGGGACCACCGTGGGGCGGGGCAGTCAGGAGCCAGGATGCGCATTCGGGTCAGCCGGACCGGCGGGTTCGCGGGTATCGCACGCGAGGGTGAGATCGAGACCTCGGGGCGGTCCGACGCGGCCGAGTGGGAGGCCCTGGCCGACTCGGTGATCTCGGCCGGCCCCGGCGGCCCGTCCGCTCCGGTACCGGACGGCTTCCGTTACCGGATCACGGTGGGCGGGCGGACGGTCGAGTGCGCGGACCCCCGGCTGACCCCGGCCCAGCGGACGCTGATCTCCCGGGTCCTCCAGGAGGGCGCGTAGACCGGCGGCGAGTACGCCGCCGGTCCGCCCGGTGATACCGCTGCCCCGGCGTGCTCTCGGAACCCCAGCTTGCGCAGCGTTCAGAACCCCAGCTTGCGCAGCGTTCAGAACCCCAGCTTGCGCAGCTGCTTCGGGACCCACTCCCCACGCCGCACTCGCACCCCTCGGCCCAAGGGCCTCAGCGGCTTCGCACGGCTGCGCCGGCCTCCGGCCGCCTGCTCGGGGACCCGTTCAGAACCCCAGCTTGCGCAGCTGCTTCGGGTCGCGCTGCCAGTCCTTGGCGACCTTCACGTGCAGGTCGAGGAAGACCGGCGTGCCCAGCAGGGCCTCGATGTGCTTGCGCGACTTCGTGCCGACGTCCTTGAGGCGCTTGCCCTTCGGGCCGATGATGATGCCCTTCTGGCTGGGCCTCTCGATGTAGACGTTCGCGTGGATGTCCAGCAGCGGCTTGTCCGCCGGCCGGTCCTCGCGCGGCAGCATCTCCTCGACGACGACCGCGATGGAGTGCGGAAGCTCGTCGCGTACGCCTTCCAGCGCGGCCTCGCGGATGAGCTCGGCGACCATGACCATCTCGGGCTCGTCGGTGAGGTCACCCTCCGGGTAGAGCGGCGGGCTCTCGGGCAGGAGCGGGGCGATCAGGTCCGAGAGCAGGCTCACCTGCTGGTCCTTGACCGCCGAGACCGGCACGATCTCGGCCCACTCGAAGCCCAGTTCGTCCGCCAGCGCGGAGACGGCGAGCAGCTGCTCGGCCAGGGCCTTGGACTCGACCAGGTCGGTCTTGGTGATGATCGCGATCTTCGGGGTCTTCTTGATCCCCGCGAGCTCCTTGACGATGAACTTGTCACCGGGGCCGAGCTTCTGGTCGGCGGGCAGGCAGAACCCGATGACGTCGACCTCCGCCCAGGTGGTGCGCACGACGTCGTTCAGCCGCTCCCCGAGCAGGGTGCGCGGCTTGTGGAGGCCGGGCGTGTCCACCAGGATCAGCTGGGCGTCGTCACGGTGCACGATGCCCCGCACGGTGTGCCGGGTGGTCTGGGGGCGGTTGGAGGTGATCGCCACCTTCTGACCGACCAGAGCGTTCGTGAGGGTGGACTTGCCCGCGTTGGGGCGGCCCACGAAGCAGGCGAAGCCGGCCCGGTGGGCGGCGGTGTTCTCAGCCTGCCGCGCAGCGGCTTCTGTGTTCGGTCGAGCGCTCATGGCGCCCATTCTCCCCGATCCGGGCGGTGGCGGTGCACAGCAGGGCGCCACCGCCCCGAATCAGCCGGCGGTGACCGAGGACCGGAGGGTCCCGTCGGGGCCGGCGAGCAGCACGGGAGTGTCCGGCCCGCCCAGGTCGCGTACGGCCGCCCGGTCGGCGTCCGAGGCGCTCCCGGACTCGGTGACGACGGCGGCCGCCTCCAGGGAGGTGGCGCCGCTGGCGACGGCCATCGCGACGGCGGTCTGCAGCGCGCTGAGCTTCAGCGACTCCAGGGCCACCGTCCCGGCTGCGTAGGTGCGTCCGGTCTCGTCCCGTACCGCCGCGCCCTCGGGCACTGAGTTACGGGCGCGGACGCTGCGCGCCAGGGTGACGATCTTGCGGTCCTCGGGGCCGAGGTCGGTGCTCTCAGTCATGGCCCGAGCATACGGAGTGAGGGGGTTCGCTCCCCACGACGGGGGTCTCACCCCGCGACCGGGTACATCGAGCCGCGTCTGCCCTCGGGCGAGTCGAGCCACTGGAGCTTCGCCTCGGTGCCGGTGTCGGGCAGCGGGGTGTGCAGCACGATCACCAGGTCCGGGCGGGCGGGGACGCGCAGCTGGGTGGACTCCACCATGAGGGTGCCGACGAGGGGGTGCTGGAGTTCCTTGCGGACCTGCCCTCCGGGGACGACGTCCCGACGGTCCCAGAGGTCCGCGAACTCGGGGCTGAGCTCCCTGGCCTCGGCGACCACGGCGCGGAATCCCTCGTCCTCGGGGGACTCCGAGCAGGCGGCCCGGTACTGGGCGACGACCTGGGAGGCGATGGTCTCCCAGTGCTTCGACCTCGCCCGGTAGACCGGGTCGGTGAAGAAGGCGATCATGCAGTTCTGGACGATGCCCGGACGCATGCCGAGCACGGCCGAGGCCGCGTCGTTGTAGAGCACCGTGTTCCAGTAACGGTCCATGATGTGGGCCGGAAAGGGCATCCAGGCGTCGATGAGCCTGGTCAGCCCCTCGCACATGTCGCGGTGCGCCGGATCGACCTCCAGGGCCGGTGGATTGAGCCCGGCCAGGACGTAGAGGTGGCGGCGTTCCGCGCTGCTGAGGCGCAGCACGCGGGCCACCGAGTCCAGGACCTGGGGCGAGACGGTGATGTCACGGCCCTGTTCCAGCCACTGGTACCAGGAGACGCCCACCCCGGCGAGGACGGCGACCTCCTCGCGGCGCAGCCCGGGTGTGCGACGGCGCGCCCCGCCGTCCGGCAGGCCGGCATCGGCCGGGCTGACCCTGGCCCTGCGGCTCATCAGGAACTCCCGCAGCTCCGCGAGTCGGTGGGACTTCTCGTCGGTGCCGCCCGGGACCGTGGTCCGGTCCGGGTCGGTGTGCTGGGCCGGTGAAGCCACGTACTCCCCCTGGTGTCCGTGCGCGCGCCTGCCTGGTGGTGCGGCCAACAGGATAAGTACCCGCTCCCCACGGATATTCCGGCGCGCCCAGGCTGTGCGACATGGCGATCGAAACCCCGAATCCCGTGTCCGCCGGCACCGCCGGTGCCGTCCCCGCTCCGCCCGTCCTCTCCGGCCGTGCCCGGCTGGTCCTCTTCGTGCTCTGCGCCGCCCAGTTCATGGTGGCGCTCGACTTCTCCGTGCTGAACGTCGCCCTGCCGGCCCTCGGTGAGGACCTGGGCCTGAGCAGGTCCGGGCTCCAGTGGGCCGTGACCGCGTTCGCTCTGCCGTCCGGAGGCTTCCTGCTGCTGTTCGGCCGGATCGCCGATCTCTACGGCAGGCGGCGGATGTTCCTCGCCGGGCTCGTGGTGTTCGGGGCGTCCTCGCTGCTGGCCACGATGGCGTGGGACCCCGCGTCCTTCCTTGCCGGGCGGGCGCTCCAGGGGCTCGGGGCGGCGGTGATCGTGCCGACCGGTATGTCGCTGCTGACCACGACCTTCCCCGAGGGCCCGTTGCGGGACCGGGCGCTCGGCATCAGCGGGACGCTGCTCTCGCTGGGCTTCACCACCGGGATGGTGGCGGGCGGCGTGCTCACCGACACGCTGGGCTGGCGGTCCACGATGGGGCTGCTGAGCGCTGCCGCGGTGGTCGTCCTGTTCCTGGCGCCGAAGCTGCTGTCCGAGTCGCGTACGCCGGACAGGCCGAAGCTGGACGTGCCGGGCGCGGTCACGGTGACCGGCGGTCTGCTCGCGCTGATCTACTCGCTGTCGACGGCTGCCGAGCACGGCTTCGGCGGTACGGACGTGCGGGTCGCGCTGGTCCTGGGGGTGGTCCTGCTGGCCGCGTTCGCCGTCGTGGAGTCCCGGTCGGCGGCCCCGCTGGTCTCGCTGCCCATGCTGCGGCGCCGTACCGTCGCGTTCGGCAATCTGGGCGGCCTGGTCACCTTCTCGATGATGAGCACCATCGTCTTCGTCCTGACCCTCTACCTTCAGGACCTGCTGGGCCTCTCGGCCTTCGGCACAGGGCTCGTCTTCGGGATCCAGGGCCTCGTCTCGGTCGGGGCCGGCGTCTGGGCCCCGAAGGTGATCGGCCGGTTCGGCGCGCGCCGGACGCTGGTCCTCTCACTGATCGGCCAGGGCCTGTTCATCGGGGCGCTGCTGGGCCTGGGAGAGGACTCGGGTGTCCTGCTGGCGGTGGTGGCGGTGTCGCTGGCGAGCGGCTTCCACCTGGGCGCGATCATCGCGTACGGCCTGACGGTGACATCCGGTGTCCCGGACGAGGAGCAGGGGCTGGCGACCGGCCTGGTCACCACGACCCAGCAGGTGGGCATCACGGTCGGTATCCCGCTGCTGGGGGTCCTGGCGACCACGCAGGGCTCGCTGTTCGACGGCGTACGGCTGGTGGTGACGGCCGCGGCGGTGATCCTGGTCGCGACCGGCCTCGTGGTGGGCGTGGGCCTGCGACGGGCCGCCGGGAAGGGCCAGAGCCCGTCCGGCGGATCATGACCGGGGCCGCCCCTGATCCGCCGGACCGGCCCTGGTGCCCGGACTACGGCCGGTCGAGGCGGAGGCGTTCCGCCTTCGGCAGCCCCGCGACCACCAGGTCGTAGCTGTCCTCCACGAGCTCCCGGACCATCCGGTCCGGGAGCTCGGAGACCGTCACGGTGTTCCAGTGGCGCTTGTTGAGGTGCCAGCCCGGGACGATCGCGGGGTGGTCCTTGCGGAGCCGCAGCGCCTCGTCCGGGTCGCACTTGAGGCTGACCTTCAGAGGCTCGGCGTCGAGGACGCTCAGGGCGAACATCTTCCCGACGACCTTGAAGACCGATGCCTCCGGTCCGAACGGGAACTCCTCCGCACTGGCGTTGAACTCCAGGCAGAACGTACGCAGTTCCTCGGGGGTCATGCCGCCTCGCTTCCCTCCGGTTCGGCCAGCACGGTGACGATCTTGTTCCTGCGGCCCGCCGAGGACTCCGCGGTGAGCCGGAGCTTGCGCCCGTCGGGAAGATCGACGATCGAGGAGGCCCCGGAGATCGGGACCCGCCCGAGCGCCTTCGCCAGCAGACCTCCGACGGTCTCCACGTCCTCGTCGTCGTAGGCGTCGAGGCCGAAGAGCTCCCCGAGGTCGCCGATGTCGAGCCGGGCGGTCACCCGGAAGCTGCCGTTTTCCAGCTCCTGGACCGGAGGGAGCTCGCGGTCGTACTCGTCGGTGATCTCGCCGACGATCTCCTCGAGGATGTCCTCGATGGTGACGATGCCGGCGGTGCCGCCGTACTCGTCGATGACGACGGCCACATGGCTGCGGTCCTGCTGCATCTCGCGCAGCAGGTCCCCGGCGTTCTTGGTGTCGGGCACGAAGGCGGCGGGACGCATCGCGGTGGAGACCAGGTCGGACTCCGCCTCCCGGTTGATGTGCGTCTTGCGGACCAGGTCCTTGAGGTAGACGATCCCGACGATGTCGTCCTCGTTCTCCCCGGTGACCGGGATGCGGGAGAACCCGGAGCGCAGCGCGAGGGTCAGCGCCTGCCGGACCGTCTTGTAGCGCTCGATGCAGACCAGGTCGGTGCGGGGCACCATGACCTCGCGCACCAGGGTGTCGCCGAGCTCGAAGACCGAGTGCACCATGCGGCGTTCGTCGTCCTCGATGAGCGACTCCTGCTCTGCGAGGTCGACCATCGCGCGGAGTTCGGCCTCGCTGGCGAAGGGGCCCTTACGGAAGCCCTTGCCCGGGGTGAGCGCGTTCCCGAGGAGGATCAGCAACTGGGGGATCGGGCCCATGATCCTGGCGAGCGGCAGCAGGACGTACGCCGCGGCCGTGGCGGTGTTCAGCGGGTGCTGGCGGCCGATGGTGCGCGGGGAGACCCCGATGGCGACGTAGCTGACGAGCACCATGACGCCCATGGCGAGGGCGAGGGCCTGCCAGGTCTCCGGGAACTCCTTGAGGCAGGCGTAGGTGACGAGGACCCCGGCCGACATCTCGCAGGCCACCCTGACGAGCAGCGCGACGTTGAGGTAGCGGGTGGGGTCGGCGGCGACCTGTTCCAGTTTCGCGCTGCCACGGCGCCCGGCCCGCACCGCCTCCGCCGCGCGGAAGCTCGACGTACGCGCGATACCGGCCTCGGCGCAGGCCGCGAGCCATCCCACGACGATGAGCAGGACGGCTCCGGAGACGAGGGGGACGCTCACGAGACCGTGGGGGCGGGCGACGGTCCGGTCAGGCCGCGCTCACCGCGCCAGCCGTCGACGATGGCCGCCTGGAGCCCGAACATCTCGGCCTTCTCGTCCGGCTCCTCGTGGTCGTACCCCAGGAGGTGCAGGACCCCGTGGACGGTGAGGAGCTGGAGCTCCTCGTCCATCGAGTGCTGCGTCTCGGCGTCCTTGCCCTGCTGCTCGGCGACCTCCGGGCAGAGCACGATGTCGCCGAGGAGCCCCTGCGGGGGCTCCTCGTCGTCCTTGGCCGGCGGACGCAGCTCGTCCATCGGGAAGGACATGACATCGGTCGGGCCCGGGAGGTCCATCCACTGGATGTGGAGCTGCTCCATGGCGGCGGTGTCCACCACGATCACCGAGAGTTCGGACAGCGGGTGGATCCGCATCCGGGCGAGCGCGTAGCGGGCGATGTCGAGGATCGCCTGCTCGTCGACCTCGGTTCCGGACTCGTTGTTGACGTCGATCGACATGGTGCGCTGCGACTACTTCCCTTTTCGGCGGTCACGTCGGCCGTCTTCGCGGCCTTCCGGGTGTCCGTCTCGCTGACCGGCTCGGTTGTCGTACTTCTCGTACGCGTCGACGATACGGCCGACGAGCTTGTGCCGGACGACATCCTGGGAGGTGAGCCGGGAGAAGTGGACGTCCTCGACGCCGTCGAGGATGTCCTGGACCTGGCGCAGCCCGCTCTTCGTGCCGCCGGGGAGGTCGACCTGGGTGACGTCACCGGTGATGACGATCTTGGAGTCGAAGCCGAGGCGGGTGAGGAACATCTTCATCTGCTCGGTGCTGGTGTTCTGCGCCTCGTCCAGGATGATGAAAGCATCATTCAAGGTCCGGCCCCTCATATACGCCAGCGGCGCGACCTCGATCGTGCCCGCGGCCATGAGCCGGGGGATCGAGTCCGGGTCGAGCATGTCGTGCAGGGCGTCGTAGAGCGGGCGCAGATACGGGTCGATCTTGTCGAAGAGCGTGCCGGGCAGGAAGCCGAGCCGCTCCCCCGCCTCGACGGCGGGCCTGGTCAGGATGATCCGGCTGACCTGCTTGGACTGCAGGGCCTGGACCGCCTTGGCCATGGCGAGGTAGGTCTTGCCGGTACCCGCGGGGCCGATGCCGAAGACGATGGTGTGCTTGTCGATCGCGTCGACGTACCGCTTCTGGTTGAGCGTCTTGGGACGGATCGTGCGGCCGCGGCTGGAGAGGATGTTCTGGGTGAGGACCTCGGCGGGGGTCTCCTGGCCGTCCGCCTCGCCATTCCCGCTCGCCTTGAGCATCGCGATCGAGCGTTCCACGGCGTCCTCCGTCATCGGCAGCCCGGTGCGGAGCACCAGCACCATCTCGTCGAAAAGGCGCTGGACCAGGGCGACGTCCGCCGCGATTCCAGTCGCGTTGATCTCATTGCCCCGGACATGGATGTCGACGGCCGGGAACGCCGTTTCGATCACGCGCAGCAGCGAATCGCCCGACCCCAGGAGCATCACCATGGGGTGTGCGGCCGGAATCCTGATCCGGGCCGTCGCCTGCGGCTGTGTAGGTGACTGCGTCATGGGCCGGCCCTCGGGCCTGCGCATACCTCCCGTTCAGGGTCGTCGCTGCTCGACGGCCTCTGGACTACCAGCCTACGACTCCCCACCGACAACACCGAGGGGTTTTCCCCGGTGATCATCAGCACTTCACCGCCGGTACCTCAGCTCCGGAAACCGATGGTCGGCACGGCCCTGCGCAGCGGCCATGGCCTGTCCGTCGCGGGCAGCAGCTCCTCGAGGAAGGCGTAGCGCTCCAGGGCCGCCGGGTCCTGACCGGGAGTGGTGCGGACCTGCTGCCACCAGCCCGCGACCTCCGCCCATCCCGGCGCGGACAGCGATCCGCCGAACTCCTGCACGGACAGGGCGGCCGTCAGCCCGGCGAAGGCGAGGCGGTCGGCGAGCGGCCAGCCGGCCAGGGTCCCGGTGACGAACCCGGCGACGAAGACGTCGCCGGCGCCGGTGGGGTCGAGGGCCTCCACCTCGATGGCGGGCACGTCCGCCGCGGTCCCGGTCTCGCGTTCCACCGCGTAGGCGCCTTCCGCGCCCAGGGTGACGACGGCCAGCGGCACCCGTTCGGCGAGGGCGTGGGCCGCCGCGCGCGGGCAGTCGGTGCGGGTGTACCGCATGGCCTCCTCGGCGTTGGGGAGGAAGGCCGCGCAGTGCTCCAGGTCGGGCAGGGCGTCCAGGTCCCACCGGCCGGTCTCGTCCCAGCCGACGTCGGCGAAGACCGTCGCGCCGTTCCGGGCGGCTCCGGCCACCCAGGGCTCGCCGCGGCCGGGGACCAGCGAGGCCACTGCGGCGCGGGCGCGCGGCGGGCAGTGCGGCAGGGTGCGGCCGGGCACGGGGGACGCGGTGGGGGCGGGCGCCTCGTGGCCGTGGGAGACCATGGTGCGCTCCCCCTCGTACGCCATCGAGACGGTGACCGGCGAGTGCCAGCCCGGGACCGTGCGGGACATGGACAGGTCGATGCCCTCACCCTGTTCGAGAGCGTCCCAGCAGTACTCCCCGTAGTGGTCGTCACCGAACGCGGCGGCGAGGGAGGTGCGCAGGCCGAGGCGGGCGAGCGCGGTGGCCATGTTGGCGACGCCGCCGGGGCTGGAGCCCATGCCCCGGGCCCAGGACTCCGTCCCGCGCACCGGCGCGCTGTCCAGGCCGGTGAAGATGATGTCCAGGAAGACCGTGCCGGTCAGGAAGACGTCGCAGGCCGGGTCCTGCGGGGCACGCAGCCCCAGCAGCGGGTCGATGCCTGGATCTGCTGTGCTCACCGTGCGCTCCCCGGCCGTGGCGGTTCTGGATCAATGCGGGTTACCGGCCAGTGTGCCGGATCGGCCGCCGTATCCCCAGGGTTCTCGCCGTGGCGCGCAGCCCGTCCCTCACCTGCATAAACATGCGCGAATACCCGGCTCCGGAGTGCATAAACCTCATTGTGAGCCGGATCACATCGAGCCGACTTTCCGAGGGCTGGGCACGCTTGATACAAATTGCCCGCGAGCACCGATCGGGACGGTTGACGACGAGTGCCGCTTCTCCCGCAGTTCCTCGCCTTACCCTCCTCTGCCCTGGTCCAGGGCTCCACAGCTTTACCCCGCTCCGCCCTCCCCTGCCTTCTTCTGCCTCCTCTGGCATGTCTTCAGGAACGCCCATGTCCTCGCGCCCGCGCGCCGCGTGGCCCCTGGTCGCCGTGTTCACCGCCGGTTACCTCGCCGCGTATCTGCTCCCCACCATCGTCGGCCGTCTCAGCACCTACCTGGGCCTGAGTTCGGCCCAGGCCGGTCTGGTCGGGAGTGCCCTCCTGCTCAGCTCGGCATCGGCCGGCTTCACCCTGGCGGGACGCGTCGACAGACTGGGTGCGCGCAGACCTGCCCGCATGGGGCTGCTGCTCGCCGTGGCCGGTTACGGCTGCGCGGCGCTGACCAGCTCGATCCCGCTGGTCGTCGCCGGTGTCGTGATCGGCGGCTTCGGCTCCGGCACCGCGACCGCCGTGGCGGCCTCCGGCATCGCGGAGCAGAGTGACCCGCACCGGACCTCGTCGCTCGGGCTGCTGAGTGTCTCGGCCACCGCGGGCGCCCTCTACCTGACGGTTCCTCACCTGGGCGGCGGGCACCGGCTGCCCTTCGCGTCCATCGCACTGGTCGCCCTGCTGGTCTGGCCCGCCACCGCCCGGCTGGGCGGCCCCACCGCCGCCGGCGGGACCTCGTCGGTCCGGTCGCGGCTGCCGCACCGGCGGTCGGGGCTGGTGCTGGCGGGCGGGATGCTCGTCTGGTCCATGGCGCAGAACGCCCTGTGGGGGGTGAGCAGCCGCATCGGCGCCGTCCAGGTCGGCCTCTCCGAGGTGACGATCGGCGCGGTGTTCGCCGTCGCCCTGGGTGCGGGACTGATCGGCGTCATGGGCGCCGGGATGCTGGGGTCCCGCCTCGGACGGGCCGTGCCGATCGGCGTCGGGACGATGATCATCGCCGGAAGCATCGTGCTCAGCTCCTCGGCCGAGGACCTGGGGTCGTTCGCCACCGGTGAGATCGCGTGGAACACCTTCTACCCGGTGGTCCTGTCCTACCTGATCGGTCTGGCGGCCTCGCTGGACGTGCGCGGCCGCTGGGCCGTCCTCGCCGGCTCGGCTTCGTCCGTCGGCACGGCCTGCGGCCCCCTGCTCGGCAGCGTGCTCTCCGAGCAGGCCGGTTACGCGGTGATGGGCCTGATCCTCGGCACGGCCACCCTGCTGGTCGTGGCACCCGTGACGGCCGTGGCCCTGCACGCCGGTGGACGTCCGCTGGTGCCCGGTTCCGTCCGTCGCAGGGGTGGCGCCCCCGCCGCCCTGCTCGCCGCCACCACCAACAGCCTGTCCGGCGCCGTGCCCAAGCTGGGCGCGCCGGAGCAGGCGGTGGCGGAGATCAGCGTGCCCGCGCTGCGGCGCAGGCGTCTGGTGCGCAGCGCCTTCCGGACGGCGGGGCCGTCCGGTGGGGCCGGTCAGTCGAACGCGTACGCCTCGACCTCGGAGAGGTAGCGCGCCCGGCGCTCCTCGTCGTGGTCGAGGAAGGCCGCCTCGAAGGAGTTGCGGGCCAGTGTCCGCAGCTGCTCACGGTCCAGGCCGAGCGCCTCGTGGACCGCGTGGAAGGTGTCTCCGACGTATCCGCCGAAGTAGGCCGGGTCGTCGGAGTTCACCGTGCAGAGCAGGCCCGCGTCCATCATGGCGCGCAGCGGGTGCTCCTCCAGGATGTCGACGGCGCGCAGCCGTACGTTGGACAGCGGACACAGCGTCAGCGGGATCCGCTCGGAGACCAGTCGGTCCACCAGCTCGCCGTCCTCCATGCAGCGCAGGCCGTGGTCGATCCGTTCGACGCCGAGGACGTCCAGGGCCTCGCGGATGTACTCCGGCGGTCCCTCCTCGCCGGCGTGGGCGACCTTGCGCAGGCCGAGGGCGGTGGCCGCCGCGTACACCTCGCGGAACTTCGCGGGCGGGTTGCCGACCTCGGCGGAGTCCAGGCCGACGGCGCTGATGCGCCCGATGTACGGCTTCGCGGCCTCCAGCGTCTCCAGGGCCGACTCCGCGGACTTGTCGCGCAGGAAGCACATGATCAGCTGGGTGGAGATGCCGTGGGTCTCCTCGCTGCGGTCCAGCGCCCGGCCGAGCCCCTCGATGACCGTGCCGATCGGGACACCGCGGTCGGTGTGTGCCTGCGGGTCGAAGAAGATCTCCGCGTGCCGGACGCCCTGGGCGGCGGCGCGGGCGAGGTAGGCGTCGGCCAGTTCGGCGAAGTCCTCCTCGGTACGCAGCACGGCCATCAGCGCGTAGTACAGGTCGAGGAAGCTCTGGAGGTCCTCGAAGAGGTAGGCCTCGCGCAGTGCTTCGGTGTCCGCGTAGGTGAGTTCCACGCCGTTGCGCGCGGCGAGGGCGAAGGCCAGCTCGGGTTCGAGGGTCCCCTCGATGTGGAGGTGGAGTTCGGCTTTGGGGAGGTGCACGGGGTTCTCGTTACGTTACGTGTGGCGGGTGGGTACGGGGACCGTGATGAGGTCCTGGGCGATGGTCAGTTCGCCTTCGAAGCCGGCGGCCCTGGCCTGCTCCTCGAAGGCTCCGGGGTCGGAGTAGCGCTGGGAGAAGTGCGTCAGCACGAGGTGCCGTACGCCCGACTCCTTCGCCACCCGGGCCGCCTGGCCGGCGGTGAGGTGGCCGTGGTCGGCGGCGAGCCGGCCGTCCTCGTCGAGGAAGGTCGACTCGATGACCAGCATGTCGCATCCTTCGGCGAGGGCGAACGCGCCGTCGCAGAGCCTGGTGTCCATGACGAACGCGAAACGCTGGCCGCGGCGGGGTTCGGAGACCTCTTCGAGGGTGACGCCGCGCAGCGATCCTTCCCGCTGGATCCGGCCGACGTCGGGTCCCGTGATGCCGTGCCGGGCGAGTTCCGCGGGCAGCATGCGTGACCGGTCGGGTTCGGTCAGGCGGTAGCCGTAGGACTCGACCGGATGGGAGAGCCGGTGGCTGTCGAGGGTGTACGAGCCGGTGGCGGCGAGGACGCCGCCGTTCCCGGTGACCGGGGCCTCGGTCAGTTCGACGGACTCGCGGTAGGCGGTCGCGTGGCGCAGCCGGTCGAAGAAGTGCTGCCCGCTCGCCGGGAAGTGGGCGGTGACCGGGTGCGGGACCTGGTCCAGGTTGATCCGCTGGATCACGCCCGCGAGGCCCAGCGAGTGGTCGCCGTGGAAGTGGGTGACGCAGATGCGGTCGATGTCGTGGGCGGCGACCCCCGCCCGCAGCATCTGGCGCTGGGTCCCCTCGCCGGGATCGAAGAGGATGCCCTCGCCGTCCCAGCGCAGGAGGTAGCCGTTGTGGTTGCGGTGCCGGGTCGGCACCTGGCTGGCGGTGCCGAGGACCACGAGTTCGCGTACGGACACGGGTGGGGTCCGCCTAGCCGGGGGGCCACTGCATGCCACGGCCGCCCAGGACGTGGGCGTGCGCGTGGAAGACGGTCTGCCCGGCGCCCGCACCCGTGTTCAGGACGATCCGGTACCCGGTCTCGGTGAGCTTCTCGTCTGCGGCGACGAGACCGGCCTCGCGCAGCACGTCGGCGGCGGTCTCCGGTTCGGCGGCGGCGAGGGAGGCGGCGTCCGGGTAGTGCGCCTTGGGGATGACCAGGACGTGGGTCGGGGCCTGGGGGTTTATGTCGCGGAAGGCGACGGTCGTCGGGCTCTCGCGGACGATGGTCGCCGGGATGTCCCCGGTGACGATCTTGCAGAACAGACAGTCGGTCTGCGGCTCTCCCGCCATGGGTGCTCCTGGGTCGTGGTGATCGGCCGGGGCGTGCCTGGAATGGGCCGTAGGGCCCGGGGCGTGCCCGAAAGGGCAGCCTAGCGGGCGTCACCCGGCGGGAAGCGGCCGACTCGGCTCCTCGGCGATCACCTGGGCGGGAGCGCAGCCCCCTGGGTCCCGCGTTCCCGCGTTCCCGCCCGGTGGGGTCCTACTCCGCCGGGGCCGGCGGGGGAAGCGGCGGGGCCGTCTTCGCCGGCGTCCGCGTGAGCGACTCCAGCGCGGTCCGGATCGCCTCGTCCAGCTGGGGGTCCCTGCCCGCGGCGTGGTCCTGCGGGGTCGTCACGACCTCGACGTCCGGGTCGACGCCGTGGTTCTCGACGCCCCAGCCGTACCCCTCGAGCCAGAAGGCGTACTTCGGCTGGGTGACGAGCGTGCCGTCGACGAGGCGGTAGCGGCTGTCGATGCCGATGACCCCGCCCCAGGTGCGTGTCCCGATCACCGGCCCGATGCCGAGCGCCTTGACCGCCGCGTTGACGATGTCGCCGTCGGAGCCGGAGAACTCGTTGGCCACGAGCACGACCGGTCCGCGCGGTGCGTCCCCCGGATAGCTGACCGGCCGCATACCGCGCGGCAGGTCCCATCCGACGATGCGCCGGGCCAGCTTCTCGACCACCAGCTGCGAGGTGTGGCCGCCGCGGTTCTCCCGTACGTCCACCACCAGTCCCTCCCGGGCCACCTCGACCCGCAGGTCCCGGTGGATCTGGGCCCAGCCTGAGCCGACCATGTCGGGGACGTGGAGGTAGCCGAGGCGGCCCCCCGACCTCTCGTGCACGTACGCGCGCCGGTCGGCGACCCACGCGTGGTAGCGCAGGGCCTCCTCGTCGGCGACGGGTACGACGACGACATGGCGGGGGTCGCCGCCGTCGACCGGCTGGACCGTCAGCTCGACGGGTTTGCCGGCGGCGCCGTCGAGCAGCGGGGCGGGTCCGGTGAGGCTGTCGACGGGAAGGCCGTCGACCGCCAGGACGGTGTCCCCCGGGCGAACGGCGACGCCCGGCGCGGTGAGCGGGGACCAGGCGTCGGGGTCCGAGGACTCCGTGGGCAGGATCCGGTCGATGCGCCAGCTGCCGTCCTCCGCCCGGGAGAGGTCGGCGCCCAGCAGTCCCTGTGCGGCGCCGCCGCCCCAGGCGGGCGGGTTCACGTAGGCGTGGGAGGTGCCGAGTTCGCCCTGCACCTCCCAGAGGAGGTCCATGAGGTCGTCGTAGGTGGCGACCCGCCCGAGGACGGGCCGGTAGCGGTCCAGGACGCCGTCCCAGTCGACGCCGCCCATGTCCGGGCGCCAGAAGTTGTCCCGCATGACACGGCCGGTCTCCTCGTACATCTGGCGCCACTCGGCACCCGGGTCGAGGGTGCGCCGGACTCGGGAGAGATCGACGGTGAGCTGGTTGTCGCCGTCGTCGCCGGAGTCCCCGGAGAGGCGGCCGTCGGAGGGGATCACCTTCAGATCGCCGTCGCTGTGCAGGACCAGCCGCTTGCCGTCGCCGCTGACCGCGAACCGGCTGATGTCGTGTGCCACTTCGTCGCGGTGCGGCTTCTCCAGGTCGTACCGCTCCAGGACGGGCCCGGGATTGCGGGCCCCGGGCGTGGCCGCGCCGGTGCCGAGCACACCGCTCACCGGATGCCGCAGCCACAGCAGTACGCCCTTCGCGGCCCGCAGCGAGGAGTAGCGGGCGGCCTCGACGGGCACCGGCACGATCCGGTCGGCGAGCGAGTCGAGGTCGACGCGGGTGACGGGGAGCGCGGTGGGGTTGTCGTCGGAGTCGCCGTCCTTCTCCTTCTCGGCGGGACGGCCGTGGAGCTGCGGCCCGAACGGGGAGGGGGTGGTGGCGGCGAGGGTCAGCAGATGAGGCCGGCAGGTCCCGACGAACGCCAGGTCGAAGACGTGCGAGTCGTAGACCGGGTCGAAGGCGCGCTCGGAGAGGAAGGCCAGGTGCTTGCCGTCGGTGGTGAACGCGGGGGCGAAGTCCCGGAAGCGCAGCGGGGTCGCCTCGGTGACCCCCAGGTCCGCCAGGTGGGCCAGCTTGATCTGGCTGAGCGAGGCGGGCCCGGGGTGGGACCAGGCGAGCCAGGCGGAGTCGGGCGAGAAGACCAGCCCGGAGGCGTCGCCGTCCTCGCTGCGGTCCAGCTCGTGCACCTCTCCGCTCTCCCGCTCGACGACGAGTACCCGCCCGTCGTGGGCGGCGACGGCGAAGCGGCTGCCGTCGGGGGCGGGGGCCAGATCGAGGACCCGGCCGATCCTGCCGGCCGCGAGGCGCCGGGGCACGGCGCCGGGCGCGGTGCCGGTGGCGGGGGCGCACTCCAGGGCGTCCTCGCCCTCGGCGTCGGTGACCCAGACGACGTGCTGGTCACCGCCGGCCTGGAAGGCCCGCGGGAGCCTGGCCCGTACGCCGGGTTCGGCGGCGAGCGTCCGCGCGGGTCCCTCGCGGTGGGTGACCCAGTGGACGGCGCCCCGGGACCCGATCGCGCTGCCGCGGCCGGTGCGGTCGGGCGAGGCGCTGCAGGAGTGACCGCTCGCGTGCACGGAGTACGGCTGCAGGTCGGTGCGCTGGCCTCCGAGGCGGACGTCCAGCCGCCGGGGCCGGTCGCTCTCCAGGCTGTCCAGGACCCACAGTTCGCCTGCCTGGGCGTAGCAGATCCGTGTTCCGTCGGTGGTGGCGTGCCGGGCGTAGAAGCCGTCGGTGCCGGTGTGGCGGCGCAGGTCCGTGCCGTCGGGGAGGGAGGAGTAGACGGCGCCGACGCCTTCGTGGTCGCTGAGGAAGGCGATGCGCTCACCGGCCCACATGGGGCATTCGATGTTGCCGTCGAGATCCTCGTGGACGCGGCTGAACTCCTCCGGGGCGCCGTCCGGACGGTCCGTCGCGGCGATCCAGAGCTTGCCCGCGGTTCCGCCGCGGTAGCGCTTCCACGCCGCGGCCTCACGTCCCATGCCGGCCGAGAGCAGCAGCACCCGCCGGCCTGGTCCGTACGCGAGGGAGCCGACGGGCCCGTAGGGCAGGGTGCGGGCGGGCCCGCCGTCGACGGGGACGGCGCGGGCCCAGCTCCGCCGCAGCGAGACCTGCCCCTGGGTGCTGATCACCAGCACCTCGCCCTCGGGTGTCCAGCCGCGTACGGAGGTGCGCGCGTCCCCCCAGTGGGTCAGCTTCCTGGAAGGCCCGCCGTCGACGGGCGCGAGATGCACCTCGGGGGCGCCGTCCCGCCTGGACGTCCAGGCGACGAGGCTGCCGTCCGGCGATATCCGTGGCTGGGTGACGGGTCGGTTGTCGGCGCTCACGCGCCATGCCCGGCCGCCGTCGAGCGGCGCCAGCCAGACATCGTCCTCTGCGGTGAAGGCGATCAAGTCGCCCTGGACATGGGGATACCGGAGGTAGGAAGGCTGTGTCACGTGATCAGCCTAGGCCCGCGCCCCGCGGCAGGGGCGTGAGTTGGCCGGAGTTCGCCGTACGGAGAAGCCCTGCCCTCAGGACCAGCGGCCGGTGCGCCCCAGCAGCAGGGCCGTCGCCGCCGTGCCCGCGGTGGAGGTGCGCAGTACGGTCGGCCCCAGTCGGCAGGTCCGGGCGCCGGCGGCGGCGAAGGTGGCGAGTTCATCCGGCGACACACCGCCTTCCGGGCCGACGACGAGCACGATGGTGCCGGCCTCCGGCAGGGGCACGGTGGCCAGTGGCTCGCTGTCGTGGTCGCGGTCCTCGTGCAGGACCACGGCGAGGTCGGCCGTCGCCAGCAGCCTGGCGGCCTGTTTGGTCGTCATCGCGTCGGCCACCTCGGGGAAGCGCACCCGGCGCGACTGCTTCCCCGCCTCACGGGCCGTGTTCCGCCACTTGGCCAGGGACTTGAGGCCGCGATCGCCCTTCCACTGGGTGATGCAGCGCGAGGCCTGCCAGGGCACGATCGCGTCGACGCCCGTCTCGGTCATGGTCTCCACGGCAAGTTCACCGCGGTCGCCCTTGGGCAGCGCCTGGAGGACGGTGATGAAGGGGGCGGGCGCCGGTTCCTCGCGGAGCTCCCCCAGACCGACGACGAGCCGGTCCTTGCCCTCGGCGGCCCTTACGACGGCTTCCGCCCAGTGGCCCCGGCCGTCGGTGAGGACGACGTCCTCTCCCGGGTTCAGCCGTTTCACCGACACGGCGTGCCGCCCCTCGGGACCCTCCAGGACGAACTCCGGCCCGACGGGCAGCTGTTCGACGACGAAGACCGGTGCCGTCACTGGGCACTCCTCACGCTCACGGCCGCGCGCGCGGCTTCCATCTCTGCGGCGAGCAGACCGACGAGTTCACCGGCGGGCAGCTCCCGTGCCAGGCGGTGCCCCTGACCGGCCCAGAGCGCCATGCCCTGGGCGTCACCGGCCGCGGCGGCGGCCCTGCGCAGTCCGCCGGTGATCTGGTGGACCTGCGGGTAGGCGGCGGGGGCGTACGGACCGTGCTCCCGGACGAAGCGGTTGACGAGCCCGCGCGCGGGCCGGCCGGAGAACGCCCGGGTCAGCGCGGTGGTCACGAACAGCGGGTCGGTCAGCGCCCGCTTGTGCAGCGGGTGCGCGCCGGACTCCGGGCACGGCAGGAACGCCGTACCGAGCTGCGCGGCGTCGGCGCCGGACGCCAGGACCGCGGTGATCTGCGAGCCGCGCATCAGCCCTCCGGCCGCGATCAGCGGGAGGTCCACCGAGGCGCGGACCTCGGCGATCAGGGAGAGCAGCCCCGTGCCGGCGAGCCCGCCCTGCGGGTCGTCGCGGTGCGTGGACTGGTGGCCGCCCGCCTCGGTGCCCTGCACGCAGAGCGCGCCGGCCCCGGCCCAGCTGGCGTTCCGCGCCTCCTGGGGCGTGGTGACGGTGACGACGGTGAGGGTCCCGGCGGCGGCGAAGGCGTCGAGGACCTCACGGGCGGGGCAGCCGAAGGTGAAGGACACCACGGGTACGGGTTCTTCGAGCAGGATCGCGACCTTGGCCTCGTAGCCGTCGTCGCCCCGCTCGTCCGGTACCCCGAGCGGGGTCTCGTACCAGGCCGCCTCACCGGCGAGCTGGTCGCGGTAGATCTCGACGGCGCCCGGGTCGGCGACCAGGGGCTGCGGCATGAACAGGTTGACGCCGAAGGGGCCGCCGGTCGCCCTCCTGAGGCGTTCCACCTCGTCGTACATCCCGTCGGCCGTCTTGTAGCCGGCGGCGAGGAAGCCGATCCCGCCGGCCTCGGTCACGGCGGCGGCCAGCTCCGGCCCGGAGACCCCGCCGGCCATGGGGGCCTGCACGATCGGGTACCGGCAGAGACCGGTCAGCGCCAAGGACATGAGCGCATCGTGCCACGTCCGGCGGATCGTGCCGAATCTGCCGTTTCACACGGTGGACGGACCCGCCCGCACACCCGCGCCACCTGCCGGGGAGGACCGGTGGACGCAGAGCGCCGCCCGCCGGTAAGGGACCGGCGGGCGGCGTCGTGACGGGGTTCAGCGGCCGTTGAAGGCGTCCTTCAGACGGGAGAACAGCCCCTGCTGACCGGGCTGGAACTGCCCGGTGGGCCGCTCCTCCCCGCGCATCTGGGCCAGCTCCCGCAGAAGGCGCTCCTGTTCGGGGTCGAGCTTCGTCGGGGTCGTGACCTCGACGTGCACGATGAGGTCACCGCGTCCGTTGCCGCGCAGGTGCGTGATGCCGCGCCCGTGCAGCGGGACCGACTGCCCCGACTGGGTGCCCGGCCGGATGTCGATCTCCTCGAGGCCGTCGAGTGTCTCCAGTGGCACCTGGGTGCCGAGCGCCGCCGCCGTCATCGGGATGGTGACCGTGCAGTGCAGGTCGTCACCGCGCCGCTGGAACACGGCGTGCGGGAGCTCGTGGATCTCCACGTAGAGATCACCGGCGGGCCCGCCGCCGGGACCGACCTCGCCCTCGCCCGCGAGCTGGATCCGGGTGCCGTTGTCGACACCGGCCGGGATCTTCACGGTGAGGGTGCGCCGCGAGCGGATGCGTCCGTCGCCGGCGCACTCGGGACACGGGGTCGGCACGACCGTGCCGAAGCCCTGGCACTGCGGGCAGGGACGCGAGGTCATGACCTGGCCGAGGAACGACCTGGTGACCTGGGAGACCTCACCGCGGCCGCGGCACATGTCACAGGTCTGCGCGGAGGTGCCGGGGGCCGCGCCCTCGCCGCTGCAGGTGTTGCAGACGACGGCGGTGTCGACCTGGATGTCCTTGGTCGTGCCGAAGGCGGCTTCCGAGAGGTCGATCTCCAGGCGGATCATCGCGTCCTGGCCGCGCCGGGTGCGCGAACGGGGGCCCCGCTGCGACGCCGTGCCGAAGAACGCGTCCATGATGTCGCTGAAGTTCCCGAAGCCGCCGGCCCCGAAGCCTCCCGCGCCACCGCCACCGCCCGAGGCGGACAGCGGGTCGCCGCCGAGGTCGTAGACCTGCTTCTTCTGCGGGTCCGAGAGCACCTCGTAAGCGGCGTTGATCTCCTTGAACCGCTCCTGGGTCTTCGGATCAGGGTTGACATCCGGGTGCAGCTCGCGGGCGAGCCGACGGAATGCCTTCTTGATCTCGTCCTGAGATGCGTCGCGGCGCACGCCGAGTACGGCGTAGTAGTCCGTGGCCACTTACGACTCCGCCAGGATCTGTCCGACGTAACGTGCCACTGCGCGTACCGCTCCCATCGTTCCGGGGTAGTCCATGCGGGTCGGTCCGACCACGCCGAGTTTGGCGACTGCCTCGTCGCCCGAACCGTAGCCGACCGCGACGACGGACGTGGAGTTGAGGCCCTCGTGGGCGTTCTCGTGCCCGATCCGTACGGTCATGCCTGAATCCGTCGCCTCACCGAGCAGCTTCAGAAGCACGACCTGCTCCTCCAGTGCCTCCAGCACCGGCCGGATCATCACAGGGAAGTCGTGCCCGAAGCGGGTGAGGTTGGAGGTGCCGCCGATGATCAGCCGCTCCTCCGTCTCTTCGACCAGGGTCTCGAGGAGGACGGAGAGCACCGTCGACACGGTGCCCCGGTCCTCGGTCTCGAAGGACTCCGGCAGATCCTGCACCAGACGCGGGACGTCCGCGAAACGTCGTCCGACGACCCGGCTGTTGAGCCGGGCCCTCAGATCGGCGAGCGAGGTGTCACCGAACGGTGCGGGACAGTCGATCATACGCTGTTCGACACGGCCCGTGTCCGTGATCAGCACGAGCATCAGCCTGGCCGGGGCCAGCGACAGCAGCTCCACGTGCCGGACGGTCGAGCGCGTCAGCGAGGGGTACTGCACGACGGCGACCTGCCGGGTCAGCTGCGCGAGCAACCTGACCGTGCGGCCCACGACGTCGTCGAGGTCGACCGCGCCGTCGAGGAAGTTCTGGATGGCCCGGCGCTCCGGCGACGACAGGGGCTTGACGCCCGCGAGCTTGTCGACGAAGAGACGGTAGCCCTTGTCCGTCGGAATACGCCCGGCACTCGTGTGCGGCTGGGCGATGAAACCCTCGTCCTCCAGCACGGCCATGTCGTTGCGCACGGTCGCAGGGGAGACCCCGAGGCTGTGCCGCTCGGTGAGCGCCTTGGAGCCGACGGGCTCCTCGGTGCCGACATAGTCCTGGACGATGGCGCGCAGCACTTCGAGTCTGCGTTCACTGAGCACCGCGCACACCTCCAGCTGTGGTTCTTCGGCTTCTGCCTGGCACTCTGTGCGTTCGAGTGCCAGCAATCCCCCGGTCAGTGTACGGGGGCGGGGTGGCCCCGGGGCAAGGGCGACCGGCCATGCCGTCGGGGGACTGTGCAGGTCGTTGCCGATAGCGTCGCCGTATGCATGTCTCTTGGGAAGAGTTCGGCTGGGAGCGGTTGGGCCACAGTGCGGGCCGGCGGCGCCTTCCCGTCTGGGACGCCACCGTCGCGCTGGTGGCGGGGCAGGACGGAGCGCTGCTCTACGACACCGGTTCGACGCTCCGGGAGGGTGTCGAGCTGAGGACCCAGGCGGAGGCGCTGCTGGGCCGGAGGGTGACACATATCGCACTGAGTCATCCGCACTTCGACCATGTGCTCGGCACCGCGGCCTTCTCCGGAGCGGCCGTCCACGGAGCCGTCGGCACCGCGGACCTGCTGGTGCGGAGCGCGGAGGAGCTGCGGGCGGACGCGGTGAGGCACGGGATGAGTGCGGCGGACGCCACGGCGGCCACGGACGCCCTGGTGGCACCCCGGCACCAGGTGAGCGGGGAGTCGACCCTGGATCTCGGCGGCGGACTCCAGGTGCTGCTCGCGAATGTGGGCCCCGGCCACAGCGGACACGATCTCGCGGTGCTGGTGCCGGGCTCCCCGGTCGTGGTGCTCTGCGGCGACCTGGTGGAGGAGTCCGGCGAGCCGCAGGCGGGTCCGGACGCGGTGCCTTCGCACTGGCCCGCCGCCCTGGACCGTCTGCTGGAGCTGGGCGGCGAGGACGCGCTGTACGTACCGGGGCACGGGGCGGTGGTCGACGCGGCGTTCGTGCGGGCCCAGCGCGACCGGCTGGCCGCCCGGTTCGGCGTGTCGTGAAAGGGCGTCCGCTTATCGTCGTGCCATGCGCAGCTACCAGCCGGACCTGACCCCGCCGTGGAAGCGGTCCGCCCCCGTCCCCGAGGTCCCCGCCGAACCCGATCTGGTCGTGGAGGAGGCCGGCACCGGCTTCTGCGGGGCGGTGATCCGGTGCGAGAAGACGGCCCAGGGGCCGACGGTGACACTGGAGGACCGGTTCGGCAAGCTGCGGGTGTTCCCGATGGAGCCGCGTGGCTTCCTGCTGGAGGGCAGGGTCGTCACCCTCGTCCGCCCGTCGGCGGGGGGTCCGGTCCGGCCCTCCCGCACCGCGTCCGGTTCGGTGGCGGTGCCCGGGGCGCGGGCGCGGGTGGCCCGGGCGGGGCGGATCTACGTGGAGGGGCGGCACGACGCCGAGCTCGTCGAGCGGGTCTGGGGCGACGACCTGCGCATCGAGGGCGTGGTGGTGGAGTACCTGGAGGGGATCGACGACCTGCCGGCGATCGTCCGGGAGTTCGCGCCGGGCCCGGACGCCCGGCTGGGTGTGCTGGTCGACCACTTGGTGCCGGGTTCGAAGGAGTCCCGGATCGCCGCCCAGGTCACCGACGGGAACGTCCTGGTGGTGGGCCACCCCTTCATCGACGTCTGGGAGGCGGTGAAGCCGTCGTCCGTGGGCATCCCCGGCTGGCCGGCCGTGCCGCGCGGCCAGGACTGGAAGACGGGGGTGTGCAGGTCGCTGGGCTGGCCGGAGAACACCGGAGCCGCCTGGCAGCACATTCTGTCCAAGGTCAGCTCGTACAAGGACCTGGAGCCTCAACTGCTCGGCCGCGTGGAGGAATTGATCGACTTCGTCACGCTTCCAGGCTGATGTCCCGTCGCGTTCGGGGAGGATCCGGTACCGATCCCCTCGAACACCTGCGCTGCCCTCGTGTCATCCGTTATTGAGAGGTGATCGAAGGACCGGCCGGAGGGAAGGCACGGGGGGATGGCGCGGAACAACTGGCGGGAAAGCGCGGAGAACGAGGCGGCCTCCGCGGTCTTCCACCTCATGCAGCAGCTGATCGACCAGTACCGGGACAACCGGCCGGTGATGCCCCTGGTGGTGGCGCAGGCCGAGGACGCGGACGCGGCCCCGGAGATCGACCACCGGGTCGAGCAGATCGTCCACCAGGTCCACCGCGCGAACCTGGGGCGCCGGGTCCCCGTGAAGCTGGTCCAGGGCCGCGGCGACAGCCCGTACGAGGCGGCGCTCTCCACGGTCCGCGTGCTCACCGAGCGGCCCTGGGAGACCCGCGGTTCCTCGCAGTACAAGCCCTTCGCCTTTCCGCGCTCCCGGCTGCTGGCCGCCATCGAGCAGGCCACCGCCGCCGTCGTGGCGGAGCCGGACCGTCCCACCGCCCTCGGACGCGACGAACGCATCCTGGAGGAGCTGAGCGACCTGCGCTGGCGGGCCAGCCGGTCGGGGCGGGACAACGCCTGGGACTCGCTGCGCGCCGCGGTCCGGCCGGAGACCTTCCTGGGGGCGGTCTTCATCGCCGTGCTCAGCGTGCTGCTGGGCGAGATCGGCTGGCTGCTCACGGTGCTGGTGGCGGCGGCGGCCGTGGCCGGTCTGACGGTCGTGCGCCTGCTGACCAGGGCGGCTCCGCCGCTGCTCTGGCTGCGCCCGGCGAGCCGATGGCTCGCGACCACGTCGTCGCTGGCCGCGTCGAGCACGGAGTATCCGTCCGACGGCTGGTCGCGCCTCTCCCCCGGCCGCTCGTGGCAGGTGATCCGGGCGCGGGCGGCCGCGGTCGCCGAGCGGGTGGCCGACGCGGGGACGGGCGACCAGCACGCGCGCCAGTTCCATCTGGAGCTGCGGGTCCAGGCGCTGCTGGAGGACCTGCTGGACAGCTACCGGCCGCACGCCCTGGACTGGCGGCGCAGCAAGCGCACCGTCCCGCCGGTGGTGTTCCTGCCGCGCGCCACCGAGGCGAACGGCGGCATGCTGCTCATCAACGCCATCAACAACGTGCGTTCGCGCCGCAGCGAGGTGGATCCGCTGCTGCTCCTCGCGTCGCTGCCCGCCGGGGCGGTCATGCGGCACACCCCGCCGCTCCCGCCGGACCCGCCGGCCAACGCCGCCTCCCGGTCCGGTGCCCGCGCACGCTACGAGACCTGGGTCGACGCCCTGAGCGTCGGCCAGGCGCCCGCGGCGGCCGTGGCGCTGGCCTGGGTGCTGTGGCTGCCGCTGTCCACCGGTCAGCTGACCCACGAACACGCCCACGCGCAGCTCGTCACCCACCAGGTGCGGCGCACCTGGACGTGGTGGGTGATGTCGGGGAGGACCGTCGCCGTCCTGCTGGTCTGCGCCCTGCTCGGGACGTTCCTGTGGAGCGAGCGGTGGAAGGAGACCTACTGCCACGGCCCGCTCACCGGACGCAGTACCGACTCGGTCAGGCTGGCCGGCCCCGGCGGCGCCGTCGAGTGCATAGGGGTGGCGACGGTCCCGGCCGTCCGCTTCGCCGAGGGCAACACGCTGCAGCTGAACGGTGCAGGGAAGGGGGTCACCTTCGAACGGATCGAGGAGGCGATACGGGATCAGAACGCCGGCATCGGCGTCGGCACCCCGCACGTCACGATCGTCTACGCGGGCCCGCTCACCGGCACCGACGCGAACAGGGAGGACACCCGCAAGGGTCTGGAGGAGCTGACCGGTGTCTATCTCCACCAGCGGTTCGTCAACGACACGGCGAACCGCTCGGTCAAGCTGAGGGTCCTGACGGCCAACGGCGGCCAGGACATGCTGCGGCAGACCACCGCCGTCAGGAAGATCGTCGAGGTGGCGCGGCGGGACCCCTCCGTCGTCGGGGTCGTGGGCCTGGGGCGCAACACCACGGAGAGCGCGGAGGCAACCGAGATCCTCCAGCGCGCGGGGCTGCCCCTGGTGGACACCACGAACTCGGGCAGCGACCTGGCCCGCGAGTTCCCCAACTACTTCGGACTCGCCGCCACCGACGAGGAGCAGGCGGACGCCCTCGGGCTGGTCGCCGGCGCCCTGGCCGGCCGGCTGAAGGCCCCGCAGGCCGTCGTCCTGTCCCGGAAGGTCGGCAACGAGGACAAGGACCGGTACACCACCGAGCAGCGCCGGGTGGGTCTGGAGATGCTGAGGCGATCCGGCTTCGAGGTGGTCGCCGACACTCGCTACTCCCTGTCCGAGGACGGCGGATCGGCCAATCTCGACGGCCCTCTCCACACGATCTGCGGACGGGAGCGGGTGCCCGACGCCTTCTACTTCGCCGGCCGGGTCGAGGACGTCAACACGCTGATGTCCGGGCTGGGGCAGTCCGCGGGATGCTCGGACAAGGCCATCACCGTGTTCACCGGGGACGACCTGACCAAGGCGCGCTTCGACGACTCGACCAAGCTCGCGGACCGGGTCACCCTCTACTACGGGGCGCTCGCTCCGATGAGCCAGGGCGGCGGGCGCGGGTTCTACGAGGACTCGCGCAAATCCCTGCAGGCCCTGCTCCCCGAAGGGACTCAGCTGCCCGCGCTGCCGAAGGAGCGCCCGTACGAGGACAAGATGTTCGCCAGCGGTCAGACGGTCATGTCCTACCAGGCCACGGCGGCCCTCTATGCAGCGGCGTCCAGGGGCGACACCCAGCAGAGCGCGGCCGAGACCTGGGCGACGCTGTACTCCGTGGCCCTGCACTCGATGCCGACGGGGACCATCACCTTCCGGGGGACGATCCCGTACGCCGACCAGCGTGTCCACGGCCTGAACATCGTCGAGGTCACCCGTCCCGGACCGGACGCGCGCACCCGTGTCGTGTGCGGGCGGGCCGCCGGTGACCGCACACCTCTGACCGCGGCGGACTGCAAGGTGCCCTGACCAGGAGTGCTCGTTGTACAAGGGGCGGGTCCTGGACGGCCGGCAGACACGGCACCGGGAGGTCGACTACGCCACGGGGATGTCGGAGGCGGGCCGGCCCGGACCGTCCAGCAGGCCGGCCACGTGTTCGGGGCACTCCTCGACCACGAGGTGTCCGGCTTCGGAGATCACACCCAGCCCGGTTCCGAGCGTGCGGCGCACTGCCTGGCCGAGCCTCCGTGAAGGGAGGAAGACGTCGCGCTCCCCGGTGACGACCAGACGGGGAATCGACCGCGCGGACAAGGTGGCGGCGCCGGGCGCCCCGCTGGAGCGCGAGTGCCGGGCGACCAGTGTCATCCAGTCCACCAGTTCGTCGCGCGGTGGGTGGCCGGGCGCGAGCATGGCGCGCAGGAGCCGGGCGCTGTGGGAGGGCGCGGGCCGCAGGAACCAGGCGGCCGAGGCTGCCAGCACCGCGGGAGTCAACCTCAGCCTGGTCAGTCCGCCGGGGGAGACCAGGACGAGCCGGTTGATCAGGGGAGAGTCGCTGGACATGGCGATGGCGGCACCGAAGGAGTGGCCCATCACCGCCACCGACTCGGTCGAGAGCGTCTCGATCACCTCGCTCAGCCACGCCCCGTACCAGGACAACCGGCCGCCGGAGAGGTCACGTTCGCCAGAGCTGAGACCGGGCTGGCCGGGGACGTCCACCAGCACGACCTTGTAGTCGGCAGCGACCAGGGCCGTGGCCAGCGGCAGCGATGCGGCAGCGTTGAAGTTGGTGCCCGGGACGAATACGACCGTCGTCGCGCCGGATCCGGCGAGCACCACGTGGGTCCGCGCGCCGTTGGCCGTCACCGTCCTCCGTTCGTGCGGCACCGGCCATGCGGCCAGCTGCTCGAGGCACCAACGTCGGATGAGCTCCTCGCCCGGCACGCTGCGGTAGATCGAGTCCACCGGTCGAGTATCGCGCTTCGTCCCGGGCCATGACGTTTGAACGACCGCACGGGTTGGGTGAGTTGTGAGGCTCACCTGGGCCATGCGCGCCTGGTCCCATCCTGTCCTCACCCGTCCGGCAGGCCGCCCCGCTGATCACCCGCCGGCCCGGCACGTCCCGATGCCAATCGCTCCCGGGGCCGTTCGCTCGTCTTCAGCCTGAGCGCAATCGGGCACGCAGGACTGCCACACCGTCCCCTTCCAGGTCCTCGCACGCCGCTACGCGGCCCGCCATCCCCATCACCAGGGAGAGGGTCGGCCCCCGGAGCAGATCCCCCGAGCCGGCGGTGAACGGCCCGTCCGTGGCCTCGAGCCGCAGGCCCGCGGTCACGGTCCTGCTTGCCACGGTGAAATCACGGCCGGCGAAGAACCGGGCCACGGCGGTCGTGCTGGCCACCGGGGGTGTCCGCACAAGACCCAACGGCCGACGGATGTCCTCGCTGTGGACGACGATCTCGCCCAGCCAGGCCGCAGTGTGTCCTGTCGGCCCGGCGGGACCGGCGACAACTGCGCGAAAGCGTCGGAATGTCTCTTCAGGTGTGGCACCACGGTGCTGTGCCAGCCGTCGGTCGTTGTGCAGATCGGGGTCGAACCGTGCGGCCAGCATGCTCAGCAGCCAGCGCCACATCCGCGTTTCGGCACCTGCCGTCAGGTGGGCTACGACCTGCTCCACGGTCCAGCGTTCACACAGTGACGCTTGCGCCCATTGGGCCTGGCTGAGCTCGGCCAGGTCTTGGGCGAGCGCCGACCGCTCGACGTGAATCGCCCGCTCCAGGGTTTTCCGAGTCTCCGGGACGTGTGGTTCATCCATGGGGCAGCCTCCAGAAATCGGGTGTCCCGCATCAGACTCCTGCAGCCGTCCGAACTCATCGGGCCGGGAGCGCGGCCTGCGGTGCGCGGGCCCGCGGGGCAGCCTCAGTCCACCAGGTCGCGGACGACGGCGTCGGCGAGCAGGCGGCCGCGCAGGGTGAGTACCGCGCGGCCCTCCTCGTAGGGGGCCGGCTCCAGCAGCCCGTCCCGGACCGCGCGTCCCGCGGCGGCGAGCCCCTGGGGGGCGAGCAGCGACAGGGGGCAGCCCTCGACGAGCCGGAGCTCCAGCAGGATGCGCTCGACGCGCCGGTCCTCGTCGCCGAGCACCTCCCGGCCGGCGCCGGGTGAGCGGCCCTCGGCGAGGGCCTGCGCGTACGCCCCGGGGTGCTTGACGTTCCACCAGCGCACTCCGCCGACGTGGCTGTGCGCCCCGGGGCCCGCGCCCCACCAGTCGGCCCCGCGCCAGTACAGCTCGTTGTGCAGGCAACGGCCCTCCGGGGTGCGCGCCCAGTTCGACACCTCGTACCAGGAGAAGCCGGCCGCCGACATGGCCTCGTCGGCGATCAGGTAGCGGTCCGCGTGGACGTCGTCGTCGGTCATCGGGACCTCGCCGCGCCGGATGCGCCGGGCGAGCCCCGTGCCCTCCTCGACGATCAGCGCGTACGCGGACACGTGGTCGGGGCCGGCGCCGATCGCCGCGTCGAGGGAGGCGCGCCAGTCGTCGTCGGACTCGCCGGGGGTGCCGTAGATCAGGTCGAGGTTGACGTGCTCGAACCCGGCCTCACGGGCCTCGGCGACGCACGCCTCGGGCCGGCCGGGGGTGTGGGTGCGGTCCAGGACCTTCAGCACATGCTGCCGTGCGCTCTGCATACCGAAGGACACCCGGTTGAAACCGCCCTCCCGGAGCGCCGCCAGATAGGCCGGATCGACGGATTCCGGGTTGGCCTCCGTGGTGATCTCGGCGTCCTCGGCCAGCCCGAACTCGTCCCGGACCGCCGCCAGCATCCGGACGAGATCGGCCGCGGGCAGCAGGGTCGGGGTGCCGCCCCCGACGAAGACGGTGCGGACCGGGCGGGGGTCGTCACCGAGCACCTTGCGGGCCTGGCGGATCTCCTCGACCAGGTGGGCCGCGTAGTTGTCCCTGGACGCCAGGGCTCCGCCGGAGCCGCGCAGCTCGGTGGCGGTGTAGGTGTTGAAGTCGCAGTAGCCGCAGCGGGTGGCGCAGTAGGGCACGTGCAGGTAGAAGCCGAGCGGCCGGTCGGCGGCGCCTTCCAGGGCGTGGCGGGGCAGTGCCCCGTCGTCGGGCACGGGCTCACCATCGGGCAGTACGGAAGGCATACCGTCCATTGTCACTCGTCGGCGGAGCCGCTCCGTACATCCGTGCGCCGGGCCTCGTCGACCTGGATCACGAGCAGGGCGAGGTCGTCGTCGGGCGGGCGCTCGGCGAACGCGTGGACGGCCTGTTTGATCCGGTCGGCCACGGCGGAGGCCGGGAGCCCCGCGCATTCGGCGAGGACCCGGGCGAGACCGTCGCCGTCGTCGAACATCCGCCGGCCCGAGCGCCGCTCGGTGACCCCGTCGGTGACGCAGAGCAGGCTGTCGCCGGGCTCCAGGTCGAAGCTCCGGCTGTCGTAGGCGACGTCCTCGACGACGCCGAGCAGCACCTGGGGTTCGGCGGCCGGGAGGACGGTTCCGTCGGGGCGCAGCAGCAGCGGGAGGGGATGGCCGGCGCTGGCCACGGTGCAGCGCACACCGCCGCCGGGAAGCGGTACGAGGTCGCCGTAGAGCAGCGAGAGGAAGCGGGACTGGGAGCCGTCCTGGATCTGCTCGCCGTCCTGGATCTGCTGGCCTCCCGCCGCGGCCACCATGAGGGCTGCGGCCTCCGCCGCCTCCATGGCGTCGTCCAGGAGGAGCCGGTTGAGGCGGTCGAGCACCTCGCCCACGCCGAAGCCCTCACGGGACAGCAGCCGCAGCCAGGGACGGGCCAGGCCCGTGACGACGGCGGCCTCGGGACCGCTGCCCTGCACATCCCCGAGCACGAAGCACCAGCGGCCGCCGGGGCAGGGGAACAGGTCGTAGAAATCGCCGCCGACCACGCCGTCGTCCCCAGGCTCGTACACCAGCGCGCTGGTGACGCCCGGTATCTCGGCGACCTTGCTGGGGAGCAGTCCGCGCTGCAGGATGCGGCTGATCGTGGCCTGGCGGGTGTAGGCGCGGGCGGCGCCCACCGCGAGCCCCACCCTGCGAACGAAGTCCGCGAGGAGGGCGACGACCTGCTCGGGGATGTCGCCGGCTCCCTCGCGGCCCACCAGGACCGCGCCCAGGGTCCGCCCGCCCGAGGTGATGCGGTGGGCGAGCGCGACCCCCGTGCCCTCACCGCGGTCGGTGCCCGAGCCGGTGCCTCCCCGCCAGGGGATGGGCACGGGGCCGGCGCCGACGCCTCCGGGGAGGCGGAGCGGCTCCTTCTCGAGTGCGGCGCGCAGCATCCCCGCCCTGGCCTCGTCGGTGTGCCAGACGCCGGCGAGCCGGGGTTCGGCCGCCGGCCCCGCGCCTTCGCTCTCCAGCCAGATCGCGCACCAGTCGGCGAGCCGCGGAACCAGGAGCGACCCCGCCGTCGATGCCACCAGGTTCTCGTCGAGCTGGCCGGCCAGCAGGCCCGAGGCCTCCGCGAGGAAGGAGAGGCCGCCGCGTCCGGCCCAGCCCGCGTCGTCGCGCGCGGTACGTCCGGAGCTGAGGGCGGGCGCGCCCGCGGTGCGCGGGACGCTCCCACGGAGGCCGTCCGTGTCCGCGGCGGCATCGGGCAGTCCGTAGCGGTCGTCGCCCAGGAGACGGGCCCATACGGTCTTGAGGCCCGCTCGGTAGGTGATGCCCCAGGATTCGGCGAGGGTCGCGACGAGCTGCAGCCCACGGCCGTACTCTGCGGGGTCGGGTCGCTCGGCCCCGGTGTCACGCACCGACCGGGCGGGGTGGTGGTCGGTGATCTCCAGCACCAAGGCGGCGGGCTCGGGCCCGACAGAGTCCTCCAGCCTCAGCAGCAGGTCGACCGCCGTGCCGGCGTGCACCACGGCGTTGGTCACCAGCTCGCTGGCCACGGTCAGCGCGTCGTCCGTGAGCCGGTCGCCGAACTCACCGTCGGAGGGGAGTCCCAGGTCCGACCAGTCGCCGAGCGCCGCCCGGACGAATCGGCGCGCGGCGGCCGAGGCCTGGGGGATCCCGGGCAGGCTCGTACACGCGACGGGACGAACGTCCCCGCCCTGACCTGCGACGACACTGCCGGGACGCTGAAGGATGTCCCGCTGCAAGGGAATGGACCCCACGGTGCGGCTCCTGACGGTCTCACTGAACACCGCTGACGTACCCGGACAGAGTGACAGACCGGGCGCGTCCATAAGCGGCGAGTGACGGAAGTCGCGACGGGAGGGCTGGAAAACGGCACCGGGGCGGACGGGCGCGAGCGAGCGGGCGGCGGGGACGGGGCACCCGGCGGGCCGGGAACGGCGGCGGGGCCGCGAGATACTTGCGCGTCTCGCGGCCCCGCCGTCCGTGCCCCTTGCCGTCAGGCCTCGCGGGAGCCCGCGTACATGTCCTCGATGAGGTCCTTGTACTCGCGCTCGACGACCGGGCGCTTCAGCTTGAGGCTGGGTGTCAGCTCACCGTGCTCGATGTCCAGGTCGCGAGGCAGCAGCCGGAACTTCTTGATGGTCTGCCAGCGCTGGAGGCCCTCGTTGAGCCGGTTCACATAGCCCTCGACGAGCTCCACGGTCTGCGGCGACGCGACCACCTCGGCGTACGGCCTGCCTCCCAGGCCGTTCTCCTCGGCCCAGCCGAGGATGGTCGGCTCGTCCAGCGCGATCAGGGCGGTGCAGAAGTTACGGTCCGCTCCGTGCACCAGGATGTTGGAGACGAACGGGCACACCGCCTTGAACTGGCCCTCGACCTCCGCCGGGGCGATGTACTTGCCGCCCGACGTCTTGATCAGGTCCTTCTTGCGGTCGGTGATCCTCAGGTACCCGTCCTGCGAGAGCTCGCCGATGTCGCCGGTGTGGAACCAGCCGTCGGACTCCAGCACCTCGGCGGTCTTCTCGGGCAGCTGGTGGTAGCCCTCCATGAGGCCGGGACCGCGCAGCAGGATCTCGCCGTCGTCCGCGATCCGGACCTCGGTGCCGGGGAGCGGCTTGCCGACGGTGCCGGTGCGGTAGGCCTCGCCCGGGTTGACGAAGGAGGCGGCGCTGGACTCGGTGAGGCCGTAGCCCTCGAGGATGTGGATCCCGGCGCCGGAGAAGAACAGCCCGATGTCGGGTGCGAGGGCGGCGGAGCCGGAGATGCAGGCGCGGAGACGGCCGCCGAAGGCCTCGCGGATCTTCGCGAAGACCAGGGTATCGGCGACCTTGTGCTTGGCCGCGAGCCCGAAGGGGACGGAGGCCTTGCCGGTCCGGCGGAAGTTGTCCTGCGACACCTTCGCGTACTCGCGCCCGACCCCTGCGGCCCACTGGAAGATCTTGTACTTGGCTCCGCCGCCCGCGCGTGCCTTGGCGGCGACGCCGTTGTAGACCTTCTCGAAGATGCGGGGGACGGCCGCCATGTAGGTCGGCCGGACCACCGGCAGGTTCTCGATGATCTTGTCGACGCGGCCGTCGACCGCCGTGACGTGACCGACCTCGATCTGGCCGGAGGTGAGCACCTTGCCGAAGACGTGCGCGAGCGGCAGCCAGAGGTACTGGACGTCGTCGGAGTTGATCATCCCGGTGGAGACGGTCGCCTTGGCCATGTACGACCAGTTGTCGTGCGGCAGCCGCACGCCCTTGGGTCGGCCCGTGGTGCCGGAGGTGTAGATCAGCGTGGCCAGCTGGTCGGCCGTGATGGCGGCGACCCGGTCGGTGATCGCGGCCGGGTTCTGGGCCAGGTGCTCGGCCCCTCGCGCCTCGAGCTCGGCCAGGGTGAGCACCCAGCCCTCCGGGTCGCCCTCGGCCGGCCCGGCACCCGCCGGGTCGATGACCACGACATGGGCGAGCGCGGGCAGCGAGTCCCTGCTCTTCCTGGCCTTGGCGAGCTGCGCGGCGTCCTCCGCGATGAGGACCCGGCTGTCGGAGTCGGCCAGGATGAAGGCGGACTCCTCGGTGTTCGTCGACGGGTAGACCGTCGTCGTCGCCGCGCCCGCGCACATCACGCCGAGGTCGGCGAGGATCCATTCGACACGGGTGGCGGAGGCCAGCGCCACACGCTCCTCCGGGAGCACCCCGAGGCTGATCAGACCTGCCGCGATGGCGTTGACCCGGTCGGCGGCCTGGGCCCAGGTCAGCGACTTCCATTCGTCCGGCCCCTGGCCCGAGGCGGCCGGCACGGGATAGCGGTAGGCCTCACCGTCCGGGGTGGCCGCCACGCGTTCGATGAAGAGGGTCGCCACGGAGGGCGGTCGGCTATCGATCAGGGTCTGTGTGTCGCTCACGACGTCCTCCGGGCCTGCGGCATTGCTACGACCGGTTCATGGGGGTGCTGCTGCTTGATGTCCTGCTTCTCGTTCCCGCTCGGCCTGCTTGTTTAACTGGCGAGTAACTACGGGTGGTGATCAGAGTAGAGCGCGTGCGTCCGAGACGTAAGGGGCAACCGGCCGCCGCTTGATAACGAAGCCGGCCCCTGCGTCGCGGATGTCCGCGGCACAGGGGCCAGTTGGGCTACTCCGGGGTACGCCGGAAAACGTACTCACGGCACCGTCCGAGCGGGTCGGGCACGGACGACGCGGTGACCGGACCGGACCGGCCCGGCCACGCGGCGCTACTTCTTCGCCTTGCCCTCGCCGGCCGACTCGTCGGTCGACAGGACGGAGATGAACGCGTCCTGCGGCACCTCCACGTTGCCGACCATCTTCATCCGCTTCTTGCCTTCCTTCTGCTTCTCCAGCAGCTTCCGCTTACGGGAGATGTCACCGCCGTAGCACTTGGCGAGGACGTCCTTGCGGATGGCGCGGACGGTCTCGCGGGCGATGACCCGGGAGCCGATGGCCGCCTGGATCGGCACCTCGAAGTTCTGCCGCGGGATGAGCTTCTGCAGCTTGGCGACGAGCCGGACGCCGTACGCGTACGCCTTGTCCTTGTGCGTGACGGCGGAGAAGGCGTCGACCTTGTCGCCGTGCAGCAGGATGTCGACCTTGACGAGCTGGGCGGACTGCTCACCGGTGGGTTCGTAGTCGAGCGAGGCGTAGCCGCGGGTCTTGGACTTCAGCTGGTCGAAGAAGTCGAAGACGATCTCCGCGAGCGGCAGGGTGTAGCGGATCTCGACACGGTCCTCGGAGAGGTAGTCCATGCCGATCAGCGTGCCGCGCCGGTTCTGGCAGAGCTCCATGATCGCGCCGATGAACTCGCTGGGCGCCAGGACGGTGGCCCTGACGACCGGCTCGTGCACCTTGTCGATCTTGCCTTCGGGGAACTCGCTCGGGTTGGTGACCGTGTGCTCCGAGCCGTCCTCCATCTCGACGCGGTAGACCACGTTGGGGGCGGTGGCGATGAGTTCGAGGCCGAACTCCCGCTCGAGGCGCTCACGGATCACGTCGAGGTGGAGCAGGCCGAGGAAGCCCACCCGGAAGCCGAAGCCGAGCGCGGCGGAGGTCTCCGGCTCGTACACCAGGGCCGCGTCGTTGAGCTGGAGCTTGTCCAGGGCCTCACGCAGGTCCGGGTAGTCGGATCCGTCCAGGGGGTAGAGCCCCGAGAACACCATCGGCTTGGGGTCCTTGTAGCCGCCCAGCGGCTCGGTGGCGCCCTTGTTCAGGGAGGTGATGGTGTCACCCACCTTGGACTGCCGGACGTCCTTCACGCCGGTGATGATGTAGCCGACCTCACCCACACCGATGCCGTCGGCCGGCGTCATCTCCGGGGAGGAGACACCGATCTCCAGCAGCTCGTGGGTAGCGCCGGTCGACATCATCTTGATGCGCTCACGCTTGTTGAGCTGGCCGTCGACCACCCTGACGTACGTGACGACACCGCGGTACGCGTCGTAGACGGAGTCGAAGATCATCGCGCGCGCCGGGGCGTCGGCCTGGCCGACGGGGGCGGGGACGTCGCGTACGACCCTGTCGAGCAGGGCGTCCACACCGACGCCGGTCTTCGCGGAGACCTTGAGCACGTCCTCGGGCTGGCAGCCGATGAGGTTGGCCAGCTCCTCGGAGAACTTCTCGGGCTGCGCGGCCGGCAGGTCGATCTTGTTGAGCACGGGGACGATGGTGAGGTCGTTCTCCATCGCCAGGTAGAGGTTGGCCAGCGTCTGCGCCTCGATGCCCTGCGCGGCGTCGACCAGGAGGACGGTGCCCTCGCAGGCGGCCAGGGAGCGGGAGACCTCGTAGGTGAAGTCCACGTGGCCGGGGGTGTCGATCATGTTGAGGATGTGGGTCGAGCCCTTGGTCTCACCCTCGGTGGGTGCCCACGGCAGACGGACCGCCTGGGACTTGATGGTGATGCCGCGCTCGCGCTCGATGTCCATCCGGTCGAGATACTGGGCGCGCATCTGCCGCTGGTCGACCACTCCCGTCAGCTGGAGCATCCGGTCGGCAAGGGTCGACTTGCCGTGGTCGATGTGCGCGATGATGCAGAAATTGCGGATCAGCGCCGGGTCGGTACGGCTCGGCTCGGGCACGTTGGTAGGAGTCGCGGGCACGCAGGGTCCTGATTCTTGAGACGCCGGACGCCGTGTCTCGGGTCGATGTCGGGTCGGACGGATCGATACGTAGCCTCCATGGTCCCACGCCTGGGGGGCCGGGACCGGTTTGGGCCGGTGCGAGGGTGACTGCTACCGTGGACAGCTGTGCCTCGTGGCCTCTGAGGCGGCGTGGCGCACAAAGAAGATCCAACGAACCTGAAAAGGCTCTTTCGTGGCGAACATCAAGTCCCAGATCAAGCGGAACAAGACGAACGAGAAGGCGCGCCTGCGCAACAAGGCCGTCAAGTCCTCGCTCAAGACCTCGATCCGCAAGGCCCGTGAGGCTGCCGCTGCCGGTGACGTCGAGAAGGCCACCCAGGCCGTCCGCGACGCGTCGCGTCAGCTCGACAAGGCTGTCTCGAAGGGTGTCATCCACAAGAACGCCGCCGCCAACAAGAAGTCGGCGCTGGCGCTCAAGGTTGCCGCCCTCCAGGGCTGAGCTACTGATGTGATCGCCGGAAGGGACTCAGCGGGCCCTCTCTCCCGCTCCTGACCGGCACCCCGCGCCGCACACCGAACCTGCGTTCGCCACGCGGGTGCGGCGCACAAAGCGTGAACCGAAGGCCCCGGCCGACGTCCTCCCCAGGACTCGGCCGGGGCCTTCGTCGCGTGTTACGCCGACCTCGGGGGTGGGACGGGGGCGAGCGAGTCGGTCCGCCGCAGGCCGGACGGGTACACCACGGGGCGGACGTCCTGATCACGAACGCGCTCGCGCAGGGCCTCCGGCCGTGCCCGACCCGTACCGGCTCGTGCCGGGACCGTGTCGGCCCGTACCGGCTCGTGCCGGGACCGGGCTTCAGTGCCTGCCGGCTTCAGTGCCTGCCGCTGCGCGCCGCGCGGGCAACGGCCACGACGGCCTTCTCCAGGGCGTACTCGGGGTCGTCCCCGCCGCCTTTGACGCCCGCGTCCGCCGCCGCCACGGCGGTGAGCGCGGCCGACACCCCGTCGGGGGTCCATCCGCGCATCTGCTGGCGGACCCGGTCGATCTTCCAGGGCGGCATCCCGAGCTCACGGGCCAGGTCCGCGGGCCGCCCGCCCCGGGCCGACGAGAGCTTGCCGATGGCCCGGACGCCCTGCGCGAGCGCGCTCGTGATCAGGACGGGTGCGACGCCGGTGGACAAGGACCAGCGGAGCGCCTCCAGCGCCTCCGCCGCCCTGCCCTCGACCGCCCGGTCGGCGACGGTGAAGGAGGAAGCCTCCGCCCGGCCCGTGTAGTAGCGGCCGACCACCGCTTCGTCGATGGTGCCTTCGACATCGGCGGCCAGCTGCGAGACCGCGGAGGCCAGCTCCCGCAGATCGCTTCCGATGGCGTCCACCAGCGCCTGGCAGGCTTCCGGTGTGGCCGAGCGTCCCAGGGTGCGGAATTCCGCCCGTACGAAGGACAACCGCTCGGCGGGCTTGGTGGTCTTCGGGCAGGCCACCTCACGTGCTCCGGCCTTGCGCACCGCGTCGAGCAGCCCCTTGCCCTTCGCACCACCGGGGTGGAGGAGCACCAGGGTGATCTCTTCGGCGGGGGCTGAGAGGTACCCCTTGACGTCCTTGATCGTGTCGGCGGAGAGATCCTGCGCGTTGCGCACGATCACCACCTTGCGCTCGGCGAAGAGCGAAGGGCTGGTGAGCTCCGCGAGGGTACCGGGCTGCAACTGGTCCGCGGTGAGGTCGCGGACGTCCGTGTCGGCGTCCGAGGCGCGGGCGGCGGCCACGACCTGCTGCACGGCACGGTCCAGGAGCAGGTCCTCCTGGCCCACGGCGAGCGTGACGGGGGCGAGCGGGTCGTCGGTGGGATTGCGTCTGGTGGCCATCGCGGTCCAGCATCCCACGCCGCTGTGACAACGCCGCCCGGCAGCCGCCCCGCCGTACCTCCGGGGTGCACGGGTGCCGGAGAATGACCGGGTGAGCGATGTGAGACATGTGCTGGTGCTGCCAGACCGGGACTCGGCCGAGGAGGTCGCCGGGGAGCTCCACGACCGGTTCGGTGTCGTCGAGGAACCGCAGTTGGTCCGGGACGCCCTGGCGGGGGAGGACGACGCCGAGGACGCCCAGTGGCTCGTCGTGGTGGAGGACCCGGCGGCGCGCCTGGACTCCGCGGCTCTGGACGCGTTCGCGGCCGAGTACGAGGGGTGGCTGGAGGCTCCGTAGGGCCCCGGGCCCCGGGCCTGGGGCCTGGTGGCGTAGGGGCCCCAGGCCGGGGGCCTGCGTAAGGCCTTCCACCCCGTGTACCGGCCTCCGGGGCAGGGCGGGCAGCCCATGGTCGCCGCTGCGACTCCGTACGGGGCTGGTGCCTGCCGCTGCTCCGGCCGGGGGGGTCAGTTCTCGGGGACTCGCCTGGTGTCTCGCCTGGTGTCCGTGCCGCCGGGCTTCGGCCATGGCATCGGAGGGCGTGCCACTGGCAGGCTTTCGAGTGCCAACCCGAAGTGGTCGCGGTAGGCCGCGAGCACTTCGGCGTCCTCTGCAAGTTCCTTCTCCCGCCGCTCTCCCCGCACCGTGGTGATGAGGGTGCGGCCGCTCAGCGTCACCCGGCCCTCCTCGGTGCGCCGGGAGCAGATGAGGGACCGGGTGAACGGAGAATCCGGTGAGGTCCGGTGGTACCAGGCCCCGGCCCGGAAGTCCGTCAGCGCACGCGGTCGTAGATCCAGGCGGTACTGCCTGGATCCGTCACGCAGCAGATCGAGATCCCCTTGCGGCGCCTCACGGAAGCGGAAGGTGCCGCACGGGTCGTCCTGGTCGGTGCGCAGATCCGGACGGAGCGGGCTCAGCGCGTGGTCGCCGAATCCGACGTCGACGATCCAGGGACCTGCACCGTCCACGGTTTCCACGCTCAGGGCGACATGGTCGTACGGGATCCCGAGTCGGCCACCGTCGCCGAAGACCCTCGCCTGAAGGAGCGCGACGCGGAAGCCGAGTGCGCGCAGGAGGGCGGCGAACGCACCGTTGAGCTCGTAGCAGAAGCCGCCTCGGTGCTCGGTCACGATCTTGTCCACGAGCCTCCGTTCCTCCAGGACGATGTCCTCACCGAGATGGACGGAGAGGTTCTCGAAGGGGACGGTCGTCAGGTGACGGAGCTGCAGCTCGTGCAGGGTGTCCACGTCAGGCGGGAGGGGCTTGGCGGCACCGATCCGCTTGAGGTAGGCCTCCACCCGTGCGGTGTCCAGGGCACCCCTCGGCTGTGGCGGCGTAGGTTTCTCGGCCATGGCGCCAGTGTGTCCCGGCGGAGGTGACGGCGGCATGCGGCTTTGGTTCTAGGACCGCCGACGGATGTGCGGTCCGGTGCGGGCGGCTAGCGTCACGGCCGTGACACATCGAGAGCCGGCGCGAGGCCCGGAACAGCGCAAGCGGGATGTCCTCCGCCGTCTGGCGGAGGACAAGGACGCCTGGGTGGCGACCGCCTCACCCGACGGTGTGCCGTGTCTGGTGCCGTTGTCGTTCGTGTGGGACCGGGGCACGCTGCTGATGGCGACCCGTCGCGGCAACCCCACCGCGGTCAACGTGACTCCCGCCGGACAGGTGAGGATCACGCTGGGCCACACCCGCGATGTGGTGCTGATCGAGGGCACGGCCGAGGTCGTGGAAGGGGCCGCTCTTCCCGCCGACTCAGGTGACGCGTTCTTCGAGGCGCTCGCCTGGGATCCGCGCGGGCAGCCCGCCTGGGTGTACCTGCGCATCACGCCGCAAACCGTCCGGGCATGGCGCGAGGTGAACGAACAAGCGGGGCGGGACCTCATGCTCGACGGCACCTGGCTGGTCTGACGACAAGGGTGCCGTGCGCGCCGCCGCCCCCTGCCCTGTGCCCGCCCCACGCCCCCGCTCCTCGTCTCCCCCTACGCCCACTCGCCCCGTTGTCTCCCGGATCCCGGCTCCCGGCTCCCGTGGGCAGTGAGCGGCTGGGCGTCCCTGGCACTCCACCCTGCCGCCCTGCCCGGCCGCCCTGCCCGGCCACCCTGGCCGGTGGATCCCGGAAGGGCTGTCAGGGAGGCTCGTCAGGCGGTCATCATGAGCGGCCCGTCGCACGCAGACCTGCACCGGAGCCCGTCACCGCGATCGCCCCGTGGAGGTCTGTACGCAGAACCTTCGCGCCCGTCGCTTCGAGCGCCGCGACCGTGCGGGCCGACGGATGCCCGTAGGGGTTGTCCGCGCCGCAGCTGATCAGCGCGAGCCTCGGCCGGACTCTGCTGAGGAGCGCGACGTCCTGATGGGCCGAACCGTGGTGCGCCACCTTGAGTACGTCCACCCGGGCCAGGACGGGATGGCTGCGTAGCAACCCCTGCTGCGCCGGAGGTTCGAGATCCCCGAGGAGGAGCAGGCTCAGGCCTCCGGACCGGACGAGCAGGGTGACGCTGGAGTCGTTGGGCTCCTCTGTCGTGCCGGCCGGTGCCACTCCTCGCGCGTCACCGACGGGCCACAGCACCTCCCAGTCGAGCGGCCCCGCCCTGCGCCGCTCCCCCGCCGCCGCCCGCACCATCGGAACGCCCGCGCCTGCGGCCGTGCGCCGCACGAAGGCGGCCTGCTCCGGCGGTTCGTCGAGGCTGGTGGTCTGCACGACCCCGATCTCGCGGCCACGCAACACACCCGGCAGACCGCGCACGTGGTCCGCGTGGAAATGGGTCAGCAGCAGAAGCGGCACACGGGTGATGCCGAGATCACGCAGGCAACGGTCCACCCGACGGGGCTCGGGCCCGGTGTCCACGACCACCCCGGTGCCCTTGCCCGCGGCCAGCACCATGGCGTCCCCCTGCCCCACGTCGCACAGCGCGAAGGTCCAACCCGGCGGCGGCCACCCGGACATGAATCGGGTGAGCGGCACGGGTCTCAGCACGGCCAGGACCAGGAGGAGGACCGCGGCGCAGCAGATCCAGGGGTGACGGGCCAGGCGGCGGGCCGACAGCACCAGTGCCGCCGTGAGGACGGCCAGTAGCGCTGCACCCCGCCATCCGCCCGGCCAGTCCAATTCCGCTCCTGGAAGGGCTGCACCGGTACGGGCCACCGAGGCGATCCACCCGACAGGCACTCCGGCGACCTCGGCCACTGCTCTCGCGACCGGCATGGACGCCGGCGCCACGGCGAGCGCGGCGAAGCCCAGCACTGTGGCCGGGGCCACCGCGAACTCCGCGAACAGGTTGCAGGGGATCGCCACCAGGCTCACCCTCGACGCGAGGACGACGACCACCGGCGCGCATACCGCCTGGGCGGCCGCCGCCGCGGCCAGCACCTCGGCGGGCCTGGCCGGGACGCCGTGCCTCTGGAGTGCCGCGCCCCACCTGGGTGCGAGGGTCAGAAGCGCCCCCGTGGCGAGCACGGACAGCAGGAACCCGTAACTACGGGCCAGCCACGGGTCGTACAGCACGAGCAGTAGAACGGCGGCGGCCAGAGCGGGGATGAGGGACCGTCGCCGTCCGGTCCCGATGGCCAACAGGGTGATCAGACCGCAGGCCGCGGCGCGCAGGACGCTCGGCTCGGGGCGGCAGACGATCACGAAGGCGAGTGCGATCCCGCCACCGGTCAGGGCGGTGGCGCGCAGGGAGATTCCCAGTCGAGGCGCGAGGCCGCGGCGTTCGCTGCGCCCGGCCGTGCCCGGGGGCCCGATGAGGAGGAAGAGAAGGATCGACAGGTTGGCGCCCGAAACCGCCAGCAGATGGGTGAGGTCGGTGGCCTTGAAGGCGTCCTCCAGGTCGGGTGGGACCCGTGAGGTGTCGCCCACGACCAGCCCCGGCAGCAGCGCCCGCGCATCCGCGTCGAGCCCGTCGGTGGCCTCCCGCAGGCCGGACCGCAGACTCCCCGCGAAGCGCTGCGTCGGCGTGGGCCCCTCGAGGAGGTACGGGGCGTCGCTCGCGCCGGTACGGAGTACGGCGGCGCTGCGCTCACCCTCGTGGCGCGGTGGCGCGAGCCTGCCGCTGACGCGCAGGCGCGTCGAGGGCAGCAACCGCTGCCACCGCTGCGCCTCGTCCCCCGGAGCGACCATGATCAGGACGGGGGTCCGGAGCCGGGTGACCGTGCCGTCGGGTGAGATCAACCGGTCCACCTCGGCTCCGACGAGCAGGGACACGGGCGTGCTGTGGTCGCCCTGGACTCCCGGCCGCGTCCGACGCGGGTCGGATGTGACCGTCACATCCGCCTCGACCCGCGCGTACGTCTCGGCCAGCGCGGGGAGAGGGCCGGAGCGGACCTCCGCGCCGTGAAGCCCTGCTGCCGCCCCTCCCGCCGCAGCGCAGAGCAGCACCCCGGCAACAGCCGTCGCGCGCGCTCCCGGGCCGGGGAGGCGGTCCGCCCGCCCCGTGGGCGTCCGCTCCGCCCGGGCGATTCGTCGTCCGTGTGCTGTCCTGTGTCCGCGCCCCATCCGGCCCGCGCCCCTACGGGCGAGGAGGCACAGCGCCGCGCACACACAGAGCCCCACCGCGGTCGCCACCCACCTGCCGGGGGCATCCAGCGCCACTGCGGCCGCGGCCCACGCCGCGAGGGCCGGCGGGACCAGTCGCAGGTCGGCCGGGCCATCCTGGCGAGGCTCGGCCAACCCGAGGCGCCTGCCCGAATCCGCGTGTACGTCAGGAGCGTTCACAGCCGGACCAGTGGCCTCAGGTCGGCGAATCTGCGGTCACCGATGCCGTTGACCTCGCGGAGCTCGTCGACCGATCGATAACCGCCGTGCTCCGTGCGGTAGTCGATGATGTGCTGGGCCAGCACCGGCCCGACGCCCGGCAAAGTCTCCAGCTGCTCCAGCGTCGCCGTGCCCAGGCTCAGCGGCGCCGCCGGGCCGGCTCCCGCTCCTGTCGAAGATCCGCCGGCCAGCACCGCTCCGCCCCCGGGCGGAGGTGCGGCGGGCAGCCCCACCGCGACCTGCTCGCCGTCCGTCAGCACACGCGCGCGGTTGAGCGTGCTCACGTCCGTTCCCTCCCGGACACCTCCCGCGGCCCGCAAGGCGTCGGCCACCCGGGACCCGGCCGGGAGATACCGGACACCCGGCCGGCGTACCTTGCCGCTGACGTCCACGACGATCTGCCCACCGGGAGACGTGCCGCTCCGAGGCCCCGCTCCCGGCCCGTTCGTGAGGCCGTACTGCTGGGCGCTCGGGGCTCCGGGATCCGCCGGCTGTACGACAGCGGCCTCCGCGACCCGGTCCGGCGGGCGGACGGCTTCCGGGCGGGCGGACCAGAAATGGGCCGTCGCCAGCACCGCGCCCCCGGCCAGGACGACACCGAGCGCCGCGAGCGCCCGTGGCTCCAGACCGCACCGCAACCGGACCCACAGCGGGAGGCGGTCCCCGAGGGCGGACATGGCCTCGCGCCACCATCCCGTCCGTCCGGCGCCGCCATCGGGCAGGTCGTCTTGCGGAAGAAGCCCGGATGCAGCCGCCGGAGCAGCCACGGCTCCCGCACCAGCACCAGCACCAGCACCAGGGAGCGTGGGCGTCGCCGGTCGAGCCGGAGTCTCTGTGGACGCGGCCCAGGAAGGCACCGGACGGCCGAGCCTGGTCCCGGCCACCGGGCCCGCGGAACCACCCGCCAGGGCAGCCGGCGCCGTTCGGCCATCCGCGCCCCCCGTGACGGCCTCCGTGGCGGCCTTCGTGGGCGCCGCCGGCCGCTCACCGCCCATCAGCGCCTCTGCCCGGAGCCGCTGAGCCGCCGCGATCCCGGCAGCGGCGCCGCGCCCCGCATCCCTCCCGCGCCTGTGGCGTGCGCTGGAGACGGACCCCGGCGCGGTCCCGGCCGCCCCCTGGGGCCTTACACCCGGTCGTCGGCGGGAGTGGGCGGCGCCACCAGGACTGCCGCGGCGCACACGCTGCGAGGCACCGTGCGCAGGCCCCGGCTCGGGTGGGTCCATGGCAGCGTGCGCGGGGCGACCGGCGGAACCGTACCGGGGCCGGGCCGGTCCGTGGGCGGGGTCAGCGACCGGGCGGGGCTGCGAGGGCACAGCAGGCCCTGTCACGCCCGGCCGGTCAGCCGGTGTCCTGCCGCGCCTGACGACTACGAGGCCCGATGTGGGGAGCGAGGGGAAGGTCATGCCTCAGGACGCTAGACACATCTGCGCGAACCCGTTGAGCAGCTCCGATTTCTGTGGACACCAGGCCAGTTGTGGACAACCTCGTCACCCTCAGGGGTGATTCAGCGCGGCGAGACCACCGCTCCCAGCAGCCCCGGCCCGGTGTGTGCACCGATCACCGCGCCCACCTCGCTCACGTGCAGCTCGCCGAGTCCCGGGACACGCCCCCGCAGCCGCTCCGCCAGCCGCTCGGCCCCGTCCGGGGCCGCCAGGTGATGAACCGCGATGTCCACCGCGCCGGTGCCCGCGCGAGCGGCGACGATCTCCTCGAGACGCGCGATCGCCTTCGAGGCAGTGCGCACCTTCTCCAGCATCTCGATCCGCCCGCCGTCGAGTTGGAGCAGCGGTTTGACCGCCAGCGCAGAACCCAGAAGCGCCTGGGCGGCGCCGATACGGCCTCCCCTGCGCAGATAGTCCAGCGTGTCGACGTAGAAGTACGCGGCAGTACCCGCCGCTCGCTTCTCCGCCGCCGCCACTGCCTCGTCCATGCCTCCGCCGGCCTCGGCGGCCCCGGCCGCCGAGAGCGCGCAGAACCCCAGGGCCATGGCGACCATTCCGGTGTCGACCACCCTCACCGGGACAGGCGCGTCCTTCGCGGCGAGCACCGCGGCGTCATAGGTCCCGGAAATCTCGGCCGACAGATGGAGCGACACGATCGCGTCGGCACCCGCCTCGGCCACGGCCCGGTAGGTGGCCGCGAAGGTCTCCGGGCTCGGCCGCGAAGTAGTCACCGACCGGCGCTTCTGCAGGGCGAGCGCCAGCGACCGCGCCGAGATCTCCGTGCCCTCCTCCAGGGCCTGGTCCCCCAGGACGACGGTCAACGGCACCGCGGTGATGCCATGCCGTTCCATCGTCTGGGGCGGCAGGTAGGCCGTTGAATCGGTGACGATAGCGACATGGCGGGACATGAGCCGGAGGTTACCTCCCGGGGCGGGGACACGGCAGCCCGGGACCGGTCTACTGATCATTTCCGGTCCGTCAGCGACGCGGAGCCGAAACACTTGGGCACACCCTCAGCCTGTCCGGACATCCACGAACAGACACCCCTGCTTTCCGGTGGATCCGGATTGCTTCGTCACGCCGGGACCGGGACCGGGACCGGGACTCCGGAATCGGATCGGACCGCACACGCCTCGCGAGGATCCGTCCGCCCTGGCCGCTGTCGTCAGTTCGTCGTCTCCGGCCGTGCCGACTTCTGCCAGGGGTATCCCGAGTGGAGTCGCGGGTCGGGAGGGGTGAGCGACGGCGGCTGTTCGGCGTCCGCTCCGCTCCGGCGCTGCCCGGCAGGCTCGCCGCGCGAGGGCGTCGTCTCGTCGGTCGTCCAGTGGCGCAGAGCCCCGGCCTCCACGTCGATCTGCGCGTTCAGTGCGGCCAGGTCGTCGTCGGCGAACTGCCTGGCACGGTCACGCGCCGCCCAGCGCAGCGATTCCGCCGAGTGCGTGATGCGCTCCGTACGCTCCTTGAGACCGGGCAGCAAGGTCGCCACCGTCGCGCGGTCCGGTTCGCGCTCCAGCCGCTTGAGGTCGTCGTCCAGCTCCCGGGCGTGGGCGCTCAGCCGCTGGAAGAGCCCCAGGGACTCCGAGAGCGAGGCGTCCTCCGCCGCCCCGGCGTGCAACGCCTCCTGGGTGGCGCGCATCGAGGTACGCAGTGCGAGCCTCAGATGTGCGAGCTCGCCCGGGACGCCGGGCTGGCCGTAGCTCTTGGCCCGCAGGGCGGTGTCCTCCACCGAACGGCGGGCCTGTGTGATCGTCCGGTCCACGCCGCGCTTGGCCGCGCGCACCGTCCTCACCCCCGCGTACACCCCGAGCGCGATGAACGCGACGAACAGCAGCGTCAGGATCAGGATCACGGCTTCCATGAACGCCCCTCGGTCGTCGGATCGGCGGCCGGTGTGCAGCCGTCCCCTACTACCGTAAACGGAACGGGCAGGCCGGGGGTTCCATCAGAACCCCCAACCTGCCCGTAGGGGAAAGCCCTGGGATCAGAGGGAAAGCCCTGCGATCAGGGAGGGAAGCCCCAGGACCAGGGGGAAGCCTGGATCAGGGGGAAGATCCCCGGGGCGCCCGCTCGGGGCGCCCCGGGAGCCTGCGTCAGGCCGGGACGATGTTGACGAGCTTCGGCGCCCGCACGATCACCTTGCGGATTCCGGCCCCGCCCAGCGCGGCGACGACGTTCTCGTCGGCCAGTGCCAGTGCTTCCAGTTCCTCGTCCGAGATCGACGGGGAGATCTCCAGGCGCGCCCGCACCTTGCCCTTGACCTGGACCACGCAGGTCACGGTCTCGTCCACGACGAAGGCCGGGTCGGCGACCGGGAAGTCCTGGTGGACCACGGACTCGGTGTGGCCCAGCCGGCGCCACAGCTCCTCGGCCACGTGCGGCGCCAGAGGGGCGATCAGGAGCACCAGTCGCTCGGCCACGGAGCGCGGCAGCGGGCCGCCGGCCTTGGTCAGGTGGTTGTTCAGCTCGGTGACCTTGGCGATGGCCGTGTTGAACCGCATGCCCGCCATGTCCTGGCCGACCCCGTCGATGGCCTTGTGCAGGGCCCTCAGCGTGTCCTCGCCGGGCTCCGTGTCCACGACGGTGACCTCACCGGTCTCCTCGTCGACGATGTTGCGCCACAGCCTCTGCAGCAGCCGGTACTGGCCGACCACCGCGCGTGTGTCCCACGGCCGGGACACGTCCAGCGGCCCCATGGCCATCTCGTACAGCCGCAGGGTGTCCGCACCGTACTCGCCGCAGATCTCGTCGGGCGTCACCGCGTTCTTCAGCGACTTGCCCATCTTGCCCAGGACACGGCTGACCTTCTCGTCACCGTGGTAGAAGGCACCGTCGCGCTCCTCGACCTCGGCGGCCGGGACCGCGATACCGCGGCTGTCCCGGTAGACGAAGGCCTGGATCATGCCCTGGTTGTACAGCTTGTGGAACGGCTCCGACGACGAGATGTGCCCCAGGTCGTGCAGCACCTTCGACCAGAAGCGGGCGTACAGCAGGTGCAGCACCGCGTGCTCGGCGCCGCCGACGTACAGGTCGACACCGCCGGTGGGCTGCCCCTCACGCGGTCCCATCCAGTACTGCTCGACCGCCGGGTCGACCAGACGCTGGTCGTTGTTCGGGTCCAGGTAACGCAGCTCGTACCAGCAGGAACCGGCCCAGTTGGGCATGGTGTTGGTCTCACGGCGGTACTTGCGCGGGCCGGAGCCGTCTCCCAGGTCCAGGGTGACGTTCACCCAGTCGGCGTTCCGGGACAGCGGGGTCTCCGGCTGGGTGTCGGCGTCGTCCGGGTCGAAGGTGCGCGGCGAGTAGTCGTCGACCTCCGGCAGTTCCAGCGGCAGCATCGACTCGGGCAGCGCGTGGGCGATGCCCTCCTCGTCGTACACGATCGGGAAGGGCTCGCCCCAGTACCGCTGGCGGCTGAACAGCCAGTCGCGCAGCCGGAAGTTGACGGTTCCCTCACCGACGCCGCGCTCCTGCAGCCACTCGGTGATCCGCGCCTTGGCCTCGACGACGCCCAGGCCGTCCAGCGAGATCGCGTCGTTGGCGGAGTTGACCAGCTTCGCCTCGTACGAGGCGAACGCGTCCTCCCACGCCGACGGGTCCAGGCCGCGCTCGTCCGACGGCTCGACGACACAGCGCATCGGCAGCTCGAAGGCGCGCGCGAAGGCGAAGTCGCGCGCGTCATGCGCCGGTACGGCCATGATCGCGCCGGTGCCGTAGCCCATCAGGACGTAGTCGGCGATGAAGACGGGGACCTTCTCGCCGCTGACGGGGTTGGTCGCGTACGCGCCGGTGAAGACGCCGGTCTTGTCCTTGGCCTCCGCCTGGCGCTCCACGTCGGACTTGGCGGCCGCCTGCTTGCGGTAGGCGGTGACCGCTTCCGCCGGGTTCGAGTGGCCCCCGGTCCACACCGGGTGGGTGCCGTCGGGCCAGGCGGCGGGGATGATCCGCTCGACCAGCTCGTGCTCGGGCGCCAGCACCATGTAGGTGGCACCGAACAGCGTGTCCTGGCGGGTGGTGAAGACGGTGACGTCCCCGGCTCCGTCGACGGGGAAGTCGACGCGCGCGCCTTCGGAGCGACCGATCCAGTTGCGCTGCTGCAGCTTGATCGCCTCGGGCCAGTCCAGCCCGTCCAGGTCGTTCAGCAGCCGGTCCGCGTAGGCGGTGATCCGCATGTTCCACTGGCGCAGCTTGGCCTTGAAGACGGGGAAGTTGCCGCGCTCGGAGCGGCCGTCCGCCGTCACCTCCTCGTTGGCCAGTACGGTGCCCAGCCCGGGCGACCAGTTGACGGGCGCGTCCGAGGCGTACGCCAGGCGGTACTCCCCCAGGACGTCGGCGCGGTCCGCGGCGCTCAGCCCGCTCCACTCGCGGCCGTCGGGCAGGCGGCGCTCACCACTCTCGAACTGGTCCACCAGCTCGGCGATCGGCCGGGCGCGGTCGGCCTCGGAGTCGTACCAGGAGTTGAAGATCTGCAGGAAGATCCACTGGGTCCACCGGTAGTAGTCCGCGTCGATCGTCGCGAAGGAGCGGCGCTTGTCATGCCCCAGACCCAGGCGGCGCAGCTGGGCCTTCATGTTCTCCATGTTCGCCTCGGTGGAGGCGCGCGGGTGGGTGCCCGTCTGCACGGCGTACTGCTCGGCCGGCAGGCCGAAGGCGTCGAAGCCCAGGGTGTGCAGGACGTTGTGCCCTGTCATCCGCTGGTGGCGGGCGTAGACGTCGGTGGCGATGTAACCCAGCGGGTGCCCGACGTGCAGACCGGCACCCGAGGGGTACGGGAACATGTCCATGATGAACTTCTTGGGCCTGGCGGCCGACTCCGTGCCGTCCGCCAGGTCTCCGCTCGGGTTGGGCGCCTCGTAGGTCCCCTCGGCGTCCCAGAAGTCCTGCCAGCGTGCCTCGATGTCGGCGGCCATCGCTGCCGTATAGCGGTGCGGCGCGGCCACCTCGGCCGCGGTGTTCGTCTCGCTCATGATCCTCAAAGCTCCATCGATCGTCATCTGCCGGCACCCACGTCCACGGACACACGTCCACGGAAACGAAAAATCCCCTCGCACAGGAGGGGACGCCGCGCCGAGTCCGACCAGGCATTCTCACCGGTCGGGAATGATCAGCGCGGCTCGCTAAGCAGAAGGCGTACGGCACGCATGGCGTCAGGGTACCGCACGGCCTCGGCGCCCGGCCCGGCAGATGTGCGACGGGCGACGCCGACGAGTCCGGCCGCCGCGGGCTCCGCGGGCACACGGGCCGCGCGAATGTTCCACAGGACCCACACGCTCCGGAGGTTACTCCGCGTACCGGCCCCTACCGGGGCAACCGTTCAAACCCCGTACCGGCCGGTAGAGCGCGACCTAGCATGCGGCAACGGGACCGCTTTGCCGAGCCATTCGGAGTCGCCCCCATGAACCCTCACCGCAGGATCCGTTCTTCCCCCGCCCTGAACCACGGTCAGAGAATGAGCCGTTCCGCACAAGGCGGGCTGACCGTGGCGGCGCTGATCCTCCTCCCCCTGCTCGCAGTGGCCGGGAGCGACGGTCTGCGCGACGCGCTCGACTTCACCACCGGTGTACTGACCCTGGTCTCGCTCACCGCGTCGGTCGCCTGGGGCCTGCTGGCCACCGACCGGATGTTCCTCTCGACCCGTCAGCGGCTGGTCTGCCAGGGCGTGCACCGCGCCGCCGCCGTCACCTCGCTCGGCTTCCTCCTCCTGCACGGCACGGTCAAGGTGGCCCTGGGGCACATCGGTGTGCTCGGCGCGCTCGTACCGTTCGGCACGGGCGTGAGCGGTGCGGCGGGTCTGATCGGCTTCGGCTCGCTCGCCGGGCTCCTGATGATCGTCACAGCGGCGACGGGCGCCCTGCGCAGCGCCTTCGCGGCGCCCGGCAGGATCGCCGGGCGCTGGCGCGCGCTGCACGCCCTTGCCTATCCGGCGTGGTGCGCGGCGCTGGTGCACGGACTGTACGCGGGCAGACAGCCCGCGACCTGGGTCGTCGTGATGTACATGCTCTGCCTGGCGGCGGTCGCCGCCGCGCTCGTACTACGTCTGCTCCCAGGTCCGGCGAAGCGCCTCGTCACGGACCTGGCCGGTGGCCGGGCGGGCCCGGCGACCCCCGACCCGGTCATACGCTCCTCGGTGCCCCCCGAGCCTGCCTACGCCCCGCAGCCGCGCCAGGGCCTGCCGGCCGAGGCGCCCGGCTGGGGCGACGACCACGGCGTACGCGTCGGCACCCCGGTCCGGCCGCGGACGCTGGCCGCGCCCGGACAACCGGCCGCCGTCGCGTACGAACCCCGGGAAGCCGCGTACGAACCCCAGGGAAACGGATCCCCTCCGTACGGTTCGCCACCCCAGGGATTCGACCTGCCGTCCCGAGCTCCCGGCCCGCCGTCGCACCGATTCGACCCTCCGGCCCGTCCTCCCGGCCCGCCACCGTCCACGGACCTGCGGACAGGCTTCTCGGCCGCCTACCGGGCCGTCACCCACGCCGGTCCGCCCGTCCGCCCCCCGGACACCGGAGAACAACGGCCCAGCCCAGCCCCCGCACCGCCCTCGCCGGTGCTCGACCCCGCCCGGGCCCCGCACACACAGCCCTCCCGGAGCCCCGGCCGGCAGGGCTCACGGCCTCCTGGGCCGCTCTACCCGCCTCTGGCGGGCGAACCCTGGAACGCACCGGCAGGAGAGCGGCCATGAACGTCCCCCTCCCCGACGTACCCGAGGTCCGCGTCGTCGGGCTCCCCCAGCTGACCAGCGGTTTCGACCTGGTGGAACGCCTCGACCTGGCCATGCACCTGAAGGTGCACGGGCCGCTGGACCCGATGAGCGGCGAGCGGCTCGCCGAAGTGGCGGAGGCCGTCTCGCTGCGCGGCCGGGGAGGCGCGGGTTTCCCCTTCGGCAGGAAGCTGCGAGCCGTCGCGACGGCTGCGATGCGGCGCGGCGTGCGTCCCGTGGTGGTGATCAACGGCAGCGAGGGCGAACCGGCGTGCCGCAAGGACACCGTGCTGCTCAACCGCGCCCCCCATCTCGTCCTCGACGGCGCCCTGCTCGCCGCCGAGGCCCTCGGCGCACGGACGCTGGTCGTGGCCGTCACCCGCAATTCGACGGAGATCTCCGTCCGCGAGGCCCTCGGGGAGCGCGGGCTCTCCGAGCGTCGCGGGCAGCATCTGCGCGTCCGGGTGGTACGCACACCGGAGCGCATGGTCTCCGGAGAGGCCTCCGCGGTCATCAGGGCGGCGAACGGCGGGCCCGCTCTGCCTCCGGGACGCCGCGAACGCGCCGCGGAGTCGGGCGTCGCGGGCGCCCCCACCCTGCTGTCGAACGCGGAGACGTTCGCACAGCTCGCCGTCGCGGCGCGGCTCGGCCCCGGGCGCTACGGCCACAGCGGGCTGTCCGACGAGCCTGGCACGGTCCTGCTGACCGTCTCGGGATCGGTGGCACGTCCGATGGTCATCGAGGTGCCCACAGGGGTGCCGCTGCGGTACGTCCTGCAGCTGGCCGGCGCCCCACCCGCACCCCAGGGGGTGCTCACCGGCGGCTATCACGGCAACTGGATCGACTCCGACGCCGCGCACGACGCCATGGTCTCCAGAGCGTCCCTGGCGGCGGTGGGCGGCGCGCTGGGTGCCGGCGCGATCCTGCCGATCGGGCCCGAGACCTGTGCGATCGGCGAGTCGCTGAGGATCGCGAACTGGCTGGCCGCGGAGACCGCGGGCCAGTGCGGGCCGTGCAGACTCGGTCTGCCGGCCGCCGCCGGCGGCCTCTCGGACGTGATGCACGGAGGTGGTCCCGCCGCCTTGGAAGCCCTACGCGAAGTGACCCGGGCCGTGAAAGGACGGGGAGCCTGCAAGCACCCGGACGGATCCGCCCGCTTCCTCGCATCGACCCTTTCGGCGTTCACCGACGACCTCGCGGCGCACGTCCTGGGCGGAGGGTGCGGGCGGGAGACGCTGGGCGTCCTCCCCCTGCCCGCTCCCGGGCACGATCACCGGGAGGAGTCCGTCCCGAGCGGCGAGAGGCTGGCGGTGGACTGGACGCTGTGCCGCGGGCACGGTCTCTGCGCCGACATCGCGCCCGAGCTGATCGGACTCGGCCCCGACGGCTACCCGGTGCTCGCCGACGCCGCCGTTCCGACGCATCTGCGCGGGCGCGCCCAACGGGCCGTACGCCGGTGTCCCGCTCTCGCCCTGCGCATGGAAGCGACCCCTGCGGAGCGCCCCGCCCTGCCCGACGCCGGACGCCGGGCACTCGGCAGCGGGCGCGGCTGATCCCCACCGCACTCCGGCACCTCACGCCTGACGGGGCGGGAACACGAAGAAGCGGGTCATCCGATTCGGATGACCCGCTTCCTCACTGTGGAGCTAAGGAGAATTGAACTCCTGACCTCCTGCATGCCATGCAGGCGCTCTACCAACTGAGCTATAGCCCCGTGCTGTTTGCCGCCCGGTTTCCCTGGCGACATCGAGAACATTACACGGTCTCCGGGGCCCATCAAAAATCGATTCCACTTTGCACCGCTATGTCCGTTTCTCGGGCTCTTGACCAGCGGTTGCCGCGGCCCCGGGAAGGCCGCTCACGCGGTGGCGAACGAATAGAACCTCTTGAGGGTGCAGTGCTCCTCCAGGAGCCGGCCGTAGATCGGCTCCCCCTCGAGTTCCCGGTAGGTCTCGATGGGGTCGCCTTTTATGATCAGCGCCCGTGCGCATTCCTCGCACCAGTACTGGAACTCGGCGTTGACGGGGTCCATGTCCCGGACGATGGGCGTACCGCTGCCGCACCAGTCGCATTTCCGCCTGTGTGCACCCATCCGGTCAGCTCCGCGGGCAGCGGCAGGCGGCGGCGTGGGGGCAGGGAGACGCGGCGGAAGGGTGGGGGACGCGGAGGCAAGGGGATGCGGCGGGGTCAAGAGGCGGGCCCGGGGCCCTGACGCGGCTCGCAGGCATCGCGCTCCCTCCCGATCGGTCCGTCGCCCCCTCCGGCGCTCCGATTCTGCCATGAGCCCGCAAGGGGGTCAGCCCGATCAGCGTCGCAGCGCCCGCCGCCGTCCTGAATGAAGGGGGCGCGGCCGACCGCCGGACCTGCGACGGAGCCCTGGGAACGCCCTGTCGGCCCTTGTCCCAGGCAGTCCGGGGCAGTTGGGGCGCGCACGGCGCGAGCCGGCGCACGAGCGTGCCACATCGGCCGAAAAAAGATCCCGCCCCCTACTGGGGACGGGATCTTCACTGTGGAGCTAAGGAGAATTGAACTCCTGACCTCCTGCATGCCATGCAGGCGCTCTACCAACTGAGCTATAGCCCCGCTGTTCACTTTCACCGCGTTTCCGCGCTGCGAACAAGAAGAACTTTAGCCTGCGACGAGCCGGAAAGTGAAATCCGGCCCCCAGCGCCCTCACCAGGCCGCTGGGCAGCGACTTCGCGGGAGCGCCCTCCGGTCGGAGCACCGCGCCCGCGCTGTCCGCCGCGCCGCAGCGGAGCAGCTCTCAGTCGTCGTCGCCGAGCACGGGTTCGGGCAGCGTCCCCGCGTTGTGCTCGAGAAGGCGCCAGCCACGCGCGCCTTCGCCCAGTACGGACCAGCAGCAGTTGGAGAGGCCGCCGAGGCCCTCCCAGTGGTGCGCTTCGAGTCCGAGCAGGCGGCCGATGGTCGTACGGATGGTGCCGCCGTGGCTCACGACGACGAGCGTGCCGGCGTCGGGGAGCTTCCCCGCGTGCTCCAGTACGACCGGGGCGGCACGGTCGGCGACCTCGGTCTCCAGCTCGCCACCTCCCCGTCGGACGGGTTCGCCACGCTTCCACGCGGCGTACTGCTCGCCGTACTGCTCGACGATCTCCTCGTGCGTGAGGCCCTGCCAGGCGCCCGCGTACGTCTCACGCAGTGCGGAGTCGTGGGAGACGGCAAGGCCGGTGACCGAGGCGAGCTCGGCGGCCGTGGCCGTTGCCCGCCGCAGGTCGGACGCCACGATGGCGTCCGGCTGCAGCGAGGCGAGCAGCCGTGCCGCACGGCGCGCCTGACCGACACCGGTCTCCGTCAGGTCGATGTCCGTGGAGCCCTGGAAGCGGCGTTCGAGATTCCACGCCGTCTGACCGTGGCGCCAGAGGACGATCCTGCGGCCCCTGCCGCGGCTGCTGCCGTTCAGCTCTGCTCACCTTCCGTACCGCCGTTGAGCTGGGCGTGCTCCTCGGCCTTGCCCCGGGTCCTGACGGCGTCCTCGGGGAGGGCGATCTCGGGGCAGTCCTTCCACAGGCGCTCGAGCGCGTAGAACACACGCTCCTCGCTGTGCTGGACGTGGATGACGATGTCGACGTAGTCGAGGAGGATCCAGCGGGCGTCACGGTCGCCCTCACGGCGCACCGGCTTGGCGCCGAGCTCCTTCAGCAGCCGCTCCTCGATCTCGTCGACGATCGACTTGACCTGGCGGTCGTTGGGAGCCGAGGCCAGCAGGAAGGCGTCGGTGATCGACAGCACTTCGCTGACGTCGTAGGCGATGATGTCGTGCGCGAGCCGGTCGGCCGCCGCCTGGGCGGCGGCGCTGATGAGCTCGATGGAGCGGTCGGTGGCGGTCACATGCAGGCTTTCGTCGGCGGTCGGATTCGACCTCTAGGGTCTCACGGACCGCCGACAGCCCTCACGACGTCGGCTCGGGGATCTTGTAGTCCTGCCCGAGCGCGACGGAGATGTCCGCGTTGGCGGCTGGATCGCCCTTCTTCACGGCACTCTCCGGCAGGCCGAGCGTCTTGGCGACCTCGACCGCCTTCGCCTTGTCCTCCGCGGCCGCGTAGACCACCTGGGACGACGCGACGGTGTCCGCCTTGCCGCTGTCGACGAAGGCGTAGCCGCCGTTGACCAGCTGGACCCTGGCGTACTCCGTGCCCTTCGTGTTCCCGGTCGCGTTCCTGATGCCGACGCGCACCGCCGCGTCCTGGTCCGGGGCCTTGACCCTGCCTCCCAGGACGTCCTTCACGACGCTCTCGGTCGCCTGGTCGGTCAGCGTCCCGTCGCTCTGCACCGGGAGCAGTTCCGTCTTGTAGTCCCCCACCTTGGCGTGCCCGGCGAGTTTCGCGAGCGAGGCCCCCAGGTCCTGCTCCGGCAGGGACGGGTCCAGGATCTGCGCGAGGGTCTCGATGGTGACGGTTGCGCCCTTGGGGTCCTCCGAGAGCTTGCGCAGTACGCCGCGCATGACCTGGCCGAAGCGCATCAGCTGCTTGGTCTGGGGTTCGCCGGCGCCCTGGTAGGTGGCGTAGGCGACGGCCATCGGGCCGCTCAGGGTCTGCGCCTCCCCCTTGTTCACGAGAGGCGCGGCGCCCTTCTTGGAGTCGGGTACGTCGGTGTCGGTGTCGACCTCGATGTTGCCCACGAGCTCGACGAGGTTCTCGAGGTAGGGCGTGTCCAGCCGCCAGGTACCGCTGATGCTGGTGCCGAGCAGCGTGTCGATCGACTCGCGTGTACCGGCGGACCCGTCGTCGTCGACCGACTTGCCGAGGGTGGTGGTGGATCCGTCGTCCGCGGCCACCGCCAGCGAGTTCGGGAGGAGGACGGTCGTGCCCTGCTTGGTGGTGACGTTGTCGACGAGCAGCGCCGTGGAGGTGCCGCCCTTCTTGGTGTTGTGCAGGTGGACGACGATCACGTCCCGCTTCTGCGGCCCCACCGCGGCGGCGCTCTGCTCGTCCTGACCCGAGACTCCGGGGATCTTCCCGGCGAACCAGAGGTATCCCGCTCCACCCACGACGACCAGAACGACGACGACTATGAGCGCGACCATCCGGTTGTGCCCACGCCGGCGCGCCTCCTCGCGGCGCTCGCTGCGACTCTCGGTGAACTTCAGCCAGTCGATGACGTCTTCGGAGTCCTCGTCGGGCTCCTCGATGAAGGAGAACTGCTCGGTTCGGTAGTCGCGGTCGGCGCGGCGCTGACCGGGGACGGCCGGGTCGGCCGGGGGCACGGGTTCGCTCCGCGGCTCCGGCACCGGGGGCGCTGCGGGCGGAGCTACAGGTGCCTGGGGGGCGTTCCACTGCTGGGTGGAGTCGCCCACCGGGGACATGGTGCCCGTGTCCTGGCCGTAGGGGTCGTAGGTGCCGTAACCGGCGCCGTAGCCGTACCCCTGCTGCTGGGTCTGCTGGTCCTGCTGCGCCTGGTACGGGTCGTACTGCTGCTGTGTGCCGGCGTACGGGTCGTAGCCGTATCCGTGCTGCGCCTGCCCGTCCTGCTGCGTGCTGCCGTCCTGGTGCGTCGGGTAGGGCTGCTGCGACTGCTGGTTCTGCTGGGCGTACGGGTCGTAGCTCTGCTGGCCCTGCTGCTGGTAGACCGGCTGCCCGTACGCGTCGTAGCCGATGATCTGCGGCTGCTGGTACGGGTCGTACGGGTTCTGTCGGTCGTTCACAGGTGCCCCTTTCCGTGGCTCATTCGCCGCGGTACAGCTGGCGCTTGTCGATGTAGCGGACGACCCCGTCGGGCACGAGGTACCAGACCGGCTCGCCCTCGGCGACCCTGGCGCGGCAGTCCGTGGACGAGATCGCCAGGGCGGGCACCTCGACCAGCGAGACCCCGCCCTCGGGCAGCCCGTCGTCCGTCAGCAGATGACCGGGCCGGGTCACACCGATGAAGTGGGAGAGGGAGAACAGCTCCTCGGCGTCGCGCCAGGTCAGGATCTGTGACAGGGCGTCGGCGCCGGTGATGAAGAAGAGGTCCGCGTCGCCGTGGACCGCCCGGAGGTCCCGCAGCGTGTCGATCGTGTACGTCGGGCCGCCCCGGTCGATGTCACTGCGGCTGACCGAGAACTGCGGGTTGGACGCCGTCGCGATGACGGTCATCAGATAGCGGTCCTCGGCGGGGGAGACCTGCTTGTGGCTCTTCTGCCAGGGCTGCCCGGTCGGGACGAAGACGACTTCGTCGAGGTGGAAGTGGGCGGCCACCTCGCTGGCCGCCACCAGATGTCCGTGATGGATCGGGTCGAACGTCCCGCCCATCACGCCGAGACGGCGCTTGGCGCGGCCGGTAGGCACTTCCTGCTCTCCCATGCGTGCAGACCCTACTGGTACAGCCGTTCGCCTCTGCCTCAGCGGTCCCGGTTGAACCGGGTGGTGATCCAGAGGAGGAGCAGCAGCGCGATGAACGCGCCACCACCGGTGACATAGGGGCTGAGGCTTTCGTGGTTACCACCCTGCTCGCCTTCGGAGGCGAGGGTGACCAGCTGGTGTGCGGTGCTCGAGAGGCTCATCTTCTGCGGGACCTATCCATCGGGAATCGAAGAGGGAGACGTCGCGCACATCGTATGCGGGCGCCCCGGGCACGCTCACGCCGACTCAGTCGTTGTCGTCGTCGTTGCGGTATCCGCGCAGCAGGAACCAGGCAAGCAGGGCTGCTCCGACGAGCGAGACGAGCAGGACGATGCGAAGGGTGTCGCCCGGCCCCTGGTCCTCGGACACGGCGGCGAGCAGGACAGCGGTGTGCGGCATTCCGGGCGCTCCTCAAAGTTATCCACAGCCCCCCGCACACCGTAGCGCCAGCGCATACGCTGGTTTCCGTCAGGGGGACGAGCGACGTCTCGTACGAACAGGGGGCCATCCATGACCGATGCCAGTGACGAGAGCGTGCCGAGCAGGCAGCGCAGGCGATTTCCCGGTATCTCCTCGCGTGCCTACGAGCACCCGGCGGACCGCTCGGCCCTGGTGGCGCTGCGGAGACTGAGCGGCTTCGACACGGTCTTCAAGGCGCTGAGCGGCCTCCTGCCCGAGCGCAGTCTGCGGCTGCTCTTCCTGTCCGACTCCGTCCGGGTGAGCGACGCACAGTTCACCCATCTCAACGACATGCTGCGGGACGCCTGTTACATCCTGGACCTGCGGAAGGTCCCCCCGATGTACGTGACCCAGGATCCGCGGCCCAACGCGATGTGCATCGGCCTGGACGAGCCGATCATCGTCGTGACGACCGGGCTGGTCGAGCTGCTCGACGAGGAGGAGATGCGTGCCGTCGTGGGCCACGAGGTGGGCCACGCACTCTCCGGTCACTCGGTGTACCGCACGATACTTCTCTTCCTCACCAACCTCGCTCTCAAGGTGGCGTGGATCCCGCTGGGCAACGTCGCGATCATGGCGATCGTGACGGCGCTGCGCGAGTGGTTCCGCAAGTCGGAGCTGTCCGCCGACCGTGCGGGCCTGCTGGTCGGGCAGGATCTGCGGGCGTCGATGCGCGGTCTGATGAAGATCGCCGGTGGTAACCACCTCCACGAGATGAACGTGGACGCCTTCCTCGCGCAGGCCGACGAGTACGAGAAGAGCGGCGACCTCCGCGACTCCGTGCTGAAGATCCTCAATGTGCTGCCGCGCACGCATCCGTTCACCACGGTCCGGGCGGCCGAGCTCAAGAAGTGGTCGGAGACCCGGGACTTCCAGCGCCTCATGGACGGCCACTACCCCAAGTGCGACGAGGACAAGGACACCTCGGTGACGGACTCCTTCCGGGAGTCCGCGACGCACTACGCCGACACGGTGCGCACCAGCAAGGACCCGCTGATGAAGCTCGTGGGCGACATCGCGGGCGGTGCGGGAGACCTCGGGGGCAAGCTTCGGGACAGGTTCACGGGCGGTGGTGGTTCCGGCAGTGGTGGTCCGTCCGGGGGCGGGGCGCGGTCCTCGGGGACCACGGACGGCTCCGAGCAGCAGCGGTGGCCTAAGGACCCTGGCGAGCCGGGGTCGGGGAGCTGACCGCGAGGGCTCCGCAGAGCCCGGCCCTGGGCACTCCGGTGGCGTAGGGATCGGTGCCCGTCGGCCCTCGGGTGTCCGCCCGTTCACCCGCCAGCAGCGGGCTCAGCGCCCTCTCCGTCCTGGCCGAGCAGGACTGCGGGCCTGCCTGAACGTAGGCGGTGCGGACCTCCAGCCGGTGCAGCCGGATGTCCTCCCGGTCGAGCAGGAAGTGCAGCACCCGGCGCACGGTGAACAGCGACGCCCCGTCGGTGCGGTGGGGTCCCTGAGCGGCCGGCCTGAGTGCGTAGGTGAAGGTGTGGTCGGACACCACCTCCAGGGTGTCCGACCCCGCCTCCGCGTAGGAGAGCGTGCCGCTGACCCTGATGTCCGGGTCGGCGAGCTCCACCGCGGCCGGATCGAAGCGCACCAGCCAGCCGGTGGCACTGTGCTCGCCGTCATCGGCGGGTGAGTCCATGCTCCGGTCGAACTGCGCGGTCTGGTCCGGGTCGAGCAGCCGGGCGACGGGCCGGACGACACCACCGGTCAGGACGTCGGGATCGAGGGACGAGTTCACGAGGTAGTCCTTGACCGTGGCCAGGGCGATGGTCACCTGACCGTCGGAGAAGTTCTTCGTGCGCCGGACCGCGGGGAAGTTGATACCCGCGGCCCCGGTGCGGTGGCCGGCGGCGGGACCGTCGGCGAGGAGAGCCTCGGCGGCCGCTCCCGGGACGGGTCCTCGAGGGGCGAGCGGGACCACGTCGGTCCGCAACGGCTCGGCACGCCTGCCTACGGGGGCCGGATAAGGGTTGCGGAAGCCCATGTAGACGGCGGCCGCGAACGCCAGGGCGATCAGCAGGACGAGAGCGATACCGGCTCTGGACCGGTGCCTCCTGACACTGCGGCCACCGGGGAGGGAGCGTACGGCGCGCGCGTGGTCGCCCATGCGCTCCACGGCGGAGAACTCCTGCAGCCTGGCGGCTCGCACAAACGATTCGTCGAAGACGAGTGAGCGATACTCGTCCTCCCCTCCCGACGTGTTCTCGGGGGGCCCTTCCGGCGGTTCTCCGCGGCCTGTCATGACTTCTCCCGTTCTCCGCGCCACCGGCGGGAGCTGGCGCTGGGATCCGCCTCGGCCGTTCGGCGCCGGGCGGACCTGTCCGTCACGGGTTCGACACATGGGCGAGTGGCTGGCCCTCTTCCCGGGGACGGGGACGGGAGGAGGGGTCACACGGTCATACCTTCAGATTGGATCGATCGCCCTCAAGGTAAACGCCCCGCAGGTGGGAGCGCAGGTGGAGCGCCGCCAGGAGAGGGGCTGGGGAGAGGGGCCCCGAGGACGGGCCCGGAGGAACAGGGGGAACACCCCGACAGAGGCGCAGACGGAGGAGGAGGGGGCGGCACGGAGAAGACGGGGCCACACCGCCGCGGCGTACGCGCCACGCGCCGCCGGGCCGGGCGGAGACATCCGGCCGTCGGCCGTACGGAGACTTCCACCGCGCTTCGAACGGGGCCCGGGCGAAGCACGGCCGCGCGCATCGAACGGGGCGCACCCGGGTCGGCCGTCACCACGCCGGCGGCCGGGGCGCCGGAGCGCGGCCGGGCACAGGCCGGCCCCGGAGCGGGCCCGTGGCCCGGTGGGCAGCGGCGTGACCCTCACGAAGCGGCCGGGCAGCGGCACGGCCGATGAGTGCGGGCGACGCCGCTCAGGGGATGCGGGGGACGGCCGAGACCGCCGGACGGGAGGCTCCGGCCGGGGCCGACGGAATCGCACCGGGCTCGTCCACCCCGCTGGTCACCGGTGGAGGCACCTTGTCCTCACGGTCACCCGCCGCTCCGCGGTAGACGGCGCTGAACGCCAGCGCCACCATCCCGATGCCCATCAGCAGAGCGAGGATCCAGGCGACCGGCCGGTGCCAGCGCGCCGCACCCCGGTACGGGCGCAGGGAGCCGCCGTGAGGGCCGTACGGGCCGTCCGGGGGCCCGTCGGGGTCGTGGGAGTCGTCGAACGCCCGCTCGCGGGCGTACAGGCCGTCCGGCACGTAGTCGTCGTAGAGGTCGTCGTCCAGCGCTCCGGCACCCGAGCGTGCCTTGCTCGCCTCGGCCTCTGCGCGGGCCTGCGCCGCGGCCAGCAGACGCTCGACAGCGGTGGGTTCGTGGATCTCGGCGGACCTGATGAAGTCCTCGTCGAACACCACGGAGGCGAAGTCCTCGTCCGCGCCCCCGCGGTCGTCGTCGGGCTCCCAGCCGTCCGGGAACGGCCTGCCCCCCACGTCGTCCGGCACGGTTTCAGCGTAGCCCCGGCGGGGCCGTTCCGGGCAGAGAGCCCGCAAAGTCGGCTCTCTTCCCGCCGGGAGCGCTTCAGCGGGTGTGGCCGTCCCCGGTCACGATGTACTTCGTGGACGTGAGCTCCGGCAGCCCCATGGGCCCACGGGCGTGCAGCTTCTGCGTCGAGATGCCGATCTCCGCGCCGAACCCGAACTGGCCGCCGTCCGTGAAGCGCGTGGACGCGTTCACGGTGACCGTCGTGGAATCCACCAACTGGGTGAACCGGCGGGCCGCGGCCTGCGAGGTGGTGACGATCGCCTCGGTGTGACCGGAGGACCAGAGCCGGATGTGCGCCACCGCCGCGTCCAGCGAGTCCACGACCGCGGCCGCGATGTCGTACGAGAGGTACTCGGTCTCCCAGTCCTCGGCCGTCGCCGCCACGACCGTCGCCTTGGAACCCTCGGCGTACCCGAGCACCCGCTCGTCGCCGTGAACCGTCACACCCGCCTCGGCCAGCGCATCCAGGGCGAGGGGAAGGAACTCGTCGGCGATGTCCTTGTGCACGAGGAGGGTCTCGGCGGCGTTGCAGACACTCGGACGCTGGGCCTTGGAGTTGACCAGGATGTCGACGGCCATGGCGAGGTCGGTCCGGGCGTCGACGTACACATGGCAGTTGCCCGTGCCGGTCTCGATGACGGGCACCGTCGACTCCTCCACGACGGTGCGGATCAGGGAGGCCCCGCCCCGGGGGATCAGGACGTCGACCAGACCGCGGGCCCGCATCAGTTCGCGGACCGAGTCGCGGTTCTCGCCGGGGACCAGCTGCACCGAGTCCGCCGGCAGACCGGAACCTCCCACCGCGTCACGGATCACCCGCACGAGTGCCGTGTTCGAGGCGTAGGCGGAGGAGGAGCCGCGGAGCAGGACGGCGTTGCCGGACTTGAGGCAGAGAGCGGCGGCATCGACCGTCACGTTGGGCCTGGCCTCGTAGATGATGCCGACCACTCCGAGCGGTACCCGTACCTGTCGCAGGTCGATCCCGTTGGGGAGCGTGGAGCCTCGGACCACTTCGCCGACCGGGTCGGGCAGGGCCGCCACGTCACGCACGTCGGCCGCGATGGCGCGGATGCGTTCGGGCGTGAGGGTGAGCCGGTCGACGACCGACTCGCTGGTACCCGCCGCCCGGGCCTTCGCCACGTCCTCGGCGTTGGCCTCGACGATCTCCCCGGTACGCACCTCCAGCGCGTCCGCGATCGCCAGCAGCGCGTCGTCCTTCGCCGCGCGCGGGAGTGGCGCGATGTCGTCGGCTGCGGCGCGTGCCCGGTAGGCGGCCTGGGCGACCGGGGACATGTTGTCGTACGGCGAGAGCGTGGTCATGCCCGCAGAGTAGTGCGCACACTGCGGGCGCCCGGCACACATCCCGTGATACGAGACGGACGTACCGGCCCCCGAACACCCGGCGTGGAGGCACGGTCAGTACGGGTGGACCCCGACCGGAGCCGCGGGCGGCGGGCCGTAGCCCTCGGCGACCCTCAGGTGGTACGTCTCCCGGTCGATGACCTCCAGGCCCACGATCTCCCACGGGGGCAGCTTCGCGCTGGAGCGGTGCTCCCCCCAGAGCCTGAGCGCCACCGCCGCCGCGTCGTGGAGGTCACGGGCCTCCTCCCAGTAGCGGATCTCCGCGTGGTCGTTGGCGTAGCGGCTGGTCAGCAGGAAGGGGTGGTCGTGCGCCAGCTGTTCCAGCCCGCGCCTGACCTCCTGCAGCGGCGTCTCACTCCCGGACACGCTGAGGGTGATGTGCCACAGCTTGGAGCGGATCCGTTCCTCGTCCCTCACCGCCGGTTCCTGCTCGAAGGGCTGGTCGGCCGGCGTGCCGACGAAGTCGGCCCCCGCTCCGACGCTGGTCAGGGCGCGGCTGCCCGTTCCGCGGGGCGGCGCCCCCGGGCGCGCTCGTCTCACCGGCGGCCTCCTGTGAATGTGTGGCTGTGCTGACCCCTTTGTGTCCCAGGGACAAAGTTGACCAGCCCGGAGCCCGGTGTGGGGTGGTTTTCGTGAAGGTCTCCGCCCACGGGCGGGACTTTCAGCCGTTTCAGGGGGCCGTACGGGGCGTCAGGACGACGAGATCGTCCCTGTGTACGACTTCGCGCTCGTAGGCGGGCCCCAGTTCACGGGCGAGGTCGCGGGTGGACCTTCCGAGCAGCTGGGGGATCTCCTTGGCGTCGAAGTTCACGAGCCCGCGGGCGACCGCGGTGCCGGAGGGGTCCCGCAGCTCGACCGGGTCACCGGCGGAGAACTCGCCCTCGACCGCGGAGATGCCGGCGGGGAGCAGGGAGGTACGGCGCTCGACCACCGCGCTCACGGCTCCGTCGTCGAGGGTGAGGGCTCCCTGCGGGGTCGAGGCGTGCGCGAGCCAGAGCAGCCGGTCCGCGGAGCGGCGGCCCGTCGGATGGAAGTAGGTTCCCGTCTCGCGCCCCGCGAGGGCGTCCGCGACGTGGCTCGCCGAGGTGAGTACCACCGGGATTCCCGCGGCGGTGGCGATCCGGGCCGCCTCGACCTTGGTGACCATGCCACCGGTGCCGACCCCGGCCTTTCCGGCGCTGCCGATGGTGACGCCCTCCAGGTCGGCCGGCCCCGTGACCTCGGCGATGCGGGAGGTCCCCGGCATGCTCGGGTCCCCGTCGTACAGGCCGTCCACGTCGGACAGCAGCACCAGGAGGTCGGCGTGGACGAGGTGGGCGACCAGGGCGGCGAGCCGGTCGTTGTCACCGAACCGGATCTCGTCGGTGGCGACGGTGTCGTTCTCGTTGACCACGGGGAACGCGCCCATCTCCAGCAGCTGGTCCAGGGTGCTGTAGGCGTTGCGGTAGTGGGCGCGCCTGCTGGTGTCGTCGGACGTGAGGAGCACCTGCCCCACCCGTACGCCGTAGCGGGCGAAGGAGGCGGTGTACCGCGCGACGAGCAGGCCCTGGCCGACGCTCGCAGCGGCCTGCTGCCGCGCCAGGTCCTTGGGCCTGCGGACCAGGCCGAGCGGGGCCAGGCCCGCCGCGATGGCGCCACTGGAGACGAGGACCATCTCGCGCTCCCCGCCGCTCCTGACCTTGGCGAGCGCGTCCACCAGCGCGTCGACCCGGTCGGCGTCGAGCCCGCCCGCCGCCGTGGTGAGCGAGGACGATCCGACCTTGACGACGATCCTGCGGGCACCGGTGACACCCGGCCGCCCCACCCTTCCGTCACCTGAGGGTGTGCCCGTCACGCCTTCGGTCTCCGCTGCCGCGCCTCGAGATTCCCTTGCCCCTGACACGTACGCCCGTCCCCACATCACGTCGTCCTGCTCGGTCGCCCCAAATCTACGCGAGGCAGGGTGGGGGCACCGCGCCGTCTCAGCTGCTGTCGCAGCCGTCCTCTACATCGTGGAACGGTTGATTCAGGCCGACCGACATACGCCTGAATGGAGTCATTTACGTAACCTCCACCAGCCGTTCATCGGGCTACCCTCTTTATGTGACAGATGAACCGGCCCGCCAGAAGCGCATCCTCCTCCGATCAGGCAAGAGCCCCTTCGATGTGGCTTCGCTCGAGCAGTCCCTCCACAGAGATGTCTTCGCAACCAACGCGGGCAATCTGATCTTCAGCGATGCGGCGCACAAGCTGCTGACGACCCCGCGGGCCGAGGTCTTCTCGAACGGCATTCGCACCGACCCGTCGGCGGCGGCCCGGATCAACGAGGAGTTCGACGTTTTCGTCGTGCCCCTGGCCAACGCGTTCCGGCCGACGTTCGAGCGCCCGCTGAAGCGGATGACCCAGCTGATCAAGAAGCTGCGCATCCCGGTCGTCGTCCTCGGGGTCGGCGCCCAGGCGGATCTCAAGTACAACGCGAACCGGCTGAAGCCGATGGAGCCGACGGTCAAGGAGTTCGTCTCGGCGGTGCTCGACCACAGCGCCTCGATCGGCGTGCGGGGCGAGTTCACCGAGCAGTACCTGAAAGGCATGGGCTTCCGGGACGTCGAGGTGATCGGCTGCCCCTCGATGTTCATGCACGGCGAGACGTTCACCCTCCAGAAGACGACCGAGTCCCTGACCACGGAATCCAGGATCTCGGTGAACGGCTCGCACAGCGCGGTCCGTTCACACGGCCTGGACGCGATCATCCGGCAGGCGCACGCCCGCTACCCGCACCTGAGGTTCGTCGGGCAGAACCTCCTGGAGGCGGAGCTGCTCCACTGGCGCGAGACGGCCAACCCGATCGGCGCCCAGACCTCCATGCCGACCCATCCGTCGCACCCGATGTACCGCGAGGGCAAGGTCCGGATCTACGTCGACCCGGCCACCTGGATCGAGGAGCTACGCGCGTTCGACTTCTCCTTCGGCTCCCGCATCCACGGCAACATCGCGGCGCTGCTGGCCGGTGTTCCGAGCACGGTGCTCTGCAGCGATTCGCGCACCCTGGAGCTCTGCCGCTACTTCGGCATCCCGCACCGCAAGATCTCCGAGACGCCGAAGAACATCGACCCGGCGGAGCTCTACGAGGCGGCCGACTTCAGCGAGCTGGTCAACGGCCACAAGGAGCGCTTCCTCCGCTTCACCGGCTTCATGGAGAAGAACGGCCTGGAGAACACCTTCCACCACGGTGACCGGGGCAAGGCGTTCGACGCCCAGCTCTCCAAGCTGGCCCTGCCGCCCGCCGTCCGCCCGTGGACCGAGACCGATCCCGACGCGATGAGCAGCCGGCTCAGCTTCATGAAGCACCGGATGGACGAACTGGCGGAACAGAACGCCCTTCTGCTCGGCCAGCTCGAACGGAAGAACGGCCGCCCGATCGACATCAAGGTGCAGCGCGGCGCCGGCGCGGCCGCGTGGCCGTCCGCCTACCGGCGTGCGCGGCAGGTGGTGGGCCGCCCCGTCCGGAGGTTGCTGCGCCCGGAGTAGCGGGCGTCGGCCTCCGCCGCACGGCGGGGGCCGTCGGGGCCGCGCCCGGCGGGCAGCACGTTCGCGCGCGCATCCCCCGGGCGTGGACGTCCGTCGGCCACGTCGCCCGTGAGGTGGCCGCGTACCGGGGGTGCCTCCCCCGCGTGCCGGCAGGGCCGCTCCGGAGACAGCCCTGCCGCACGGAAGCGCCCCGTCAGCGTGCGCGCAGTTGCTCCCGGAACGAGACACAGTCCTCGTAGCGGGGCAACAGGCCCTGCTGTTCCGCCTCGGCCAGGGTCGGAGCCTGTTCGTCCTTCTGCGAGAGCAGCGGTGCGATGTCCTCGGGCCAGGCAACGGCGAGGTCGGGATCGAGCGGGTTGATGCCGTGCTCGCGCTCGGGTGCGTAGCCCTCGGAGCAGAGGTACACCACCGTGGCGTCGTCACTCAGCGCGAAGAAGGCGTGTCCCAGTCCCTCGGAGAGATAGACGGCGTGATGGCTGACGTCGTCGAGCCGTACGATCTCCCACTGCTTGTACGTGGGGGACCCGACACGGATGTCGACGATGACGTCGAGAACCGCGCCACGGACGCACTTCACGTACTTCGCCTGGCTCGGCGGTACATCCGCGTAGTGGATGCCACGCAGGGTGCCGCGCCGGGACACCGAGCAGTTCGCCTGGACGAGGCTGAGGTCCTGGCCCGTCGACGTACGGAACTCCGCGCCGCGGAACCACTCGTGGAAGCTGCCGCGGTCGTCGGGGAACACCTTCGGCTCATGCACCCAGGCGCCTTCGATGGACAGAGGTCGCATACTTTTCTGCTTCTTTCTCAACGTGCTTGCACACGCTTGGTGGGACGCACCCTCCGGTTGGCGGGTGGCCGGCGGTTGCCGGGGCGGACGTGACCTCAGCCGAACAGGCTTCGCCTGAGTCGTCCTGCCACGCGGCCGGGGAAGGATCCCTTCTTCCTGGCCACAGGGGCGGGCTCCGCCGGGACGGCCGGCGAGGGGCTCGGCGTTCCTGCCGCGCCGGTGGTGACGGTGCCGTCCGCTGCGACCAGAAGAGCGGTGGGGAGCGGGGTCCACCGCGGCTTGCCGCGCTGGGCGGACGGCAGCCCCAGACCCATGTCCCAGGTGTGGCCGGGCAGCAGACCGGCGGGCAGTTCCGCCGTGAGTACGGAGCCTCGCGCCTGTGCGGTGAGCGCGCCCTCCGTACGGACAGCGGGGATACCGGCCGCCTTGAAGCGCAGCGCCACGGTCCCGGTCTCGGCTCCGGGGTCCACGTCGACGGGGAGCGGGAGCACGACGCGTCCGTCGCCGACCCGGATGTCCTGCGGGGCGAGTGCCCGCACGTCACGGTCGATGCGGCTGGTGGCGAGGTCCACGTCGAGCGAGAGGTTGCCGTGGGGTTCGGTCCAGTAGGGCAGGACCACCCGATGGGGCGAGCCGCTCAGAGTGCCGCGCCGGCTCTCCTCCACCTGGTCGGAGCGCACGGATCCCAGCCGGGACTCCTTGGTCCAGCCGCAGGAGCTGATCCGGACGAGGATGTCCCAGATGCCCTTGCCGAGTGACGCCCCGTTGGCCGCTGTCTCCGGGTCGATGGTCGCGACGGCCCGCAGTTCCTGCCGGAACGTGACGTCGTCCCCTCCTGGGATCCGCTCCCGTGTGAAGTCGACCGGCTGGAAGAACTCCGCGGCGGTGGACCGTTCGCGGACGACCAGGTCGACCTTGGACCTGTCCACGGGCGCCAGGGTGCTGACGCCGAGGGCCTCGATCGTGGCCAGTGTCTCCTGCGCGAGCGGCGGCGCGAGCGTGTCCTTGCCGTCCTCCGAGCGGAAGGTCATCGGCACGCCCGACACCTCGTACTCGGCGGTGAAGGCGACCTTGAGCGACCCGCCGTCCCAGCCGAGGCTCTCGAGCCGGCCGACCGGCTTGATGCCGGCCTCCCAGCGTGCCAGCTCTTCGATGTCGGCGAGGCGGTCGTCCACGACGAGAGCCGCGACTATCTGCTGGGTCGGCTGCATACCGGCGGCGACACCCGGTCCGAAGCGCTCGGTGACCACACCGCGGATCTCGGTGAAGATCTCCTGCCGGTAGTCCTCCGGAAGGTTGAGCAGACGGTTGCCCCGCAACCGCTCGACCATCTCGTTGCGCAGCCAGCGGCGGAACATGCTGTCCCGGAGCTGGCCGGGTTCCGTGTACTTCTCGACGATGTCCAGCGCTTCACGGAGGTTGCCGTAGTAGCCGACGGGGTCGAAGCGCTGGAAACCCGCGTTCGAGGCGTCCTCGCGCTTGATGTGGTAGTAGCACAGGTAGTCGCTGAGGACCGAGATGTTCGCGGCCCGGAGGTAGGTCTCGACGACGAAGACATGGTCCTCGAGTCGTCTGCGCCCCTCCCGGAACGTGATGTTGTTGCTCTCCAGGAACTCCCGGCGGAACATCTTGTGCGGCGTCAGGCTGTCCATCAGCGGGGCGCTGGAGACGTCGGCCCGCGGACGGTTGACGCGGAAGAGCTCGACGGGGACCGGACGCCCCTTGCCCGCCATCTTGCCGATGATGACATCGGCGCCGTTCTCGACCCCGTAGCGGTACATCCGCTCCAGCGCCTCGTCGCCCAGCCAGTCGTCGTTGTCGACGTACATGACGAACTCGCCCCGGGCCGCCGCGGTTCCGACGTTACGGGGCTTGCCCGACCAACCCGAGGACTCCTGGTGGATGACGTGGATGTTCGCGTGCGCGGCGGCGATCTCGTCCAAGCGGGCGGGGGTGGCGTCCGTCGAACCGTCGTCGACGAAGATCGCCTCGAACTCGTCCTTCGGCAGACTCTGCCGCAACAGCGAGGAGATGCAGTCCTCGATGTACTCACCCGGGTTGTATACGGGAATGACGACGCTGACCTTGACGGACATGCAGAACCTCATTTGATGATCAGGGAAAATCGGCACCGCATCCCACCCGGGACGCCCGCCGGTCAGGATATATCGAGGGCGAAGGCGCCTTATACAACGAAGGCACGGTAATCAGGCACGAACAGCGAGTGACCGGACAACAGAAAATGGGAAACCTGACCGACGGGCACCGAAGAGCCGATCAGCGATGCGCAGTGCCCGACGGATCCCAAGAATGGGCACCGAACGAAAACCGGTGCATGGTTTCAGCTCGCCGCGTTCTCCTGGCTGTAGCGCTTCTTGAGCACTCGCTTCTTGTTCGTACCTTCGGCGTTCCTACCCTTCTCGATGATGACAAGGTTGTGGTAGAAGTGCATGCCCACGATATTCAGGTCGGTGTATGACGGCGCGTAGTCGGCGTCCACGAACTCCTCGTAGTTGATGCCGTCGGCCAGCCTTTTCAGCATCGACATGCTCGTCTTGGGGTCATCGCGGTCCTCGCTGCCCTGCCATTCCGGCCAGTACGAGGTCTGAGTGTCTTCGACGGCGTAGATACCGCCGTCGCGGAGCAGCGGGAAGAGCGTCTCGAACGTCGTGAGGATGTGCGGGCTGAGGTGGCTTCCGTCGTCGATGATGACGTCCAGGGTGCCCACCTTCGCCGCGACTCCGACGAGGGAGCCGGGGTCCGACTGGTCACCGACGAAGGTGGTGATCCGGTCCTCGTCGACGAACGACTTGTCCTGGATGTCCATGCCGAAGATGTGGGCGTTGGGGAAGAAGTGCTTCCACATCCGCAGCGAGGCACCCCCCTGCCCTGCCCTGCTGTAGCCACCCACACCGATCTCCAGGAGATTGATGGGCTCGTTCTTCAGGTGCTGGAGGTGCTTCTGGTAGTGCTGCGCATACCTGTGAGTCCCCCACTTGTCCGTCCTGAAATGCTTGGCCAGCTTGCAGAGGTCTCCGGAGATCGCATCGATTCCCGTAGGCTTGGCGGGACGAGGAGCGGGAGTGGGTGCCCCTGCGAATTTCCTCCGGTAGCGGCGCAGCCGCTTCCATCCCTCTTCGCCGACGATTTTCCTGACCATCCTCTTCGCAGCCGTAGCCGCCTGTGTTGCCATGATACGGATCCCCTTCCGTGTGGAACACTTCGCGGGCGTCACACCGGTGAGACTGACACCCGAAGCCGGGCCGAGCCGTGGTTCAGCCTTCCCAGGAAGCGGATCCGATTCGTCCGGCCCCATCGGGCCGAGAACGGCAGTCCGCCCACCGAAAGGCCTTTCGCGCCGAGTCGACCGGGCTGATGGGCAGTGAACTTACTGCGTCCGGACGACAGACGGCAATCATCAGAAGTTCAGGATGCTCCGAGCAAGGACGGAAACGCTTCGGCCAGCGCGTCACGCCAGTCCCTGATGGGCTCGATTCCGGCATTCTTCCAGCGGTCGTGTCCCAGCACGCTGTACGCGGGGCGGGGTGCAGGGCGCGCGAAGGCGGCGCTGTCGGTCGGGCGCACACGCTCCGGATCGGCGCCCAGCCTCTCGAAGATGGCCTGGGTGAAACCGAACCAGGTCGTCTCGCCGCCGCTGGTCCCGTGGTAGACGCCGGCCGGTGCGGTTCCGGCCAGAGCACCCTGCCCCAGCCGCACAAGCCGGTCGGCGAGGTCGGCCGTCCAGGTGGGCTGGCCCCGCTGGTCGTCGACGACGTCCAGCGTGTCCTTGACACCTTCGAGCTTGATCATCGTCCGGACGAAGTTGCCTCCGCCCGCCCCGTAGAGCCAGGCTGTCCGGACGACGTATCCGGTGCTGGGCAGCAGGGAGCACACCGCCTGCTCACCCACGAGCTTGGTGCGCCCGTAGGCACTGCGGGGCCCGGTGGGGGCGTCCTCCGGGTACGGCTCTCCGGCCGTTCCGTCGAACACGTAGTCGGTGGAGACCTGGATCAGTACGGTTCCGCGCTCGGCGCAGGCCTCGGCGAGCAGGCGCGGACCGTCGCCGTTGACGCGCAACGCCTCGCCCTCCCGGGTCTCGGCGTCATCCACCGCCGTCCAGGCCGCGCAGTTGACGATCACAGCGGGGTTGTGCTCCTCGACGGCCCGGCGTACGGCGTCGGGGCTCGTGATGTCCAGCGCCTGACGGTCCAGGCCCACCGCGGACTCCCCGTCCCGGTCGAGCCGGGTCAGGACGTCCTGTCCAAGCATCCCGCCCGCGCCGGTGACCAGCCAACTCCTGCTCATTACCGCTTTCCGCCCTTTCATCGTGCCTTTTCCTCGTGCCTGTCGCCGTGCCCGTGGGTCGCCGGCCAGGGCACCCCGCCACGGCGCCCGTCGACGTCGGCGCCCACGACCCGGCCGCCGGAACCTACAGCGCCGCCCGGTCCTTCAGCGGCTCCCACCAGGCACGGTTGTCGCGGTACCACTGCACGGTCTCGGCGAGGCCGGTGGCGAAGTCCTTCCGGGGCTCGTAGCCGAGCTCTTCACGGATCTTCGTGCAGTCGACGGAGTACCGGCGGTCGTGGCCCTTGCGGTCCTCGACGTAGGTGACGCTGGTGTCCCAGTCGGCACCGCAGGCTTCCAGGAGCAGTCCGGTGAGCTCCTTGTTGGAGAGCTCGGTGCCGCCTCCGATGTTGTAGACCTCGCCCGCGCGGCCCTTCGTACGCACGAGTTCGATGCCCTGGACGTGGTCGTCGATGTGCAGCCAGTCGCGCACGTTGGCGCCGTCGCCGTACAGCGGCACCGTCTTGCCGTCCAGGAGGTTGGTCACGAAGAGCGGGATGACCTTCTCGGGGAAGTGGTGGTGCCCGTAGTTGTTGGAGCAGCGCGTCACCCGCACGTCGAGTCCGTGCGTGCGGTGGTACGAGAGGGCGATCAGGTCGCTGGACGCCTTGGCCGAGGAGTAGGGGGAGTTGGGCTCCAGCGGGTGCGTCTCGGGCCAGGAGCCCTCGTCGATCGAGCCGTAGACCTCGTCGGTCGAGATGTGCACGAAGGTCTTGATGCCGGCCAGGTGCGCGGCGTGGATCAGGGTGTGCGTGCCCACGACGTTCGTACGGACGAATTCGGCTCCGCCGTCGATGGAACGGTCCACGTGGGACTCGGCGGCGAAGTGCACCACCTGGTCGTGCTCGGCCATCAGCTTGCCGACGAGCTCGGCATCGCAGATGTCCCCTTCCACGAAGCTGAAGCCGGGGTGTTCGCGGACCTCGTCGAGGTTGGCCGGATTGCCCGCGTAGGTGAGCTTGTCGAGGACCGTCACGGCGACGTCGCCCGGTCCCTGAGGGCCCAGCACGGTGCGGACGTAGTGGGAGCCGATGAATCCGGCCCCGCCGGTCACCAGGATGTTGGTCGTCATGAAGAGATCTGAACCTTGCTGTGGTCACCGAGCACGAGCCGGTGGGCGGACGGGTTGCGGGGCGCGGGCGTCACTTCGACGTCCCGGCCGATGAGGCTGGCCTCGACGCGGCGTACGCCGGAGAGGGACGCGCCACGCAGAACGATGGAGTACTCGATCTCGCTGTCCTCGATCCGGCACCCCTCGGAGACAGAGGTGAAGGGGCCGACGTAGGAGTCGCTGATGACCGCGTCGGCCCCGATGATCACCGGGCCGACGATGCGGCTGCTGGTGACGCGAGCGCCCGCCTCGATGCGCACCCGTCCGATGATCTCGCTGCTCCCGTCGACCGTGCCCTCGGTGACCGGCTTCAGTGTTTCCAGGACCGAACGGTTGACCTCCAGCATGTCGGTGACGTTGCCGGTGTCCTTCCAGTACCCGGAGATGGTCGTCGAGCGGACGTCGTGCTGATGGTCGATCAGCCACTGGATTGCGTGGGTGATCTCCAGCTCGCCGCGCCAGGACGGCTCGATCGACCGCACGGCCTCGTGGACCGCCGGAGTGAAGAGATAGACGCCGACGAGGGCGAGATCGCTCTTCGGCTCCTTGGGCTTCTCCTCCAGGGATGCCACCCGGCCTTCGGCGTCGAGCTCCGCGACCCCGAAGGACGTCGGGTTCGGCACCTTGGTCAACAGGATCTGGGCCTCGGGACGTTCGACACGGAATTCGTCGACCAGAGCGGTGATGCCACCGACGATGAAGTTGTCACCGAGGTACATGACGAAGTCGTCGTCACCGAGGAAGTCGCGTGCGATGAGCACCGCGTGGGCCAGGCCACGCGGCTGGTCCTGGGGGATGTACGTGACGTCGATCCCGAGGGCGGAACCGTCGCCGACCGCCTCGCGGATCTCGGGAGCCGTGTCGCCCACGATGATCCCCACGTCGGTGATCCCTGCCTCCGCGATGGCTTCCAGCCCGTAGAAGAGGACAGGCTTGTTCGCCACCGGGACCAGTTGCTTCGCCGACGTGTGCGTGATGGGACGCAGACGGGTGCCCGCCCCACCGGAGAGTACGAGAGCCTTCACGTTGTACCTGTCTCGATCATATGGAGGCCATGTGGGCGACCATGTAGATTATGCGAGTTTATCTCTGCGTTCCCCACAGTTGGGCCACGAGGCACCCACACAGGGAGTGTCCACCCCTCGCGTGCGGCGAGTGGACCACTGCCGGCCCCCGCAAGGGCCTCAGCCGACGGTCAGCCGCTTTCGGCATGCCCTGACGCCCCGGCGCAACCGCCGGAGGGCCCGGCGCGCCGCCGACGGGCGCGGCACCGCCACGCGGCGCGGCCTGCGGACCCGGGTGCCGCCGTGCCAGTCGGGCACGGTGACCTGGTAGTTCGTGTCCTTGAGCCCGGCCTCCGCGACGCGGAAGTACGGGTAGGCGAGGAAGAGCTTGTCCCCCTTCTCCGAACTGACCAGTTCCGGGACCGTGCCCGCCTTCTGGAACGACAGCACACCGGCCAGCAGGTCGAGTCGGCCGCTTGCGACGCAGGCCAGCCTCAGCCGTTCGGCAACCTTGATCCGGCGGGCCACTCCGTCGGACCAGTAGAGCCGCATCAGCGGAGCCGCCAGTTCCATCCTGTGCCGCTGCTCGTCGGGCGGCTGCCTCAGCAGAGCGGGACCGAACTGCTGGAGCATGCCGACGGTGAAGGGCCTGACCATGAGGAGGTCGCGCTTGGGACCGGCCGGCTCCAGCCTGTGGATGAGAGCCATCATGGCTTCCATGGCGTCGAAGCGCGGAACGTAACCGCCTCGCCTGGTCGCGTGCTTGCCGTCGTCGCGGCCGACCAGGTAGTAGCAGGTGTGGTCGGCGACGACGGACACACCCGCGCCGCGCAGGTACGCCTCCATCGTGAAGAGGGCGTCCTCACCGGTCGTCAGCTTGCGGTCGAAGCGCAGACCGATGCGCTCGATCATTGCCCGGCGGAAGAGCTTCTGCGCGCTCAGCGTGTAGATGACCTTGGACCGGTGGACGTCGACCCGCTCCTCGGTCCGGCCCCACATCGACTTGGGGGCGCCCCTGTTGACGCCTACCGCCTTGCCGAGCACCACATCGGTGCCGGCTCGGTCGCCCATCGCCACCATCCGCTCAAGGGCTTCCTCGCCGAGGTAGTCGTCCGCGTCGAGGAAGAAGACGTACCGTCCACGAGCGAGTCCGAGTCCGACGTTCCGCGGGCCGCTGGGTCCGCCGGAGTTCTCCTGGCGCACCACCCGCGTGGCGACGGAGGTCCGCTCTGCGAACTCCTCCAGGTACTCACCCGTACCATCGGCCGATCCGTCATCGACCGCCACGATCTCGATACGGCCGGCCGGAAGCGTCTGCGCCTCGACGGACGCCAGGCAACGCTTCAGGTACGGCATCGCCTCATAGGCCCCGATGATCACGGTGACGTCCGGCGCGTCAGTAGTCGCATCCGGCACGGTGTTGGCGCCCATCTTTCCCCGATTCGCACAAAAGGTATGAGTCAGGAGAAACGATAGAACGACGGTCATCCCCCGTTACTGGTACGGACACGCCGAACGGCCCGTACGTTCCCCTCCCTCAGGAAGAGACTGACGGGCCGTCGAGTAGGTTGCGCCAGGAATCGAACAATCCCCGGTACAGGGGGTAACAGCTGGGTAACTCCGGACGAACGGCGGCGCCCGGCCGGCCCCTCCGTTCGGGGCCGGCCGGGCGCCGGATCGTTCGTCTCGCCTGGGTTCAGCGGAGCGCCGAGGGCCCCGCTCCGATACCGGCGTCGGCTTCAGGGGCGTCCGGCTCGTCCGGGTCGACCGCGGCGTCCACCTCGGCGATGACCTCGGCCGTACCGTCGCCGGTGCCGCTGGAGGCGGCTTCGGCATCGGGCAGGGGTGCGGAAGGCTGCTGTCCGCCCACACGCTGGGCGACACCCACGTTGCGGGCCTCCGCCTTGGCCGCGAGTGCCACGACCGCGGCATTGAACTGCTCCATCGAGGTGGGCTCGTCCGGACCCAGCAGATAGGTCTTGAGCTCGTGCCGCGCCTCGGCCAGCGGGTCGTTCGCCGGATCGCTGACCGCCTGCAGGAGCGCGTCGATCTCGCTCGCACTGTTGGAGAGGATCACGGCCGCCCTGACCGCGGTGTTCTGGCGCTTGAACTCCTCCGCGCCGAGCTCGGCGGAGTCCGTCACCGCGTACGGCTTGCCGCTCGCGATGAAGTCGGAGACCACGCTGGAGATGTCCGAGGCCATGGCGTCGGACTGGTTGAAGCAGTCGTACAGCTTCGGCTGCGCACCGGTGACCGTGATGTGCTCCCACCAGCCGAACGAACGCCAGTACGCGTCGTTCAGCTCGGCCCGCAGGGTGGCGATCTCCGCCTGGCGGACCGGGTCGGCGAGCGAGACCCTCGACTCGTCCGACTCGTCGCCGCCGGCGCGGGCCGCCTGGGACAGCTCCGCGAGGCGCGCCTCGATACGAGCCGCCTCCGCCTTCGCGGCCGCATGGCCCTCGGCCGCGTCGGCTGCCTCCTTCACCCAGCGAGGCTCGGCCGCGCGCTTCTGCGCGGAGATGGCGATCAGGTTCTGGATCCTGGCGTTGACGGCCTTCGCCTTGGCGCTGCGGATTCCCGTGAAGGGGTGCGGCTTGTAGATGACCCGGACCGGGTTCTCAGCGGCCAGCAGCCTGCGGACGATGTTCTCACCGGCGAGCAGCAGCGAGGTGTTGCCGGGATTGTCGTCCCAGCCCTCCCAGGTGGGCGCGTAGAGCACCGTCGGAACGGGGTTCCTCGTGGTGCCGTCCCAGCTCTCGATCGGAGCCAGCTGCGGACGGCCGACCTCGACGATGTCCTCGTCGCGGACGCCGACGTCGGCCAGGGCGTAGCGGTCGCGGCCCGCACGGCCGGCTGTCCACACCTCGTCGTACACCTTGGAGTACGGGTTGACGCTGGCCAGCTTGTCGCTGTCCCCATGGCCGATGAAGACATGCTTGGCCGTGGGCACCCGCAGCATGTGGATGTTCTTGCCGACGTTCGCCGGATAGAGGCACACACGGACGGTGGAGAGGTCCATATTCATCAGGTGGGTCCCGGCCGGTACGCAGATCACGGGGACGGAGGTGTCCGCGAGCTGCGAGACCAGGTTGCGCTCACGCATGATGATCAGCGGGCGCCCCTCCACCGCCGCCATGGTGTCCAGCCACATGTTGCCCTGGTAGGCGGACTCGCTGGAGCCGGAGAAGTAGAGGACCACGGTCGGCTGGTACTCGCCGAGCCAGGTGTCGAGAGCCTTCAGCACGGCGGGAGCCGAAGGTGCCCGGCGGCCACGGCGCAGGTACGGCACGAGCAGGGCGTTGTAGCCGAGCGCGAGCAGCAGCGTGACGGCAGCACCGATGTATCCGATGAGGTCCTCACCCGTACCGGCCGCGATCAGGACACCCACCACGGCCGGCAGATCCAGGTGGAGCATCTTCTCGCTGGCCCTGTGCAGCATGTGGCGCGGCGGGCCGTCGGGGATGCGGACCGCGTGCAGGTCCACGTTGCGCGTGACGATCGGCAGGCTGCGGCGCAGCCGGATCAGCGTCGTGAGCGCCCCGTGAGGAGCCTGCAGCCCGTAGAAGAGCAGGAAGCACGCGACCGCGGCGTAGAAGAGGGGCTCTTCCGCGAGGTCCAGCCGGGCCAGAAGCAGGATGATCATCAGCTGGCGGAGCAGGAAGCGGATGGAGAGACCCGCCCGCACTTTTCCGAGCCTGTTGACCAGATAGCTGCCGCGCTGGTGCAGGTACCAGTCCGAAATGTACGTGACAGCCGTGGCCGCCGCGAAGAACCAGATATCGGGGAGAAGAGCGGCGATCATGACGCAGGGATAACCCAGCATCATCAGTATCGCTGCCGCCAGTTCTGACCGACTGCCCACACGGGCCAGGCGGATAGCTGTCGAGATCACGAAGAACCTGCTCCAGGGGGTGCCGGTTGTTTCACGTATTGAGGGAAATGTGAAGATGCGGCTTCACGCATTCGGGCCTCCGGAATACACCGTGCGGTGATTCCAGAGGCCCGAAAAGCACATTTGTCAAGAATTATTACACATCTTCTTGACGGTCCAGGACCGAGGCCAGAGCCTGCTCGAATCCGGAGGCCTCGGCGGCGTCGCGGGTCGGGTCCTGCTGCCGTACATCGATCACATGACCCGTCATCGCGGACAGGAGCACGTCCAGCGAGGTGCGGGCCACGGCCTCCGAGGAGAGCAGGGAGCCCTCGGGCTCCTGCCCGAACGCCTTGGTCCGCATGGGGGTCGCGGTGCGCTCCGGGTTCACGCAGTTGACCCGGACGCCCTCGCCCGCCCACTCGTCGGCGAGCGCCTGGGTGAGGTTGACCATCGCGGCCTTGGTGGAGGAGTACAGGCTGTACTCGGCGCGCCCGCGCGTGTAGCTGCTGGAGGTGTACAGGAGCAACTGCCCCTGGGTCTCCGCCAGGTACTTGTACGAGGCGCGGGCGATCTGCACCGGTGCCAGGTAGTTGACGTTCAGGGCTTCCTGGATCGTCGCGTTGTCGGTCTCGGCCAGCTTGCCGATCCGCAGCACGCCGGCGGTGTTGATGACGTAGTCGATGCGGCCGGTCTCGGCGTAGGCCTTGGAGAGCGCCTCGTCGATGTGCTCCGGGTTCTCGACGTGCGTACCCGTGGTCGAACGGCCCAGCGGGTACACACTCGCGCCGTACTGCTCGGCCAGGGCGGCGATGTCCGCGCCGATGCCGTACGAACCGCCGAAGACGACCAGGGTCTTGCCCGAGAGCAGCTCACGGTAGGCGGCCTCGTCGGCCTGCTGGGGAGCGGCGGTGGAGGCCAGCTGGAAGAGCTTGTCGGTGATGAAGACGTCGACCGGCTGCGTGACCTTCATGTTGTACTCGTCGCCCGCGACCACGTAGATCGGCACGTCGGGGAGGTACCTGAGCACGACCGAACAGTCGTCGGTGGCCTGGAAGTTCGGGTCCCCCGCCGCGACCTCGTACGCCCGGCGGATCGTGGAGAGCTTGAACGCCTGCGGGGTCTGGCCCCGGCGCAGCCTGGACCGGTCGGGGACGTCGGTGATGAACTCGCCGTCCTCGCCGTGGGTCCGGGTCACGATGATCGTGTCGGCGGAGGGGATCGCCACATCGACGGCCTGGTAGCGGTCGAGGGCGTCGACGCAGTCCTTGATGACCCGCTGCGACAGCAGCGGGCGGACGGCGTCGTGGAAGAGGACGTTGCGGTCCTCGCCTTCCGCGAGCCCTTCGCCGAGGGCCGCGATGGCACGCTCGGTCGTCTCGTTGCGGGTGCTGCCACCCTCGATGACCTTGATGACCTTGGTGAGCCCGGCCTTGGCGACGATCTTCTCGACGTCGGGAACGAAGCCCGGCGCCATCAGCACGATGACATCGTCGATGCCCTCGGCGTTCTGGAAGATGGTCAGCGTGTGCTCGATGACGGCCTTGCCGGCGATCTTCAGCAGCTGCTTGGGGATCGACAGGCCCACACGTTGGCCGGTCCCACCGGCGAGCACGACCGCTGTGGTCCGGGGCTTGGCTTCATGCGGCACAGACACAGACGACCTACCTTGCGATGACAGGGGGAAACAGTGTGATGGTCGCACTCTCCGCGACCGTCTCGCAAGGCGGACGTTTACCGGCGCTCGCCCCCGGGAAACCCGCAGTTCACCGTCTGGCCAGGCAGATTGGCTCTTCCGGAGCCGCGGCACGCAGTGACAGACCCCACATACGTGTTACCCAATTCTCACATGAGCGAGGGCCGCGCATCTGTCACCTGGCACTTTCCCGTGCCTCCCCGGGGTCCCCGCGGTCGGGGAGGACCCCGGGGAGCGGGGTCCGGGTCATGGGGGGGGCAGGCACCCCCATCCCTGTCAGAAGGGGTCGAACTCGTCGTACTCGCGCTGCGCGGAGTCGCGCTCGGCCTCGCGTTCGCGGCGGCGCTGCGCGGCGGGACGCGGAGCCTCCATGCGGTGGTCCTCGCCCCGGCGGCCGAGCATCTCTGCACCGGCGGCCATCGTCGGCTCCCAGTCGAATACGACGGCGTTCTCCTCGGGCCCGATGGCCACGCCGTCACCGGCCTGGGCACCCGCCTTGCGGAGCTCGTCCTCGACACCGAGACGGTTGAGGCGGTCGGCGAGGTAGCCCACGGCCTCGTCGTTGTTGAAGTCGGTCTGGCGGATCCAGCGCTCGGGCTTCTCACCCCGGACGCGGTAGATGCCGTCCTCCTCCACCGTCACCGTGAATCCGGCGTCGTCGACGGCCTTGGGACGGATGACGATGCGCGTCGACTCCTCCTTCGGCTTCGTGGCCCGCGCCTCGGCGATGATGCCCGCCAGGGCGTAGCTGAGGTCGTTGAGGCCCTTGTGCGCGATTGCCGAGACCTCGAAGACGCGGTAGCCGCGCTCCTCCAGGTCGGGGCGGATCATGTCGGCGAGGTCCTGGCCGTCCGGGATGTCGACCTTGTTGAGCGCGACGATGCGCGGACGGTCCTCGAGACCGCCGTACTGCCGCAGCTCCTCCTCGATCATGTCCAGGTCGGAGAGCGGGTCACGGTCGGACTCGAGCGTCGCGGTGTCCAGGACGTGCACGAGCACGGAGCAGCGCTCGACGTGCCGCAGGAACTCCAGGCCGAGGCCCTTGCCCTGGCTGGCTCCCGGGATGAGTCCGGGGACGTCCGCGATGGTGTAGACGGTCGAGCCCGCGGTGACGACCCCCAGGTTGGGCACCAGGGTCGTGAACGGGTAGTCCGCGATCTTCGGCTTGGCGGCCGAGAGCACGGAGATCAGCGAGGACTTGCCGGCGCTCGGGTAGCCGACGAGTGCGACGTCGGCGACGGTCTTGAGCTCCAGGACGATGTCCCGGCTCTCCCCCGGCTCACCGAGCAGCGCGAAGCCGGGTGCCTTGCGGCGGGCGGAGGCCAGCGCCGCGTTGCCGAGTCCGCCACGGCCGCCCTGGCCGGCCACGAACGTGGTGCCCTGTCCGACCAGGTCGGCGAGGACGTTACCGGCCTTGTCGAGCACGACGGTGCCGTCCGGCACGGGCAGGACCAGGTCGGTGCCGTCCTTGCCCGAGCGGTTGTCCCCGGCGCCGGGCTGGCCGTTCGTGGCCTTGCGGTGGGGGTGGTGGTGGTAGTCGAGCAGCGTGGTCACCGACTGCTCGACGACGAGGATGACGTCTCCGCCACGCCCGCCGTTGCCCCCGTCGGGGCCGCCCAGCGGCTTGAACTTCTCACGGTGCACGGAGGCCACGCCGTGGCCTCCGTTACCCGCGGCGGCATGCAGCTCGACGCGGTCCACGAAGGTGGTCATGGTGGGGCCTCCAGGTACTGCGGGAAAATACGGAATTGTCTCTAGACGTAACGCGCCGAGGGCGGACCCGCTTCCCCGGTGACCGGGAAAGCCGAGATCCGCCCTCGGAAGGTGCTGAGTCGTTCAGCCGTTGCCTGGATCAGGCAGCGACGGGAACGATGTTCACGACCTTGCGGCCACGGTGGGTACCGAACTCCACCGCACCGGCGGTCAGCGCGAACAGCGTGTCGTCGCCGCCACGGCCGACGCCCGTGCCCGGGTGGAAGTGGGTGCCACGCTGGCGGACCAGGATCTCACCGGCGTTGACGGCCTGACCGCCGAAGCGCTTCACGCCGAGCCGCTGAGCATTGGAATCGCGCCCGTTCCGAGTGGACGATGCGCCCTTCTTGTGTGCCATGTCTCCTCAGTCCCTTACTTCGCAGCCGCGGGGATGCCGGTGACCTTGATCGCCGTGTACTGCTGGCGGTGACCCTGGCGGCGGCGGTAACCGGTCTTGTTCTTGTAGCGAAGGATGTCGATCTTCGCGCCCTTGTGGTGGTCCACGACCTCGGCCTGGACCTTGATGCCGTCCAGCACCCACGGGTCGCTGGTCACGGCGTCGCCGTCGACAACGAGCAGGGTCGAGAGCTCGACCGTGTCGCCAACCTTGGCGGTGGAAATCTTGTCAACCTCAACGATGTCGCCGACAGCAACCTTGTGCTGGCGACCACCGCTGCGCACGATGGCGTACACGCGGATCTCTCTCTCACTCGGAACGGATCCCCTGATGCCAGCCGCCCGCACGGGCCGGGGCCCGCGACAGTCCGGAAGGATGAGCGGCCTCCCCCGGGGACGGATCACCGGGAGGGATGTGCTCAGGGGGTAGGCGCACAGAAACACGCCGAGGGTCAAGGGTACGGGGCACATCTCAGGGGGTCAAACCGGCTCCGGCCCGCCGCCGCCTACCGGACATCGCCCCTCCACGACCATACGCTCTGTCCCGATCCGTCCCCCGAAAGGTGCCGCGCGTGAACATCAGGGTCCTGCCCACCGCTCAGGTCGACCGGAGTGCCGAGGTCGGTGAAGGAAGCAGCGTCTGGGAGCTCGCACAGATCCGTGAGGGAGCGCGGCTGGGGAAGGGCTGCGTGATCGGCCGCGGCGCCTACGTGGGAGCGGGCGTACGGATCGGCGACAACGTCAAGCTGCAGAACTTCGCCCTCGTGTACGAGCCGGCCGTGCTCGGGGACGGTGTGTTCGTCGGCCCCGCCGTGGTCCTCACCAACGACCGCAACCCGCGCTCCGTCACCCCCGGGGGCGAGCTGAAGCACGGTGGTGACTGGGAGGCCGTGGGTGTGGAGGTCGCGGAGGGCGCCTCGCTCGGTGCCAGGTCCGTGTGCGTCGCGCCCCTGCGGATCGGCCGATGGGCCATGGTGGCGGCCGGGGCCGTGGTGACTCGGGACATCCCCGACTTCGGCCTGGTCGCGGGGGTGCCGGCCCGCCGGATCGGCTGGGTGGGGCGCAGCGGCGTCCGGCTCGTCGAACGGGCGGACGAGCCGGGTGTCTGGGAGTGCCCGCGGACCGGAACCCTGCACGACGAGTCCGGTGGTGTCCTCGTGGAGCGCGCCGCCCGGGCTCTCTGAACACCGGCTCGTCCCACGGGCGGGGAAGCACCGTTCACCGCGGCCGCGGGCGGGGTCAGCCGCCGATGACCACCCGGCGCACGCCCTTCCACAGGGCCGGATCCGTCGTACGGCGGCCGTCGACCAGGACGCGGACGTCCGGCAGGCTCTCGGCCGCCAGCTCCCGGTACTCGGGGTGATCGCACTGGAGGATCGCCGCGGTGACCGCCTGCGACTCGTGGGGGACGAGACCGAGCGTCCTCAGCTCGCCCGGGCCGTAGAGCGGGTCGGACACGAAGGGCACCGCGCCGCGCTCCCTGAGCGCCGTGACCACGCCGAAGACGCCGGAGAAGGCGGTCTCCTTGACGCCGCCCCGGTAGGCGGCGCCCAGGACGAGGACGCCGACGCCGTCCAGGTCGCCGTAGGCGGCGGCCAGCAGGTCGACCGCGTACGCGGGCATCGCGGCGTTCGCCTCACGCGCCGCACGCACGACGGTGGCCTCGGGGTCCTTCCACAGGTACATCCGCGGGTAGACCGGGATGCAGTGGCCGCCGACGGCGATGCCCGGCCGGTGGATGTGGCTGTAGGGCTGGCTGTTGCAGGCGTCGATCACCTGCTCGACGTCGATGTCGTGCAGGTCCGCGAAACGGGCGAACTGGTTCGCCAGTGCGATGTTGACGTCGCGGTACGTGGTCTCGGCGAGCTTCGCCAGCTCGGAGGCCTCCGCCGTGCCGAGGTTCCAGACACCGTTGGGGTGCGGCAGGTCGTCGCGCTCGTCGAAGTCGAGTACCGCCTCGTAGAACTCGGTCCCGCGCAGCGTGGAGGCCTCGTCGATGCCGCCGACGAGCTTGGGATAACGGCGCAGGTCGGCGAAGACACGGCCGGTCAGCACCCGCTCGGGTGAGAAGACGAGGGCGAAGTCGCGCCCGGGGGTGAGACCCGAACCCTCCGCGAGCATCGGCGCCCAGCGGTCGCGGGTGGTACCGACGGGCAGTGTGGTCTCGTAGCTGACGAGGGTCCCGGGCCTCAGGCCCGCGGCGACGGCCTTCGTCGCCGCGTCCATCCAGCCGAAGTCCGGAGCACCCTCGGCGTCCACGAAGAGCGGGACGACGATGACGACCGCGTCACAGGCCGCGACCGCGGCGGTGGTGTCCGTCGTCGCGGAGAGCAGGCCCGCGCCCACGGTCTCCTTGAGCTTGGCATCCAGGCCGTGCTCGCCGGGGAACGGCTCGGTGGCCGAGTTGACCAGTCCGACGACCCGCTCGTCGACGTCCGCGCCGATGACCGTGTGGCCCTTGGTCGCGAACTGCACGGCGAGCGGGAGCCCGATCTTGCCCAGGGCCACTACACAGATGTTCATCGACTTCGCTTCCTCTTCGTCCTCAACCGCCTCCACAGCCGGGTACCCGGTCCGGCCCGGTGCTCCACCAGGGGAGCAGTGGTGATCACGAGCCGCCCCTTGTTGTTCGGCCTCGCCGCGACCCGGTGGGGGTCCTCCTCGCCCCAGCGGCGGGCCAGCGGCATCGGCAGCCCCTCGGTCCGCACCGGGATCTCGTAGACGGCACCCGCGACGGTGACGTACACACGGACACCCTTCCTGGCCTGCTCCGCGGGTACGGGTACGAGGGCGCGGAGCAGGGTGTGGCGGCCGTCCCCGGCCGCCACCGCGCCGAAGTCGCCGGGGGCCCGGGGCGTCCCGCTCCCCCGGGGCAGTCTCCTGGCGCCGGGGCGGTCCGCGCTCGGCGGCATGGCCCCCTGTACCAGAGCGACCACCGCCGAGGACGTGTCCCCGGTGACACGCAGGCGCAGGCTCACGGTGAGGCGGAGGTCCGCCCCCTCCTGTTCCCAGTCGGCCGACTCGAACCGCGTGCCCGCCGCGAGCCGTCCCGACACGGTCTCTCCGAGGACTTCGAACGTCCTGTCGTCCAGGCCCACCGCGGGGTCGCGGAACCCCGGGTATAGGGCGAAGGCCCGGTCGCCCTCCAGCAGGAAGGGCGGGGCCCCGTGCGCGGTCTCCTCCTCGATGGCCCGGGTCAGGGCATCCACCGCACCGCGCCGGGCCAGGCCGAAGCGGACCCGGCGGCGTACCCCTGTCGCGTCGCGCAGCGCGTCCGTGTAGTACGCGTCCAGCAGCACGGCCAGCCCGTCGCACAGCTTTCGCCGGGTGTCGAGGCCCAGCGAGGGGAAGTCGGCCAGCAGGAGCTTCGAGAGCTCCCAGGTGAAGTGGCGCGCGAGCAGGGCGTCCCGCCGTGGGCCGGCCGGTACGAGACCCGCCACGTGCTCCATGATCCGGGCGGTGCACCGCAGCCGGTCGAGGTGATCGGCCCGGTAGGTGATGTTGCCCGCGTCACCGCGCTTGACCGCGTAGTAGCAGATGTAGTCGGCCAGGACCGAGATCCTGCGCGCGCGTACGCAGGCCTCGACGGTGAAGGGCTGATCACTGCCGACCGGCAGGTCCTCGGGGAAGCGCAGCCGGTACTTCTCGATCAGTTCGCGTCTGAAGAGCTTGGTGTTGGACAGGGTGAAGGGCAGGGGTGAGTCGTAGAGGCTGATGTCGGGGGCGTTCGCGGTGTACAGCTTCTGGTGCACGTAGCGTCCGTTCACCCCCACCATCCGGCCCACGACGACGTCCGACTCGTGGGCGTCCGCGTAGGCCACCAGCCGTTCGAGCGCCTCCTGGCCGAGGTGGTCGTCGGAGCCCACGAAGTAGACGAAGCGCCCGGTGGCCAGGTCCAGAGCGCGGTTGCTCGGCGCGGCGGGTCCACCGGAATTGGGCTGGTGCAGGACGGTCACCGTCTCCGGGTGGCACGCGGCGAACCGGTCGAGTTCCCGGCCGCTGCCGTCGGTGGAGCCGTCGTCCACCGCGATCACTTCGAGGCGTCCGGCCCCGATGCTCTGGTTCATCAGGGAGTTCAGGCACTCCGTGAGATAGGGCATCGTGTTGTACACAGCGACGATCACGGTGACGTCGGGGCGCGCGGTCACGGGGTCACCGGGGCCATCCGTTCACCCACCCGGGGGCGGGCTCCCCCGGTGAGCCGGGAGTAGACGCCGTCGAGGACCGCGGCCTGCGCCTCCCAGGTCCAGTCGGCCAGCAGGCCCGGCCGTTCGTACGCGTCCCGGTAGCGCCGTGGGGCGGCGAGGACCGCGGTCACCGCCCGTACGTAGTCGGCGGTGTCCTCCGCGGTGAAAACCTCGCCCTGGCCGGTCTCACGGACCATGGCGCCCATCGTCCGGACGTCGCTGACGACGAGGGGGAGCCGGGCGTGGGAGTACTCGAAGAACTTGGTGATCAGGGCGATCTCGTGGTTCGGCCAGTGGTGGATCGGGATGACACCGACGTCCGCCTCAGCCAGATGCCGTACGACCTGGTCGTGGGGCACGTACGGCAGGATGTGCACCCGGTCCTGCACGGCCAGGGCGACCGCCCGCTTCCTGAGCGACTGCATGTACGGCGAGTTGCCGCGCGGGACCACGAAGGCCACATGCGTGCCGGGGAGTTGCGGGAGGGCCTCGATCATGATGTCGAGACCGCGCTGCGGGGCGGCGGAACCGCTGTAGACGGCCAGCGGGACCAGCGGGCCGATCCCGCACAACGCCCGCAGGCCGGGGACGGGCTCGGCGGCGCGCTCCTCGGGGACGGTGGCCTCGGGGGCGTTGAGCACGACCTCGGGGAGTTCCCCCAGACCGTGGTGATCGGCCAGCATCCGGGCCAGCGTGTCCGAAACGGTCGTGACCGCGTCGGCGTACTTCGCGTGCTCCCGTTCGTGTGCGCACTGGGCGACGTGCCAGCGTGGGTGGGGGTTCCACGGTTTGATGCCGGGCAGGAACTCGTGCGCGTCCCAGACGAGCTTCACGGTGCGCCCCTTGGCCTCGGCGCGCAGTTTGGCACGGGCACCCACACCCAGCATCCGGAAGTCGTTGGCGTGGATCAGGTCGGGTTCGAGCGAGTCGATGACCTTGCCGTAGGCGAGCTCCAGGTCCCACAGTCCGGGGTCGAGCCGACGCCAGGCCCGCTCCCCCATGGCCCGGACCCAGAAGGCGGTGGTGAACCGGTCGAGGGGGGTGTCCATGTCCTTGCGCCGGCGCTCGAGCGCGGCTGTGTGCCGGGCACGCAGCCGGACCCACCTGCCCATGCCACGGGAGAGCAGCCGTGTCGGCAGGAGGCGTGACCTGGCGATGGCGGAGCCGGACCGTCCGGTCTCGATGACCCTGAGGTTGAGCTCGGCGCGCCAGGCCTTCATCCGCTGCTTGCGGTACTCGGCGAGCGGACCTGGCGGGTAGGCGAGCGGCGCCCGCAGAACGGCCCTGCGGTATTCGTGGCGGCGCCGGTGCAGCGGGGTGGGAACGGGCAGCAGCCGCACGCGCGCCTCGCCCAGCCTCCAGCTCTTCGCCTTCCTGTCCGGAGACTTGCCCAGGAGCACGACGTCCCAGCCCGCGTCCGCGGCTGAACGGGCTTCCTTCTGTACGCGGGAGTCCCCTCTGACCCCGTTCTCGACCAGCATGACGATCTTCCCGCGCCGGGGCGGAGCGGCTGTCGGCTCAAGCACCATGGGGCACCGCCTCCTGTGTCTCGAAGACCACCGTGCGGCCGCTGCGGGCCGAGTCGAGCAGCGACGCGGCCACCTCCACGGTGCGCAGCCCCTGCCGCAGGGTGCAGATGTCGCGGGAGACTCCTCGCACGGCGTCCCGGAAGAGTTCGTGTTCGACGAGCAGCGGCTCTCGCTTGGCGATGGCGTAGCGGATCATGTCCCCCTCCGAGACCCCGCGGAACGCGCGCAGCGCCTCCCACTCGGTGGCCACCGAGGCGTTCGAGTAGAACGTCAGGTCGGCGGTCAGGGTGTCGGCGATGAGGCAGCCCCGCTCGCCGGTGACGGAGGTGAAGCGTTCCTTGAGCGGGCTCAGCCAGTTCACCAGGTGGTTGACCATCGTGCCGTCGGAGAGACGGCCCACCGCGCTGACCATGTCCTCGTAAGGGCGGCCCGACTTGGACACGGTGTGAGCGGCGATCGAGACGTAGCTCCGGCCGGTCATCCACGCCGTCAGATCGATGTCGTGGGTGGCCAGGTCCTTGACCACCCCGACATCCGCGACGCGATGCGGATACGGGCCCTGGCGGCGGGTCACCACCTGGTACAGGTCGCCGAGCTCGCCGGACTCCAGACGGCCTCGCAGGGAGCGCAGGGCGGGGTTGCACCGCTCGATGTGCCCGACGCCCGCGACCAGGTTCCGCGACTCGAACGCGTCCACGAGGCGCAGGGCGCCTTCGACGCTGTCCGCCAGCGGTTTCTCGACGAGCGCGCACACCCCCGCTTCGGCCAGCGTCATGCCGATCTCCTCGTGCAGGCCCGTCGGGCAGGCGACGACGGCGTAGTCGATGCCCAGGGCCAGGAGTTCCTCGACGCTCCGCAGGACGGGGGCGCCCTGCGCCCACCCGTTCTTGTCGCCCAGCGGGTCGACGACCCCGGCGAGTTCGACCCCTTCCAGGGCGTCGAGTACCCGCGCGTGGTGGCGGCCCATCGAGCCGAGGCCGATGAGGCCCGCCCGCAGTCCGGCGTTCACAGGATCGCCTCCAGGGCGTTGACGGACGCGGCCACGCGCTCCAGCTCCTCCTGCGCGAGGGACGGGTGTACGGGCAGGGAGAGGACCTCGGCGGTGGCCCGCTCGGTCTCCGGGAGATCCCAGACCCGGCCGGCCTTCTGGTCCGGCTCCCAGTAGGGATCGAGCCGGTGGATGGGCGTCGGGTAGTACACCGCGTGACCGATCCCGGCCTCGGTGAGCTCCGCCATGGCCGCTTCCCGGACCCCGGGGACGCGCACCGTGTACTGGTGGTAGACGTGCCGGGCGCCCTCGGCGACCGGCGGTGTGGTGACACCGGGGACGGTGATGTGCGCGTCGAGATAGGCGGCGTTGGCGCGGCGGCGCTCGGTCCAGGCTCCGAGCCTGCCCAGCTGGACGCGTCCGACCGCAGCGGACACGTCCGTCATCCGCATGTTCGCGCCGACGATCTCATTGGCGTAGCGCCGCTCCATGCCCTGGTTGCGCAGCAACCCGACGGTGCGGGCCAGTGCGGCGTCCCCCGTGGTGACCATGCCTCCCTCCAGGGAGTGCATGTTCTTGGTCGGATAGAAGCTGAAGGCGCCGCCCGCCCCGAAGGAACCGACCGGGATCCCGTCGAGCGCCGCCGCGTGCGCCTGGCAGGCGTCCTCGACCACGGCGAGCCGGTGCCTGTCCGCGACGCGCATGAGCCGGCCCATCGCCACCGGATGTCCGTAGAGGTGTACGGGCATGATCGCGGCGGTGCGCGGTGTGACGGCGGCCTCGACCGCGTCGGGGTCGAGGCCGAAGCTCCCCGGCTCGATGTCGGCGAACACCACCTGGGCGCCGGTCAGACGCACCGCGTTCGCGGAGGCGGCGAAGGAGAACGAGGGGACGATCACCTCGTCCCCCCTGCCGACCCCGAGGGCGAGCAGCAGCAGGTGGAGGGCGGACGTACCCGAGTTGACCGCGACGCAGTGGCGCCCGCCCACCAAGGCGGAGAACTCGTCCTCGAAGGATGCGACCTCGGGGCCCTGCACGACGTGGCCGCTGCGCATCACCCGCACGGCGGCCGCGATCTCGGCTTCTCCGATGAAGGGACTGGCCACGGGAACCGGCTGCTCGTTGATGCTCGTCATCGACGCCCTCCTTGACGAGTGCGCCGTCGCGCGCTCCTCGCCCTGCCGTACCAGGGATCCAGCAAATCATGACACAAAGGACATATATGGCGCTGGGAACGGGGCGGCGCAAGGCATCGCGAGAACGCCTGTGTCCCGCCCCCGGGAACTCGGGACGGGACACAGGCGGAGAGGGACGGGCGTCACACCGTCAGGGGCGGGCCGGTTACTCGCTCTCGCCGGTCCGCGCGGAGGCGGCCACCGAGGAGGACGGCTTCTCAGCGGCGACAGTCTTCTTCGCCGCCTTCTTGGCCGTCGTCTTCTTCGCGGCCGTCTTCTTGGCGACGGTCTTCTTCGCAGCCGCCTTCTTGGTCGCCGCCTTCTTGGCGGTGGCCTTCTTCGCGGTCTTCCGCGCCGCGGCCTTCTTGGCCGGTGCTTCGTCCGCCTCGGCGCCGTCCGCCTCGGGCGTGCCGGACTCGGCGTCCGCCACGACCACGACCGCCGCCTCCTCGGCACCCGCGGGCGCACCGGCCGGAGCGGTGACCTTGCGGGTCACCCGGCGCCGCGCGCGCGGCGGGGCCGCGGGAGCGGATTCCTCGGCCTCCGGGGCCTCGGCGTCCTGAGCGGGGGCCGGGGCCGCGGGCGCCTCGACGACCGGGTCCTCGGCCGCGACGGGCTCCGCCACCGGCTCGGCCGGCTGGACCGGCGGTGCCACATCGGCCGGCTTGGGCGAACCCGCCGGGGCGGTCGCCTTCCGGGTCGCCCGCCGCCGGGCACGCGCCGGAGGCGCTGCCTCGGCCTCGGGGGCGGCAGGCTCCTGTGCCGGGGTCTCGGCAGGCTGCTCGACCTGCGGTTCGGGCTCGGCCGGAGCCGCGGGTGCGGTCTCCTCGACCACCGGCGCGGGCGCGCCTGCCGGGGCCGTGACCTTGCGGGTCGCACGTCGGCGGCCACGGCCACGGGACGCGGCGGCCTCGGCCTCGGCCGGGCTGCTGTAGAGCTCCTCGTCCGCGACGAACTCGGGCTCGGGAAGCGCGACCGGGGCGGCGACCTCGGCGGCCACCTCGGCCTCGGTCTCGGTCTCCGCCTCGGCGGACTGCTCGGCCTGGTCGTGGTCGTGAGCGTGCTCGTGGTCGTGTCCCGCGCCACCGCGGCCGCGCTTCTTGGACCGCTTGCCGCCACCGCCACCGGCGGCGGTGGGCTGCTCCATGTGGACGATCACGCCACGCCCGTTGCAGTGGACGCAGGTCTCAGAGAAGGACTCCAGCAGCCCCTGGCCCACCCGCTTGCGGGTCATCTGGACCAGACCCAGGGACGTGACCTCGGCGACCTGGTGCTTCGTACGGTCCCGGCCGAGGCACTCCAGCAGACGCCTCAGTACGAGGTCCCGGTTGGACTCGAGCACCATGTCGATGAAGTCGACGACCACGATGCCGCCGAGGTCGCGCAGCCGCAGCTGACGCACGATCTCCTCGGCCGCCTCCAGGTTGTTCTTGGTGACGGTCTCCTCGAGGTTTCCGCCCTGACCGGTGAACTTGCCGGTGTTGACGTCGACGACGACCATCGCCTCGGTCTTGTCGATCACCAGCGAGCCGCCGCTCGGCAGGTAGACCTTCCGGTCCAGCGCCTTCATCAGCTGCTCGTCGATGCGGTACGTCGCGAAGACGTCGACCTCGGAGGTCCAGCGCGACAGCCGGTCGGTCAGGTCCGGGGCCACGTGCGAGACATAGCCGTGGATGGTCTCCCAGGCGTCGTCACCGCTGACGATGACCTTCGAGAAGTCCTCGTTGAAGATGTCGCGCACGACCCGGACGGTCATGTCCGGCTCGCCGTAGAGCAGCGTCGGCGCGTTGGAGCTGCTGGTGCTCTTCGACTTCTTCTGGATCTCTTCCCACTGCTGCTGCAGCCGCTCGACGTCACGGCGCAGCTCGTCCTCGCTCGCGCCCTCGGCGGCGGTGCGCACGATGACGCCCGCGTCCTCGGGAACGATCTTCTTGAGGATGCTCTTCAGCCGGGCGCGCTCGGTGTCGGGCAGCTTGCGGCTGATGCCGGTCATGGAGCCCTCGGGCACGTAGACCAGGTAGCGGCCGGGCAGCGAGACCTGGCTGGTCAGGCGGGCGCCCTTGTGGCCGATCGGGTCCTTGGTCACCTGGACGAGGACGGACTGGCCGGACTTCAGAGCGGTCTCGATCCGGCGCGGCCCGTGGGCCATGCCGAGCGCCTCGAAGTTGACCTCACCGGCGTAGAGCACCGCGTTGCGGCCCTTGCCGATGTCGACGAAGGCGGCCTCCATGGAGGGCAGGACGTTCTGCACCTTGCCCAGGTAGACGTTGCCGACGTAACTGGTGGCCTGCTCCTTGTTGACGTAGTGCTCGACGAGCACGTTGTCCTCGAGGACGCCGATCTGGGTGCGCTCACCGCTCTGGCGGACGACCATGACGCGCTCGACCGCCTCGCGGCGGGCCAGGAACTCGGCCTCGGTGATGATCGGAACGCGGCGGCGGCCCTGCTCACGCCCCTCACGGCGGCGCTGCTTCTTGGCCTCCATCCGGGTCGAGCCCTTGATGGACTGGACCTCGTCGAAGCCGGTGCCGGGCTCGCGCTCGGCCTCCTTCTTGCGGGGCTCGCGGACCTTGACGACCGTACGCTCCGGGTCGTCGGCGCCCGCGCCGGTGTCCTCGCCGGAGGCGTCCGAGCTACGGCGGCGACGGCGGCGACGACGTCGGCTGCTGCTGGACCCGGAGGAGGCCTCGTGCTCCTCCTCGTCCTCGTCCGCCTGCGCGGACTCCTCGGCGCGGTCCTCGGAGGCCTCGTCCTGCTGCTCCGTGTCGTCCGCGTCGTTCGCCTCGCCACGGCGGCGGCGACGGCCGCCACGACGGCGACGGCGCGAGGGCCGGTCACCGTACTCGTCCGAGTCGTCGCCCTCGTGCTCGGCGTCGGTCTCCTGCTCGGAGTCCTCCTCGGCGGCGGGGGCACGGTCGGCCTGCTCGGCCGGGAGGGTGACGGGGGTCGCGGCGGGCTCGGTCTCGACCGCCTCACCCCGGCGGCGACGGCGGCGGCGCGAGCCGCCCTGCGTCCCCTCGGCGGGAGCGGCCTCGGCGGCCTTCTCCGCACCGGAGGCGCGCTGCGTGGTGTCCTCGCTGTCGTCGCTCTCGTCGTACGCCGGCGCGGATCCCGCGGCGGCGGCCGCGGCGGCGGCGGTCTCCGGGGTCTGGAACATCGGCTCGGCGAATACCGGTGCCTGGAAGACGGCCACGGCGGGACGGGCCGCACGACGGCCCTTACGCGCGGGCTCCTCGGCCTTGCCGGTGAATTCGGGGCTGCCCGCGGCGGCGGTGGCGCGACGGCGCTGCCGGCCTCGCGGCGCGGCCTCCTCGACCTGCTCGGGCTCGGTGGCCAGTTCCTCGGCGACGGCCGCGGGAAGGCTCTCGGCCTTCTCCGTGGCGGCTTCGGCGACGTCCTCGACGGGCTGGGGGCTGCCGGCCGGAGCGCTCGCCTTGCGGGAGGCGCGACGGCGGGTCCGGGCGGGCGGGGCGGCCTCGGCCACGGGAGCCTCCTCGGCGTCCTCGGTCCGGGCCGGCTCGGCCACGGGCTCCGCGACGGCGGCCGACGCGGCCTCGGTGTCTCCCACGGCCTGCGGCGCACCGGCCGGCGAGGACGCGCGGCGCCTGGTACGGCCACGGGGCGCGGCGGCGGGCTCCTCGGCGGGGACGGATTCCGTGACGGCTTCGGGAGCCTTCACCGGCTCGGCCACGGTGGTGTCCTGGGCGACGGGCTCGGCCGTCTGCGGGGCACCCGCGGGAGAGGTCGCCTTGCGGACCGCGCGGCGACGGCCGCGAGGGGCCTCCACCACGGGTGCCTCCTCGGCCTCCTCGTCCGCGACGGATTCCTCGGCGGCCGGCGGTGCGGCCTCGGCGGCCTGCTCCACGACCTCCGTGGCCTGCGGGGAACCCGCCGGGGCGGTCGCCTTGCGGACCGCGCGACGACGCGGACGCGCCGACGGTGCGGCCTCGGGGGTTTCGGCGGCAGGCTCGGGGGGCTCGGCCTGTGCGGTCTCGGCGACCGGTTCCACGACCTCGGCGACCTGCGGCGTACCCGCCGGAGAGGTCGCCTTGCGCACCGCGCGACGACGCGGACGCGCCGGGGCGGCGGCGTCCACGGCGGGCTCGGGTGTCTCGGTGTCCGCGGCCGGTATGGCCGGCGCGACGTCCTGGTCGGCTGCCGTGCCCGGCCCGCCCGACGGCGGACCGGCGGGGCGGGAGGCGGCGCGGCGCCTGCGGCGGGGCGGCAGCTTGTCCCCGGGGGCGTTGCTGTCGTCCGCGCTTGCGGGGTTTCCGGTCGTACCGGATTCGTTCGGCTCGTGCATGCGGGCGGTTCTCCCGTCGCGCTCCCGGGCGCCGCGTCTGGGTCCGGTCCGGCGCGATTCGCGTGATGTGCGCGATACCGCCGTCCGGGGCGCGGGCGCCGCACGGGAGCTTGTGTCTGGCTCGCCGGTTCCGTACGCGTGACGCACGGCCTGGCGAAAGTCTTATGGGGCGGTGCGCGGCCCGACCCAGGTGGCTCCCGGGTCCGAGGGCTGCGCTACAACGACCGCCTTACGCGGAACCTGCACCTTCCGGCGCCGTCGCGGCGGCGGCCGGATCGGCCGTGGAAACGGCCGGGGCTGCCTCGCGGTCGGGCGCGAGCGGGTCGGTCACCGTGCCGGACTCCTCGTCGAAGAGCCCCTGCGCCAGCCTGGTCACCGCTGCGGGGACCGGCGGCGTTAGGTCGGCCACAGCTCGGAGACCGGACAGGACGTCGTCGGGTCGTACAGCAGGTGTCACGTGCCGCACTACCAGGCGCAGTATCGCACAAGGCCTGTCCCCGGACCTATCAGGCTGTGGATCATGTGCCTCGAGGTCGACGACCGCGGGGCGGGCGTCGAAGGTGCGGACGCCGTTCTTCGCGCGGCGCTGGACCTCGACGGTCTCGGCGGCCAGGAAGGCGGCGACGGCCTTCTCCGCGTCCTGCACGGCCACGCCGTCCAGCCGCATCTCCCACACGGAGGCGGTCAGCCGGTCGGCGAGCCCGGACGTGCGGGCCTCCACCGCGTCGACGACGTCGAGGCCGTCGGGCATGGAGGCGTCGAGCAGTTCGCGAAGGAGGGCCGGGTCCCGCGCCTCGGTGAGGGCGATCTCCAGGAACTCGGCCTCACTGCCCGTACCCGTGGGGGCGGCGTTGGCGTACGACACCTTGGGGTGAGGGGTGAAACCGGCCGAGTAGGCCATGGGCACCTCGGAGCGGCGCAGCGCCCGCTCGAAGGCACGCTGGAAGTCTCTGTGACTGGTGAACCGGAGGCGGCCCCGCTTGGTGTAGCGCAGTCGGATGCGCTGCACCGCCGGTGCGGGCGGCGGGCCTTCGGGCTGTCGCTTGCCCAGTGGTTCTTCTCCTCGGTGCGGGGCGGCCGCGGTGGCGTGCCGCCCACGAAGTACAGGGTGCCCCGGGGTGCCGCTCCGGCTCACCCCCGCCCGACGGTTTTGTCGTCGAGCGGAGAGATCTCGGGTGCGGGCGCCGCACTGGGGACAGTCGTTGTCCTACCCAGGGTACGCGCAGCGGACCCTTCGAGTTCCCGTGCCTCCGTGACCTGCGGCGATCCCACCAGGGCGCGCCAGGCGTCACGGCGCGCCGCCCGCAGGCCCTCCCGTGCGGACGCCAGGGCCGCACGTGCCGCCCGGCCGGCCTCCAGCGCCACCCGCTTCACGGGCGCCCACACCGCGTCGCGTACGAAGTGCCCCACCGGGGTGCACAGCGAGCGGTAGGCCCAGGTCACCGGCGCCCCGATCAGGTGCCACGCCAGCCAGGCCAGGACGCGGCCGACGGCGCGGGAGAGGTGGCCGGCGATCCGCCAGGCGACGCCGACGGCCTCCGCGAGCTCGCGTCCCAGCGGAGCCAGGGCCTTTCGCCACGCCCACACCAGGGGCTGTACGAGAAGCGTCATGAACAGCCACACGGCAGCGGCCCACAGCCCCCGCGCGGTGGCGGTGAGGACGCGTGCGACGAGGTCGGCCGTCCACGCGACGAAGTGCCCCACCGGGGTGAGCACGTACCCGTACACCCATCGGGCGGGCAGCACCAGCAGGTGCACGGCGAGCCAGCCGGCGGCGAGGCCTAGCGGTCGCAGGACGTACCGCCACAGCGTGATCGCCGGCCACACCAGGAGCACGGTCACCAGCCCGGCGGCCGCCGGTACGAGCAGCCGCTTCCAGACCCATCGCAGCCCCTGGCCGAGGGGGGTGAGGACGGCCCGGTGGAGCCACGACAGCGGCGCGACCACGCAGTGGCGGACGAAGGGGACGACGACATGACGCCACAGCGCCACCCAGGGCCAGTACAGGAGGGCCTTGGTCAGCCAACCGAGCGCGCGCCCGGCCGGGACGAGCAACCACCGGTGGATCCAGGTGAGCGCCCTCCACAGAGGGCGCAGCAGAACCTTCTCCAGCACACCGGCGCTCGCCACGAGGACGTCCCAGACCATGCGCAGGGGCAGGACCAGGAGCAGGACGACGATCCGTACCGGGATTCTGACCATGACCGTCAGGCAGCCTTCGCCGCCCCTGTGCGGCGCACCGGCGCCGGCCTGCTCGTCGAGGTCCATGCGGACAAGGACGCGAACGCCCGGCCAGGGGTTTCCCGGGCCGGGCGTTCGTCACCGGGCTGTCACCCGGACGGGACTACTTCACGACGGTCAGCGGCAGCAGCTTCTTGCCGGTGGGGCCGATCTGGATGTCGAGGTCGAGCTGGGGGCAGACACCGCAGTCGAAGCACGGCGTCCAGCGGCAGTCCTCGACCTCGGTCTCGTCGAGCGCGTCCTGCCAGTCCTCCCAGAGCCAGTCCTTGTCGAGGCCGGAGTCCAGGTGGTCCCAGGGCAGGACCTCCTCGTACGTCCGCTCGCGGGTGGTGTACCAGTCGACGTCCACGCCGAAGTCCGGCAGGGTCTTCGCGGCGCTCTTCATCCAGAGGTCGTAGCTGAAGTGCTCGCGCCAGCCGTCGAAGCGGCCGCCGGACTCGTACACCTCGCGGATGACGGTGCCGACCCGGCGGTCACCGCGGGAGAGCAGGCCCTCGACGATGCCGGGCTTGCCGTCGTGGTAGCGGAAGCCGATCGAGCGGCCGTACTTCTTGTCGTCGCGGATCTTGTCCCGGAGCTTCTTCAGCCGGGCGTCGGTGTCCTCGGCGCTCAGCTGCGGGGCCCACTGGAAGGGGGTGTGCGGCTTGGGCACGAAGCCGCCGATGGAGACGGTGCAGCGGATGTCGTTCTGCCCGGAGACCTCTCGGCCCTTGGCGATGACGTTGACCGCCATGTCGCCGATCTGGAGGACGTCCTCGTCGGTCTCGGTGGGCAGGCCGCACATGAAGTACAGCTTGACCTGGCGCCAGCCGTTGCCGTAGGCGGTGGCGACCGTGCGGATCAGGTCCTCCTCCGAGACCATCTTGTTGATGACCTTGCGCATGCGCTCGGAGCCGCCCTCGGGGGCGAAGGTGAGGCCGGACCTGCGGCCGTTGCGGGTCAGCTCGTTGGCCAGGTCCACGTTGAACGCGTCGACGCGGGTGGAGGGCAGCGAGAGGCCGATCTTGTCGTCCGTGTACCGGTCTGCGAGGCCCTTGGCGATGTCACCGATCTCGGTGTGGTCGGCGGAGGAGAGCGACAGCAGGCCGACCTCCTCGAAGCCCGTGGCCTTGAGGCCCTTGTCCACCATCTCGCCGATGCCGGTGATGCTTCGCTCCCGCACGGGGCGCGTGATCATGCCGGCCTGGCAGAAACGGCAGCCGCGGGTGCAGCCGCGGAAGATCTCGACGGACATCCGTTCGTGGACGGTCTCGGCGAGGGGGACGAGAGGCTGCTTGGGGTACGGCCACTCGTCGAGGTCCATGACGGTGTGCTTGGACACGCGCCACGGGACACCGGACTTGTTGGGCACGACGCGGCCGATGCGGCCGTCGGGCAGGTACTCGACGTCGTAGAAGCCGGGGACGTACACACCACCGGTCCTCGCGAGACGGAACAGCACCTCCTCGCGGCCGCCCGGGCGGCCCTCGGCCTTCCAGGCGCGGATGATCTCGGTGATCTCCAGGACGGCCTGCTCGCCGTCACCGATGACCGCGCAGTCGATGAAGTCCGCGATCGGCTCGGGGTTGAACGCGGCGTGGCCGCCCGCCAGCACGATCGGGTGATCGACGGTGCGGTCCTTGGACTCCAGCGGGATACCCGCGAGGTCCAGGGCCGTGAGCATGTTGGTGTAGCCGAGCTCGGTGGAGAAGCTGAGGCCGAACACGTCGAACGCGCCGACGGGCCGGTGACTGTCCACGGTGAACTGCGGAACCTTGTGCTCGCGCATCAGCTCCTCGAGGTCGGGCCACACGCTGTACGTGCGCTCCGCGAGGACGCCATCGCGCTCGTTGAGTACCTCGTAGAGGATCATGACGCCCTGGTTGGGCAGCCCGACCTCGTAGGCGTCCGGGTACATGAGTGCCCAGCGGACGTCGCATTCGTCCCACGGCTTGACGGTGGAGTTCAGCTCACCGCCGACGTACTGGATGGGCTTCTGCACATGCGGGAGCAGAGCTTCGAGCTGCGGGAAGACCGACTCGGCAGACATCTGTGGACCTTCGTAGCTGGCAGGGGTGACCATCAAGCGTAACCCGGTGCTCAGCCCTTCAGTGCCGCGCGCAGTCCTGGGCGGGAGGCCCGGTCCCACACCCCGGGCAGCTCGCGCTCCCGTGCGGCGGCCGCCGTCTCCTCCTGGCCGTAGAGGAGTCCCCAGGTGAAGGCGGACTCCCCCGCCTCATGGGCCTGGACCGCGAGGGTTCGCAGTGCGTCCCGGGCGACGACGCTGTCCTGGTGGTCACCGAGTACCGACTGCACCGACTTCATCCTTTTGGAGAACTTCTTCGCGGGCTTCCCCAGGGCCGGCCTGGCCGCCTCGGCGGCGTAGCGAACGCGTTTGGCCGCCTTGCGCGCCTCGTGCATGGCCACGTCGCGCTCCGGCCCGGGGCCGAGCTCCCGTGCGTACCCCACACGCGCGGCAAGGCGGTCGTAGTCCTTGAGCACGGCGCGCGGCAACGCTTCGCCCGGTTCCCGCACTGCGGCGGGGAGCAGGGGCGGATCGGCGAGGAGGGCGTCGAGGGAGTCGAGGAGGGCCAGGTAGCGGTCCGAGTCGAGTACGGAGTCGACGTGCCGCCTCGAACCGGCGTGACGGGCCGTGAAGGCGAGCTCCAGCCGGGCGCGTACCGGACCGAGGACGAGTGGTACGGGGAGCCCGGCCACACGGGAGTCGAGGCGGGCTTCGAGGACCTCCCTGTCACGGTCGATCCCGAGTTCCGCGGCGAGCCACTTCAGCTCGTCGCGCAGCGGGTCCGTGACCGTCCGGTCGAGGATCTTCCGGTAGGTCCGAAGAGCGCTGCGCAGTCTGCGGGTGGCGACCCGCATGCGGTGAACGCTGTCGGGGAGCTCCCGGCGTACGGCGGGGTCGAGCTCGACGATCGCCGCGACCTGGCGGGCCGCGTAGGCCAGCACGTGCTCACCGGCGGTGCGTGGGGCGGGCTTCCCCTCCTTCTTCCGGGAGGGCCCTTTCTCCGGGGAGGTCTCGGACAGGGCGCGGGAGAGCTTCGACGGTGCGGCCGAGGGCCGGACGCCCGCCTTGCGGAGCCGCCTCTCGACGGCGTCGAGGAGGGCGGGGTCCTGGTCGTCGGCCAGCTCCACCTCCATCTCGGTCCACGCGGAGGTGGTGCCGCGCCCCCGCTCGGTGAGGCGTTCGGCGAGGACCTCGTCGATGCTCACCTCGGCGAGCAGGGCGCCGTCGTCGTCCAGGAGGTGGTGGACGTCGCGGGCCGAGAGGATCCGCACGACGGGGAGCACCGGGGCCGCGCGTACCCGCGAGCGGAGGAGCTTGCCGATCTCGGCGGGGAGGGCGTCGCTCAGCGGGGCCCGGATCTCCTCGCGGACGTCGGCGGAGACCGGGATCTTGAGGTGCCACCCGGCGTCCTCGCCGCCCGTCCTGCGGCGCAGGGTGAGGGAGTGCGCGGCGAGGCGGAGGTCCTCGGTGTCGTAGTAGACGGCGTCGAGTTCCATCAGGCCGCGGTGGACGACGGACGAGACGCCGGCCGCCCGGGTCAGGTCGGGCAGCCGGGTCTCGGGAGTCGCTTCGTACTTCCGCTCGACCTCGTGCTTCGAGTCCGCCATACATCGAACCTATCCGCGACGGGCCCGGATATGCAGGGTGGGGACGTCCGGATCAGGCCGACATCGGGCGTTGCACCCGGATGGACTGGAGCAGGCCGATGGCCACCCAGACCGCGAACATCGACGATCCGCCGTACGACACGAACGGCAGCGGGAGTCCCGCGACCGGCATGATCCCGAGGGTCATCCCGATGTTCTCGAAGGACTGGAAGGCGAACCAGGCGATGATCCCGGCGGCCACGACCGTGCCGTAGAGCTCGGTGGTCTCACGGGCGATGCGGCAGGCACGCCACAGGACGACCCCCAGGAGGACGATGATCAGTCCGGCTCCGAGGAAGCCGAGTTCCTCGCCCGCCACGGTGAACACGAAGTCGGTCTGCTGCTCGGGGACGAACTGACCCGTGGTCTGGGACCCGTTGAAGAGCCCGGTTCCGGTGAGTCCGCCGGAGCCGATCGCGATGCGGGCCTGGTTGGTGTTGTAGCCGACGCCCGCCGGGTCGAGCGCCGGGTTGGCGAAGGCCGCGAAGCGCGCGATCTGGTAGTCGTCGAGGACTCCCAGCTGCCAGACGGCGAGGGCTCCCGCCGCCCCGGTCCCGAGGAGTCCGAAGATCCAGCGGTTGGACGCGCCCGAGGCGAGGAGAACTCCCAGCACGATGACGGCCATCACCATGACGGACCCGAGGTCGGGCATCAGCATGACGACCGCCATCGGCACGGCGGCCAGGCCGAGGGCCTTGGCGACCGTGCGGTGATCGGGGTGGAGCTGGTCGCCCGCGTCGACGCGGGCGGCGAGCAGCATCGCCATCCCGAGGATGATCGTGATCTTGGTGAACTCGGAGGGCTGGAGCGAGAACCCGCCGCCGATGATGATCCAGGCGTGCGCGCCGTTGACCGTGGCGCCGAGCGGGGTGAGGACCGCGAGGACCAGCAGGACCGAGATGCCGTACAGCACGGGCACCGCCCCCCTGAGGGTGCGGTGTCCGAGCCAGATGGTGCCGATCATCAGCGCCAGGCCGATGCCGGTGTTCAGGACGTGCCGGAAGAGGAAGTAGTACGGATCGCCGTGGGTGAGCGACTCACGCCCACGGGTCGCCGACCAGACCAGGAGCGAACCGACGAAGGACAGCGCGAGGGCCGAACCCAGCAGCGGCCAGTCCAGCCGCCGCACGACGGAGTCGCGGGCGGTGAGCCTGATCCAGAGGGAGCGCTTCTCGGGGCCGTAGCGCGGGATGGAGAAACCGGCCATCAGTCACGCCTCCCCACGGTGACGGGGAGGGCGCCGGCGAGTGCCTGGGTGCCGTCCTCGGCAGGCGGCTCCGGGGTGTAGGGCTTGATCTTCGGGGACACGATCTGGCCGTCAGGCTTGATCTTGGGCAGCGTCTTCTGGGGTGTGGGCAGCAGCGCCTTCTTGAGGTTCTGCTTGCCGCTGGCGTCGAGCCCGTAGAGCGCGTTGTAGATGTTGCGCACGGCGGGGCCGGAGGCGCCCGAACCCGTACCACCCTGGGAGATCGTCATGACGATCGAGTAGTCCTTGGTGTACGTGGCGAACCAGGAGGTCGTCTGCTTGCCGTAGACCTCGGCCGTGCCCGTCTTGGCGTGCATCGGGATCTTGTCCTGGGGCCATCCGCCGAATCGCCAGGCGGCGCTGCCCCGGGTCGCGACTCCCGCGAGGGCATCGTCTATCTGGTCGCGCGTCTTACCCGTGAAGGGCAGCTTGCCGTGGGACTTGGGGGCGATCTCCTGGACGGTCTTTCCGTCGCCGCTGACGATCGCCTTGCCGACGGTCGGGTCGTACAGGGTCCCGCCGTTGGAGATCGCGGCGTAGATGGTCGCCATCTGGATCGGGGTGACGAGCGTGTCCCCCTGGCCGATCGAGTAGTTGACCGAGTCACCGGCACGCATCTTGTTGCCCTCGATGCAGCCCTCGTACGCGATCTTCTCGACGTAGGTGCCGTCCTTCTTGCCCTGCTTGCACCAGGACGCCTTGTTGGCGTCGTAGAAGTCCTGCTTCCACTTGCGGTCGGGGACACGGCCGCTGACCTCGTTGGGGAGGTCGATGCCGGTCTCCTTGCCGAGGCCGAACTGGTGGGCGGTCTTGTAGAACCAGTCGGCGGGCTTCTTCTTCGGGTTGTTGCCGCCGTCCTTCGCCCACTCCTTGTGCGCCAGCCCGTAGTAGACGGTGTCGCAGGAGACCTCGAGGGCACGGCCGATGTCGATGCTGCCGTAGCCCTGGGACTCGAAGTTCTTGAAGACCTGTCCGCCGATCGAGTAGGAGCTGGGGCACGGGTAGTTGCCGTCGAACGGGTACCCGGCGTTGACCGCGGCGGTCGAGGAGACGACCTTGAAGATCGAGCCCGGTGCGGCGGTGCCCTGGATGGCCCGGTTCAGCAGCGGGAAGTTGGACTTCTTGCCGGTGAGCTTGGCGTAGTCCTTGGCGGAGATGCCGCCGATCCATGCGTTGGGGTCGTAGTTCGGCAGGGAGGCCATGGACACGACGCGTCCGGTCTTGGCCTCCATGACGACGACGGCGCCGGAGTCGGCCTTGTAGAGCTCGTTGGTGTTGCGGTCCATCTCCTTGCGGGCGGTCTCCATCGCCTTGTTCAGCTCGTACTCGGCGACGGCCTGGACGCGGGCGTCGATGGAGGTGACGACACTCGCCCCGGGCTCGGCCTCGTCGTTCTGCGCCTGGCCGATGACACGGCCGAGGTTGTCGACCTCGTAGCGGGTGACCCCGGCCTTGCCGCGGAGTTCCTTGTCGTACGTGCGCTCCAGGCCGGACCGGCCGACCTGGTCGGAGCGGAGGTACGGCGAGTCGGTGTCCTGTGCCTTGGTGACCTCTTCGTCGGTGACCGGCGAGAGGTAGCCGAGCACCTGGGCGGTGTTGGCCTTGCCGGGCGAGGCGTAACGGCGTACGGCCGTGGGCTCGGCGGTGATCCCGGGGAAGTCCTCGGCGCGCTCACGGATGGTGAGGGCCTGCTGGGTGGTGGCCTCGTCGGTGACGGGGATCGGCTGGTAGGGCGAGCCGTTCCAGCAGGGCTGCGGGGTCTTGGCGTCGCAGAGCCGGACCTTGTCCTGGACGTCCTTGGGCTTCATGTCGAGGACGTCGGCGAGGCGGGTGAGGACGGCCACCCCGTCGTCCTTCATCTTCATCAGTTCGGTACGGCTCGCGGACACCACGAGACGGGTCTCGTTGTCGGCGAGGGGCACCCCGCGCGCGTCGAGGATGGATCCCCGGACGGCGGGCTGCACGACCTGCTGGACGTGGTTGTTCTTGGCCTCGTCTGTGTACTCCTGGCCGTTGCGGATCTGGAGGTACCAGAGCCGGCCGCCGAGGGTGAGGAGGAGGGAGAAGACGAGGACCTGGATGACGACGAGACGGATCTGGACCCGCTGGGTCCGGCCCGTCTCCGGAATGTTGCTCACTGAGCGCCCCCGGTGGTGGTCGGTCGGCCGAGGGTACGGGGCTCGCCCCCGGAAGAACGCAGCCTCACAGTCGTTTGACCCCCTTGATCCTTCCCGCGCGTGCCGCGCGGCCTCGGGCCGCCCTCAGGCGCATCGCCCCTCGCTGGCTGCCGATCCGCAGCCCGGTACCGGTGGCCAGCCAGCCTGCGGCGACGTCGCCGCTGCCGGAACTGTCGGCGACCGGGTCGTTCTCCGTGCGTCTGGCCAGCGCCATGATCAGCGGCACCGTGAACGGCGCCAGCAGCAGGTCGTACACCGCCGCGGTGAACAGCAGGCTGCCGAGCCCGACGTGGCGGGCCGCGGTGTCACCGACGAGCGCGCCGACACCCGCGTACAGCAGGGTCGATCCGATGGCCGCGGCGACGACGAAGGCCATGGGGGTGAAGGCGGACTTGAGCTGGCCGTTCTCGGGCCGCGCGAGGCCGGCGAGGTAGCCGACGACGCACAGCACGAGGGCGTAGCGGCCGGCGGCGTGGTCGGCGGGAGGTGCCAGGTCGGCGAGGAGCCCCGCGCCGAAACCGATGAGGGTGCCGCTGACGGGCCCGTAGACGAAGGCGAGCCCGACCACGACGAGGAGGATCAGGTCCGGCGTGGCACCCGGGAGCTGCAGCCGGGCGAGTACGGAGACCTGGATGACGAGGGCGACGACGACCAGAGTGACGGAGAGCAGAGTCCTGTTGATGCGCATGGGGATCAGCTCTATTCCTGCTCGTTCGCCGCGTCACCCGCGGCGGGGTCGGCGTCGCCGGCGGCGTCCGGGGAGCCGGACGCGTCGGGCTTCTCGTTGATGTTCCCCACGACCTTCCCCTCGGCGTCGACGAGGTCGCCGTTGGGCTGGACGGTGACGGTGACCGTCGGGGTGGGCTTGGGCTTCTCGGGCTTCTTGGGCTGCACCGGAAGGACCATGTCGCGGGGGTCCTCGCGGGGAGCCTGGACGACGACACCGACGATGTCGAGCTTGGTGAAGCCGACGAACGGCTGGACGTAGACCGTCCGGGTCAGGTCTCCGCCCGACGGGTCGACGCGGACGACCTGGCCGACGGGCACACCGGGAACGAACGGCTTGTCCTTGCTGGAGCCGAAGGTGACCAGGCGGTCGCCCTTCTTCACGTCGGCCTTGCCGTTGAGGAACTGGACGGAGAGCGACCGGGACCCCTGGCCGGTGGCGAAGCCGAGTTCGTCCGTCTTCTCCAGGCGGGTGCCGACGGTGAAGTCGGGGTCGTTGGCCAGGAGTACGGTCGCGCTGTTCGGGCCGACGGTGGTGACCCGGCCGACGAGTCCGTCGCCGTTGAGTACGGTCATGTCGCGCTTGAGGCCGTCGTTCGCCCCGGCGTCGATGGTGACGGTCCAGGAGAATCCCTGGGCCGCTCCTATGGCGATGACCTGGGCCGCCTTGATGCCGTACTGGCCCGCCCCGGCACTCTTGAGCATCGTGTCGAGCTGGCGGATCTTGCTCGCGTTGCGGTCGTCGCTGCCGAGCTCGGTCTTCAGCTCGGCGTTCTCGTGCTCCAGGGCCGCGATCCGGTCGTGCCGGTCACCGGAGTCGCGGACGGCGCCGATGGCGTTGCCCACCGGATCGACCGCGGCCGCGACGCCGTTCTCGACCGGCCCGAAGGCCGTGGCGGCGACCTGCCGGGCCCCGTCCACCGGTGATTCCTCGCCACCGCGGATATCCACCGTGATCAGGGCGAATGCGATGGCGATCAGCAGCACCAGGAGCAGCCGGCTCTCTCGTGTGTCCCTCACGTGCGGCGGCCGTGCCTTCCTCGTCGGAATGTTCGTGCCTGTATACCAACGTTCCGCCGTACGGGACGGCAGTGCCCGTACGGCGGAACATCGTGTCTATCGTCGGGGCTGGGCGTCCAGCACCTGCTGGAGCGCCTCGAACTCCTCGACGCACTTGCCGGATCCGAGCGCCACGGAGTCCAGCGGGTCCTCGGCGATGTGGATCGGCATGCCCGTCTCGTGGCGGAGACGCTCGTCGAGCCCGCGCAGGAGCGCGCCGCCGCCGGTGAGGACGATGCCGCGGTCCATGACGTCGCCGGAGAGCTCCGGCGGGCACTTGTCGAGCGTCGTCTTCACGGCGTCGACGATCGCGTTGACCGGCTCCTCGATGGCCTTGCGGACCTCGCCCGCGGAGATGACGACGGTCTTGGGCAGGCCCGAGACCAGGTCGCGTCCGCGGATCTCGGTGTGCTCGTCCTTCTCCATGTCGTACGCCGAGCCGATCGTGATCTTGATCTGTTCGGCGGTGCGCTCACCGAGGAGGAGCGAGTACTCCTTCTTGATGTGCTGGATGATCGCGTTGTCCAGTTCGTCACCGGCGACCCGGATCGACTGGGCAGTGACGATTCCGCCGAGCGAGATCACCGCGACCTCGGTGGTGCCGCCACCGATGTCGACGACCATGTTCCCGGTGGCCTCGTGGACCGGCAGACCGGAGCCGATGGCCGCGGCCATGGGCTCTTCGATGATGTGCACCTGGCGGGCACCGGCCTGCGTCGACGCCTCGATGACGGCACGCCGCTCGACCCCTGTGATGCCGGAGGGCACACAGACGACGACCCGCGGGCGGGCCAGGTAGCGGCGCTTGTGGATCTTGAGGATGAAGTAGCGGAGCATGCGCTCCGTGATCTCGAAGTCGGCGATCACGCCGTCCTTCAGAGGCCGCACGGCAACGATGTTGCCCGGTGTGCGGCCGATCATCTTCTTGGCCTCGGCTCCGACCGCCAGGATTCCGCCGGTGTTGGTGTTGATGGCCACGACGGACGGCTCGTTCAGAACGATGCCGCGCCCCCTGACGTACACCAGCGTGTTGGCAGTCCCGAGGTCGATAGCCATGTCACGGCCGATGAACGACATTGAGTTCCCCTTGTTCCCCATGAGGATGCGTCGGGCCTTCCCGAGAAGCGAAGAATGGCTTGTTTCAGGTAGGCGAGGGCTGGCGCTGCGGGCGTGGAAGCTTCCATCGTAGTGCCGTACTCACGTACGCAGCGCGAGGGTCCCGCGCCTGACGAGCGGAACGGTTGCCCGTTCCACCCATGGTGACGTTACGTCGGAAGGATGCGTTCCCGCGAGACGGGACCCTATGCCGAAGGGCGACCGAATTAGTCCGGTCGCCCCAGGTCATGAGCGCTGATTGGCGGAGCCGGAGTCAGGAAAGCCCGGGAAAGAAAAGCTTGAGTTCTCGCTCCGCGGACTCCTCGGAGTCCGAGGCGTGGATGAGGTTCTCCCTGGTGATCGTGCCGAAGTCACCGCGGATGGAGCCCGGGGCGGCGGCGATCGGGTCGGTGGGACCGGCCAGCGCGCGGACGCCCTCGATCACCCGCTCACCTTCGGCCACAAGAGCGACGACGGGGCCGGATGCCATGAACTCGACGAGCGGCTCGTAGAACGGGCGGCCCTTGTGCTCGCCGTAGTGCTGCTCCAGGGTCGCCTGGTCGAGCGTGCGCAGCTCCAGCGCGGTGATCGTCCAGCCGGCCTTGCGTTCGATGCGGCCGACGATCTCGCCGATCAGCCCACGCCGTACGGCGTCGGGCTTGAGAAGGACGAGGGTGCGCTGAGTCATGTGCGGCTCCTTGCGGGCTCTTGGGTGCGGGTGAGGGCGAGATTACAGGGGTGTGCGGCGGAGCCCACGACCGGGCTCACGCAGTGTCACCCCTGGGCCGGAGCTCCTGCGCTCTCCTGCTCCTCGGCCAGGGCCGCCCACCGCGCCTTGGCCTCGTCGATCCTGCGACCGTAGTGGACCGAGGCCCACCACAGGGCGGCGAAGACCACACCCAGGATGAACATCATCGGAACGAAGAACCCGCTGAGCACCAGCGCGACCTGGAGCGCCCAGCCGGCCTGCACCCCGCCGGGCCGGGTGATCACACCGCAGAGCAGCACGGAGAGCAGCATGCCGATGCCGCAGACCGTCCAGACCGTGCCCATGGACAGGTCGTCGGACTTCATCGCCACGAGGCCCGCGAAGCCGATCACGAAGAATTCACCGATCAGCGTCGATGCACAGAGCGTACGCACAGGTCAACGCCTTCCAAGCAGCAGCCGGGCCTCGCCGACCGTGATCACGGATCCGGTCACCAGGACTCCGGCGCCCGCGTATTCGGCCTCTTCCTCGGCGAGGGTGATGGCCGCCTCCAGGGCGTCGTCCAGGCGCGGCTCGACCTGGACCCGGTCCTGGCCGAAGACCTCGACGGCGATCTGGGCGAGGGCGTCCGCGTCCATGGCACGCGCGGTGGAGTTCTGGGTGACGACGACTTCGGCGAAGATCGGCTCGAAGGCTTCGAGGAGCCCTCGGACGTCCTTGTCGCCACTCGTGCCGACGACCCCGATGAGCCGGGAGAAGCTGAACGCCTCGGAGATCCCCTCGGCGGTGGCGGCCGCGCCGGCCGGGTTGTGCGCCGCGTCCAGGACGACGGTCGGGCTGGAGCGCACGACCTCCAGACGGCCCGGGGAGAGGACCGAGAGGAACGCCTTGCGGACCACCTCGACGTCCAGGCTGCGGGCCTGCTCGGCGCCGATGCCGAAGAACGCCTCGACCGCGGCGAGGGCCACGGCCGCGTTGTGCGCCTGGTGCGCACCGTAGAGCGGGAGGAAGATGTTGTCGTACTCGCCGCCGAGGCCGCGCAGGGTCAGCAGCTGCCCGCCGACCGCGATCTCGCGGGAGACGACGCCGAACTCCATGCCCTCACGGGCCACGGTGGCGTCGACCTCGACCGCCTTCTTGAGCATGACCTGCGCGGCGTCGACCGGCTGCTGGGACAGGATCACCGTGGCGCCCTGCTTGACGATGCCGGACTTCTCCCCCGCGATCTCGGCGGTGGTGGAGCCGAGGCGGTCGGTGTGGTCCAGGGAGATGGGGGTGACGACGGCGACGGAGGCGTCGATGACGTTCGTCGCGTCCCAGGTGCCGCCCATGCCGACCTCGACCACCGCGACGTCGACCGGGGCGTCGGCGAAGGCCGCGTAGGCCATTCCGGTCATGACCTCGAAGAAGGAGAGGCGGTACTCCTGCTGGGCGTCGACCATCTCGACGTACGGCTTGATGTCCTCGTACGTCTCGACGAAGCGCTCGGCCTCGATCGGGGTGCCGTCCAGGCTGATCCGCTCGGTGATGGACTGGACGTGGGGCGAGGTGTAGCGCCCGGTGCGCAGCTCGAAGGCGCCGAGGAGGGCCTCGATCATGCGGGCCGTGCTGGTCTTGCCGTTCGTACCCGTGATGTGGATCGAGGGGTAGGCGCGCTGCGGCTCCCCCAGCACGTCCATCAGGGCGGCGATACGGGTCACCGACGGTTCGAGCTTGGTCTCGCCCCAACGGCCGGCGAGCTCGTCCTCGACGGCGCGCAGGGCGCGGTCGGTCTCCGGGTCGGCGGGGCGGGCGGGGACCGCTTCGCCCTGGGGCGGACCCGACTGGGTGCGCAGCGTCCGGCTCCCGGCCTCGATCACCGCCAGGTCGGGGTCGCGCTGGGTCTCCTCGTCGACGATCTCCGCGAAGGTGTCGTCGGGGTCCGAGGCGTCGTGCCGGTCTGAAGGGCGGGGCTCACTCACAGGGCCAGTCTACGGATGGCCGCCGACATCGCGTGCAGCGCCCGCTGCCGCGCCCGGCCGGGTGCGGCGGAGCCCCCGCGCTCCCGGTCGGTCGGGGGTACGGGGGCTCCGTCGCCAGGGGATCAGCCCTGTGGCAGGTTCGCCAGCTGGGCGGCGATCCGCTCGATGTCGGCCTCCGCCTTGGCGAGCCGGCCGCGGATCTTGTCGACCACGTTGTCCGGGGCCTTGGCGAGGAAGGCCTCGTTGCCGAGCTTCCCCGTGGCCTGCGCCTTCTCCTTCTCGGCAGCACCGAGGTCCTTGGTGAGCCGCTTGCGCTCGGCCTCGACGTCGATGGTGCCCGACAGGTCGAGAGCGACCCTGGCTCCAGCGACCGGCAGGGTGGCCGTGGCGTGGAAACCCTCGCCGGCGGGCTGCAGGCGCAGCAGCTGGCGGATGGCCGCCTCGTGCGGGGCGAGCGCCGTGCCGGTGAGGGTCAGCTCGGCCGGGACCTTCTGGCCGGGCTGCAGGCCCTGGTCCGAGCGGAAGCGCCGGACCTCGGTGACGACCTGCTGGACCAGCTCGATCTCCTGCTCGGCCGCCTCGTCACGGAAGCCGCTGTCGCTCGGCCAGGCGGCGACGACGACGGACTCCTGACCGGTGAGGGTCGTCCAGAGCTGCTCGGTGACGAACGGGACGATCGGGTGGAGCAGCCGCAGGGTGACGTCCAGGACCTCGCCGAGGACCCGGGCGGAGACCCGCGCCTGCTCGCCGCCCGCGAAGAAGGTCGTCTTCGACAGCTCGACGTACCAGTCGAAGACCTCGTCCCACGCGAAGTGGTAGAGCGAGTCGCTGAGCTTGGCGAACTGGAAGTCCTCGTAGAACGCGTCGGCGGCGGCGACCGTCTTGTTGAGCCGGGACAGGATCCACCGGTCGGTGGCCGAGAGCTGCTCGACGGGCGGGAGCTCGCCCTCCACCGTCGCGCCGTTCATCATGGCGAAACGGGTGGCGTTCCAGATCTTGTTGGCGAAGTTGCGGGAGGCCTGGACCCAGTCCTCGCCGATCGGGACGTCGGTGCCGGGGTTGGCGCCCTTGGCCAGGGTGAAGCGGACGGCGTCGGAGCCGTACTTCTCCATCCAGTCCAGCGGGTCGACGACGTTGCCGAAGGACTTCGACATCTTCTTGCCGCGCTCGTCACGGACCAGCCCGGTGAGGGCGATCGTCTTGAACGGGGCCTCGCCGTCCATGACGTACAGGCCGAACATCATCATCCGGGCGACCCAGAAGAAGATGATGTCGTGCCCGGTGAGCAGGACGTCGGTCGGATAGAACTTCTTGAGGTCCGGGGTCTCCTCGGGCCAGCCGAGCGTGGAGAACGGCCAGAGCCCGGACGAGAACCAGGTGTCCAGGACGTCGGAGTCCTGGGTCCAGCCCTCGCCGGTGGGGGGCTGCTCGTCGGGGCCGACGCAGACGACCTCGCCCTCGGGGCCGTACCAGACGGGGATGCGGTGGCCCCACCAGAGCTGGCGCGAGATGCACCAGTCGTTGAGGTTGTCGACCCAGTCGAAGTACCGCTTCTCCATCTCCTTGGGGTGGATCGCGACCCGGCCGTCGCGGACCGCGTCGCCGGCGGCCTTCGCGAGGGTCTCGACCTTGACCCACCACTGGAGCGAGAGCCGGGGCTCGACGGTGGTGTGGCAGCGGGAGCAGTGACCGACGGAGTGGACGTACGGGCGCTTCTCCGCGACGATCCGGCCCTGCTCGCGCAGCGCGCCGACGATCGTGGACCGGGCCTCGAAGCGGTCGAGGCCCTCGAACGGACCGGCGACGGTGATGACACCGCGCTCGTCCATGACCGTCATCGATTCCAGGCCGTGGCGCTGGCCGATGGCGAAGTCGTTGGGGTCGTGCGCGGGGGTGACCTTGACGGCTCCGGTGCCGAACTCCGGGTCGACGTGGTGGTCGGCGACGACCGGGATGGTGCGGTCGGTGAGGGGCAGCTTGATGCGCTTGCCGATGAGGTGCGTGTAGCGCGCGTCGTCCGGGTGGACGGCGACGGCGGTGTCACCGAGCATCGTCTCGGCGCGGGTGGTGGCGACGACCAGCGTCTCCTCGCCCTCGCCGTACCGGATGGAGACGAGCTCGCCGTCGTCGTCCTGGTAGTCGACCTCGATGTCGGAGATCGCGGTGAGGCAGCGGGGGCACCAGTTGATGATGCGCTCGGCGCGGTAGATCAGCTTGTCGTCGTAGAGCCGCTTGAAGATCGTCTGGACGGCGGCGGAGAGCCCTTCGTCCATGGTGAAGCGCTCACGGGACCAGTCGACCCCGTCGCCGAGGCGGCGCATCTGGCCGAGGATCTTGCCGCCGTACTCCTCCTTCCACTGCCAGACGCGCTCGATGAACTCCTCGCGCCCCAGGTCGTGGCGGGACTTGCCCTCCTCGGCGAGCTGCTGCTCGACCTTGTTCTGGGTGGCGATGCCGGCGTGGTCCATGCCGGGGAGCCAGAGCGCCTCGAAGCCCTGCATCCGCTTGCGGCGGGTGAGGGCGTCCATCAGCGTGTGCTGGAAGGCGTGGCCCAGGTGCAGGGAGCCGGTGACGTTGGGCGGCGGGATGACGATCGTGTACGGCGGCTTCTCGCTCTCCGGGTCCGCCGTGAAGTAACCGCGCTCTACCCAGCGCTCGTACAGCTTCCCCTCTACATCGGCCGGCGCGTACTGGGTCGGCAGTTCGGGGGTGCTGGCTGGCTGCTGCGCTGCGTTCTCGGTCACGGCAGACAGTTTAGGGGCGTCACAGTCGTGCACTGAAACCGGTTTGTTGGGTAACGGTGTGTGCCCTGGTGCCCTACTCGGGCGCCGCTTCCGTCAGGATGTTCGGAACAGATAAACATCCGGAGGGGACAGCGCCATGAGTTACAACCAGCCGGGCCCGTACGGCGGCCAGCAGCCGCAGGGCCAGCCCGGACCGTACGGCCAGCAGCCGGGTCCGTACGGCCAGCAGCCCGGCCCCTACGGCCAGCCGCCCCAGGGCCCGCCGCAGGGGCAGCCCGGCTACGGCTACCCGCAGCAGGCCCCCCAGGGCGTCCCGCCGCAGCAGCAGCCCCCGCAGCCGGGCTACGGCTACCCGCAGGGCCAGCAGCCGGGCCCGTACGGCCAGCAGCCGCCCACCCCGCCGTACGGCGGCCCGCAGGGCTACCCGGGCATGCCGCCGCAGCCGGCCCCGAAGAAGAAGACGGGCCTGATCATCGGCGCGGCCGTGGTGGCGCTGGCCGTGGTCGCGGGCGGGGTGTACTTCCTGACCTCGGGCGGCGGCAACGGCGATGTCGCGGACTCCACCAAGGGGTACAAGATCACGCCCGCGGCTTCGGTGGACACGTACAAGCAGGACCCCTCGAAGACCAAGCCTGGTGCCGCCATGACCGGCAAGGACAAGGCCGAGGCAGAGGCCATGGGGGTCAAGAACCCGAACGAGGTCGGCGCCCAGTACGTGAGCGGCGACATGGCGAAGAACCCGCTCACAGCGAAGTTGCTCATGCTTCAGGGCGTGTGGGGCGAGATCGCTGATCCCGAGAAGGTGATCGACGGATCGTTCAAGAGCGCCGAGCGGGAAGCGGCGATGAACGAGGACGCCAAGGGGTCACTGGTCGGAAGCCCCGAGGATGCTTCACCCGCAGGTTTCGAAGGCGCACTGATGAAGTGCCAGGACGTAAAGATCGTCAACGATGAGGCCGATGGCACGGCGGCCAAGGGCCCCAAGGAGATGACCATGCCGGTCTGTATCTGGGCCGACTACAGCACCGTGGGTGTGGTGATCGGCTTCGACATCGGCGGCGCCATGACCAACAAGCCCATGACCCAGGACGAGACGGCAGCGCTCGCGGCGAAGCTCTACAACACCTCGCGCACCAAGATCTGACCTCACAACACGGAAGGGGCGCCCGGCCGGTGGCCGGGCGCCCCTTCGTATGTGCTTGCCGCTACGCGGACTTCTCGTGACGGCCGCCGTCGTTCTTGCCGATCGTGCGGGGCTCGCGCGGGACCAGCGTCGGGTTGACGTTGTCGCGGACGACGTCCGGGGTGATGACCACGCGGGCCACGTCCTTGCGGGACGGGACCTCGTACATCACGGACTGGAGGACTTCCTCCATGATGGCGCGCAGACCGCGCGCGCCCGTCTGGCGCAGGATCGCCTGGTCCGCGATGGCTTCGAGGGCCTCGCGCTCGAAGTCCAGCTCCACGCCGTCGAGTTCGAACAGGCGCTGGTACTGCTTCACCAGGGCGTTGCGCGGCTCGACCAGGATCTGGAGCAGCGCCTCGCGGTCCAGGTTGTGGACCGAGGTCAGCACGGGGAGGCGGCCGATGAACTCCGGGATCATCCCGAACTTCACCAGGTCCTCCGGCATGACCTCCTGGAACTGGTCGCTCGCCTGGATCTCCAGCTTGGAGCGGATCGTCGCGCCGAAGCCGATGCCCTTGGCGCCGGCCCGCGACTCGATGATCTTCTCCAGGCCCGAGAAGGCGCCACCCACGATGAACAGGACGTTCGTCGTGTCGATCTGGATGAACTCCTGGTGCGGGTGCTTGCGTCCGCCCTGCGGCGGAACGGAGGCGGTGGTGCCCTCCAGGATCTTCAGCAGGGCCTGCTGCACGCCCTCACCGGACACATCCCGGGTGATCGACGGGTTCTCGCTCTTGCGGGCCACCTTGTCGATCTCGTCGATGTAGATGATCCCCGTCTCGGCCTTCTTGACGTCGTAGTCGGCGGCCTGGATCAGCTTCAGCAGGATGTTCTCGACGTCCTCGCCGACGTATCCCGCCTCCGTCAGCGCCGTCGCGTCCGCGATGGCGAACGGGACGTTGAGCATGCGCGCCAGCGTCTGGGCCAGCAGCGTCTTGCCGGAACCCGTGGGGCCCAGCAGCAGGATGTTGGACTTGGCGAGCTCGATGGCGTCGTCGCGGTTCGCGCCCCCGCCGTTCTCGCCGGCCTGGACCCGCTTGTAGTGGTTGTACACGGCGACCGAGAGGGCCTTCTTCGCGGGCTCCTGCCCGACGACGTACCCCTCGAGGAACTCGTAGATCTCGCGCGGCTTGGGGAGCTCCTCCCACCGCACCTCGGAGGTCTCGGCGAGCTCCTCCTCGATGATCTCGTTGCAGAGATCGATGCACTCGTCGCAGATGTACACACCGGGTCCCGCGATGAGCTTCTTCACCTGCTTCTGGCTCTTTCCGCAGAACGAGCACTTGAGCAGGTCGCCGCCATCACCGATGCGTGCCACGAGGTGCTTCCCCTTCGCCTGGGAGCAGCCTGGTTCAGCGGCTCCTGGTGCCTCTATCCGACGGTACCTTGCCTGACCCCCCGTTCGGGCCCCCCTTGGCACGGTTCACACGGCCGTGGCCGTGCAGACGGAATGTGCCAAGGGGAAAGACCGACGTCAGACGGACGCGCCCGCGGTGGTCTTCCGGGTGGAGACGATCTGGTCCACCAGACCGTACGCGAGTGCGTCGTCAGCGGTAAGGATCTTGTCGCGCTCGATGTCCTCGCGGATCTTCTCCAGCGGGGTCGTGGAGTGCTTGGCCAGCATCTCCTCGAGCTGGGTGCGCATCCGCAGGATCTCGTTGGCCGCGATCTCCAGGTCGGAGAGCTGCTCACGGCCGGTCTGCGAGGACGGCTGGTGGATGAGCACGCGGGCGTGCGGGAGGGCCATGCGCTTGCCCGGGGTGCCGGCGGCCAGCAGGACGGCGGCGGCGGAGGCGGCCTGGCCCATGCAGACCGTCTGGATGTCCGGCTTCACGAACTGCATCGTGTCGTAGATCGCGGTGAGCGCGGTGAACGAGCCGCCGGGGCTGTTGATGTAGATCGAGATGTCGCGGTCCGGGTCCATCGACTCCAGGCACAGCAGCTGCGCCATGACGTCGTTGGCCGAGGCGTCGTCGATCTGGACGCCGAGGAAGATCACGCGCTCCTCGAAGAGCTTCGCGTACGGGTCGTACTCGCGCACGCCCTGCGAGGTGCGCTCCACGAAGCGCGGGACGACGTAGCGGTTGTCCACCTGCGGGCCGGTGTAGAGGCCGCTAGCGGAGGCGCCGGAGAAGTTGTTCATGTGGGTCTTCACCATCCTGGTGGCGTTTCTGTGGGCTGGGGGTCTCGGCGTACGAGAGGGTGCGGGGTCGTGCACGCCCGGATCAGGCGCCGGTGCCGCCGCCGCCCGGGATGCCCGACGCCACCGTGATGATCTCGTCGATGAGGCCGTAGTCCTTGGCCTCCTCGGCGGTGTACCAGCGGTCGCGGTCGCCGTCGCGGATGATCGTCTCCACGGTCTGGCCGGAGTGGTGGGCGGTGATCTCGGCCATCCGGGTCTTCGTACGGAGCAGGTACTGGGCCTGGATCTTGATGTCCGAGGCGGTACCGCCGATGCCGGCCGAACCCTGGTGCATGAGGATGTCGGTGTTCGGGAGCGCGAAGCGCTTGCCCGCGGTGCCGCCGGTGAGCAGGAACTGGCCCATCGAGGCCGCCATGCCCATACCGATGGTGACCACGTCATTCGGGATGTACTGCATGGTGTCGTAGACGGCCATGCCCGCGGTCACCGAACCGCCGGGGCTGTTGATGTAGAGGTAGATGTCCTTGTCCGGGTCGGCGGCAAGGAGCAGAAGCTGTGCGGTGATCTTGTTGGCGATGTCATCGTCGACCTGCTGACCGAGGAAGATGATGCGCTCGCCGAGCAGTCGGCTGTAGACCTGGTCACCGAGGCCTCCACCGAGGGACGGCTCTCCGGCGGCGTTGGGCATCAGATTCGTCACGTATCCACCTGCTCGTCTCTGACGGCTCCGGCCGTCTCAGCGTCTTCGTACCGGGTGGGCCGGGACTACCCGACCCTTCCTCTTCATGGACCCTAACGCGCAGGTGGGACAACGCCATCCCGGTTCCCCAACTGTTCGCTGGGAGCGCAAGGTAAGCAGTCCGCACAAGGGTTCCAGGGGTGTGCGGGCCGATACGACGGCGGGCCCCGGACGCGATACGTCCGGGGCCCGCCGTGCGGATCAGTTCAACGGTCGGAGCGAGGCTCAGGCCTCGTTCTTCTCGTCGGCCTTCTCGGTGCCCTCGGCGGCCTCGACCGTCTCGGTGGCCTCTTCCACGGTCTCCTCGTCGTCCTCGAGCTCGACGATCTCACCGTTGGTGTCGACGACCTTGGCGGCCTCGACGACGACGGCGAGCGCCTTGCCGCGGGCGACCTCGCCGACGAGCATCGGAACCTGGCCGCCCTCGACGACGGCCTGGGCGAACTGGTCGGGGCTCATGCCGGAGGACGCCGCACGCCGCATGAGGTGCTCGGTGAGCTCCTCCTGGTTGACGTTCAGCTTCTCCTTGTTGACGAGCTCGTCAAGGATGAACTGGGTCTTGATGCCCTTGACGGCCTGCTCGGAGGTCTCGTTCTCGAACTCCTCCAGCGTCTTGCCCTGGATCTCGAGGTACTTCTCGAGGTCGAGGCCCATCTGGCCGAGCTGGTGGTGCTCGAGGTTGTGCTTGCGGGTCTGGACCTCGTCCGCGAGCAGCTTCTCGGGGATCGGGACCTCGGCCAGCTTCAGCAGCTCGTCGAGGACGCGCTCCTGGGCCTGGGTGGCCTGGTCGTACTGCTTCTGGTTCTCGAGGCGCTTGCGGCTGTCGTCGCGGAGCTCGGCGAGGGTGTCGAACTCGCTCGCCATCTGCGCGAAGTCGTCGTCCAGCTCAGGCAGTTCACGCGAGGCGACGGCGGTGACCTTGACGGTGACCTCCGCCTCCTTGCCCTCGGCGGAGCCGCCCTTCAGCTCGGAGGTGAAGGTGGCCTCGCCACCGGCCTCCAGGCCCTTCACGGCGTCGTCGATGCCGTCGAGGAGCTCGCCGGAACCGATGGTGTACGAGACACCCGCGGCCACGCCGTCCTCGAGGACCTCTCCGTCGACCTTGGCCTCCAGGTCGATCGTCACGACGTCGCCCTCGGCGGCGGCGCGCTCGACCGGGTTGGTCGAGGCGAAGCGCTCGCGGAGCTGCTCCACGGCCTTCTCGACCTCTTCGTCGGTCACTTCGAGTGCGTCCACGGTGACCTCGATGCCGGAGTAGTCCGGGATCTCGATCTCGGGACGGACGTCCACCTCGGCGGTGAAGGCCAGCAGCTCACCGTCCTTGAGCTCGGTGATGTCGACCTCGGGCTGGCCCAGAACGTTGAGCTCACCCTCGTTGACAGCCTCGGTGTAGAACTTCGGGAGGGCGTCGTTGACGGCCTCCTCCAGCACAGCACCACGGCCGAACCGCTGGTCGATGACGCGGTTCGGGATCTTGCCCTTACGGAAGCCCTTCACCGTGACCTGCTGGTTGATCTTCTTGTACGCCGCGTCGAGGCTGTCCTTGAGCTCCTCGAAGGGCACCTCGATGCTGAGCCGAACCCGAGTCGGGTTCAGGGTCTCCACGGCGCTCTTCACGGTTCGGTCTCCTTGGTGGCTGACTTCTTGGGGTTCTGCTGGGCCGCCGAGAGGCGGCTTCGCGGATCGAGCCCGGTACATCAGACACACGGGCACGCATTTTGCATAGTAACGGCAAGGGGAGGCACTCCCACAATGCGATCTTGCTGGTGGTCGGGGTGGCCGGATTCGAACCGACGACCTTCCGCTCCCAAAGCGGACGCGCTACCAAGCTGCGCCACACCCCGTCGGTGCGACACGTAGGGTACATGCACGAAGGCGGTGCGTCGGCCGCTTTGCGCGGCCCGTCGCACAGGGGTCCCGAGGGGCTCGCCGATACGGGTGTGCGTTCACCGCCCCGGACCCGCTACGATGCTTCCCGTACCGAGATCCACCGGGCCTCCGGACCCGGCATCACGGCGCTTGCGGGCGTAGCTCAATGGTAGAGCCCTAGTCTTCCAAACTAGCTACGCGGGTTCGATTCCCGTCGCCCGCTCCAACGGCTCAGGGCCGGACCGAGGATCCCTCCTCGGTCCGGCCCTGACGCGTTTGCCGGCAGTGACCGCGCACCGGCCCGAAGGGCTCGGCTCCCGGCCCGGATCCCACAGGCGGCCGACGCCCTGCGCGCACACGCCGCGGCCCGGCCCGGCGCGTCAGGCCGGCCCGGGCGGCCGCGAGCGGTCCCCGCGGGGGACTCAGAAGCTGATCTGGTTGATCGTGTCGGCTATCGAGTTCATGAACCTGTTGATCGACGGCGCCATGCCGGTCGACGCGAGGAAGAAGCCGAAGAGCATGGCGACGACCGCCGGTCCGCCCTTGAGGGATCCACCGCGGATCAGCACCACCATGACGATCCCCAGCAGAAGCACCACAGACAGTGAAATGGCCATGACTGATCACACCCTTGGTCGGTCCGCCTTGCCGGCCCGGTGGCGTGCGGCCCGGCACACCTCCGTCGGGCTACATCGTGCCACCAACTCCCCTGCCGTTGCTGCCGGGTGAAGAGGCGAGATGGCCGGATCGCGCCATCCTCGCGACCGCGGGCGCACAGCCGGGGCCGACCGCCGGGCCGCACTCCCGGGGCCTGCGGGGGAGCACCGGGAAAGCTGTACGTCCGCTGTGCGCAGAGGAGTTCGAATATTGCCGGATGTGATCGTTTCCATATCCGCACACTTCATTCACAGTCATTTCCCGCACGTTGGTGCGACGTAATTCACTCTCACCAACAAGCCGCCGAAATGCCCTATTTAAGAGGGATGAATCACTACGTACCGGTCAGATCCACCTGGTTTGACTTTCGATCGTGCGGGAACACGCGAATTCTCTTCCTCGTTTTACGCATGCCGATCGACGGGTCTAAGGTGCATCAGATGTCCCAAGCTCCGAGCGAAATTCAGAGGGCCCCGATCACCCCGGAGAGCCGGGAGTCGGAGCCGAGACAAGAGCGGAACCCGGCGACCGCGGTGGCCCCCGCCGCCCGCACCGGGACCGCTCCCGCCCCCGCCGGGGCGGCCGCACCGGCCAAGCGCCGTGACGCGTACTTCGACAATGTGAAGTACATCGCCATCGTGCTCGTCGCGATCGCGCACGCGTGGGAGCCGGTGATGGACGGCAGCCGCACCGCGCGGGCGCTGTACATGATCGTCTACACGTTCCACATGCCGGCGTTCATCCTCGTATCGGGCTATTTCTCCCGCTCGTTCGACATGAGCCCGTCCAAGGTGAAGCGCCTGGTCACCGGGGTCGTCGTGCCCTACGTGCTCTTCGAGACCGCGTACTCGCTCTTCAAGCGCTACGCCGGCGGCGACGGCGACACGCCCATCACCCTGCTCGACCCGTTCTTCCTGACCTGGTTCCTGATCGCGCTCTTCATCTGGCGCGTCACCACGCCCATCTGGCAGTCGCTGCGCCACCCGCTCCCGGTCGCCCTCGTGATCGCGATGCTGGCCTCGGTGACGCCGGGCATCGGTGACGACCTGGACCTCCAGCGGGTCTGCCAGCTGCTGCCGTTCTTCGTCCTCGGCCTGCTGATGAAGCCCGAGCACTTCCAGATGATCCGGCGGCGCGAGGTACGGCTCGCCGCCGTCCCGCTGTTCGCCGGCGCCCTGGTCTTCGCCTACTGGGCCGCGCCGCGCATGCAGCTCGGCTGGTTCTACCGCAGCAACAGCGCCCAGGAGATGGACTCCCCCTGGTGGTCGGGGGCCGTGATGACCCTGGCGATGTTCGGCTGCGCGCTGGTGCTCACCGTGGCGTTCCTGTCCTGGGTGCCCCGCCGGCACATGTGGTTCACCGCGCTGGGAGCCGGAACGATCTGCGGCTACCTGATGCACGGCTTCCTCATCAGGGGCGCGGACTACTTCGGTCTGGTCGACCGGTACGAGTGGCTCCAGGACCCCGCGGGCCTGGTCCTCGTCTCCCTGGTCGCGGGCGTCGCCGTGACGCTGCTGTGCACCCCGCCGGTCCGGCGAGCCCTGCGCTTCGCCACCGAGCCGGACATGAACTGGGCGTTCCGCACCAGGACCCCCGCCAAGCGCTGAGTGCGGGTGTCCGGATCGGCCCCCTCGAACGGAGCCGGTCCGGGCACCACGTCAGCTCGTGGCCGGGTTGGCCGAATCCTGTCGGTCCGGAGGCCCCTCGCCCCCGTCGAGCCCCAGCAGCCCGCGTACCTGCGCATACTTCTCGGTCAGCCGGGTACGGGTCGCGGGCTCCAGCACGGCCAGTCGCTCCGGGTCGGCGTTGTGCGCCAGGTCCGCCTCCTTGACGAGCAGCGCACCTGGTGTGGCGAGAATCCGCCCGGTGTACGCGAAGAGGTCCTCGCCGTCCCTTCTGGTGACGGCGAGGACCATCTGCTTCACCCGCTCCGGCAGCGCCGCCTCGTCCAGCCACTGCCGTGTGAGCGCCCCGTCCTCGATCGCGTCGTGCAGCCAGGCCGCCGCCATCTGCTCCTCGCCGCCTCCCCGGACGCGTACCCCTTCGGCCACCGCGGCCAGGTGCTCGGTGTACGGGCGGCCCGCCTTGTCGGTCTGCGTGCGATGGGCCTCGCGGGCGATCGCCTCCACCTGGGACAGCGTCAGATACGGGATCGGCATGCGCCGACTGTACGCCGGACCCTCCCCTTCCCCGGAGGCCCAGGAGTACGTCCATATCGTTCGGTAAACTAATTACTGACGATTCCTTGACGTTCTCTTGACCTGACGAAGGAGACGGGCTCATCGGACACGCAGACACGCTCATCGCCATGGGCGGCGCCTTCCTTGCCGCCGCCGTCCTGGCCCGCGTCGGCGGGCGCATCGGACTGCCGACCATTCCCCTGTTCATCCTGGCCGGGATCCTCCTCGGCCCGCACACCCCGGGGGTGGTCCTGCTCGACGACCCCCACGACCTCGAGATGCTGTCCGCGCTGGGCCTGGTGCTGCTGCTCTTCTACCTCGGCCTCGAATTCCATCTCGACGACCTGAAGAAGGGCGGGCGCAGGATGGCGCTCGCCGGTGGCACCTATCTCGCGCTCAACGTCGGCGCGGGCCTCGGCTTCGGGTTCGCGCTGGGCTGGGGTACCTCGGAGGCCCTGGTACTCGCGGGAGTGCTCGGGATCTCGTCCTCGGCCATCGTCACGAAGGTGCTGGTGGATCTGGGGCGGATCGGCAGCCCGGAGACCCGGCCCATCCTCGGCATCATCGTCGTGGAGGATGTCTTCCTCGCCCTCTATCTGGCGGCGCTCCAGCCGGTCCTCTCGGGCGCGGACAGCCTCGGCGCGGCCGTGCTCGACGGCGGCAAGGCCTTCGGTTTCCTGCTGCTGCTCGCCGTGGCGGCCCGCTTCGGCACGCGGCTGATCGGAAAGCTGATCCACACCGGCGACGACGAGCTCCTGGTGATCTCCTTCCTCGGCGCCGCGGTCTTCGTGGCGGGCGTCTCGGAGTGGTTCGGTGTCGCCGACGCGATCGGCGCGTTCATGGTCGGCCTGATGCTGGGCAGCACCACGTCGGGTGCGCGCATCCTGAAGCTGGTCCATCCGCTGCGGGACGCGTTCGGCGCCATCTTCTTCTTCGCCTTCGGGCTCTCCATCAACCCCGGGGACCTGCCGAGCGTCGTGTGGCCGGTCCTGGCCGCGGTCGCCGTGACCTTGGCCATGAACGTCTTCGCGGGCATGGCCACGGCGAGGATCTACGCGTTCGGGCCGCAGGCGACGGCGAACATCTCCACCACGCTGCTGGCGCGGGGCGAGTTCGCGCTGATCCTGGCCACGATGGCGGCGGGCGCGGGGCTGGACGAACGGCTCTCCCCGTTCATCGCCGGGTACGTCCTCCTGCTGGCGGTCCTGGCGCCTCTGGCGGCCGGCCGTTCGCACTGGCTGGCCCGGGTCCTGCCAGGGGGACGCACCCCGGAGCGGGACGCCACAGAGGAGATGGTGCCCGTCTGAGCGCCGCAGGTCCCGTGCCTTCCGTCCGTGGAGCACGGGACCGGCTCGGCTTCCCCTGCCGGCACTCCACGATCGGGTGAGAGTCGCACTGTTGGATTGACGCGCGCACGGTTTGCACCGTTTTCCGGCGTCCCGCTCAGGCGTGGCGGGAGAGGAGCAGCAGCGCGCGGTCGTCGTTGACGTCCTTCGCGCAGGCCTCGATGAGGTGCCAGGCTGCGCCCTCGAAGCTGGTGGCGACGTAGCGGTCGGCCTCGCCGGTCAGGCGGTCGATACCGTCGGCGATGTCCCGGTCCGAGGCCTCCACCAGGCCGTCCGTGAAGAGCATCAGGACGTCCCCCGGGGCGAGCGATCCCTTCACCGCGTCGAACTCCGCGCCGTCGTAGACCCCGAGGAGCGGGCCCTCGGCGGCCTTCTCCTCCCACCGGCCGCTGCCGGCGTGCAGCTGCAGGGCGGGGGGATGGCCTGCCGAGAGGAGTTCGTAGTCGCCCGAGTCGAGGTCGAGCACGAGGTGGATGGAGGTGGCGAACCCCTCGTCCCAGTCCTGGCGCAGCAGGTAGCCGTTGGCCGCGGGCAGGAACCCGTGCGGCGGCAGCGAGCCGAGGAGTCCGCCGAAGGCGCCGGAGAGCAGGAGGGCGCGGGAGCCGGCGTCCATGCCCTTCCCGGAGACATCGGTGAGGACGACTTCGAGGGTGCGGCCGCCGTTGGTACGGGCCGCGACGACGAAGTCGCCGGAGAAGGACTGGCCTCCCGCGGGGCGGAGCGCCATCTCCCGGTGCCAGCCGGCGGGCAGCCGCGGCAGGGCGCTCTGCACCCGGATCCGCTCCCGCAGGTCGAAGAGCATGGTGCCGCCGCGACGCCACGGGACGCCGACCCTGGCACGGAACTGGGCGAGCACCAGGCCGAAGAATCCGCAGGCGGCGACGGTCAGTACGGTGCCCGGCGTGACCCGGGCGGGCCCCTCCCCGTAGGGGCCGAGGGCTATGGACTCCACGATCAGCGCGGCGGCGGCGGTCGCGTAGAGGCCGAGCAGGCTCGCGGGGCGCAGCAGGAGACCGCCTGCCACGATCGGCAGGGCCAGGGCCGCGGGCGAGCACCAGATCGGGTTGAGGAGCGTGCCGACGGTGATCACGGGAATGAGGACCAGGAGCCCGGCCAGGGCTATCCAGTCGGACCCGTCACCGCGGAAGTAGTCGACCCCGGACCGGCGCAGCGCGATGCGCGCCCGGTGCATGGATCTGCGCCACCGGGCGGTGTAGGTCTCTGCTCCTGTGCGACGGGCCATTGTCGGGACCTTATCCACCCGGCGGCCTCCGGTGCAGGGGGACCCTGTGTCAATGTGTTCGAAATTGGGTCGCCGGGCACGGGTGCCGCTGGTAAGCAGGGGTCATGACCACGGACTTGCGTGCTTTGTCTGCTCCGGAATGGGACACCTGGCTCGACTGTGTCGAATTGGCGTTCGGTGGTGTTCCCATCGCGCCGGCCAGCCGTGAGTTGTACGCCGCCCTGGCGGAACCCGAGCGGGCCCTGGGGCACTGGGACGGTGCCGAGTGCGTGGGCACGGCCGGTGCCTACAGCTTCCGGATGACCGTTCCGGGCGGGAGCGCGGTGCGGGCCGCGGGGATCACGATGGTCGGCGTCGCCTCGACGCACCGCAGGCAGGGACTGCTGACGGCGCTGATGCGACGCCAGTTGGACGACATCCGCTCGTGGGGTGAGCCGTTGGCGGTGCTGACGGCCTCGGAGCCCGCGATCTACGGCCGGTTCGGCTACGGCGCGGCCACGGCGGAGACGAACCTCCGGATCGACACCTCGCGGGTGCGCCTCACGTCGCCGCCCCCGGGCACGGACGCGGTGAGGATGCGCCGCGCCACCCCCGAGGCGGCCCTCGACGCCTGCGAGGCGGTGTACGCGCGCACGGCGGCGGACCGGCCGGGGATGCTGCTGCGGCAGCCGGGCTGGGAGCGGATGCCCGTGAACGACCCCGAGAGCGGCCGGGGCGGCGGATCTCCGTTGCAGTGCGTCCTGGCGGAGCGGGACGGTGAGGTGACGGGGTACGTCACCTTCCATCTGCGGCCCGACTGGGAGAAGGCCGGCCCCAAGGGCACGGTGGCGGTCCGCGACCTCGCGGCGGTCGACCCCGCCTCGTACGCCGCCCTGTGGCGCTTCCTGTTCGGCATCGACCTGACCTCGGTCGTCGAGTGCGGCAACCGGCCCGTGGACGACCCGGTGCTCCGGATGGTCTCCGACATCCGGCGGTGCGAACCGGGCCTGCGGGACGGGCTGTACGTGAGGCTGGTCGAGCTGGGCGCCGCGCTGGAGGCCCGGAGCTACCGGACCCCGGTCGACGTGGTGCTGGAGGTGGAGGACTCCTTCTGCCCCTGGAACGCGGGGCGCTGGCGGCTGTCAGCCGACGTGAAGGGTGCCGCGACCTGCGAGCGGACGCAGGACGAACCGGAACTCGCGCTGTCCGTGAACGAGTTGGGCGCCGCCTATCTGGGCGGCGTGTCGCTGACGACGCTGGCGTCGGCGGGGCTGGTGCGCGAGCTGCGGGAGGGCGCGCTGTCCGCGGCCTCCCTCGCCTTCTCCTCGGACACGCAGCCATGGTGCCCGCACGGGTTCTGACCGGGGCCGACGGCTATCGGCCCTGGGAGGAAGGCTGGCAGCCGGGGCACCAGAAGAGGTTGCGGGCCGCCAGTTCCGCCGTGCGGATCTCGGTCCCGCAGATGTGACAGGCCTGCCTGGCCCGGCGGTAGACGTAAACCTCACCACCGTGGTCGTCGACCCTGGGGGGCCTGCCCATGGCCTCGGGCAGGTGCTCGGGGCGGACGGTGTCGATGCGGTTGTTCCGCACCCCCTCGCGCATCAGCAGGCGCAGGTCCGCCCAGACGGCGTCCCACTCGCTCCGTGAGAGGTCGGTGCCCCGGCGGTAGGGGTCGATGCCGTGCCGGAAGAGCACCTCGGCGCGGTAGACGTTGCCGACGCCCGCGACGACCTTCTGGTCCATCAGCAGCGCCGCGATCGTGACGCGGCTCCGGGAGATCCGCCGCCATGCGCGCTCGCCGTCCTCGTCCGCGCGCAGCGGGTCGGGGCCGAGCCGGTCGTGTATCGCGCGCTTCTCGGGTCCGGTGATCAGGGCGCAGGTGGTGGGACCCCGCAGATCGGCGTGGTGGGCGTCGTTGACCAGGCGGAGCCGGACGGTGTCGGTGGGCGGCGGTGCGGGGACGGTGCCGAAGCCGAGCTTCCCGAAGAGACCGAGGTGGATGTGGACCCAGGCGGAGCCCTCGAAGCCGAGGAAGAGGTGCTTGCCATGGGCGTCGACGTCGGTGAGGGTCCTGCCGTCGAGCAGCGCGGCACTGCCGGAGAACTTGCCCTGGGGACTGCTCACCCGCACCGGACGGCCGGCGAATCGCTCGTGGTGGTCCGCCGCGAGGCGGTGGATCGTATGCCCCTCGGGCACGTCGGGTCTCCTGGGAACGCGCGTGCCGCCGGGCTCTCGGCCCGGCGGCACGCGAAGACGGGTACGGGGAGGGCTCAGCCCTGCTGCGGGTGGTGTGCGGGGATCGGGGGGAGCTCGCCGGTGCTCTCGTACGCCGAGAGCATCTCGATGCGGCGGGTGTGACGCTCCTCGCCGGAGTACGGGGTGTCCAGGAAGATCTCGACGAACCTGGTGGACTCCTCCACCGTGTGCATCCGGCCACCGATGGCGACGACGTTGGCGTCGTTGTGCTCGCGGCCCAGTGCGGCGGTCTGCTCGCTCCAGGCGAGCGCGGCGCGAACGCCCTTGACCTTGTTGGCGGCGATCTGCTCGCCGTTCCCGGAACCGCCGATGACGATGCCGAGGCTGTCCTTGTCCGCTGCCGTCCGCTCGGCGGCGCGGAGGCAGAACGGCGGGTAGTCGTCCTGGGCGTCATAGATGTGGGGACCGCAGTCGACGGCCTCGTGGCCGTTGGCGGTGAGCCACTCGACGAGGTGGTTCTTCAGTTCGAAGCCGGCATGGTCGGAGCCGAGGTACACGCGCATGGAGCGAAGTGTGACACGGAAGCGGCGGGGTAACCGTCAGCGGGGTCGGGGCCCCGCCGGACTCCCGGAGTCCGGTTCTCGGCCGGCGCTGTGGGCAAGACCACTCGGGCAACGATCGGGTCAAGGAAACGGATGCGGGGGTTCCGCTTCCACGACTGTTCGGGCTTGAATGCGTGCTTGCCCTGGCACCACCCCTCGCCGGGGCTACCCCCGACACACGTGATCAGAAAACGTAAGGATTCGATCCATGACGTCGCAGACGACTCTGGCTGGACCGGGCCAACAGCCCGGTGAGCCGGACAGGCCTGACTCCCAGGACGGGCTCCAGGCCGGTCTCAAGAACCGCCACCTCTCGATGATCGCCATCGGCGGCGTGATCGGCGCCGGCCTCTTCGTCGGCTCCGGCGCCGGTATCGCCGCGGCGGGCCCGGCCATCCTCCTGTCGTACGCGCTGGTCGGCGCCATGGTCGTCTTCGTCATGCGGATGCTGGGCGAGATGGCGGTCGCCCGCCCGAGCTCCGGGTCCTTCTCCGCCTACGCGGACCGGGCGCTGGGCCGCTGGGCCGGTTTCTCCATCGGCTGGCTGTACTGGTTCTTCTGGGTCGTGGTGCTCGCCGTCGAGGCCACGGCGGGTGCCAAGATCCTGGAGAGCTGGATACCGGGCGTGCCGCAGTGGGCGTGGGCCCTGATCGTCATGGTGGTCCTCACCGCGACCAACCTGGTGTCCGTCGGCTCGTACGGCGAGTTCGAGTTCTGGTTCGCCGGGATCAAGGTCGTGGCGATCGGCGCGTTCGTCATCGTCGGCCTGCTCGCCGTCTTCGGCATCCTGCCGGGCTCGGACCACGCGGCCTCGGGCCTCTCCCACCTCACGGACACCGGCGGGTTCTTCCCCGAAGGCCCGGGGGCCATCCTCACCGGTGTGCTGATGGTCGTCTTCTCCTTCATGGGCAGCGAGATCGTGACCCTGGCGGCCGGCGAGTCCGAGGACCCGCAGCGCGCCGTGTCGAAGGCGACCAACAGCGTGATCTGGCGCATCGCCATCTTCTACCTCGGTTCGATCTTCGTCGTCCTGACGCTGCTGCCGTGGAACGACCCCTCGATCGTCGAGGACGGCTCGTACGTCGCCGCGCTGAACGCCATCGGCATCCCGCACGCCGGCCAGGTCATGGACGTCATCGTGCTCACCGCCGTGCTGTCCTGCCTGAACTCCGGCCTCTACACCGCCTCGCGCATGGCCTTCTCGCTGGGGCAGCGCGGGGACGCGCCCAAGGCGTTCGCCAAGGTGAACAAGCGCGGTGTGCCCCAGGCGGCGATCCTTTCGTCCGTGGTGTTCGGCTTCGTGGCGGTCTTCTTCAACTACCAGTGGCCCGACACGGTGTTCGCGTTCCTGCTGAACTCCTCGGGCGCCGTCGCCCTCTTCGTCTGGCTGGTCATCTGCTTCACCCAGCTGCGGATGCGCGGGATCATCCTGCGCGAGACGCCCGAGAAGCTGATCGTCCGGATGTGGCTCTTCCCCTATCTGACCTGGGCGACGATCGCGATGATCTCCTTCGTCCTCGTCTACATGCTGACCGACGACGCCGGTCGCGACCAGGTGCTGCTCTCGCTGCTCGTCGCGGCGCTGGTCGTGGCTATCTCGCTGGTGCGTGACGCCCGCGCCCGCAAGGCGAAGGCCGCGGTGCCCGCGGAGTGACGGGCTAGCCCGCCTGACGCCGGACGGACCCGGAAGGCCCTCGGCCCGCCCACGTGATCCCGTGGGTGGACCGAGGGCCTTCCGCATGACCGCGGCCGGGCCCGGACACGCGGAAGGCTCGCCTCGGCGTCGTACGACGCCGAGGCGAGCCTGCGGTTACTGCTCGGGCTGGTCGTCAGCCGCGGCGTCCGGCCAGCTTCCAGGAGGCGGGCAGCGCGCCCATGGCCAGGGCCGCCTTCAGGGCGTCACCGACCAGGAAGGGCACCAGGCCGGCCGCGACGGCCGCGCTCATCGACATCCCGGTGGACAGGGCGAGGTACGGCACGCCGACGGCGTAGATGATCAGCGAGCCGACGGCCATCGTGCCCGCGGTGCGCAGCACGGAGCGGTCACCGCCGCGGCGCGCCAGGCCGCCGACGACCGTCGCGGCGAGCAGCATGCCGAGGACGTAGCCGAAGGAGGCGCCGCCCGGACCCGAGGTGCCACCGGAGAACCACGGCACGCCGGCCATGCCGACGAGCGCGTACAGCGCGAGGGAGAGGAAGCCGCGGCGGGCGCCCAGGGCGGTGCCGATGAGCAGCGCGGCGAAGGTCTGGCCGGTGACGGGGACCGGGGAGCCGGGCACCGGCACGGCGATCTGGGCAGCGATGCCGGTGAGGACCGCGCCGCCGGCGACGAGCGCGGTGTCCACGGCGTAGCGGTGCCGGACTGCGGGCAGCAGGTCGGCGAGGACCGCTCCGGTACGGACGGGGGCGGCAGCAGTGCTCATCGGGACTCCGCGGGTGTGGTCGGCAGACAGAGAGGGACTGAGGTGACGTTAGCCGAGACACCATCGGCTGATCACCATCAGCGGCCCACAAAGCGGCGGTTGACGGGTTAGTGGGGTTTGCACAAAGGCCGTCGGGTAATCACCGCTCGGCGTGATGCTGGTCACTGAGGTAGGCATCCTCAAGGGGTACGCGAGGGTCGGGGTGCAGGCCCGTGAGATTGTGGATTTCCCATAAATGATCCGAGAGTGACCCAGCTCATGCACGACGCGCCCCCCACGCACCCCGCAGCACCGCCCGAGCCCTTGGCCCACGGCCTGAAGCAGCGCCACCTGACCATGCTCGGCCTGGGAGGGGTGATCGGCGCCGGCCTCTTCGTCGGATCAGGCGCGGGCATCGCGGTCGCCGGACCCGCCGTGGTGGTCTCGTATCTGATCGCGGGCGCGCTCGCGATGCTGGTGATGCGGATGCTGGGCGAGATGTCGGCGGCGATGCCGGCCTCCGGTTCCTTCTCCGTCCACGCGGAACGCGCCCTGGGGCGCTGGGCCGGCTTCAGCGTGGGCTGGCTCTACTGGTTCATGCTGGTGGTGGTGCTGGCCGTGGAGGCGACCGCCGCCGCCCAGATCGCACACGGCTGGGTGCCCGCGGTGGACCAGTGGCTCTGGGTGCTGGCCTTCATGGTGGTCTTCACGGTCGCCAACCTGACGGCCGTGAAGAACTTCGGTGAGTTCGAGTTCTGGTTCGCCGCGCTGAAGGTGGCCGCGATCGCGGCCTTCCTGGTACTCGGGGTGCTCGCGGTCCTCGGGATCCTCCCGGACACGGCCCCGGTGGGACTGACCAACCTCACGGGCCAGGGCGGCTTCCTGCCGAACGGCTGGGACGGTGTGGTGTCCGGGGTCCTCACCGTGGTGTTCGCCTTCGGTGGCCTCGAGGTCGTGACGATCGCCGCCGCGGAGACCGCCGACCCCGCACGCGCCGTGGGGCGCGCGGTGCGCAGCGCGGTGGTGCGCATCCTCTTCTTCTACGTCGGTTCCATGCTGGTGATCGTGACCGTGCTGCCGTGGACCGCGCAGCGGGCGGGGCTCAGTCCCTATGTGAAGGTCCTGGACTCGGTCGGGGTGCCGTCGGCCGGGCAGATCATGAACATCGTGGTCTTCGTGGCGCTGCTCTCCGCGCTCAACGCCAATCTCTACGGCTCCTCCCGCATGATCTTCTCGCTCGCCGAGCGCGGCGAGGCACCCCGTGGCCTGCTCCGGGTGTCCGGCGGCCCCACGGGCGGGGTGCCCAGGCGGGCGGTGCTGGCGTCGGTGGCCTTCGGCTTCGTCTCCGTGCTGCTCAACCTGGAGTGGCCGGACACCGTGTTCCTCTACATGCTCAACTCGGTGGGCGCGGTGCTGCTCTTCGTCTGGGGTCTGATCGCGGCGTCCCAGCTGCGGCTGCGCCGCCTGCTGGAGCGGGAGTCGCCGGGTGCGCTCCAGCTGCGGATGTGGTGCTTCCCCTTCCTGACGTGGGTGACGCTGGCCGGGCTGGCCGCCGTCCTGCTCCTGATGCTCACCGACGACGCGGCCCGCCCCCAGGTGCTGTGGTCGGCGGCCGCCACCGGCCTGGTGCTGCTGGTGGCCGCCGTGCGGGAGCTCCGGGCGGGGCGGCCCGCGAAGCCGTAGGCAGGTGAGCACCTTGTGTGAGCCTGGTGACCGTATAGCGGACAGTTGTTCCCTGTGGGCGGGGCTCGTGCCCACACTGTGGGCCGTCCCCCGTCCCGACCAGTGAACAGAGCCCGTCCATGTCCCGGACCTCCGCGCCTCCCCCCACGGAAGCCGCCGCACCCGCCGCAGACTCCGCGCTCACCCACGGACTCAAGCAGCGACACCTGTCGATGATCGCCCTCGGCGGTGTGATCGGCGCCGGACTGTTCGTCGGCTCGGGTGCGGGCATCGCCGCTGCCGGGCCGTCGATCGTCATCGCCTACGCGGTCTCCGGGCTGCTGGTCATGTTCGTGATGCGGATGCTCGGCGAGATGTCGGCGGCCAATCCGGCCTCCGGTTCCTTCTCGGTCCACGCGGAGCGTGCGATCGGGCCGTGGGCGGGCTTCACCGCCGGCTGGGCGTTCTGGGTCCTGCTCTGCGTCGCGGTCGGGCTGGAGGGCATCGGCGCCGCGCAGATCGTGACGGGCTGGCTGCCGGGCACCCCCGAGTGGGCCTGGGTCGCGCTCTTCATGGTGATCTTCCTCGGCACCAACCTCGCCGCGGTGAAGAACTTCGGCGAGTTCGAGTTCTGGTTCGCCGCGCTGAAGGTCGTCGCGATCACCCTCTTCCTGGTGCTGGGCGTCCTCGCGATCCTCGGCGTGCTCCCCGGTACGGACTCCCCCGGCACCTCCAACCTCACCGGCGACGGCGGCTTCATGCCGAACGGCTCGGAGGGCCTGATCATCGGCCTGCTCGCCTCGGTCTTCGCGTACGGCGGTCTGGAGACCGTCACCATCGCGGCCGCCGAGTCCGAGAACCCGGTGCAGGGCGTCGCCAAGGCGGTCCGTACGGCGATGTGGCGCATCGCCGTCTTCTACATCGGCTCGATGGCGGTCATCGTGGCCCTCGTCCCGTGGGACGACCCGAAGGTCACCGAGGTCGGCCCCTTCTACGCGATGCTCGACCACCTCGGCATCGGCGGCGCCGCCGAGATCATGAACGTGGTCATCCTGGTCGCGCTGCTCTCCGCCATGAACGCCAACATCTACGGTTCGTCCCGGATGGCCTGCTCGCTCGTGGCCCGCGGCCAGGGGCCGAAGGTGCTCGGCAAGATCTCCTCGGGCGTCCCGCGCAACGCCGTGCTCGTCTCGTCGGTCTTCGGCTTCCTGTGCGTGCTGCTCAGCTACTGGCGGCCCGACGACGTCTTCCCGTGGCTGCTCAACATGATCGGCGCGGTGATCCTGGTCGTCTGGATCTTCATCGCGGTCTCCCAGCTGATCCTGCGCAGGCGCATGGAGCGCGAGGCCCCGGACCGGCTGGTCGTACGGATGTGGCTCTTCCCGACCCTGACGATCGTGGCCCTGGCGGCCATGGCGGGCATCTTCGTCCTGATGCTGCGCCAGCCCGACACCCGCGACCAGCTCCTGGCCACCGGAGCCCTGACGGCGGTGCTGATCGTGACCGGCCTGATCCGGCAGAAGCGCGCGGAGCGCCGCACCCCGGCCGTGGACTGAGCGGTCGCGGCGGGGTCAGTACCCCTGGCCCACCAGGAAGGAATCGAAGTCCAGCGTGAGTGAGCGGGCTTCGTCGGAGTGGTCAGGGGCGGCGCCGTCGACCAGCGCGAAGACACAGATCCCCCGCCGGGTCCGGACCGCCCACATGGCGCGGTCCCCGTCGCGCAGCAGCACCAGGTCGAGTTCGGTGCCGGTGACGGCGTCGGTGATCCGCTCCAGGCTCTCGCGGTACCAGTCTGCGTCCGCGAGCCGGAGGGCGGGAGGGGAAGCGGTCTCCCCGCCCCGCGTCCAGAGCGCTTCCAACTCGGCGAGGTAGGAGGCGTCCGGGGCCGGCCCGTTTCCGGCCCCGGGGGCGGGCCGGAAGTGCTGGTGGCCTCCCTCGCCCTCCCGTCCCGCGGTGGCGAAGAATCCGGCGTCGGCGGAGAAGACCGCCGCCGCCCGCACCGCCGATCTCCCCTCGCCGAGGGCGAAGCGGGTGGTGAGGACTTCTTCCCACTGCTCGGCTGCAGGAGACATAGGCGGTAACCCTTCGTCGTTCGGTTTCGGTCCGTGCGCGGCTCTCCTGCCCGTGAACGCGCAGTTCAGACGCGTTCACGGCAGACCGGCACCCCCGGAGGCAGGCCGCCCGGCCCGCCCACGGGCCCCTTCAGTCCCCGCCGCCCCCGCCGTCGCCTCCACCGCTGTCGCCGCCGTCGCCTCCTCCTCCGCCGTCGCCCCCGTCACCGCCGTCGGCACCCCAGCCGTCGCCGCCACCGGGCTGGTTGTCCTCGCCGCCGGTGCCGAGGTTGCTGAACCACGAGAGGCCCCAGTCGCCGTCCGAGGCGAGCGGTTCGGGTCCTTCCCTCCTGACGGGCCGTGCGCGGAAGCGTGCCGTGCCCGTCGTGTCGCCCAGGCCGAAGGCGACGGAGAAGACGTGCGCCATGACCGCGTCCGTCGGGTCGTGGCTCTCGTACCGCACCGGGGACAGCGGCAGCAGCACGGTGTCCGGGGCGTGGACCGCCCGGTGCGGAGGCCGCCCCAGCAGTGCGACACGCTGTCCGTCGCGCAGCAGCCATGAGCCGGCCGAGTCCTCCCGCTTCAGCTGCCAGTGCGCCCCGGGCACCCGGACCTCCGCCGAGCTCTTCGACTTGCGCAGCTTCCTGCTCAGCCGCAGTTCAGCAGTCACCTCACCGACGGTGAGGCTCAGCCCCTGGGCCGGCCCTACGGCACCACCGCGGAACCCGTGCGGGGCCCTGATCCGCACGACGGGCGCCTGCGGACCCCAGACGTCGACCCGTACCAGGCGCCGGTCCACGGCGACGGCTATCGGCCCGGCCGGCCCCTGCGCGTACCGCCGGGCGATCCACAGCGGCACGCCCTCCGCTCCCGCGCGAGACGCCAGCCCGGCCACCCGCTCCGGCCCACCGCAGCGTTCCACCGCCAGTTCGCCCAGCGCACGGGCCAGTTCGGCGGCCTGACGGGCCTTCACCGGGACGGCCGTGCCGGTGACCCGGGTGACGGGCACGATCCCGGATCCCTGGGGCAGCCGGTCCAGCGGACGTTCCGTCCCGCCGCCACCGAGCCAGTGTCCGCGCAGGTAGGCCTCGGCCATCGCGCCGAGGTTCAGATCGGTCAGCGGGGTGACGCCCACCCCTCTCCGCAACCGGTCCTCGGTCAGTTCCACCGTCCGGGCGAGCGGGTTCCAGGACCGCTCGCCGTAGAGCACTCGGCTCATGACTCCCCCTCCGGATGACTCGGCACGAGACACCCTCACACGTCGTCGGCGGGACCCGGCGGGCGGGCCCGCCCGCCCGACGCAACCGTCCCGGGTCGTAGGGCGAAGGGCTGATCACTTCTCCGCCTTCCTCCTGCTAGCCTGCAATTGCGACAGGGTTGCAATAACTAGACACCTGCAAGTTGGAGGGTTCGAACCCATGGCCACGTACACGCTCCCGGAACTCCCGTACGACTACGCGGCGCTCGAGCCGGTCATCAACCCGCAGATCATCGAGCTCCACCACGACAAGCACCACGCCGCGTACGTCAAGGGCGCGAACGACACCCTGGAGCAGCTGGAGGAGGCTCGCGACAAGGAGGCATGGGGCTCGATCAACGGGCTGCAGAAGAACCTCGCCTTCCACCTGTCCGGCCACATCCTGCACTCGATCTACTGGCACAACATGACCGGCGACGGTGGCGGCGAGCCCCTCGCGGCGGACGGTGTGGGCGACCTGGCCGACGCGATCACCGAGTCCTTCGGTTCGTTCGCCGGCTTCAAGTCGCAGCTGACCAAGGCCGCCGCGACCACGCAGGGCTCCGGCTGGGGCGTCCTCGCCTACGAGCCGGTCAGCGGCAAGCTGATCGTCGAGCAGGTCTACGACCACCAGGGCAACGTCGGTCAGGGCTCCGTCCCGGTCCTGGTCTTCGACGCCTGGGAGCACGCCTTCTACCTGCAGTACAAGAACCAGAAGGTGGACTTCATCGAGGCGATGTGGGCCGTCGTCAACTGGCAGGACGTGGCGAAGCGTTACGCCGCCGCCAAGGAGCGCGCCGACGTGCTGCTGCTCGCCCCCTGAGCTCTCGAACACCCCTGAGCGTCCTGCCTCGTGATCGTCTTCTCAACCTTCACCCGGCAGGCGGATGAACGGAGAACCCCCGCGAGGACCTGACTCGCGGGGGTTCTCCCATGCTCCGGTGCCGCTCAGATCCGGAAGACGGAACCTATGAACTCGGCGAGCAGCCGCTCCTTGAGGCGGCCCGGAAGCGCGTCCAGCAGGACGAGCACGGGCGCCATCCGTCCGGGCAGGCCCGCGCCCTCGCCCATCCCGGCGAAGGCGAGCACGCCCGCGATCTCGTCGGGTCCGAGCGTGTCCGGGTCGAGTCCCGCGGCGAAGGCGGCGAGTTCCGGGTCCACGGCGACCGGCTCCAGCGCGCGTGCCTTCGCGAGAGCCGCGACGAGGTCCCCGAGGAGCGCGTCGACCTGGCCGGCCGTTGCCGGGGTGAGCGTGAGGTGGAGGTTGGGCGGCAGCCCGTCGAAGGAGAGCTGCGGCTGGAGGTACCAGCCCAGCTCGCGCATCTCGTCGGCGAGGTGGAGCAGCAGGCTGAGGTCGGGGACCCCGTCCTCTTCCTCCACGGTGAACGCGACCAGTCCGGCGGCCGGTTCACCGAGGACGCGCACCCCGCCGGTCGACCGCAGCCCCGCGAGCAGCCGGTCCGACGCCTCGGCGACCCGGGCGGCGAGCGCGGTGTAGCCCTCCTCGCCGACGTACCGCAGGACCGCCCACGCCTGGGCCAGCAGGCCGCCGGACTTGGTGCCCTGCACCGTGGGGTTGACGACCGGGTATCCGGGCCAGCCGGCGTGTGCGAAGTACTGGTGGCGGCGGAGTTCCGCGTCGCGGTAGAGGACCACGGAGGCGCCCTTGTCGGCGTACCCGTACTTGTGCAGGTCGACGGAGAGCGAGGTGACGCCCGGCACGGACAGGTCGAAGGGCTCCACCGGCCGCCCCGCGCGCCGCAGATGGGGCAGGATCCAGCCGCCGATGCAGGCGTCCACATGGCAGAGCACCCCGCGCGCGGCGGCCGCGGCGGCGATCTCGGCGACGGGGTCGATCACCCCGTGGGCGTACGAGGGGGTGGAGGCCACCACCAAAGCGGTGCGGTCGGTGAGAGCGGCGGCCATGGCCCCGGCGTCGGCACGGTAGGTCACCAGGTCCACGGGGACGACGACGGCTTCCAGGCCCAGGTAGGCGGCCGCCTTGTGGAAGGCGGCGTGGGCCGTGGACGGCAGGACCAGCTGGGGTTCGATGATCCCGCGTACCGTACGCGCGTGGTCCCGGGCGGCCTTGACGGCGAGCATGATGCTCTCCGTGCCACCGCTGGTGAACGTCCCCTGGGCGCCGGGGGCACCGAGCAGCGCGGCGGCGGCGCCGACCACGTCGTTCTCGAGGCGGGCGACACTGGGGAAGACCGTGGGGTCGAGTCCGTTGACCGTGGCGAACGCGGTGTACGCCTCCGCGGCGAGCTCGTCGAGGCCCTCCAGCCCGGCGTCGTAGACGTAGGCGAAGGTGCGTCCCCCACGGGTGGGGGCGTCCGCCTCGCGCAGGGCGCGCAGCTCGGCGAGCACCTCGGCGGCGGGACGGCCCTCGGTCGGGGCGGGGTCAGTCGGCACGTGCGGTCTCTTCCTGGAGGGTGCGGGGTGGTACGGGCATGGTCCGGCGGTAGCGGTGGAGCAGCAGCAGGCTCGCCGCCGCGAGCGCCGCGGGCAGCACGCTCATTCCCGCGGTGATCCCGGTCAGCGCCGCCGCCGGCTGCTCGGCGTGGTGGGCGGCGTCGGAGGAACGGAAGCCGGTGACGGTGAGGACGAGGGCGAACACCGCGGCGCCCAGCGCGAAGGCGAGGGTCTCGGCGGCCGTCCACAGACCGGTGAAGGTGGCGGCCCGTCGCCTGCCGGTGGCCGCGGCGTCGGCGGCCAGGGTGTCCGCGAGCATGGTGAGCGGCAGCAGTTGGAGACCCGCGTAGGCGATGCCGACGAGGACGACGGCCGCGTACCCGAGGGCGGGGCCGCCGACGCCGGTGAAGGCGAGGAGCACCGAGCCCGCCGTGTAGAGGAGCGACGCGCACCACTGCGCGTGGCCGGCGCCCTTGCGGCGGGCCAGCAGGTTCCACAGCGGCATGAAGAGGACCAGCGGCCCGATCAGGCAGGCGAACAGCGGTGTGACGGCGCCCGCCGAACCGAGGGTGTACGTCGCGAAGTACTGCACCCCCGCGAGCATCACCCCGACCGCGAGGGCCTGCAGCGTCCACATCCCGGCGAGGTACAGGAAGGGCCTGCTGGAGCGGGCGGCGGCGAGCTGCGCCCGCAGGGAGGGCTCGGCCTCGCTGCGGGCGACCACGGGTGCGCGCCGGGTGGCGGCCCAGGCGCCGAACATGCCGACGGCCAGCAGTACGGCCACGACGGCGCCCATCAGCCGGTAGCTCTCCGGGGTGTCGCCGTCGGCGTGGGCGATCGCCGGGGCCAGCGCGCCGGAGAGCAGGATGGCGACGCCGAGGAACCCGACCCGCCAGCCGAGGACCCGGCCCCGTTCGTGCGGGTCCTCGGTCATCTCGGCGGGCATCGTCACGTACGGCACCTGGAAGACGGCGTACGCGGTGGCGGCGAGCAGGAAGAGGACCGCGACGTATCCCGCCGCCCAGGCTCCCCTCAGCGGCGGCGCGGCGAAGATCAGCGCGAAGAGCGGTGGGAGCGTGCAGGCTCCGGCCAGCAGGAACGGCCGGCGCGGCCCGCCCCGCAGGCGGCTGCGGTCGGAGGCGGCGCCGACCAGCGGGTTGATCAGGACGTCCCAGGCCTTGGGCAGGAAGACGGCGGCGCCGGCGACCGCGGCGGGCACGGCGAGGACGTCGGTGAGGTAGTAGAGCAGGATCAGGCCGGGCACGGTGGCGAAGGTGCCGGTGCACAGCGAACCGAGCCCGTAGCCGATCCGCACGGTGGGCGGCAGGGACGGGGCCGCGTGGAGGTCCGAACCGGCCGCTGGCATGGGGCAGATCTTGAACGATGTTCATCTTTTCGGCAAGACCCGTGCCGCCCGTGCCACATGACCGCCGCACCGCGGGCCGGGCACGGCGGCCCGGCCCGCGGCAGGCATGCGGTCAGTCGAAGACCGGGCCCTGCGTACGGGTCCGCTTGATCTCGTAGAAGCCGGGGACCGACGCCACCAGGAGCGTGCCGTCCCAGAGCTTCGCGGCCGCCTCGCCCTTCGGGGCGGGGGTGACGACCGGGCCGAAGAAGGCGATCTGCTCCCCGTCTGCGCCGGGCACCGCGATCACCGGGGTGCCGACGTCCTGGCCCACCTTGTCGATGCCCTCCTGGTGGGAGGCGCGCAGCTCCTTGTCGTACGCGTCGGAGTCGGCGTACTCCAGCAGGTCGGCCGGCAGACCGACGTCCGCGAGGGCACCGGCGATCGCCTCACGGGTGGGGCCCTCACCGTTGTTGTGGATGCGGGTGCCGAGGGCCGTGTAGAGCGGGCCGACGATGTCGTCGCCGTGCTTCTGCTGCGCCGCGACCACGACACGGACCGGCGCCCACGCCTTGGTCCGCATCATGTCCTGGTACTCCTCGGGCAGTTCGTCGAGCTTGGGCTCGTTGAGGACGGCCAGGCTCATGACGTGCCAGCGCACCTCGACGTCACGGACCTTCTCCACCTCGAGCATCCACCGGGAGGTCATCCAGGCCCAGGGGCAGAGCGGGTCGAACCAGAAGTCGGCCGGAACCTTGCCGCCGGCCGTGCTGTTCTCGGGCATGTCTCTCCTCGAAGTGTGGTCGGTCTGCACCTGTGACCCGCAACACCACCCGGCCCCGGGCCATTCCCGTGCGCGGTCCCCGGAAGCCGCATGGGAGGATCAAAGGTCTTCGAACGAGACACAAAGGAGTGCTCCGTGCCCGGTGAGAACCTGTCCCGCGACGAGGCCCGCGAAAGGGCCGAGCTGCTGACCGTCGACGGATACGAGGTCGCGCTCGACCTGCGTTCCGCCGTCGGTGAACTCGGCGGGGGCGACGACGCCGGGCCGCGCACCTTCCGCTCGCGCACCACGATCCGCTTCCGCGCCGCCCGCGCCGGTGCCTCGACCTTCGCCGACCTGGTGGCCCCGGCCGTGGACGCGGTGACGCTGAACGGCGAGGCCCTGGACCCCGCGACCGTCTTCGACGGCACCCGTATCGCGCTCGACGGCCTGGCGGGCGGCGACAACGTCCTGGTGGTCGACGCCCGGTGCGCCTACAGCCGGACCGGCGAGGGCATGCACCGCTTCGTCGACCCGGAGGACGGCGAGGTCTACCTCTACACGCAGTACGAGCCGGCCGACGCCCGCCGGGTCTTCGCCAACTTCGAGCAGCCCGACCTCAAGGCGCCCTACCGCTTCGAGGTGACGGCGCCGGAGGGCTGGCGGGTCTGGAGCAACGGCGCGGAGGAGTCGCAGGAGGGCGGGGTCCACCGCTTCGCCGAGACCCTGCCGATCTCGACGTACATCACGGCGGTCGTGGCGGGCCCGTACCACTACGTCACCGACCACTACACCCGCGAGCTCGAAGGGGGATCGAAGCTGGAGATCCCGCTCGGCGCGATGTGCCGGAAGGGGCTGGCGCGCTACTTCGACGCGGACGACATCTTCCTGATCACCAAGCAGGGCCTGGACTTCTTCCACGACAACTTCGACTACCCGTACCCCTTCGGGAAGTACGACCAGGCCTTCGTGCCCGAGTACAACCTCGGTGCCATGGAGAACCCGGGCATGGTGACCTTCCGCGAGGAGTACGTCTACCGCTCCAAGGTCACCTCGGCGTCCTACGAGCGTCGCGCCAACGTCATCCTGCACGAGATGGCCCACATGTGGTTCGGGGACCTGGTCACCATGACCTGGTGGGACGACCTGTGGCTGAAGGAGTCCTTCGCCGACTTCATGGGGACGTTCTCGATGGTGGAGGCGACCCGTTTCACCGACGGCTGGATCACCTTCGCCAACAACCGCAAGTCGTGGGCCTACCGCGCCGACCAGCTGCCGTCCACGCACCCGATCACGGCCGACATCCGTGACCTGGAGGACGCCAAGCTGAACTTCGACGGCATCACCTACGCCAAGGGCGCCTCGGTGCTGAAGCAGTTGGTGGCGTACGTCGGGCGGGACGCCTTCCTGGAGGGCGCGCGCCGCTACTTCAAGCGCCACGCCTACGGCAACACGCGCCTGGACGACCTGCTCTCGGTGCTGGCCGAGACGTCGGGGCGCGACATGACCGACTGGTCCCGCGCCTGGCTCCAGACGGCCGGGGTCAACACCCTGACGCCGGTGGTGGCGTACGACGGCGAGGGCCGGCTCTCGGAGCTCGCCGTCACCCAGGAGGCCGTCGCCTCCCACCCCGAGCTGCGGCCCCACCGGGTCGCCGTGGGCCTGTACCGCCTCTCCCCCGAGGGCGAACTCGTGCGTTACGCGCGCGCCGAGGCCGACGTGACCGGGGAGCGCACGGTGGTCGCCGAGCTGGCGGGGGCCGACAGGCCCGACCTGGTCCTGGTGAACGACGACGACCTCACCTTCTGCAAGATCCGTTTCGACGACGCCTCCCTGGCCACCCTCCGCGAGCACCTCGGCGCCCTCACCGACCCGCTGGCGCGCGCCCTGTGCTGGTCGGCGCTGTGGAACCTGACGCGGGACGCCCTGCTTCCGGCACGGGAGTTCGTCGCCGTGGTGCTCGCCTTCGCCGGCCGCGAGTCCGACATCGGCGTCCTGCAGATGCTGCACGCGTGGGCCCGTTCGGCGCTGACGCACTACGCCGCGCCCGCCTGGCGCGAGGAGGGCGGACGGGCGCTGGCCGAGGGAGCGCTGACCGAGCTGCGGCGCGCTGAGCCCGGCAGCGAGCACCAGTTGACCTGGGCCCGTTTCTTCGCGGCGGTCGCGGTCTCGGAGGCCGACCTCCGGCTGCTGGGCGGACTGCTCGACGGCACGGCCGTGATCGACGGACTGGACGTCGACCAGGAGCTCCGCTGGGCGTTCCTGTCGACGCTGGTCGCCGAAGGCGCCGCCGACGAGGCTGCCGTCGACGCCGAACTCGCCCGTGACGACACGGCGTCCGGGAAGCGGCACCACGTGCGGTGCCTCGCCTCGCGCCCGTCCGCCGCGGTCAAGGCGCAGGCGTGGGCGGCGGTCGTGGAGTCGGACAAGCTGTCCAACGCCCTCGTCGGTGCGACCATCGCCGGCTTCGCGCAGCCCTCCCAGCGGGAGCTGCTGGCGCCGTACACCGCTTCGTACTTCGAGGCGATCGAGCGGGTGTGGGCGGAGCGTTCCATCCAGATCGGCATGGACGTGGTCCGCGGTCTCTTCCCCGTGCTCCAGGACGACCCGGCGACCCTCACCGCCACGGACGCCTGGCTGACCTCGCGCCCGGAGGCGGCGCCGGCGCTGCGGCGGCTGGTCCTCGAGTCCAGGGACGACCTGGCACGGGCCCTGCGCGGTCAGGAGTGCGACGCCGCGGCGTGAGACTCCGTCGCGCGCCCCGCACACGCGTGCGGGGCGCGCGCCTCACAATCCCCGTCGCGCCCACCCTTTTCGGCAATCGAACTTCCGTGCTTTAGGACGGCCTCGTCCTGGAATGTCGACGGACGTGTAACACGGGTTAGCGGGCACCGGCGCTGCGGCAACCTCCCGGGCATGACCAAGAACGCCCCGCTGTCCCCGCACCCCGTCCACGAGCCGGCCCTCCGCGTGCAGTCCTCCGCGCAACTGCGCGCCCGCGGCGTGACCGTCGCGCAGACCGCCGCGCAGTGCCTGCCGGGCGGTTCCTGGCAGCAGTTGCTGCCGGGGGTGTACCTCCTGCACCCGGGGCCGCCCACCCACGAGGACCGGGTGCGCGGCGCCCTGCTCTACGCGGGCCGGCCGCCGGCCGGCGCCCGGCGCACCGTGCCCGCCCAGGCGGGCCCCGGCTACGGCGAGGCCATGGTCACGGGCCTGGCCGCGCTCGCCCTGTACGGCTTCGCCTCGGCTCCCCCGGTGATCGCCCTCCACCGGATCGACGTCCTGGTGCCACGGACCAGGCGGCTGCGCTCCACCCGGTTCGTCCAGGTGATCAGGTCGTCCTCCCTGCCGAGGCCGCAGCGCCGCCAGGGAGTGCCGCTCGCCCCGGTCGAGCGCGCCCTGGCCGACGCGGTGGGGGCGCTGACGGACGCCCCCTCGGTGCGCCGGATCGTGACCGAGGCTGTACGCGGCGGACACTGCGAACCGGCCTCGGTCGTCAGGGAACTGAGCGCGGCGAAGCTGCTGGGCCGCCCGCACGTGGTGGACGCCGTGGACGCCCTGCTCGTCGAGGGCCGGGCGGTCGCGGAGGGCCGGCTGTACGCGATGGTGCGCGCCCACCGTCTGCCGCAGCCGCTGTGGAACGTGGAGCTCTCCCTGCCGGGAGGCGGGTTCCTCGGCGGGGTGGACGCCTACTGGCCGGAGCAGGCGGTCGCGCTCGAGCTGGGCGCCCGCTCGCCCGGTCAGCAGCATGTCGCCTTCGCCGCGGAGCGGGAGCATCTGGAGCGCCTCGGGGTGACGGTGGTACGGGTGACGCCTCAGCAACTGCGGGACTCCCCGTCCCGGTTGTCGGTGGTTCTGCGCACGGCGATGATGGCGGCCCAGGACCGTGAGCCCCCGGCGTACGTGGTGGTCGGTCCGCGTTAGGTGATTCTTCCGGTTCCTCCGGATCCCGCCGGCCACCCGCGAGCCCGGCGGGATCCGGCCGGAACGGCCCGTGGCGCGATGGGGCAGGTGGCGGATCTACGCCATGTCCCCTTCTCGCCCCCGTCAGCTCTCCACAAACCCCTGTCACGTAGGAAATGCTGAGCGGTCATCCGGTACCGAATTCCGGACTCTCTCTTTCTTTCACCAACAGGGATGCTGATGACCAAGGAATCCCCCAGCTCCATACCGGGAGCCAGACGCGCGGCACGCATAGCCGCCGCGGCCGGCCTGGTGGCCGCGCTGGCCGCCTCCGGTGCCGCTCCGGTGTTCGCCGCCGACGACCCGGCCGCTTCACCCGTGAAGCCCGCCGCGGCCGGCGCGAAGAGCGACAAACTGGGCCACGCCGACGCCGATGTGCTGGCGAAGGCCGAGGCCAAGGGCGAGAAGAACGTCACGATGATGGTCGCCACCACGCCGGGTGCGACCGAGCAGGTCGCCGAACAACTGGACTCCGTCAAGGGGTCCGTGGTGGGCAAGACCTACGACAAGCTGGGCTACGTGCGGGCCACCGTGCCCACCGCGACCGCCGAGGCCACCATCAAGGCGGCGCAGAAGCTCTCCTCGGTCCAGGGCATCGATCTCAAGCAGGAGATCAAGCTGGACGACCCGACGCCCGCGGGCGACCGGGCCGAGGGTGCGAAGCAGCAGAAGACCTCGGCCGGTTACCCCGCGCCGGGCAAGAACACCCCCGCCGAGAACCCGTACAACCCGTCGTTCGAGACGGGTGCCGTCGACTTCGTGAAGCAGCACCCGAAGGCGGACGGCCGCGGGATCACCATCGGGGTCCTGGACTCCGGTGTCGACCTCGGTCACCCGGCTCTGCGGAAGACCACCACCGGCGAGCGCAAGATCGTCGACTGGGTGACGGCGACCGACCCCGTCAGCGACGGCGACGGCACCTGGCTGCGGATGACGGCCGACGTGGCCGGCCCCACCTTCACCATCGGTGGCCGCACCTACTCCGCCCCCAAGGGGTCCTACAAGATCCAGCTCTTCTCGGAAGCCGCCACCAAGGGCGGCGACATGGCCGGGGACCTGAACCGGGACGGCGACACCACCGACGTCTGGGCCGTGCTGTACGACCCGACCGCCGGCACCGTCCGCGTGGACCTGGACAACGACGCCGACTTCGGCGACGAGACCGCCATGAAGCCGTACAAGGACAAGTTCCAGGTCGGCTACTTCGGCACGGACAACCCGGCGACCCAGGTCGTCGAGCGCATCCCGTTCGTCGTCGAGGCCCGCAAGAACGTCGTCTACAACGCGGCCGGCGACACCGCCGACTACGTGAACATCGGCGTCATCGAGAGCGAGCACGGCACCCACGTCGCGGGCATCACCGCGGCCAACGGCCTGTTCGGCGGGAAGATGAACGGTGCCGCCCCCGGCGCCAAGATCGTCTCCTCGCGCGCCTGCACCTGGTCGGGCGGCTGCACCAACATCGCGCTGACCGAGGGCATGATCGACCTCGTGGTCAACCGCGGCGTCGACGTCGTCAACATGTCGATCGGCGGCCTCCCGCCGCTGAACGACGGCAACAACGCCCGCGCCGAGCTCTACAAGCGGCTCATCGACGTCTACGGCGTCCAGCTGGTCATCTCGGCCGGCAACGAGGGCCCCGGCGTCAACACCATCGGTGACCCCGGCCTCGCCGACCACGTCATCTCGGTGGGCGCGTCCATCTCCAAGGAGACCTGGGCGGCCAACTACGGCTCGAACGTCACCAAGAAGTACGACATGCTGCCCTTCTCCTCGCGCGGTCCGCGTGAGGACGGCGGCTTCACGCCGACCCTGACGGCCCCCGGCGCGGCGATCAACACCACGCAGACCTGGCTGCCCGGCAGCCCGGTCAAGGAGTCGGGCTACACCCTGCCGGCCGGCTACTCCATGCTGCAGGGCACCTCGATGTCCTCGCCGCAGGCCGCCGGCGCGACGGCGCTGCTGCTCTCCGCCGCGAAGCAGAAGGGCATCGAGCTGCCCCCGGCCGACCTGCGGACCGCGCTGACCAGCACCGCCACCCACATCAAGGACGTGCCCGCGCACGCCCAGGGTTCCGGTCTGATCGACATCGTCTCCGCGTGGAAGATGATCGAGAAGCAGGGCGCCCCGGCGCACGAGTACTCGGTGAAGGCCCCGGTCGACACCGCGATCGACTTCGCGCTGAAGGACCCGGGCTTCGGCACCGGCCTGTACGACCGTGAGGGCGGCCTGCAGGTCGGCCAGAAGAAGTCGTACGACGTCACCGTCACCCGCACCACTGGTCCGGACAAGGCCGTCAAGCACAAGCTGTCCTGGAAGAACGACGACGGCACCTTCTCGCTGACCGGTTCGAGCACCGTCTCGCTGCCGCTGGGTGAGCCGGTGACCGTCAAGGTCCAGGCGAAGCCCCGCACCGCCGGTGTCCACAGCGCGATCCTGCAGGTGGACGACGCGAAGACCTCCGGCGTCGACCAGCAGATCCTCGCGACCGTCGTGGTCGCCAAGGACCTGGTGAAGCCGGGCTACAACTTCTCGACGACCGGCTCGGTGCAGCGCAACGGCACCACCTCGTACTTCCTGAACGTCCCCGAGGGTGCCAAGACCCTCGAGGTCGCGATGAGCGCCCTGCGCTCGGGCAGCCAGACGCGGTTCATCTCCATCCACCCCTACGGGGTCGCGGTGGAGGACAGCTCCACGATCTTCTGCTACCCGAACTACGAGAGCCCGACCAACACCTGCCGCCCGGACACGCGCTCCTACAAGGACCCGCAGCCCGGCGTCTGGGAGATCGAGGTCGAGGCCCGCCGTACGTCGCCGCTGCTGGACAACCCGTACAAGCTGGATGTCTCGCTGCTCGGCGCCACCTTCGACCCGGCGGTCCAGACGCTGCCCGAGGCGAAGATCGGCACCCCGGCCGCCGTCGACTGGACGGTGACCAACAACGCGGGCGACCTGAAGGGCTCCCTGAAGGGCGGCACGCTGGGTTCGGCCGCCGTCGAGCGCCCCTCGATCAGCACGGGCGGCGAGTACACGAAGACGGTGACCATCGGTGCGGGCGTCGAGAAGCTGGACGTCGCCATCGGCAACACCTCGGACGCCAACGCCGACATCGACCTGTACGTCTACAAGGGCGCCACGCAGGTCGGCTCCTCGACGACGGCGGGCTCGGAGGAGTCGGTGAGCCTGGTGAACCCGGCGGCGGGCACGTACACCGTGGTCATCGACGGTTACGACGTCCCGGCCGGGACCACCGAGTACGACTACCGGGACGTGTACTACTCCCCGACGCTCGGTGAGATCAAGGTCGACGAGTCGAAGGCCGTGAACCTGGCCAACGGCGCGTCCTCCAAGGTCGGCGCCGATGTCGTGGTCGCCGGCGCGGCTCCCGAGGGACGTCAGTTCTTCGGCGAGGTGCAGCTGGTGAACGCCCGCGGCACCGCGGCCGGCACCGGCAGCGTCGTGATCGAGAAGGTCGCGCCGTAGCCGTAGTGGCGGTGTGATCCGCACGACAGCGGAACACTGTGGGGCGGGTGCTCGCAAGGGCACCCGCCCCACAGCCGTGTGCGGGGCCCGTCCGCCTGCCGGACAATGGATTGGACAAGGAAGCCGTGGACATACGCATCATGGACCGGCAACCGTGCCCGTTCGCGTCTGTGAGGGAGTTCTCGTGAAGGTCGGAATCGTCGGCGCCACCGGTCAGGTCGGCACAGTCATGCTCAGGATCCTGGCCGAGCGGAAGTTCCCCGTCGCCGAGCTCCGGCTGTTCGCCTCCGCGCGCTCCGCGGGCTCCACCATCGCGTACGAGGGCAAGGACGTCACCGTGGAGGACGCCTCGACGGCGGACTACTCCGGGCTGGACATCGTGCTCTTCTCCGCGGGCGGCGCGACCTCGAAGGCACTGGCCGAGAAGGTCGCCTCGCAGGGCGCCGTGGTGATCGACAACTCCTCCGCCTGGCGCAAGGACCCCGAGGTCCCGCTGGTGGTGTCCGAGGTCAACGCGCACGCGATCGCCGACCGGCCCAAGGGCATCATCGCCAACCCGAACTGCACCACGATGGCCGCCATGCCCGTGCTGCGCCCGCTGCACGAGGAGGCGCAGCTCGACGCGCTGACCGTCGCCACGTACCAGGCGGTGTCGGGCTCCGGTCTCGCCGGTGTCGCGGAGCTGCACGGCCAGGCGTCCAAGGTCGTCACCGACGCGGACAAGCTGACCCACGACGGCGAAGCGGTCGACTTCCCGGAGCCGGGCGTCTACAAGCGCCCGATCGCCTTCAACGTGCTCCCGCTCGCCGGCTCGATCGTCGACGACGGCTCCTTCGAGACGGACGAGGAGCAGAAGCTCCGCAACGAGTCCCGCAAGATCCTGGAGATCCCGGACCTCAAGGTCTCCGGCACCTGCGTCCGGGTCCCGGTCTTCTCCGGCCACTCCCTGCAGATCAACGCCCGCTTCGCCCGCCCGATCAGCGTCGAGCGCGCCTACGAGCTGCTGAAGGACGCCGAGGGCGTGGAGCTCTCCGAGATCCCGACCCCGCTCCAGGCGGCCGGCAAGGACGCCTCGTACGTGGGCCGCATCCGCGTGGACGAGACCGTCGAGCACGGCCTCGCGCTGTTCGTCTCCAACGACAACCTGCGCAAGGGCGCCGCGCTGAACGCGGTGCAGATCGCCGAGCTGGTCGCGGCCGAGCTGAAGGGCTGACGCGGCGCGTCACAACCGTACGAGGAGGGCGGGCACCGGATTCCGGTGTCCGCCCTCCCGCGTGCGTACCTGAGCCGTCAGAGGGCGAGATGCCTGCGCAACGCCGTGTCGATGTCGTTCATGCGCTGCCGCGGGACGGAACCGACGCGCCTCAGGACACGGTCCGGGGAAACCGCCCTGATCTGCTCGCACTGCACCTTCGAGTCCTTCGGCAGTCCGCTCTCGGCGGACCGGAGCAGCGCCTGGAAGGTCAGGACGCGTGCGGTGTTCGAGGTGAGGGGCACCACGGTGATCACTCCGCGACCGTGCGACAGGACCGCCTGGTTGGCCGCGTTGTTGGACACGATCACAGCCGGCCTGATCTTGTTGGCCTCACTCCCCCGGGCGGGTTCGAGATCGACCAGATGGATATCGCCTCTACGCATCGCCGATACCGTCCCCGACCGTGCGATCCCACAGTGCGGCGTCCTCGCTCGCGTCCCATTCCTCGAACGCCTCGGCGTACTCCGCTTCGAGTCCCGCCTCCCGCAGCAGCTCGATGGCGGCATGTATGACCGCGGACCGCGAATCCGCGTCGGTCTTCGCGGCGTACTCGTCGACGAAGGCGACATCCTCCTGCGGCAGGCTCACACTGATCTTCATACCCTGATGCTACCACCAGTAGGAAAGCTTTGCCTACCGATGGTCCCCGACCGGTGACCCCCGGTGCGGGGGCCGGCCCGTACGGTCCATGCGCCCCGACCGAAAAGGGACATCGCATTGCGCCCACCCCACGTGGAAAGATGGCGAAAAACGTCGCACTGCAAGGAGATGACCGCGTGCCTGGCACGAATCTGACCCGCGAAGAGGCACAGGAGCGGGCGCGCCTGCTGACCGTGGACGCGTACGAGATCGATCTCGACCTCTCCGGCGCACAGGAGGGCGGCACCTACCGGTCCGTCACCACCGTGCGCTTCGACTCCGCCGAGGAGGGCGCCGAGACGTTCATCGATCTCGTCGCCCCGGCGGTCCACGACATCGTGCTGAACGGCAAGGACCTGGACATCGCCGCCGCGTTCCGGGACTCCCGGATCACCCTGAAGCACCTGCGGGCCGGCGCCAACGAGCTCAAGGTCGTCGCCGACTGCTCGTACACCAACACGGGCGAGGGGCTGCACCGCTTCGTCGACCCGGTCGACGAACAGGCCTACCTCTACACGCAGTTCGAGGTCCCTGACGCCCGCCGGGTGTTCGCGAACTTCGAGCAGCCCGACCTCAAGGCGACCTTCCGCTTCACCGTGAAGGCCCCCGCGGGCTGGACCGTGATCTCCAACTCGCCGACCCCCGAACCGAGCGGCGACGTCTGGTCCTTCGAGCCGACACCGCGCATCTCCACCTACATCACGGCCCTGATCGCCGGGCCGTACCACTCGGTGCACAGCAGCTACGAGCGCGACGGCCAGACGGTCCCGCTCGGCATCTACTGCCGGCCCTCGCTCGCCGAGTACCTGGACGCGGACGAGATCTTCGCCGTCACGCGGCAGGGCTTCGACTGGTTCCAGGAGAAGTTCGACTACGCGTACCCGTTCGCCAAGTACGACCAGCTCTTCGTCCCGGAGTTCAACGCGGGGGCGATGGAGAACGCGGGCGCGGTCACCATCCGCGACCAGTACGTCTTCCGCTCCAAGGTGACGGACGCGGCGTACGAGACGCGGGCCGAGACCATCCTCCACGAACTGGCCCACATGTGGTTCGGCGACCTGGTCACCATGGAGTGGTGGAACGACCTCTGGCTGAACGAGTCGTTCGCCACCTACACCTCGATCGCCTGCCAGGCGGACGCCGAGGGCTCGAAGTGGCCGCACTCCTGGACGACGTTCGCCAACTCCATGAAGACCTGGGCGTACCGGCAGGACCAGCTGCCCTCGACGCACCCGATCATGGCGGACATCCAGGACCTCGACGACGTCCTGGTGAACTTCGACGGGATCACGTACGCCAAGGGCGCCTCGGTCCTCAAGCAGCTCGTGGCCTACGTCGGCAAGGACGCGTTCTTCAAGGGCGTGCAGGCCTACTTCAAGGCGCACGCCTTCGGCAACACACGCCTGTCGGACCTGCTGGGCGCGCTGGAGGAGACCTCGGGACGCGACCTGAAGACCTGGTCGAAGGCATGGCTGGAGACGGCCGGGATCAACATCCTGCGCCCGGAGATCGAGACCGACGAGAACGGCCACGTCACCTCCTTCGCCGTGCTCCAGGAGGCACCGGCGCTGCCCGCCGGCGCCAAGGGCGAGCCGACGCTGCGCCCGCACCGGATCGCCATCGGCTGCTACGACCTGGACGAGGGCGGCAAGCTCGTCCGCACGGACCGGATCGAGCTGGACGTCGACGGTGAGCGCACCGCGGTGCCGTTCCCCCCGGAGAAGGCCCGCCCCGCGGTCGTCCTGCTCAACGACGACGACCTGTCGTACGCGAAGGTCCGCCTCGACGAGGAGTCCCTGCGGGTGGTCACCGCGCACCTGGGCGACTTCACCGAGTCCCTGCCGCGCGCGCTGAGCTGGGCCTCCGCCTGGGACATGACGCGGGACGGCGAACTGGCCACGCGCGACTACCTGGCGCTGGTCCTCTCGGGGATCGGCAAGGAGTCCGACATCGGCGTGGTGCAGTCGCTGCACCGCCAGGTGAAGCTGGCCCTCGACCTCTACGCCGCCCCGGAGTGGCGCGAGGCGGGGCTGAACCAGTGGACCGAGGCGACGCTCGCGCACCTGCGCGCCGCCGCCCCCGGCAGCGACCACCAGCTGGCCTGGGCACGCGCGTTCGCCGCGACGGCGCGCAGCCCGCTCCACCTGGACGTGCTGCAGTCGCTGCTGGACGGCACCCAGGAGATCGAGGGTCTGGCCGTCGACACCGAGCTGCGCTGGGCGTTCGTGCAGCGCCTCGCGGCGACGGGCCTCATCGACGAGGAGGAGATCGCGGCCGAGTACGAGCGCGACAGGACGGCGGCGGGCGAGCGTCACGCGGCGTCCGCCCGTGCCGCCCAGCCCTCCGAGGAGGCGAAGGCCGAGGCGTGGGCGTCGGTCGTCGAGTCGGACAAGCTGCCCAACTCCCTCCAGGAGTCGGTCATCGTGGGCTTCGTCCAGACCGACCAGCGTGAGCTGCTCGCTCCGTACACGGAGAAGTTCTTCACCGCGGTCAAGGAGGTCTGGGACACCCGGAGCCACGAGATGGCCCAGCAGATCGCGGTCGGCCTGTACCCGTCGCTCCAGGTCTCCCAGGAGACCCTGGACGCCACGGACGCCTGGCTGGAGTCGGCGAAGCCCAGCGCGGCGCTGCGCCGGCTGATGTCGGAGTCCCGCTCGGGCGTGGAGCGTGCGCTGCGCGCGCAGGCGGCGGACGCGGCGGCGGCCACCGCGTAGGGTCCGTCAGAACATGTGAAGGGGGCACCCCGGCCGGGGTGCCCCCTTCGTCCTTCGTCGCTGCCGCTCGCTCGTCAGGGCCGCGGGCCGGCAGCACATGGATACCGCCCGGCGGGCAGGCGCCGGAGCGCTGCCGCCCGCCGGGCGGAAGTCATGAGGTCCGGAGGCTCACGCCACCGACTGCTCGTAGCGGCGGGCCAGTTCGGCGGCGCCGGCCTCGGTGAGCGAGCCGTGCAGCCGCATCCGGGCCACACCGCCGTCCGGGAAGGCGTCGAGCCGGACGTGGGTGACGACGGCCTCCGCGTCCAGGACGAAGCGGTGCACGGTGTCGGGCTGGAGACGGGTGCGCGGGATGATCTCGGACCACTCGCCGTCCTCGCCGTCACGGCCCTGGAGGCTGATCCAGCCGGCCGAGTTGCCCTTGAGGTAGGCGGTGTCGATCTCCACCGCGCGTACCGCGCCCTGGGCGGGGAGGCGGAAGCGTACCCAGTCGTTGGTGTCGCGGACGCGGCGGCGCCGGTTCTCCCAGCCGTCGTCCATCTTGCGGGAGGTGCCGGGCAGGATGATCTGGGCCGGCGAGGAGTAGAAGCGGTCCGAGGCGTCCTCGTACATGCCGCCGTTGAGGATCGAGATCAGGTCGATCGTGCCGAGCGCGGCGATCCAGGCCGGGTCGGGCACGACCTCGCCGTGGACGCGGAGGCGGGCGATGCCGCCGTCGGGGTGCTGGCAGAGCCGGACGTGGGTGTAACGGCGGTCCCCGGTGATCTCGAAGGTATTCGCCGCGTGGCCGCGGACGGGCGTCGGCGGGACGATCTCCTCCCACTTCACGTCGTCGGCGAGCAGCTGCTCGGGGCTCGGGGCGCCCTCGACGGCGGTCGCCTGGACGGAGACGCGCTGCGGGTAGTTGCCGCGGAAGTGGGCGGTGTCGACGACGAGGCCGCGGATGATTCCGGGGGCACCGAGCCGGACGATCGCCCAGTCGTGCTCTCCCGGGGCCGGGAAGGGGTGGTCGGCGTCCGCACCGCGCCGGCGGCGGGTCTCCCAGCCGTCCATGATCTTGCCCTTGTGGCCGAAGCGCTCGGGGTCGAAGACGGCGGGTTCGCGGATCAGCAGGTTCTCGCGCTCGGCGAAGAACTCGTCGTTGGCCGCGATCACACCGGCACCGAGGCGACGGTCCGCGAGGTCCACGAGCTCGGTGAAGGCCAGACCGGTGGCGTGGCGGTAGTCGGCGTAGGGGTCGCCCCCGCCGTACGGGGCCGCGTCGTTCGCGTGGGGGTCGGTGTCCTGGAATGCGGTCTCGTTCGCGTCGGTGGTCATGTGCCGACTGTGACCCATCGAGACCTGTCAGGTCCATCGAAAGTTTTCGTACAGTTCTTTCAGTTCTGCTGAACGATATCGTCGGCCGCCTGTCCCCCGGCGGTCGTCCGGGCCACCCGCTGGAGTGCCGTCAGCACCCGTGCCACCGCGGGACCGCGCTCCGCTCCCTGCCGGACGGCCGCCACCACATGGCGGTACGGGCGGTCGGACTCCAGGACCCGCATCGCCACCCCGCCGCCGCAGCGGTCGGCCGCGGACGCCATCCGGGGCACCAGGGCGACGCCCATGCCGGCCTCCACCATGGCCAGGATCGCGGTCCAGCCCGAGGCGCTGTGGGCCTGCTCCGGCACGAAACCGGCCGCTTCGCAGGCCGCGGTGGTGATCTCCGACCAGGGGCCCGAGCCGCCGAAGATCCAGGGCTCGGAGGCGAGGTCGGCCAGCCGGAGGCCCGGCGCGCCGGCGAGGCGGTGGCCGGCGGGCAGTGCGACGTCCAGGGGATCGGCCAGCAGCGGCAGCAGCGTGAAGCGGGGGTCCCGGGCCGTGGGGGCGTGGGCGGCCAGCGAGAGCGCCAGGTCGACGTCACCGGTGGACAGGAGCTCGTACGCCTGGGCCGCCTCCGCCTCCCGTACGCGCACCTCGGGGCCCGGCCGGTCGCCCGTGCGCAGCAGGCGCACGGCCGGGACGACGAGGGCGGGGACGGCGGTGGAGAACGCGCCGACCCTGACCAGGCCCGCCTCGCCCCGCAGATAGCCGGTCAGCTCGGCGTCGGCCCGCTCCAGCTGGGCGAAGACCGCCTCGGCGTGACGCAGTACGAGGTGCGCGGCGTCGGTGAGCCTGACCCGGCGGCCCTGCGCCTCCAGGAGAGGCACGCCGAGCTGCCTGGAGAGGTTGGTGAGCTGCTGGGAGACGGCGGACGGGGTCATCAGGAGGACCTCGGCCGCGGCGGTGACCGTACCCCGGTCGCGCAGGGTGCGCAGGATGCGGAGCTTCTTGACGTCCCACTCGGTCATGACCGAGAACCTACCCGGCCCCCGGACACGCCGATGCGCCGCGCGGTACGGCGTACCGGCGGCGCACTCGGGAAAGAGCCGACTAGGCCTTCTTGGACTTGTCGAGCACCATGACCAGGCCGATGATCACGGCGAACAGCACGATCGGCAGCGCGACGTAGAGGCCGAGGGTCTCCATCACGTTCAGGCCGGGGCCCGGGTCGTCACCGTCGTCGCGGGTGAGTGCGAGCGCGGGGGACGACATCAGCAGCATCATCAGCGTCGTACCGGCCGCGACGGCGCCGGCGCGCATAGCGTTCTTCTTGTCCACGGTGCAAACGTAGCGAACGCCTACGAGGGCCGCGCGCCCGGGGGTGCCGTACGGGACTCGCTCCCCTCGGTCATGACCGCCATCAGCCGGTGCAGCCGGGGCGAGGCGGTGATCTCCTCCAGGGTGACGGGGTGGCCCTCCGCATCGGCGACGGGCAGACGCCAGTTGGGGTACTGGTCCCAGGTGCCGGGGAGGTTCTGCGGACGGCGGTCGCCCACGGTGTCCGGCAGCCAGACCCCTGTCATCCGGGCCGGGGTGCTCAGCAGGAAGCGGTGGACGGCGCGTACGGCCGCCTCCTCGTCCCCCTCGCCCTCGGGCAGCAGCCGGAGCCGCGCCAGGCAGGCCATCCACTCGGCGGTGTCGGCGGCGTCGGCGGCCGCCTCCTGCTCCAGCTCACCGGCCAGCAGTCCCAGGCGGTGGCGGAGCGTCACGTGCTCGCCCGTCAGCCGTGCGGCCGTGGACGGCAGGTCGTGGGTGGTCGCCGTGGCCACGCAGTCCGCGCGCCAGCGTTCCGGTCCGAGCGGACGGCCGGTGCCCTCCCAGTCGCGCTCGAACCAGAGGACGGAGGTGCCGAGCACCCCGCGCCGGGCGAGCGCCTCACGGACGCCGGGCTCGACCGTGCCGAGGTCCTCCCCTATGACGACGGCACCCGCCCGGTACGCCTCCAGGACGAGCACCGCGAGCATCGCCTCCGCGTCGTGGGAGACGTACGTGCCCTCGGTGGGCGGACGGCCCTCGGGAACCCACCAGAGCCGGAACAGGCCCATCACATGGTCGATGCGCAGCGCCCCGGCGTGTGCGAGCAGGCCGCGCAGGAGAGAGCGGTAGGGGGCGTAGCCGGACGCCGCGAGGGCGTCGGGCCGCCAGGGCGGGAGTCCCCAGTCCTGGCCGTGCGCGTTGAAGGCGTCCGGGGGCGCGCCGACGGACATCCCGTGCGCGAAGGCGTCCTGCTGGGCCCAGGTGTCCGCGCCGTCCGGATGCACGCCGACGGCGAGGTCGTGGACGACTCCGACGGCCATCCCGGACTCCCTCGCGGCGCTCTGCGCCGTGGCGAGCTGGGTGTCCGTGAGCCAGGCGAGCCGGCAGTGGAAGTCGACCCTGCCGAGCAGTTCGGCACGGGCTCGCCCGCTCCGCGCGGAGCGGGGGTCCTGGAGCCCTTCCGGCCAGGAGCGCCACTGCGGGCCGTGCACCTCGGCGAGGGCGCACCACAGGGCGTGGTCCTCCAGGGCCTGTCCCTGTTCGGCGAGGAAGTCGCAGTAGGCGGCGCGGCGTCCGGGCGTCAGAGGGACCTCGTGGACGATCTCCAGGGCTTGCTTCTTGAGCTCCCAGACGGCGTCCCGGTCGATCAGCGCGCCCTTGTTCAGCACGGCCTCACGGAGCGCCGCGGCCTCCTGCCGCAGGTCGTCGAGGGCCGCCCGTCCGGGCTCGTCGACGTGCCCGTACTCGGGGATCGACTCGATGTGCAGATGGACGGGGTCCGGGAAGCGGCGCGAGGAGGGCCGGTACGGGGAGGGGTCGGTCGGCCTGCCGGGGACGGCGGCGTGCAGCGGGTTGACCTGGACGAACCCGCTCCCCTGGGTCCGCCCCGCCCAGGCCGCGAGGTCGGCGAGGTCCGCGAGGTCCCCCATCCCCCAGGAGCGGGCGGAGAGCAGCGAGTAGAGCTGTACGAGGAACCCGTGGGTGCGCCCGGGCGGCTGGGGCACGCGGGCGGGAGCGACGACGAGCGTGGCGGTGGCGTGGTGCCGGTCCGGGGTGCGGACGGTCAGCCGGTGGACCCCCGGGGGCGGTTCGGTCCACCAGGAGGGGGTGACCGGCGCCTCTCCCACGGCCGCGGGGGCGGGGAGCACCCGCATGCGGAGGGGAGGGGTCGTGCCGGTGTCCGCGGGCTCCGGGTCGACCGTCAGGACCGTGCCCGACTGGAGTGCGGCCAGCGCGGCCGGCAGCGGCTCTCCCGACCAGGCCACCACCGTCGGTGGCAGCAGCCGGGAGGTCGCCGTCGATTCGGCCGCGGCAAGTGACCTCGCCACTTCCTCGGGGGTGGCGGCGTCGACGCCCAGCGCGGCGAGCACGGCGGTGACCGTGCCGTCGGGGACGGACACCGTGACGTCCGCGGAAGGGGAGAAGGAGGTGGCGACGCCGTGCAGTGCGGCGAGCCGGGACAAGCCCATTCAGACTCCTGGGGACTCCATGCCCCCTGCGGTGCCGGGTGCTGTCGGCTCGCTGGTCAGAGGGGCGACGGCGGCGAGCGGTGGCTCGCTCGTGAGAGGTGTGGCGTCGGCGAGCGGGGGCTCGCTGGTGAGCGGGGCGTCGGCGAAGGCTCCTTCGCCCGTGAGGTCGGAGACGTAGGCGAGCGGGAGCTCACTGATCATCGGGGGAACGGTCGAGGACGTGTCGCCTGCCAGCGGATCGGAATCCGTGTGGCTCGGCACCTGTTTGGAGAGGGCGGAGAGCAGAAGCTGCGCGGATGCGGGCACGTTGGCCTCCTGGCCGTGGACAACAGGACACAGCAGGCCTACCCAGCGGGCGCGCGAGCACCCGTGGACGTGACACATGCGTTATGACAACGATCCCAACGTGCCGTGGGTCACACTCCGTTCCCTCGCCTGCCTGGAATGGTCCGTTTTCGGCCAGTGAGCAGTTTCCCCCTGCCTTCCGCACGCCACACCGGTGACAGATCGGGCATTGACGGCGAACCGGCCACGCGCATTGACACCCCCGCGCCCGGGTGGTGGGCTCGGACGTCACTGCCGGGGCGAGGTCGGGACGAGGGGGTCGGGCGTGCAGCTCGGGCGCAGGAGGCATGCGACGGCCGTCGCCGTCGCCGTGATCGGAGGGCTGCTCGGCCCGTTCGCACCCGCCGCGGTCGCGGCCCCGGTCGCACCGGCCGGTCCCGCCGCGGCCACGGCGGACCGCGCCGAGGACAGCCGTCTCCCCTCGGTATGGCCCCGTCCGCAGTCCATGAGGACGTCCGGCCGGCCCGTGGACCTGGGCTCGGAGGTCACCCTGCTCGCGGACGCCCAGGCCGATCCCTACGCGGTGGACGCGGTCAGGGCGCTGCTGCGCGAGTCCGGCGTCCGCACGGTGCACGAGGCCCTGCCCGGCCGGGGCCCGGTGATCCGGGTCGGCGGCGCGGACGCGGGCCTGGCGCTGAGGGAGATGGGCGCGGCCGACCGCGCGGATCTGCCGTCCGGTGGCTACCGGATCGCCGTGGGCACGGCCGGGGGCCGTCCCGCCGTCGCACTGGACGGGGTCGGCGAGGACGGCGAGTTCCACGGGGTGCAGACCTTGCGCCAGCTGGTGCGAGGCGGCACGGTCGCCCCGGCCGTGGTCCGGGACTGGCCGGGAACCGCCGTACGCGGGATGGCCGAGGGCTTCTACGGACAGCCCTGGAGCCAGGAGGAACGGCTCGCCCAGCTCGGCTTCATGGGCCGCACGAAGCAGAACCGCTACCTCTACGCGGCCGGCGACGACCCGTACCGCCAGACCCGCTGGCGCGAGCCGTACCCGGCGGCGCAGCGGGCGGAGTTCCGGGCACTGGCGCACAAGGCCCGGGCCGAGCACGTGACGCTCGGCTGGGCGGTCTCCCCGGGCCAGGCCATGTGCATGTCCTCGGAGGCGGACGTACGGGCGCTGACCCGGAAGATCGACGCGATGTGGGCGCTCGGCGTACGGGCGTTCCAGCTGCAGTTCCAGAACGTCAGCTACAGCGAATGGCACTGCGACCAGGACGCGGAGGCGTTCGGCAGCGGCCCGGAGGCCGCGGCCAGGGCGCAGGCCCGGGTGGCGGGCGCGGTCGCCCGGCACCTCGGTGAGCGCCACCCTGGGGCGGAGCCCCTGTCGATGATGCCGACCGAGTTCTACCAGGACGGTGCCACCGACTACCGCACCGCGCTCGCCGCGGAGCTGGACGGCCGGGTACAGGTGGCCTGGACCGGTGTCGGGGTGGTGCCGAGGACCATCACCGGCAAGGAGCTGGCGGGCGCCCGGGAGGCCTTCCGGCGTCCGCTGGTCACCATGGACAACTACCCGGTCAACGACTACGCGCAGGACCGCGTGTTCCTCGGCCCCTACACCGGCCGGGATCCGGCGGTGGCGAGCGGCTCCGCGGCCCTGCTGGCCAACGCGATGCAGCAGCCGTCGGCCTCGCGCATCCCGCTGTTCACGGCCGCGGACTTCGCCTGGAACCCCAAGGGCTACCAGGCGCAGGAGTCCTGGCAGGCGGCCCTGGACGACCTGGCGGGCGGGGACGCCTCCGCCCGCGCCGCGCTGGGCGCGCTCGCGGGCAACAGCGCCGGCTCGGTGCTGGGGGGCGACGAGTCCGCCTACCTGCGGCCGCTGCTCTCCGCGTTCTGGGCCTCCCGCACGACGGGGGACCCGTCGGACCCGGCGGGACGTGACAAGGCGGCGCGTGAGCTGCGGGCCGCCTTCGGAGTGATGCGTGAGGCGCCGGAGCGTCTCGAGGCCACTGCGGGCGGCCGCCTCCTGGCCGAGGTGGGTCCGTGGAGCCGGCAGCTGGCCCGGTACGGCCGGGCGGGTGAACTGGCCGTGGATCTCCTGCGGGCGCAGGAGCGCGGCGACGGGGCGGCGGCCTGGCGGGCCCAGCTGGCGCTCGAACCGCTCCGCGAGGAGATCGGGGCGAGCCGGGCCACCGTCGGCAAGGGGGTCCTGGATCCCTTCCTGGACCGGGTCCTGAAGGAGTCCGAGGCCTGGAACGGCACCGACCGGGACGCGGGGAAGGTGAGCCGGGACGCACACGGCTACACCCTCCGGTTCGACCGGGCGCGCCCGCTGGAGGCCGTCACCGCGCTGACCCGGCCGGGCGACCCGGCCGCCGACGCGGTCCTCGAGGCCCACGTGCCCGGGGAGGGCTGGCGCGGCCTGGGCCGGCTGTCGGCGCAGGGGTGGACACAGGCCGCGGCGAAGGGCCTGCGGGCCGACGCGCTGCGGGTCTCGGCCCGCTCCGCGGCGCCCGTACTCGTCGGCCCGCCCGCACCGGGCGTCACGGGCACCTCTCCCTCCTCCCCGGGCGCCCCGGAGGTCCGTGCACTGGTCCCCTGGTTCGGGGACGAACCGGCTGCCCGGCTCGATCTCGCGCGCAGCAGGACGGACGCGGTGATCGGCGGCGGCACCCAGCGGGTGGCGGCGCGGCTGGCCGGTGGCCGGCCCGGCGAGGTCGAGGGGACGCTGAAGGCGAAGGCGCCGAAGGGCATCAAGGTGAAGGTGCCGGAGCGTACGACCGTCACCGGCGGCTCGCGCGCCGATGTCCCGGTGGAGATCAGCGTGCCGGCCGGGACCCCCGCGGGCACGTACGAGGTCCCGTTGAGCTTCGGCGGGCAGGAGAGCACCCTCACCGTCCGTGCCTTCCCCCGTACGGCCGGGCCCGACCTGCTGCGTACGGCCGAGGCGTCCTCGTCCGGGGACGAGACACCCGACTTCCCCGCCGCGGCGGCCGCGGACGGAGATCCGGAGACCCGCTGGTCCTCACCGGCCGAGGACGGCGCGTGGTGGCAGGCGGAGCTCCCCGCACCGGCACGCCTCGGCCAGGTCGTGCTGCACTGGCAGGACGCCTACGCCGACCGCTACCGGATACAGGTCTCCCCCGACGGCAGGAACTGGCGTACGGCGGCGACCGTACGGGAGGGCCGGGGTGGTCGCGAGAGCGTCCGGATGGACGCGAAGGACACCCGCTTCGTGAGGGTCCAGGGCGACGGCCGGGCGACGCGGTACGGCTACTCGCTGTGGTCGGTCGAGGCGTACGCCGTGGCCGAGGAGGGCCGGGACCCCCGCTGAGGGCTCCCCCCGCCGGGGGTGGCGGCCCGGTCCTCAGGCGGAGACGCCGTCGATCCGGGCCATCACGTCGTCCGCGCCGAACGGCTGCAGATAGGGCAGCCAGCGCGGGTCACGGTGACCGGTCCCGATGATCCGCCAGGCGAGTCCGCTGGGCGGCGCGGGCTGGTGGCGCAGCCGCCAGCCCAGCTCGGGCAGATGGCGGTCGGCCTTGACGTGGTTGCAGCGGCGGCAGGCCGCCACCACGTTGTCCCAGGCGTGCAGGCCCCCGCGGCTGCGCGGGATGACGTGGTCGACGCTGGTCGCGGCGGCGCCGCAGTACACGCAGCGACCGCCGTCCCGGGCGAAGAGCGCCCGGCGGGTCAGGGGCACGGGCCCCCGGTAGGGGATGCGCACGAACCGCTTGAGGCGGACGACGCTGGGAGCCGGCACCGCGCGGGTGGCGCTGTGCATGAAGGCGCCGGATTCCTCGAGGCAGACTGCCTTGTTCTCGAGGACGAGGACGAGAGCGCGGCGCAGGGGTACGACGCCGAGCGGCTCGTACGAAGCGTTGAGAACCAGGACGTGCGGCACGTGACTGCCTCCTTGTACGCCGGCGACGCGTGGCTCGCGCCGGGACGATCCGCTCCAAGTCTCTCCTCATGCCTGGTCCGGGCGCCACCACGTGCGGGTAACGGGCCGAAGGGATTTTCCTCACCCGCGGTCGCCGCACACGCCCGTCCGCCCCGCGCCGACCGCCTCATCAGGGCGTCCGGCCGCACTGTGGAGGCGGTCACACACCCCGGGTCACCGGGTGAGACGCGTATCTCCCTCGTGATCGGCAACGAACCACTCTCCCGGCTTCGTTACTGTTGTTGGTCTGCCGTCGCCCTACCTGGAGGTCCCCGTCGTGCCCCTGTCCGCCCTTCTGTTCGCGGCCCCCTCACCGGGGACCGGCGGCTCGCTGGACGAAGCCGCCGAGCGGGCGGGGAACGCCGCAGGCTGGGTCGAGGAGAACTGGTCCACCTGGCTGAACACCGGCCTCCGCATCATCCTCATCGCCGCGATCGCGATCGTCCTGCGCTATCTGATCCGGCGCGCGCTCACCAATCTCATCGACCGGATGAACCGCAGCGCCCAGGCCGTGGAGGGGACGGCCCTCGGCGGTCTGCTGGTCAACGCGGAACGCCGCCGCCAGCGCTCCGAGGCCATCGGTTCGGTGCTCCGCTCGGTCAGCTCGTTCGTGATCCTCGGGACGGCGGCCCTGATGATCCTGGGCGCCTTCCAGATCAACCTGGCCCCGCTGCTGGCCTCCGCGGGGGTCGCCGGTGTGGCGCTGGGCTTCGGCGCGCGGAACCTCGTCACCGACTTCCTCTCGGGCGTCTTCATGATCCTCGAGGACCAGTACGGCGTCGGCGACACCATCGACGCCGGGGTGGCCTCCGGTGAGGTCATCGAGGTGGGTCTGCGGGTCACCAAGCTGCGTGGCGACAACGGCGAGATCTGGTACGTCCGCAACGGCGAGGTGAAGCGGATCGGCAACCTCAGCCAGGGCTGGTCCACGGCTGCCGTGGACGTGACGGTCCGCCCCGCCGAGGACCTGGAGCTGGTGCGCAAGGCGATCGCCGGGGCCGGCGAGACCATGACCAAGGAAGAGCCCTGGTCGGAGCGGCTGTGGGGTCCGGTGGAGGTCCTCGGCCTGGACGCGGTGCTGCTGGACTCGATGACCGTGCGGGTGACCGCGAAGACCATGCCCGGCAAGTCGCTGGGCGTCGAGCGCGAGCTGCGCTGGCGGATCAAGCGGGCGCTGGACGCGGCGGGCATCCGGATGATCGGCGTCGCTCCCCTCCACGCGGAGGGCGAGTCGGTGGCCGACCCGACCGCGGCCATGGCGGCGCCCTCGGCGTACGCCTCGACCACGTCGCCGCAGTCGATGGCGACGACGCCGATACCGCCGCCGACGAACCTGAACAAGTAGGAACGGCGCACACAAGGGGCGCCCCGCGAAGCCGCGGGGCGCCCCTTCCGCGTGCTCCGCCCCTCCGTACAACGTTCCGGCAACTGCGCGGCCGTGGGCCATTGACGTGCGGGGGAGGCGCGTCCTACCGTCCTCTCACCGAATAGGAAAGTTTCCTAACAGAGGGCAGGTGCGTCGCTCATGGCCGGAACCACACCGGGCACCCCGCGTGTTCTGCGCGCCATGAACGACCGGGCCGCACTCGACCTGCTCGTCGCCGAGGGGCCGCTCACGCGCACCCGCATCAGTGAACTGACCGGCCTCTCGAAGCCCACCGCCTCCCAGGTGCTGGCGCGGCTGGAGGAGGCGGGGCTGGTGCGCTCGACGGGCAGCCAGAGCGGCCGCCCCGGCCCCAAGGCGGTGCTCTACGAGATCGATCCCGCCGCCGCCCATGTCGCCGCGCTGTCCGTCGGCCCCACCGGCATCGACGCCGTCGTCGCCGACCTCACCGGCACGGTGGTCGGCTCCCGCCGGGTCGAGGCCGACGCCGTCGCCGAGGACGTACGGCACCGCACGGCGCAGCTCGTCGCCGAGGCGGTGGACGGGGCACTGGAAGGGACCGGACTCGGCCACGACGACCTGGCCGCCGTGGTGGTGGGGACTCCCGGCGCGATCGATCCGCAGACCGGGCAGCTGCGCTACGCCCCCCATCTGCCGGGCTGGCACTCCCGCACCCTGCTCGCCGATCTCGCCGAGGTGGTCGGCAGGCCGGTCGTCATCGAGAACGACGTGAACCTCGCCGCCCTCGCCGAACAGCACGAGGGCGCCGCCCAGGACCACGACCACTTCGTTCTCGCCTGGCTCGACGACGGCGTCGGCGCCGCGATCGTGCTCGGCGGTGTCCTGCTGCGCGGTGCCACCGGCGGCGCGGGCGAGATCGGCTACATGCCGCTGCCGGGGGCACCGCTCGCCCGTGGTGGCGAGGCCGACTGGGCGGGCCCCGACGCCGGAGGCGGCTTCCAGAGCCAGGTCTCCGTCCCCGCCGTACGCGAACTGGCCGGCGGCCGGCCGCTGGCCGAGGCGCTGGCCGACAAGGCCGTACGCGACGAGGTCGCCGCCCGGCTGGCGACCGGTCTCGCCTCCGTGGTGGCCGTGATAGACCCCGAGCTGGTCGTCCTCTCCGGCCGGGTGGCCCAAGCCGGAGGCGAACCGCTCCGCGCACGGGTCGAGGCCGAGATGTCCGGTCTGGCGCTGCCCAGGCCGCTGCTCCGCATCAGCGACGTCGATGGTGACCCCATCCTCACCGGAGCGCTGCGCACCGCCCTCACCCAGGCGCGGGACAGCACCTTCAACACGATCTGACCGCTTCCCGCCCCCTCGCGGACACCCATGCCCGGTGGCTCCCACGGCACCGCCATGCCCTCTGCCCCTCCCCCGTCTCCACCACTCCCCCGTGAAGGAAGTCCGACATGGCGCGACGGCACATCCGTACCCGTGTGCCCGTGGCACTCGGCGCGGCAGCACTGCTCCTGGCCGGCTGCGCGAACCCGAGCACCGGCAGTGACACCGACGACCCGACCAAGCCGGTCACGCTGAAGTTCTGGCACGGCTGGTCGGCCCCGAGCGAGGTCAAGGCGATCAACGAGAACATCGCCCGCTTCGAGAAGCTCCACCCGAACATCCACGTGGTCGCCACCGGCAACGTGAGTGACGAGACGATCAACCAGGCCCTGCGGGCCGGCGGCGGGGACGCGCCCGACGTCGTCACGTCGTTCACCACCAACAACGTCGGCCAGTACTGCTCCTCCGGCATGTGGGCCGATCTCGACCCCTTCATGGAGAAGAGCGGGATCGACAAGGCGAAAGTCTTCCCGAAGACCCTGCTGGACTACACGCAATACGAGGGTGTGCAGTGCGCGACGCCGCTGCTCGCCGACGCGTTCGGCATGTACTACAACAAGGACGCCTTCGAGGAGGCCGGGATCAGCCGGCCGCCGCGCACCATGTCCGAGATGAAGGCCGACGCGGTCAAGCTGACGAAGAAACGGAAGGACGGTTCGCTGGAGCGGGCAGGCTTCATGCCGAACTTCCAGCTCTACCAGAACTCCCCCGACCGGATGTTCGCCCAGTGGGGTCCGAAGTACTTCGGCTCCGACGGCAAGGCCCGGCTCGCCGAGGAACCCGCCACGGAGAAGTTCTTCAGCACGATGCGGGAGCTCTCCGACGCCCAGGGCGGCTACCACGCCATGGAGAGGCTCCGGGCCGGCTTCGGTGACGAGATGTCCTCGCAGAACGCCTTCCTGACGGGAAAGCTCGCCATGCATCTGGACGGTGAGTGGCGCGGGCTGATGCTCGACGACGCCAAGGCGAAGTTCGACTGGGGAGTGGCGCCGCTGCCGGTGCCCGACGGCCAGGCGGACACCTACGGGCGCGGTTATCTCACCGGCACCGTCGCCGGGATCGCGCACAGCAGCATGCACCAGAACGCGGCCTGGGAGCTGGTGAAGTACCTGACGATCGACACCGACGCGGTCGTCCACTTCGCCAACGCCATCCACAACGTGCCCTCGACGTTCGACGCGCTGAAGTCGCCCGACCTGGACGCCGATCCCTCGTTCAGGGCCTTCATGCGGATCGCGCAGAACCCGCACAGCCAGGCCGTACCGCCCTCGAACAACGGCGGCCAGTACATCAATTCGTTCGGCGACTTCTCCCAGTCCGTGGAAGCCGGCAGGACCAAGGACCTCCACAAGGCGCTGAAGGAACTCGACGACCAGATCGACGCCGACAACCTCCAGTCGGAAAACTGAGGAGCCGAGCCATGGCACTTTCTCATCTGACCCCGGCGAAGTCCGCCGAGGGGGGCACCCGACCGGCTCCCGACGACGCGCCGCTGCGGCGCAAGCGGAACCGCGAGCGGCTGCGGACCCTGGGGTTCCTCTCCCCCTGGCTGGTCGGCTTCTCGGTCTTCTTCGGCTACCCGCTGATCGCGACCGTCTACTTCTCCTTCATGCACTACAACCAGATCAAGGCCCCTACCTTCGTGGGCCTGCGGAACTGGCGGTACGTGCTGGAGCAGATGCCCCTGTTCGGCCCGGCCCTCTGGAACACCCTGTGGCTGGTCGTCGTGATGGTGACGCTGCGGGTGGTGTTCGGCCTCGGGATCGGTCTGCTGATCACGAAGATCAAGACCGGTGTGGGCCTGTTCCGCACCGCCTTCTACATCCCGTACCTCGCCCCGCCCGTCGCGGCGACCGTGGCGTTCGTGTTCCTCCTCAACCCGTCCACCGGCCCGGTCAACGAGATGCTCTCGTGGATCGGTCTGGACGGCCCGGGCTGGTTCAACGACCCGAACTGGTCGAAGCCCTCCCTGGTGCTGCTCTCCCTGTGGGGCATCGGCGACCTGATGGTCATCTTCATGGCCTCGCTGCTCGACGTGCCGAAGGAGCAGTACGAGGCCGCCGACCTGGACGGCGCCGGATCCTGGGCGAAGTTCCGCTACGTCACCTGGCCCGCCATCACCCCGATCGTGATGTTCGCGGTGGTGACCGGTGTGGTGCAGACGATGCAGTACTACACCCAGGCCCTCGTCGCCGGGAAGCTCGCCTCCGGGGTCTCCATCGGCCCCGGCACGGTGATCCAGCCCGGCTATCCGGACCACTCGACCCTCACGGTCCCCCAGCTCGTCTACTCGATGGGCTTCCAGAACTTCAACACCGGTGCCGCCTGCGTGCTCTCCCTCGTGCTCTTCGCGATCGCCATGGGCGTCACCCTCCTGCTGATGCGCAAGAGCGTCGGCCTCGTACCGGCGGAGGACTGAGATGACCAGCACCACCCTCGCGACCAGGCCGGCGCCAGTCGACCGGAGCCACCCGCAGGTCCCGGACGCCGCCGCCCACCGGCGCAAGCGCGTCCTGAACTGGATCGCCGTCCACTCCGTGGCGGTGGCACTCGCGCTCTTCTTCGTCCTGCCGTTCGTGTTCGTCTTCCTCACCTCGGTGATGAGCGACGGGCAGGCGATGAGCGGCGACCTGTGGCCGGGCTCCTGGCACTGGGAGAACTACACGACCGTCTTCCACACCCCGGGGTTCCTGGACTGGTGGCGCAACTCGCTGGTGTACGCGCTCCTGGGCACGCTGTTCACGGTGTGCTCCTCGGTGCCGGTCGCCTACGCCCTGGCCAAGTTCCGATTCCGGGGCCGCCGCACCGCGATGATCATGGTCATCTCGACCATGATGCTGCCGCCCCAGGTCATCATCATCCCGATGTACCTGGTGTGGGCCCAGCAGTTCCACCTCTCGGGGTCGCTCTGGCCGCTGATCATCCCGATGGCCTTCGGCGACGCGTACTCCATCTTCCTGCTGCGGCAGTTCCTGCTCACCATCCCGCAGGAGTACATCGAGTCCGCGAAGGTCGACGGGTGCGGTGAGTTCCGAACCCTCCTGCGGATCGTGGTGCCGATGGCCAAGCCCGGCATCGCCGCCGTCGCGCTCTTCCAGTTCTTCTACTGCTGGAACGACTACTTCGGACCGCAGATCTACGCGGCGCAGAACCCCGGTGCCTGGACGCTGAGTTACGGCCTGGAGTCGTTCAAGAGCGCGCACGCGGTCAACTGGAACCTGACGATGGCCGCGACCCTGCTCGTCATGGCGCCGGTCATCATCGTCTTCTTCTTCGCACAGAAGGCCTTCGTCGAAGGCGTCACGCTGACTGGAGTAAAGGGCTGATATGAAGCTCGCAGTAGTGGGTGGCGGGTCCACCTACACACCCGAACTGATCGACGGCTTCGCACGGCTGCGGGACACCCTGCCGGTGGAGGAGCTGGTACTCGTCGACCCGGCCGCCGACCGGCTGGAACTGGTGGGCGGTCTGGCACGGCGGATCTTCGCCAAGCAGGGCCACCCGGGACGGATCACCACGACCTCCGACGTGGACGCCGGGGTGGAGGGCGCCGACGCGGTCCTGCTCCAGCTTCGTGTCGGCGGCCAGGCGGCCCGGAACAAGGACGAGACATGGCCGCTGGAATGCGGCTGCGTGGGCCAGGAGACCACCGGCGCCGGCGGTCTCGCGAAGGCGCTGCGCACGGTGCCGGTCGTCCTCGACATCGCGGAGCGGGTCAGGCGCGCCAACCCGGACGCCTGGATCATCGACTTCACCAACCCGGTCGGCATCGTGACCCGTGCGCTCCTCCAGGCCGGCCACAAGGCGGTCGGGCTCTGCAACGTCGCCATCGGCTTCCAGCGCAAGTTCGCCGCGCTGCTCGACGTCGCCCCGTCGGAGATACACCTGGACCACGTCGGGCTGAACCACCTGTCGTGGGAGCTCGGGGTGCGGCTCGGCGGCCCGGAGGGCGAGGACGTCCTGCCGAAGCTGCTCGCGGAGCACGGCGAGCGGATCGCCGGTGATCTGCGCATGCCGCGGCAGATCATCGACCGGCTCGGCGTGGTCCCCTCGTACTACCTGCGGTACTTCTACGCGCACGACGAGGTCGTCCGGGAGCTCGGCACCAAGCCGTCCCGGGCGGCGGAGGTCGCGGCGATGGAGAAGGAACTGCTCGCGATGTACGGCGACCCCGCCCTGGACGAGAAGCCGGAGCTGCTCGCCAAGCGCGGCGGCGCCTACTACTCGGAGGCGGCGGTGGACCTGGCCGCGTCCCTGCTCGGCGGCGGCGGCCCGGCGGTGCAGGTGGTCAACACGTACAACAACGGCACGCTGCCGTTCCTGCCGGACGACGCGGTCATCGAGACGCAGGCCCGGGTGGACGGTTCGGGTGCCTCCCCGCTCGCGGTCCCGGCGCTGGACCCGCTGTACGCCGGGCTGATCGCCGGGGTCACGGCCTACGAGGACCTGGCCCTGGACGCGGCGCTGCGCGGCGGGCGGGAGCGGGTCTACAAGGCGCTGCTCGCGCACCCGCTCGTGGGCCAGTTCGAGTACGCCGAGGGCCTCACCGACCGGCTGATCGCGAACAACCGGGAGCACCTGGCGTGGGCGTGAACGCTTCGGTCCTCGCCGTCGACGCGGGCAACAGCAAGACCGATGTGGCGGTGATCGGCGAGGACGGCACGGTCCTGTCCACCGCGCGCGGAGGCGGCTTCCAGCCGCCGCGCGTCGGCGTGGAGGCGGCGGTGGACGTCCTGGAGTCGGCGGTCCGGGAGGCCATGGCCGCGGCGGGGGACGGAGCCGGCGCGGTGGAACACGTGTCGGCGTGCCTGGCCAACGCCGACCTCCCCGTCGAGGAGGCGGAGTTGGCCGAGGCCCTGTCCCGGCGGGGCTGGGGCGGCACGGTCGAGGTCCGCAACGACACCTTCGCCGTGCTGCGGGCCGCCGTGGACGAGCCCCGCGGGGTGGCGGTGGTCTGCGGCGCGGGCATCAACTGCGCCGGCATGCTCCCGGACGGGCGTACGGCCCGCTTCCCGGCGATCGGGCGGATCTCCGGTGACTGGGGCGGCGGTTCCGGGCTCGCCGAGGAGGCCATGTGGTTCGCCGCACGGGCCGAGGACGGCCGCGGGGAGCCGACGGAGCTGGTGCGCACCCTGCCCGGCCATTTCGGGCTCGGCTCGGTGTACGCGCTGATAGAGGCGCTGCACCGGGAGACGATCCCGGCGGGGCGCCGGCACGAGATGACCCCGGTGCTGTTCGCGACGAGCGCGGCCGGGGACCCGGTGGCGCGCGCGCTGGTGGACCGGCTGGCCGAGGAGATCGTCTCCATGGCGTCGGTGGCGCTCGGCCGGCTCGGGCTGCTGACGGAGGAGGTGCCGGTGGTGCTGGGCGGCAGTGTCCTGGCCGCGCGGCACCCGCAGCTCGACGAGGGCATCGCCCGGCGCCTTTCGGAACGGGCGCCCAGGGCGGTGGTGCGGGTGGTCACCGAGCCGCCCGTCCTGGGCGCGGCGCTGCTCGGCCTGGACCGCACGGGAGCACCGGCGGAGGCCCACCGGAGGCTGCGCGCCCACTGGTCCTGACCCTCCGCTCCCGCCGGTCCGCACCATGTCGCACCGATGAGGGCGTCACCCGTCCGGACGACGGGTGGCGCCCTCCTTCTCGCTACGGGAACCGATCAGTTGTCCCGATCGTGTTCATCATGGGGAGATCGATCCGACGCGTGATCCGGGTATTCCTGGTGAATGCCGGTCCCTGCGGCCATACTTCTGGCCGGGCACCAGTCCCCCGGCCGGGGGCCGGTGCCGCCGTCGGTGACCGAGGGGGAGGTCGAGTGACACACGCGCCGAGCGGAGCCGCGCCGCCTGGGCCCGGACCGGGCGAGACGTCCCCGCACGCCACCGTGCCCCCGCAGCGCGGCGGTCCCGGCTCCGCGGCGGTGGCGCGTCTGCGCTCCGCGGCGACGACGGAGCCCGGCAGACTCCGCATCGCCGGCGCCGTACTGGCCCTGCTGGTCGTCGTGTTCGGCGCGGTGACGTTCCTGGAGGTCTCCGCGCGCGCCTCGTCCGCCGACGCGGTGGTGGAACGCAGCCAGCCGCTGAGCGCCGACGCGGCGAGCATCTACCGCTCGCTGGCCGACGCGGACACCATGGCGGCGAGCGGGTTCCTCGCGGGGGCGCAGGAACCCGAGGACGTGCACCGGAAGTACGAGGCGGACATCAAGGAGGCCTCACGGCTCCTGGTGAGGGCGGCGGGAAGCACGGACGCCTCCTCCTCGTCCCACGAGGAGATCACCACCCTGGGGGAGCTGCTCCCCGAGTACACCGGGCTGATCGAGCGTGCCAGGGCGAACAACCGGCAGGGTCTGCCGCTCGGCGGCGCCTACCTCCGGTACGCCAACCAGAAGATGACGGACGAACTCCTGCCCGCGGCGGAGCGGTTGTACGCGGCGGAGACCGGCAGGCTCGCCACGGACTCGGCCGACGCGCGGCGTTGGCCCTTCCTCTCGCTGACCACGGGACTGCTGGCGCTGGCCGTGCTGCTGTGGATGCAGCGGCGCAACTACCGCAGGACGAACCGCGTCCTCAACCAGGGGCTGCTGGCGGCGACGGCGGCGGCCGTCGTGGTCCTGCTCTGGCTCACGGTGGGACACACGGTGGCCAGGACCGAGCTTCGCGGTGCGATGGTGCACGGACAGCAGTCGCTGGACGTCCTCAACAAGGCGCGGATCGACTCCCTGAAGGCACGGGCGAACGAGAACCTCACGCTGGTGGCCAGGGGCGCGGTCCTCACCGAGGACGGCACGGACAAGTACGAGACCGACTACGGCACGGGCATGAAGGCCCTGGGCGCCCAGCTCGAGACCGCGAAGCGGCTGGCGGGTGACGACAGCACGGGGAGCAGGCCCGTCGAGGACGCCCTCGGCAGTGTGTCCGAGTGGCAGGAGCGCCACCGGAAGGCCAGGACGACGGACGACCGGGGCGAGTACGAGAACGCTCTGAAGCAGATCATCGGGCCGAAGGACACCACGGGCGAGTCCTTCGAGCAGGTCGACGACGCGCTGGAGCAGGCCCTCGCCCATGAGCAGAGTGAGTTCGACGTGGCGGCCGGGGACGGGCGCGGGGCGCTGGGCGGGCTGCCCGCAGGGGCGGCCGTACTCGCCGCGCTGGGGGCCCTCGCCGCGATCGCCGGGGTCAACCGCAGGCTCTCGGAGTACCGGTGAGGGGACGAGCGATGACCAGGGGGACGGACCGGACCGCGCGGAGCAGGCTCCGCGGCTGGGGTGGGGTCACGGGCATGGCGGTGGCGTGTGCGGTCACCGCCTCGCTCACACTGCTTCCGCTGGCCCACGGGGACGGCGGTTACGGCGGCGGGCCCTCGGGCCGGGGAGCGACGTCGGCGGAGCCCGCCAGTACCGCGGCGTGCGAGGACCCGGAGGCGAGCGTGCCGGCGTCGTCCGGGGGCGGCCCGAGCATCGACAGGATCAAGGAACGCGGAAAGCTGATAGCCGGTGTCGACCAGAACAGTTACCAGTGGGGCTACCGGAATCCGGAGACCCGGACCCTGGAGGGGTTCGACATCGATCTGGTCCGGGCCATCGCGCAGGACATCCTCGGCGACCCGGACGCGGTGATCTTCCGCGCCATACCGACCAACCAGCGCATCTCGGCACTGGAGAACGACAAGGTCGACGTGGTCGTCCGGACGATGACCATCAACTGCCAGCGCGCCGGCCAGGTCGCCTTCTCCACGGCCTACTTCCAGGCCGGCCAGCAGGTGCTGGCTCCGAAGGACTCCGAAATCGACGGCTACGACGAGTCGTTGAAGGGCAAGCGGGTCTGCACGGCGGAGGGATCGACGGCGTACGACGCCCTGAAGGCGAAGTCCTTCGGCGCGGTCTTCGAGGACGAGCACGAGGACACCGACCAGGACCGGGACCAGCTGACCGTGCCCAACCAGCTGGACTGCCTGGTGCGGCTCCAGCTCGGCGAGGTCGACGCCGTGGTCACCGACAACGCCCTGGCGGCCGGTCAGGCGGCCCAGGACCCGGCGGTGGAGCTCAAGGGCGACGGCCCCTTCACCACCGAGTACTACGGCGTCGCGGCCAAGCTCGGCGCCGACGACCTGGTGGCGCGGGTCAACCACGTGCTGGTCGGCTACCGCCAGGGCGGGGAGAACAGCCCCTGGATGAAGTCGTACCGCACGTGGCTGGAGGAGGGGCTGCCCGGCGTGGAAGGGCCCCCGGCTCCGAAGTACCGCAGCAACTGAACCTGTCCGGGCCCTGGTCCGGAGGACGAACGGAGAGGTGATCGATGGGCGTGGCGGGATCCTTTCCCGGCTTCGCGGGGAGGCCCACCGGCCCGGTCATGGACCGGGACGAGGCGGACCGTGCGCTTGCCCGGCTCGCGGCGGAGCACGAGGCCGTCGAGACCTCGCTCCTCGCCCTGCAGGACCACGCGGGCCGACGGCTCCTGGAGGGCGCCGACCTCACCGGGGTGACCGAGCGGCGCTGGGCCGCCGCCGAGCAGTCGATCACCCTGCTGTGGGAGTACTTCGACGCCTACACGGGGGCGCTGGCTCGCGCGCGGGAGATCCGTGCCGCACGACGCAACCCGGGCAGGGACGACCTGGCGGCCCTGACCGAGGTGCTGCGCGGGGACAGCGTGACCGTGGGGAACCGGGCAGCGGTCAGCCCGCAGGCGGCCACCGGTGGCCCGGCCAGGCTCTCCGAGCGCTTCACCCTGGAGGAGCTCGTCGCCCGTATGAACGACCTGTACGCGGGTTCGCTGGACATGGTCGTCGCCGCCGACTCCGTCTGGTCGGCGCTGCCCGCCCGCATAGACCTGCTCGCCGCGGAGCTCCGCCGTACCCGTTCGCTGGCGCACTCCGTCGGGGTGCGGCCCGGGGAGCACCCGGCCGGGGACGACCTGGAGTCCATCACCGAGGAGCTGACCACGCTCCGGGTGCAGGTGATCTCCGACCCGCTCGCCTTCTGGCTGCCCGGGCCCGGCAGCGCGGCGCCCGGCGGCGGTCGCCCCGACACCGCGCGCTACGACCGTGCCGCACGGGCCCTGGAGGACGTACGCCGGGAGATCGAGGCGGTCCTGGCGGTCCGCCAGGACGCGGAGCAGCGCCTGGTGCAGCTGCGGGACGTGCTCTCCCGCGCGGACCGCACCCTCTCGGAGGCGCGCTCGGCCCGTGGTGAGGTGCTGGCGAAGATCGCGGCGTCGGAGGTCCCGGCGGTCAGCGGCCCGCCGACCGCGCTCCAGGAGCGGCTGGCGGCCGCCTCCGAGTACCGGCGGCACGCGCAGTGGAACCGTCTCTCCCCGCTGCTGGACTCGCTGGAGCGGGAGGCGGAGGACGAACTCCTGCGCGCCCGCGACTCACTGACGTCCGTCACGGCCCCGCTCGCGGTCCGTGCGGAGCTGCGGGGCCGGCTGGACGCCTACCGTGCGAAGGTGACCAGGCACGGTCTGGCGGAGGACCCGCTGCTCGTCGAGCGGTACGACGCGGCCCGCCGGATGCTGTGGAGCGCCCCGTGCGATCTGCGGGTCGCCGAGCAGGCGGTGCTGCGCTACCAGCGGGCCGCCACGGACCTGCTGGCTCCACCGACGGGCGGGCACGACGGACAGGGGGAGACATCGTGAGTACGCAGTGCCAGCGCCCCACGTGCGAGGGGACCTACGAGGACGTGGGGGGCGGGGAGCTCTACTGCGACACCTGCGGTCTCGCTCCGGTCGTCTCCCCGACGGGCATGGTGAGTTCGCCGCCGACGGGTATCGCCGGCGGCGGTGCCGCCCGGGGCGGCGCGAGCGCCTCCCAGCGCTCGGGCTCGCAGGCGTCCGGCCGTGCCTCGTCCCGCTCCTCGACGTCCCGGCGTTCGGTCTCGGGCCGGCTCTCACGCTCCCTTTCGGGGCGCGCCACCTCCCGTTCGGTCTCGGTGCGCTCCTCGGGCGCCTCCACCGGTACCGCGTCGGGGCGGGGCCGGCTGGGGGTGGGGCTCGTGCTCGTCCCGGGCGTCCCGCGCCCCGACCCGCGCTCCGCGGTGATGAGCGATCCGGAGGTCCCCGAGCGGAAGCGGTTCTGCTCGCGTTCCGACTGCGGCGCGCCGGTGGGCCGGGCCCGGGGTGAACGGCCGGGCCGCACCGAGGGGTTCTGCACCAAGTGCGGTCACCCCTACTCCTTCGTCCCCAAGCTGCGCGCCGGTGACATCGTGCACGGCCAGTACGAGGTGGCGGGCTGCCTGGCGCACGGAGGGCTCGGCTGGGTCTACCTCGCGGTGGACAGGGCGGTCTCCGACCGCTGGGTGGTGCTCAAGGGCCTGCTGGACACCGGCGACCAGGACGCCATGGCGGCGGCCATCTCGGAGCGCCGCTTCCTGGCGGAGATCGAGCACTCCAACATCGTCCGCATCTACAACTTCGTCGAGCACCTGGACCAGCGCACCGGTTCGCTGGACGGCTACATCGTCATGGAGTACGTCGGCGGCAAGGCGCTCAAGGAGATCGCCAACGAGCGCAGGACGCCGGAGGGGAGGCGGGACCCGCTCCCCGTCGAACAGGCCTGCGCGTACGGGATCGAGGCGCTGGAGGCGCTGGGACACCTGCACAGCCGCAACCTGCTCTACTGCGACTTCAAGGTCGACAACGCCATCCAGACCGAGGACCAGCTCAAACTCATCGACATGGGCGCGGTGCGCAGGATGGACGACGACGAGTCGGCCATCTACGGCACCGTCGGGTACCAGGCGCCCGAGGTGGCCGAGACCGGCCCGTCCGTGGCGTCCGACCTCTACACCGTGGCACGGACGCTCGCGGTGCTGACGTTCGACTTCCAGGGGTACACCAACGTCTTCGTGGACTCGCTGCCCGATCCGGAGAACATCGAGGTGTTCCGCAGGTACGAGTCCTTCTACCGGCTTCTGGTGCGGGCGACCGACCCGGACCCGGCCCGCCGGTTCTCCTCGGCGGCCGAGATGGCCGAGCAGCTGACGGGTGTGCTGCGGGAGGTGGTCGCCCTGCAGACCGGCCGTCCGCGTCCCGCGCTCTCGACCCTGTTCAACACCGAGCTGCGCGTGACGGACACGGTGCTGTTCGCCGAGCTCACGGGCGATGTCTCGCGGCTCGGCGCGCGGAACGCCGGAACCCGGCGCCGTCGCGGGAGGGCGGTCGCAGCCCCCGCCCCGTCCGCCCCCGTGCTCCCGGCGCCGGTGCCCGGACCGGCCACCGCACGGGCCGTGGTGCCGGGCGCGGGTCCGGTCCACGCCCCCGACACCCACATCAGTGGCGGGGCGCCCGCAGCCGTCGCGGCGTACGCGCCGCCCCGGCCGGCCGTCCCCGCTCCCCGTGCCGCGGAGCCCGTACCGCCGCCGGGCGCGTACGCCCCGGCGGGTCCGCGGCTCGCACCCTTCGACGCCCGGGCGGCCTCGCTGGCCCTCCCGGTGCCCAGGGTCGACCCGAACGACCCCAACGCCGGTTTCCTGGCGGGCGTCATGGCCTCGGCACCCGCGGAGCTGGTGTCCGCGCTGCACTCCGTGCCGGCCGCCTCCCTGGAGACGAGGCTGCGGGAGCTGCGCGCCCGGCTGGAGATGGACGAACTCGACTCCGCAGCACGGACGCTGAGTGCGGTGGAGGCCCAGCACCCGGACGACTGGCGTGTCGTGTGGTACCGGGGCGTCGCCTCGCTGGTGACAGGCGACGACGAGAGCGCCGCGCTCTCCTTCGACGCGGTCTACGACGCGTTCCCGGGCGAGCCGGCTCCGAAGCTCGCCCTGGGCGTGTGCGCGGAGGTGCTGGGTCAGCTGGACAACGCCGCGGAGTACTACCGCCTGGTGTGGGAGACCGATCCGGGCTTCGTCAGTGCGGCGTTCGGCCTGGCACGGGTGCAGTTGGCCGCCGGCGACCGGGCGGCGGCGGTGCGCACCCTGGAGTCCGTGCCGGAGTCGTCGATCCACTACACGGCTGCCCGGGTCGCCGCGGTACGGGCCAGACTCCGGGAACGCGCCCCGCACGAGCCGCTGTTCGACGATCTGTCGGCCGCCGCGGACCAGGTGACCGCGCTCCAGGACTACGGGCTGGACGCGGTGAGACGTGAGCGGTTGTCGGCCGAGGTACTGGGTACGGCGCTCGACTGGGTACTCTCCGGTAGTCCCACGGGCCGGCCTTCCGCTCCGCCCTCCCCCGCCCTCACGGGCCCGAGGACGGTGCTGGGCAGCGAGCTGGACGAGCGGGGCCTCAGGTTCGGTCTCGAACGCTCGTACCGGATACTCGCCCGGCTCGCGCAGCGGGGCGACGAGAGGATCGAACTGGTGGAGCGGGCCAACCGTTTCCGCCCCCGGACCTGGGTGTGAAGATGTCACAGATCCACCAGAAGGCCTCCCTGCCGGGGTGCCCGAGCTGCGAAGAGCCGCTGGAGTCGGGCGACCTGTTCTGCGGGGCGTGCGGATACGACCTCTCGGCCGTACCGGCTCCTCCGGGTGACCGTCCCACGGTCGCCGTCACGGTGCCCGCGCGGCGTGCCCCCGAGGCGCCCGCCGCCGGGGTGGAGTGGCCGGCCGCGTCCGTGACGGACAGTTCCGACCGGTCGGCGCCGACGCACAGGCCGGCCGACCTGCCGGGTGTCGACTCGGGTGGCAGGCCGCTGCCCACCGGGGAGCCGGCCGTCCGTCACGACGAGCCGGGCGGTGCGCCGGTGCCGGCCGGTGCGGGCGGCACCTCGGGGGACTTCGAACTGGCCGCACCCGACCCTCGTACGACGGAGCACGCGTCGGCGGGTGCCCCGGTGACCGGTGCCAAGGTCTGTGTGGCCTGCCGCTCGGGCCAGGTGGACTCCGACGGCTACTGCGAGAACTGCGGCCACGCCCAGCCGCGCGAGCGCGACCACATGGAGCAGGAGCTCGGTTCGGTGGCCGCGGTGAGCGACCGCGGTCTGCGCCACCACCGCAATGAGGACTCCTTCGCCGTGTCGTCGACCGCCCTGCCGGACGGCTCGCCCGCGGTCGTCGCCATCGTGTGCGACGGCGTCTCCTCGGCGAGCCGCCCCGACGAGGCGTCGGCCGCCGCGGCGGGCGCCGCCAACGAGGCACTGCTGGAGTCGCTGCCGCGTGGGACGCATCCGCAACAGGCCATGCACGACGCCATCCTGGCGGCGTCCGAGGCCGTAAACGCGCTGGCCCAGGAGCCGGGCAGGGCGCTGGAGCACGATCAGCACCGCCAGGAGAACGCCCCGGCCTGCACCCTGGTCGGCGCGATCGCGGCGGGCGGCCTGCTCGTCGTCGGCTGGGTCGGCGACAGTCGTGCCTACTGGGTTCCCGAGGACCGTTCGCAGCCACCGGCCCGGCTGACGGAGGACGACTCCTGGGCGGCGCAGATGGTCGCGGCCGGCCTGATGAGCGAGGCGGAGGCCTACGCCGACGAGCGCGCCCACGCGATCACGGGGTGGCTCGGCGCCGACGCCTACGAACTGGAGCCGCACACCGCGTCCTTCAAACCGGACCGGCCCGGCCTGGTGGTGGTCTGCACCGACGGCCTGTGGAACTACGCGGAAGCGGCCGGTGAGATGGCCGCGGTCGTACCCCCCGACGCGCACCGAAGGCCTCTGCACGGCGCCCAGGTGCTCGTGGGGCATGCGCTCGACGGCGGGGGCCACGACAACGTAACAGTGGCGCTGCTGCCGTTCGCCGTGGCGGCGCGAGGGGCAGGATCGGCCTGAGCCGCGCTCCGCCGGCCGGTCTCCGGCCGGCGGTCCGGCCTGCCCGGCGCCCGTTCGTCCTTCGCCTCCTCCACCTCACGCCGACCCGGACCCCTCGTCCCGCATCCGCCCCGTGCCCACGGAATCGTCCCGCTTCCGCCCCTCGCCCGCCGCCACGGGCTCCTCGTCCCGCCCCGAACCCGTCCGCCCGTCCCACCGGATCCGTCTGTCCTCGCCGGGCAGAACCGGACCCAGGTGGAGCCTCAAGGAGCCGATCAGATGGCCAACTTCTCCAAGTCGACCGTGCCTCAGTTCTCCGTCGAGGTGTACCAGAACGCCTACCTGCCCGAGGGCGGCCGGGACGTCAACGCGATCGTGACGGTCACGTCCACCGGCGGGGGCACGACCGGCGGTGTGCCACTCGCCGACGGCGTTCCGGTGCCGGGGCGGGCGGCGGACGCGGCCGTGGTGCTCATGGTCGACTGCTCGGGTTCGATGGACCACCCCCCGACGAAGATGCGCAACGCCCGTGAGGCGACGGCGGCCGCCATCGAGACCTTGCGGGACGGCACCCGTTTCGCCGTGGTCGCCGGGACGCATGTGGCCGAGGACGTCTATCCCGGCGGCGGGCGGCTGGCCGTCGCCGACGCCCGTACGAGGACCGAGGCCAAGGAGGCCCTGCGCCGGCTCGCCGCCGGAGGCGGTACGGCGATCGGCACATGGCTGCGGCTGGCCGGCCGGCTGCTCGCGGCGTCCGAGGCGGACATCCGGCACGGCATCCTCCTGACCGACGGCCGCAACGAGCACGAGTCACCGGAGGATCTGCGGGCCGCCCTGGACGACTGCGCGGGACGGTTCACCTGTGACGCGCGTGGCGTGGGCACCGACTGGGAGGTGAAGGAGGTCACGGGGATCGCCTCGGCCCTGCTCGGCACGGCCGACATAGTCGCCGATCCGGCGGGACTGGCCGCGGACTTCACGCGGATGATGGAGAACGCGATGGGCAAGGAGGTCGCGGACGTGGCGCTGCGCCTCTGGACCCCGGTCGGTGTCGAGATCGGCTTCGTGAAGCAGGTGGCGCCCACGGTCGCGGACCTGACAGGACGGCGTACGCAGGCCGGTCCACGTGCCGGGGACTACCCGACGGGATCGTGGGGCGACGAGTCCAGGGACTACCACGTGTGCGTGAGGGTTCCGGAGGCCGGGATCGGCCAGGAGATGCTGGCGGCGCGGGTCTCGCTGATCCTTCCGCCCGTTTCGGAAGGGGAAGCTCCGCAGACGCTCTCGCAGGGCCTGGTGCGGGCTGTCTGGACGGACGACATGGCGGCGTCCACCGTCATGAATCCGCAGGTGGCGCACTACACGGGGCAGGCGGAGCTGGCACAGGTCATCCAGCAGGGCCTGGATGCCCGCAAATCGGGAGATCTCGACGGAGCGACGGCGAAACTCGGCCGTGCGGTGCAGCTCGCGTCGGCTTCCGGAAACGCGGATACTGCGAAACTGCTTTCGAAGGTGGTCGACGTCGTCGACGCGGCGACCGGTACTGTGCGACTGAAAGCCAGGGTCGCGGAAGCGGACGAGATGACGCTCGAAACGCGCTCGACCAAGACAGTTCGTGTCAAGAAATAGCGGGACGAACGACAACGACACAGCCGTACGGAGGCCTCCCGGCCGTCCGGACGGCGCGCCGACGAGCATGACGGCCTCCGGGCCGGACGAGGAGAGGGGGAAGCGCCGACATGCCGACCTGCCCGAACGGACACCAGTCGGGTTCCGAGGACTGGTGCGAGGTCTGCGGACACCGCATGGCCGGGACGACCGCGCCCGCGGGCGCGGTCCCGCCGCCGCCTCCACCGCCGCCCGCCTCCGGATACGGCTACCCGCAGGGGCCCGGTTCCGGACAGCCGACCGCCCAGGCCGAGCTCTGCCCGCAGTGCCGCACCCCGCGTGAGGCGATGGCGCCGTTCTGCGAGGAGTGCCGCTGGAACTTCCTCACGAACACCGCCACCTCCTACACCCCGATCGCTCCTCGGGGCGGCCCGGGCGGTCCCGGTCCCGGGCTGAATCTGCCGCCCGGCTTCCAGGCCCAGCAGGGCCCGCCCCCGCAGCAGCAGCGCGATCCGTTCGAGTACCAGGGCTCGCGGCCCTCGCAGGTCAACAGGCCGGCCGAGCCGCTCTCCCCGGAGCAGGACGGCCGCCCCGGTCCGCCGCCCCCGCCGTCCTTCCAGCAGGGCCCGCCGCCTCCGCCGCCGGCGTTCCAGCAGCAGTCGCCGTCCCCGTTCGAGCCGCAGGGCCGGCCGGGTGGACAGACACCCGGCCCTCAGGGGCCGGGGCAGGGCGGCCCGCCCTCGATGTTCGACCCGCAGGGCCGGCCCGGTCAGCCGGGCCCCGGTCAGCAGGTCCCGGGCCAGCCGGGACCGGCGCAGCCGCAGCCCGGACCGGGACAGCCCGGCGGCCGTCCGTCGGTCTTCGAGCCGCAGCACCAGGGCGGCCCGCCGCCTCCGCCGGCGTTCCAGCAGCAGTCCGCGCCGCCCGCTCCCCCGCAGCCGCACGCACCGCGGCCCGGTGGGGACGACGACTGGATGCTGCCTCCGCCCTCCCGGCAGGAACAGCCTTCGCAGGGCTTCCCGCAGGGTCCGCAGGCGCCCGGGGCCCCGCAGCCCCTGCAGCAGCAGTTCCCCGGCCAGGGCCCCGTCCAGGAGTCGCGGGACCAGGGACCGGGCAGCTGGCAGGCGGTGATCGCACCGGACCGCGACTACTTCATGGCGATGATGCAGCGCAGCGGTCCCGAGGCGACCGGGCTCAACCTGCCCGCGTACTCCCCGGAGCAGCGCCTGCCGCTCACCGGCAGCCAGGTCACCATCGGCCGGAAGCGGCACAGCACGGGTGAGTCCCCGGACATCGACCTGGCCGTTCCGCCGGAGGACCCGGGCGTCTCGCACCAGCACGCCGTGCTGGTGCAGCAGCCGGACGGCAGCTGGGCCGTGGTCGACCAGAACTCCACCAACGGCACCACCCTCAACGGTGCCGAGGACCCCATCCAGCCCTACGTGCCCGTCCCGCTGCAGGACGGCGACCGGGTTCACGTGGGTGCCTGGACGACGATCACGGTCCGCCGCGACTGATCCACCGCGCGCTCACCGAGGGCCGGGGTCCTAGGACCCCGGCCCTCGGTCGTCGCGTCTGCGACGATGGACGGGTGACTGAGATTCCGCGCGACACGCTGCAGGAGCAGACCTTCTACGAGCAGGTCGGCGGCGAGGAGACCTTCCGGCGCCTGGTGCACCGCTTCTACCAGGGCGTCGCCGGCGACCCTCTGCTGCGGCCCATGTATCCGGAGGCGGACCTCGGGCCGGCGGAGGAGCGCTTCGCGCTGTTCCTCATGCAGTACTGGGGTGGTCCGCGTACCTACAGCGATCAGCGTGGGCATCCGCGGCTGAGGATGCGGCACGCGCCGTTCCAGGTGGACCGGGCGGCGCACGACGCCTGGCTCGGTCATATGCGGGTGGCGCTCGACGAGCTCGGCCTCCCTCCTGAGCAGGAACGCCAGTTGTGGGACTACCTCACGTACGCGGCCGCTTCCATGGTCAACACCGCGGGCTGAGACCCGTACGCAATCCGGTGCTCCGGGGTCGCTGAACGGTCACGATCGCGTCAAGGTCGGCCCGCAGGCGGTTTCCAGGAGCCCGTGTGCTCTGAAAGCATCTCCAGGACGCCGGGGGGCGTACGAGGCGTGAGGCTTTCCGGGTTCGGGGGATCGGGTGACGGGGTTCGTCCTTCTGCGGGTGCGCGCGCACCGGCTCCTGCTCGCGGCCGCCCTCCTGGCGGTGCTGCTCACCACCTGTGTACTGGCGGCGCTGACGGCGTTCTCCGGCTCGATGGGCGACGCCGCCCTGCGGCACACACTGACCGGGCGCTCCGCCGCGGACGCCTCCCTCCTGGTGACGGCCGACGTGGAGCGCGAGGAGCTCGCCGACGCGGATGCCGTGGTGCACCGGACCGCGCGGGCCACCTTCGACGGGCTGCCGGTCACCGTACGGAAGCTGGAGAGTTCTGGCTCCTACGCGCTGCCGCGTGACCGGGGGTCCGCCGGGCGGCGCGAGGAACCCGACCTGACGCACCTGGCCTCGCTCGACCGGAGCCGGGTGCGCCTCGTCGAGGGCCGGATGCCGGCCGCGGGTGCCGACGGTCCGAAGGGGCCCGTGGAAGTGGCACTGCCCCGTGCGGCCGCCGACGCGCTGAAGCTGCGGCCGGGGTCCCGCGTCACCCTCACCGACCGTCTGAAGGACGCGCCCCTGCCGGTCGAGATCACGGGTGTGTACGAACCCCGCGACCTGACCGATCCGTACTGGCTGCTGGACCCGCTCGGCGGGCGGGGCGTCCGCACGGTCGTCTTCACCACGTACGGTCCGCTGCTGGCCGACCCGTCGGTGCTGCACTCCGGCAGGCTGAGCCCGGGCCAGGCGGCCTGGCAGGCCGGCGCCGACTTCCGCACGGTGACGACCGGGAGGGTTGAGGCGCTGCGCCGGGCGGCGACGGACGGGCCGAGGGCGCTCTCCGGCCACTTCGGGGACGGGGCCACCGTACGGATCTCGCTGCCGACCGTCATCGACCAGATCCAGCGGGCGCTGCTGGTGTCCCGCTCCACCGTCATGATCGTCGCCGTCCAGCTCGTCGTGCTCTCCGGATACGCGCTGCTGCTCGTCGCCGGGCTGCTGAGCACCGAGCGTGCGGGCGAGACCGGTCTGCTGCGGGCCCGTGGGGCGTCGCGGGGCAGGATCGCCGGTCTGGCCGGCGTCGAGGCCCTGCTGCTGGCGTTGCCCGCCGTCCTCGTCGCCCCCTTGCTCGCGGGTCCGCTGACGCGGCTGCTCGCCGCCCGGAGCGAGCTCGGCCGGATCGGGCTGCGGCTCGACGGCGGGGCGGACGGGTCGGTGTGGCTGGTGGCGGGCGGCGTCGCGCTGGCGTGCGCGGCCGCCGTGGTCGCGCCTGCCCTGGCCACGGGGGCGGGCGGCCGACGGGGCTCCCGTGCCTCGGCGCTGCCCTCCTCCGTGCGGGCGGGCGCCGACATCGCTCTGCTGCTGATCGCGGGGGTCGCGTACTGGCAGCTGGACCGGCAGACCGGCTCCTCGGGCACCGGTGCGCTCAGCGGCGACCGGCAGGGCGAGCTGGGTGTCGATCCCCTGCTGGTGGCCGCCCCCGCCCTGGCCCTGCTCGCGGGCACGGTGCTGACCCTCCGTCTGCTCCCGCCCGCCGCCAGGCTCGCCGAGCGGCGTGCGGCGGGCGGCAAGGGGCTGGCGGCGGCGCTGGCGGGCTGGCAGTTCAGCCGTCGCCCGCTGCGCGGGGCGGGCCCGGTGCTGCTGCTGGTCCTGTCGGTCGCCATGGGGATGCTGGCGATCGGTCAGAGCGCCTCCTGGGAGCGTTCGCAGCGGGACCAGGCGGACTTCAGATCGGGCGCGTCGATACGCGTGGTGGGCGTCGGCCAGGCGGATGCCCCCGCCTACTCCGGTCTGCCCGGGGTCGAGGGGGCGGCGCCCGCCTACCGGACCACGACCGACCTGTCGGGCGGCCGTACCGCCGAGGTGCTGGCCCTGGACACGGCGCACGCGGACGAGCGGATGCTGATGCGCGAGGACCTCGCGGGCACCGCACCGCGGAAGGTGTTCGAGGCGACAGCGCCTCCCCGGACCGCCAGGACCGGTGTGCCGCTGCCCCGGGGCAGCGAGCGGGCCCTGCTTGATCTACGGATCCGCGACACCGCGGCGCCGGGCGGAAGGTCCCCGTCCGGGGCTACGGCGTTGATCAGTGTGCTGCTGGAGGACCGTTACGGCATCGGCTACCGGGTCGGGGCGGGAACGGTCCCCGTCGACGGACGCGCGCACACCCTGTCCTTCCCCGTGTCGGCGGCCGGTGAGCCCGCGGTGACCGGCTTCGAGGTCGACAGCGACGTCCCCGAGGGCAGCGCCGAGACCCGTCTGGTCTCCGTGAGCGGGCTCAGGGCCCTCACCGAGGGGGGAGAGGAGCGGCCCGCGGCCGCCTCGGACGGAGTGCGCTGGCAGGCGGGAGCGACCATGGCGGCCGCGGGGGACGAACAGGCCGCGGGGACACCCCGGGCGGTGACGTCGTCCGGTGCGTCTCCGGCATACCGCTACGAGACGGGGCACACCCCCTCCGGCGGCGGCTACCAGGGCGACCCGGTCAGCACGCTGCGGGTCACCTCGGTCCGTCCGGCGGCACCCGCCCTGAACGCCGTGGCGACCGACGCCTATCTGAAGTACGCGGGGGCGGAGATCGGCCAGGAGACCGACCTCACGCTCGGTGGCAACACGGTCCGGGTGAAGCTCGTGAAGTCGGTGCGGCAACTGCCCACGACCGGCACCGGCGCCGCCTCCGGCCCGTCGGGCGGGGCTCCCTCGGACCCGTCGGTGCGGCCGGGCGGCGGCCTGCTGCTCGATCTGCGGGCGCTGTCGGAGGTGCTCGCCCACCGCTCCGGGGCCGCTCTCGCGCCCACGGAGTGGTGGCTGAGCACGGCGCCGGGGAAGAGCGCGGAGGTCGCGTCCCGGCTGCGCGCCCTGCCCGGCACCGACCCCGCGCAGGTCCTGGTCCGCGACGAGGTGGCCCGGGATCTCGCGGACGACCCGCTGGGGGCGGGCCCCCGGGCCGCGCTGCCGGCGGTCGCCGCGGTGGCCGCCGCGCTTGCGGCGGTCGGCTTCGCCGTGGGCCTGGTGGGCTCGCGGCGTGAACGGGCCGCCGAATTCGCCGTGCTGCGTGCTCTCGGCGCCCCCCGTCGCGGACTCGCCCGGATGATGGCGGCCGAACAGGGTGTGCTGATCACCCTGGCCCTGCTGATCGGTCTGGCCCTCGGGGCGGTGCTCACCAGGGCGGTCGTACCGCTCGTGGTGCTGACCGGGCAGGCCACCAGGCCGGTGCCCGACGTGCTGGTGCTGCTTCCGGCCGGGCAGGTGGCGGTCCTGCTGGCAGCGGTGGTGGCGCTGCCATTGGTGTTCGTCGCCGCGATCACTCTGCGCCGCGCCGACCCCGCGGTGTCACTGCGCCACCAGGGGGACAACTGACATGAGATCCGCCAAGTCCCCCGCTGCGAGCGCCCCCTGGGTCCGTACGAGGCTGCGCACCGCCCCCGGTGTCTTCGCCGCCCTGGCGGTCCTGGTGTTCCTGACCGCCTTCCTCGCCGCCGCGTTCCCGCGTTCCGTGGACGCCTACGAGACCAGGGCGCTGCGGCACGACATCGCGACCGCCCCACCGGGCCGGAGCGTCCTGGAGATCGCGGCGCCGCCGCCCCCGCTCGGGCAGCCGCCGTCGGTCCGCGAGCGCGCGATGCGTGAGGACTCCCTGGCGTCGGCCGAGGGGGCCCTGATCGGGGCGCTCCCGGATCCCGTGCGCGCCGACCCGGCGCGCTCCTCGTACGGGGCGCACACCACGAAGCCGCTCGCCGCGGAGGAGGACTGGCTGCCCCGCCCCGACGCGCTCCCGGCCCGGCTGACCTACGCCGCCCCGTCGGCGCTTCCCGCGCACAGCACCCTGACGTCGGGCCGCTGGCCGGTGGCACGGTCCACGGTCACCATGGACAGCCGCGAGGTGGAGGCGGCCGTCACCGAGGACACCGCCAGGGACCTGCGGATGAAGCCGGGCTCGGCGATCGCGGTCCCCACCCAGTCCGGCGATCCGCTCACCGTGCGTGTCACCGGCATCGTCGCCCCGCTGCGCCCGGAGAGCGGCTACTGGGCGGTCGACCCGCTGTTGCGGGCACCGTCCCTGGTCCGGGACCCGGCGTCCCGGACACCCGTCTCCTACTGGCGGGCCACCCTGCTCCTGGCTCCGGACGCGGGCCCGGCTCTGCTCGCCACCACCGGTGAGCCGGAGCTGTTCTGGCGTCTGGCTCCGGACACCTCGGGGCTGACCGCGGCGGACGTCGCGGCTCTGGCGACCGGGGTCGCGGCGGCGGAGAACGGCCCGGGACTGCTGAAACTGCGTGACGTCGCCGGGCCGAACGCGGCGCTCACCACGGATCTGGACGCCATCCTCGACTCCTGGTCGGGGATGCGCGCCGCGATCGGCCCGGTGGTCACGGTCGCCGCGGTCGGCGTCGGCGCGGTGGCCGCCGTGGTCCTGCTGATGACCTGTGGGCTGATCGGTGCCCGCCGTCACCAGGAGCTCGCGCTCCTGCGCTCACGCGGGGGTTCGCTGCCGGGCATCGGCGGGCGGCTTCTCGCCGAGACCGCCGTGGCCGTGGTGCCCGCGGCGGCGCTCGCGCTGCCGGCCGCGGTGCTGCTCGTCGGAGAGGCCCGCCTCCTGCCCTCGGTTCTGGGCGCGGCGGGGGTCGCGGTGCTCGTCTGCGTCGTGCTGCCGCTGCACACGGCGCTGAACCACCGCCGGCCGCTGCTGCACGGCGCCCGCGAGGACGTGGTCGCCGCCAGGCCGAGCCGTCGCCGCACGGTGGCGGAGCTGACCCTGCTCGTCCTGGCGGTCGGCGCGGTCGTGGCGCTGCGCAGGAGGGGCACGTCCTCGGGCTCGGGTGCCGACCTTCTGGTCAGCGCCGCTCCCGTGCTGACCGGGCTCATCGCGGCGCTGGTGCTCGTACGCCTCTATCCGCTGCCGCTGCGGCTGGCGGCCCGCCCCGTGGCCCGGCTGCGCGGGGCGGTCGGCTTCCTGTCGCTGGCCCGCGCCGGCCGGGCCTCGTCGAGCGGCACCCTGCCGCTGCTCGCCCTGCTGGTCGCGCTGACCACGGCGGCGTTCGGCGGTTCGGTCCTCGCGGGCGTGGCCGACGCCCGTGACGAGGCCGCGTTGCGGGCGGTGGGCGCGGATGCCCGGATCAGCGGGGAGGGCGGGCAGGCCGGATTCACCGGTGACGCGGTCCGGCGGGTGCGCGCGGTGGCGGGAGCCGAGGACGTCGCGCCGGTACACATCGAGTACGCGGTCCCGCTCGCCTCCGCGGTGGAGGCCGGGCCGGACACGAAGCGCGCGACGCTCATGGGTGTCGCGCCGGACACCTACGCGCGGCTGGCCCGCTCCACGGGTCTGCCGCCCTTCCCGTCGGCCGCGTTGAAGGACGCGCCGGGGCGCGGCGGTGTCCTTCCCGCGGTGGTCTCCCCCGCGCTCGCCGAGCGGCTGGGCACCGGGCCGCACACCGTGGCCTCCGGGTCGGGGGACATCAGGGTCCGGGTCGCCGCCGTGCTCCCCCGCACCGCCGCCGTGACCGACGCGGAGTTCCTGATCGTCGACGCCGCAAGGCTCGCCGAAGGCGGGCCCACGACGCTGCTGGTCACCGGTTCCTCGCTCGACGCCCGGCAGTTGCGGGCGGCGGCGCACGAGGCGGGGCCCGGATTCGAGGTGCGGCTGCGGTCCGAGGAACGCGAGCGGTTCGTGGACACCCCGATGCAGTCGGGGGCCGAGCGGATCTACGGGGCGGCGGTCGCGGCGGGTGGAGGCTTCGCCCTGCTCGCCGTGGGCCTGTCGCTGCTGCGGACCGCCCCGGAGCGCGGCACACTCCTGGCCCGGCTGCGCACCATGGGTCTCACCACCCGGCAGGGCCGGCGGCTGCTCGTCATGGAGGCCCTGCCGCAGGCGCTGCTGGCCGCGCTCGGGGGGATCCTCGTCGGCTGGGCGACCATCGCCCTGCTGGCACCCGGCATCGACCTGGGCGCGCTGGCCCTGGCCGGCGCCGACCTCGCCGTCCCGCAGACCGCGTCGCTCCGGGCCGACGCACCCTCGCTGGCGCTCCCGGCGGCTGGCGTGGTCGTCCTCACCGCGGCGGTGGCAGGCGTCCAGGCCTGGTGGGCGGGCCGCCGCGGATCCATCAAGGAACTCAGGGCAGGAGACACCCGGTGACATCGTCGACAGAGACCACCCTGGCCGAGCTGGAGCAGCGGGCCGCGGCACGCCGCGACCGGCCGTCCTACGGTCACGACGCCCTGATCGCGTGCGACCGCCTGGTGCGCGTCTTCTCCATGGACGGCGTGGAGGTCCAGGCGCTCCAGGGCCTCGATCTACTGGTCACCAAGGGCGAGTTGATGGCTCTGGTCGGCGCGTCCGGCAGCGGGAAGTCGACCCTGATGAACATCCTGGCCGGCCTGGACGTCCCGACCGCCGGCTCGGCGAAGGTGGCGGGCTGCGACCTGCTGGCCATGGGCCAGAAGGAACGGCTGCGTTACCGTCGCGACGTCGTCGGGTTCGTCTGGCAGCAGACCTCCCGGAATCTGCTGTCCTATCTGACGGCCGTGCAGAACATCACGCTGCCGATGCAGTTGCGCGGCGGGCTGCGGAACCGCGAACGGGCGGCCCGGGCCGAGTCGTTGCTGACGATGCTGGACGTCGCCGACTGCCGTGACCGGCGCCCCGCCCAGATGTCCGGCGGTCAGCAGCAGCGAGTGGCGATCGCGGTCGCCCTGGCCAACAATCCGTCGGTGCTGCTCGCCGACGAACCGACCGGTGAGCTGGACTCCGTGACGGGCGAGCAGGTGTTCGCCGCCTTCCGCCGTGCCAACGAGGAGCTCGGCACCACGATCGTCATCGTCACGCACGACCAGGCGGTCGCCCAGGAGGTCCGCCGTACGGTCGCGATCCGCGACGGCCGCACGTCCTCCGAGGTGCTGCGCCGCACCGAGGTGGACGCCGCCACGGGCCAGGAGTCCCAGGTGGCGCGTGAGTACGCGATGCTCGACCGGGCGGGTCGGCTGCAGCTGCCGGCCGAGTACACGGAGGCGCTGGGCATGGAGCACCGGGTGGTGCTGGAGCTCGAACAGGACCACATCGGGGTGTGGCCGGACACCCCGGAGAAGTAGCGGCCCGGCGCCTCCGCCCGGCGGCCGCCGGGCGGAAGGCACGAGGCGTCCCAGGGCACAAGGGACTGCGACCGTCAGGGCCGGCGCGCGCAGGGCTCAGGCTGTCCCGACCGTCACGGCCAGCGTGCCGAGGCCCCCGCCCGCGGTGCCCCGCAGCGCCACCGATCCGTAGGGCGTACGCAGCCGCAGCCAGGATCCGGCGGCCAGGAGCGCGACGGGGAAGCCGGGCGCCGAGCGCAGGAAGCCGAGGGACTGGGCGGCGTGCACCGCTCGCAGCGGAAGCTCGGTGTCCCCCACCGTCCGGGACCAGATGTCGCGGCCGATCCGGTCGCGCTCCGCCCTGGTTCGCCGGTCCTCCGGGAGGGCGGCGTCACGGGTACGGAACTCGGCCACGGCCGCGGTGAGTTCGTCCCTCAGGTCCAGGGGCCCGGGAAGCCCGGGGCGTTCTTGCCACCCGCCGCGCGGGGGAAGCATCCCGGCCCAGGGCGGACCGGTGACCGGCGTGGGGAGCGCGCGCACCCCGGGTGCCGCCCCGGCCCCGTCCGTTTCCAGCGCTTCGAGGAGCTCACCGGCCGAGACCGTGATGTCGAAGTCGTGGACCGCGGACAGCCTGACCGTACGGATCGCGAGGACCTCGAAGGACGGCGGCCGTCCGAAGACGGCCAGCGCCCCGCCGCCCGCCTGGAGACGGACGGCGGCGGCCCGGTCGTAGTGCAGGAGCCGTCCGAGGAAGGCGGCGAGATCCGCCGCCTCCCCCGTGTCGGCGAACTCCGCCGACCGCACTGGCACGGTCATGCGGCAGCGGGCTCCTGGTCGTCGAGGTACTCCTGGAGGAAGAGCTTCTCCTCGGCGGTGATCCGCCGGGGCCGCTCCTCCGCCAGGTTGTAGGGCACGACGACCGTCGACGCCCGTACGTAGACCTGCTCGGGGTCCTTGACCTCGTAGGCGATCGTCAGCGACGCCGCGGTGATCTTCGTGACCCAGGACTCGATGGTCACCGGCTTGTGCCGGTGGACCAGCGGGCGCACGTAGTCGATCTCGTGGCGGGCCACCACTGAGCCGCCCGAGAAGGACGGCGAGCCGTCCCCCGGCGCCAGCCGGAACATGAAGTCGATGCGCGCCTCCTCCAGGTAGCGGAGGAAGACCACGTTGTTCACGTGGCCGAAGGCATCCATGTCCGACCAGCGCAGCGGGCAGTCGTAGATGTGACGGGCCAAGTCGATCAGCCTCGCGTGAGCTTCTTGTACGTGGCGCGGTGCGGGCGTGCCGCGTCCGCACCGAGGCGCTCGATCTTGTTCTTCTCGTACGACTCGAAGTTGCCCTCGAACCAGTACCACTTGGAGTCGCCCTCGTACGCCAGGATGTGCGTGGCGACCCGGTCCAGGAACCAGCGGTCGTGGGAGATGACCACGGCCGCACCCGGGAACTCCAGGAGTGCGTTCTCGAGCGAGGACAGGGTCTCGACGTCGAGGTCGTTGGTGGGCTCGTCGAGGAGCAGCAGGTTGCCGCCCTCCTTGAGCGTCAGCGCCAGGTTGAGGCGGTTGCGCTCACCACCGGAGAGGACACCGGCCGGCTTCTGCTGGTCCGGGCCCTTGAAGCCGAACGCGGAGACGTACGCCCGCGAGGGCATCTCGACCTGGCCGACGTTGATGTAGTCCAGCTCGTCCGAGACGACCGCCCAGAGGGTCTTCTTGGGGTCGATGTTGGCGCGGGACTGGTCGACGTAGGAGATCTTGACCGTGTCACCGATCTTGACCGAACCGCTGTCCGGCGTCTCCAGGCCCTGGATCATCTTGAACAGCGTGGTCTTGCCCGCGCCGTTCGGACCGATGACGCCGACGATGCCGTTACGGGGCAGCGTGAACGACAGGTCGTCGATGAGGACCTTGTCGCCGAAGGCCTTCGAGAGGTGCTCGACCTCGACGACGATGGAACCGAGCCGCGGGCCCGGCGGGATCTGGATCTCCTCGAAGTCCAGCTTCCGCATCTTGTCGGCCTCGGCCGCCATCTCCTCGTACCGGGCGAGACGGGCCTTGGACTTGGTCTGGCGGCCCTTGGCGTTCGACCGCACCCACTCGAGCTCTTCCTTGAGCCGCTTCTGGCGCTTCTCGTCCTTGCGGCCCTCGACCTTGAGGCGGGCGGCCTTCTTGTCGAGGTAGGTGGAGTAGTTGCCCTCGTAGGGGATCGCGCGGCCGCGGTCGAGCTCGAGGATCCACTCGGCGACGTTGTTCAGGAAGTACCGGTCGTGGGTGACGGCGACGACGGCACCCGCGTACTTCGAGAGGTGCTGCTCCAGCCAGTTCACCGACTCGGCGTCGAGGTGGTTGGTCGGCTCGTCGAGGAGGAGCAGGTCCGGGGCCTCGATCAGGAGCTTGCAGAGCGCCACGCGGCGCTTCTCGCCACCGGAGAGGTTGGTGACCGGCCAGTCGCCGGGCGGGCAGCCCAGGGCGTCCATGGCCTGCTCGAGCTGGGCGTCCAGGTCCCACGCGTTGGCGTGGTCCAGGTCCTCCTGGAGCTTGCCCATCTCCTCCATCAGCGCGTCGGAGTAGTCCGTCGCCATGAGCTCGGCGACCTCGTTGAAGCGCTTGAGCTTGCCCATGATCTCGGCGGCGCCGTCCTGGACGTTCTCGAGGACGGTCTTGTTCTCGTCGAGCTCCGGCTCCTGCATGAGGATGCCGACGCTGAAGCCGGGCGACAGGAACGCGTCGCCGTTGGACGGCTGCTCGAGGCCCGCCATGATCTTCAGCACCGTGGACTTACCGGCGCCGTTGGGCCCCACGACACCGATCTTCGCGCCGGGCAGGAAGTTCAGGGTGACGTCGTCGAGAATCACCTTGTCGCCGTGCGCCTTGCGCGCCTTGCGCATGGTGTAGATGAACTCAGCCAAGAGAAACCGTCCGGCAGCAATAGAGGTGTGGGCAGATACACCCATCTTGCCTGACGCCGGTGCCCGGAAGGAAACCAGTCCGCCCCCCGGTACGGTCCCCGCACGTCGGGAGCCCACAGCCACGGCCCGTCCGAGCGAGCCCGGAGCGGGGGGACACGTACACACGCACGGGGCGCGCGTTGCCGGGACTGCCCATGACCGGGGCGGGCGCCCGGCCGGCGGCCGAACGGCGGGGGCCGTGCGCACGAGTCCCCCGGAACGCGAGACGCCCGGCACGGATGTCAGTGCCGGGCGTCTCACCGGTGCGCGCCTTCCGCACCTGTGGTCACTCACTCACCGCTGGTCTGCGGCTTCTTCCGGCGGAGCAGGAAGACCGCGCCGCCACCGAGGACGACGAGGGCGATGGCGACACCCGCGATCACGGGGGTGGCGCTGGAACCGCCGGTCTCGGCGAGGTCGCCCTCACCGCCGGTGGTGCCGGTCTGGGCGGGGGTGGGCTGGGCACCACTCTGGGTCGTGGTGTCGTCACCCGGAGCCGGGGTGCCGGCGGTGGCGCAGTCCAGGACACCCTTGAAGTTCTTGCTGAACCCGTCCGGGCCGGTGATCGTGAAGTCGTACGGCTGGTCCTCGGCGACCGGGATCGTCACCGTACGGGTCTCGCCGGCGCCGATGGTGTGCTTGGTACCGGCCAGCTCGAAGGTGAAGGCCTCGTCACCCTCGTTGCTCGCCGTGATGTCGACGCCGCCCTTGGAGCAGTTCTTCTCAGCGGTGAGCGCGGGGACCGGGCCCTTGTCGGCCCAGGTGGCGCTCGCCGACGCGGTGACCGTGGACTCGCTGGAGCCGGCGAGGATCATCGTCTGGCTCTTGGTGAGACCGGCGAAGACCCGGCCGACCGGCACGGAAGTGTTCGCCTGGACCGTCAGCGAGGCGGAGCCGTCGGCCGCGCCCTCGGGGATGTCGAAGTAGAGGCCGGTGCCGTCGGTGGCCTCGGTGACGGGCTTGCCGTCCTTGTCGGTGACCTTGACCCCGCCGGCGGCGGCGTCGGCGGGCGGCGTCACGGAGACCTGGCCGGCGTCGGTGCGGACGGTGACCGGGCCGACCCGCTCACCGGCCTTGCCGGAGACCGCCGCGGGTTCGAGGGCCACGGAGGCCTTCGGCTCCGCGAGGCTCTGAGCGGACTTCTCGAGCCAGTCGGCCAGCTTCTCGGCGTGCTCGTCCTTGGCCTCGACCTCGGCCTTGTCGGAGAAGCGCCAGATGGCGACCTGGGTGCCCGCGGCCGCGGTCTTCGCGGTCAGCGGTCCGCTGCCGGCCTCACCGGCGAGGGCCGCGAGGTCGTCGACCTGGGGGTAGGAGTGCTGCAGGATCCAGCGGATCTTGCCGGCGTTCTCGTTGGCCCCGAGCGAGGTCTGGTCCCAGGGCGTCTCCAGGTACTTCGCCCGCTCCTGGGTGGGGTTGTGGATGTCGATGCAGTACGTCTTCAGCTGACCGCCGCCGTCGACGTCGAGCTCGAACAGACCGGCCGGCAGCTCCTTGGTCTTGCCACCGTCGTGGAGAACGGCGCTGTCCCACGTCTTCAGGCCGTCCAGCACGGCGGTCGCCCCGCCCTGGTGCTGGCCTGCCTCGTCCGCCGGGGCGGCCGTCGCCGCCGTGGCTCCGACGAGGGTTCCCGCTGCCACGAGGCCCGCGGCGAGCATCGCCGCGGCCGCGCGGACGAGACCGTGGCCCCGTCGCGTCCCACTCTGCTCCTGATACCGCCTGCTCCCGCTCCGGCTCCCTATGGAGCCCTCCGTCGCCGCTGTCGACGACGAAGTGGATGCTGAAGACACAGAAAACACAGAATTCCCCTCCGGGCGAGGCCTTCACGCTTGGGTTGCGTGTGGGAGGTGCCTCGCCAGCAAACTCAAGTGCCGCATGAGTACGGGGGAATCGTATGGAGCGGGCGTACAGGAATCCCCTGTCATACCGTCCGACAACCATTCCGACTCGTAATCGTTATCGCGTCGTTCGGCGCGCCCCCTCCCTGTCAGGACACCGATGCCATTTCCGTGGCCGGTTTCTGACGTTGCGTAGGCGCTGTGAGCGAGGGGTCGGCTCGGGCGACCCTCCGGAAGGCGGCCGTCCCCCTCGTCAGGTCATGGCCCACCGCCATGGCCTCGATGTCGACGTAGGTCCTCCACACTCCGTCCCGCTCCTCCTCGCGCACCTTGAGGCGGCCGTGCACGACCAGCGGTTCCCCGACGGAGACCGATCCGGTGAGGTTCGCCGCGAGCGTCCTGCGCGCCCACACCGTGTAGAAACCGGTGCGGCCGTCCGTCCAGGTCCGCTGCTCCCGGTCCCACCGCCGGGGTGTCACCGCCAGACGGAACCTCGCCGTCGCCCCTGTCGCCGTCTCCCGGAAGTCCACCGCCGTCGCGGCGTTTCCCACCAGCGTGACCACTGTTTCGTTCATTTCCCGTCCCCCGATTCCCACGATGTTCCCTCGCCGTCCGGCCGCCGTCGGCCGAGCACCGGTACGGCGTGATCTCAGGCGGTCCGGTTCGTCCGTCCGATCCCCCCGCACACCATGCTGGGCGGAAATCGGGAATCACGCGGGGCCCTGTGGATTACCGGCCGGTTGTGGAGAACTCCGTCACCGCCACGTACCGCTCCCGGACCTCGCGGTAGCGAGCGAGTTCGGCCGCGACGGGGTCGAGGACCCTGGCCCTTCCGCAGCCCGCCGCGGCCTCGCGGAGCCGGCGTTCCGCCTCCTGCCCGTACCGGCGGGCGGGCCCCCGGGCCGCCGCCGCGCACGCCCACTCGACGAGGGGACCACCGACGACCCCGGCGAGCATGAGCAGGGCGGGGGTGAGCAGGCCGGGTTCGAGCACGCCGACGATCTGGCCGAGCAGCCACAGTCCTCCGAAGATCTGGAGCAGCGTCATCGAGGCCTGCGCGAGGACGGCCGCCGGCCACCAGGCCGGACGCGGCGGCTTGGCGGCACGGCCGCCCTTGGCCTTCGCGGCGCGCTTGTCCGGGGCTGCCGGCCCGCGGGTGCCCGTGGCCGCCACGGCGCCCTTGCCGCCCGTCGGCGGGGTGGACCCGGCATCTCCACGGCTCCGGCCTGTGCCATGGGCCTGCGCGTTCCTCGACAGCTCGTCCAGCGCCTCGGGCAGGCCTTCGGCTCCGTTCACCGCGGCCTCGCGGACGGCCAGCGCCCACGGTGCCGGGAGCCCTTCCGCCGCGTCGTCCGCCAGCTTCCGGACCGCCTGCTCCACCCGTTGCCGGGCCGTGAGTTCCTCCTCCGGCGGAATGAGCACCTGGGCCATCAGGTCGAGACCGCCGCCCAGTTGACGGGTGGACTCGTACCAGCGCCACAGCCGCAGCCAGGGCGTCCCGCAGGCCCGCCCCGCGTTCCTGCGCCACTCGCGTTCCGCCGCCTCGCCGGCCGCGGTCGCGCCGACGGCCTCGGCGAGCCGGCCGGTGAACTCCTCGCGGGACCGCTCCCCCAGCCCCGGGCGTCCTTCGGTGACGTAGACAGGGCGCAGGCGCGCGGCGGCCGCGTCCACGTCGGCGGAGAGCCGGCGTGCGGCCGCCGTGCGCGCCTGGACGAAGGCGCCCAGCAGCTCGCGCAGGTCGCCCACCCCCGCGCCGGTGAGTGCGGACAGGGACATGACCGTGGCACCGGGCTCGCCGTGCTCCCCCACGGCCATGCCGTCCTCGTCGAGCAATCTGCGCAGGTCGTCCAGGACCAGGTCGGCGGCCTCGCCGGGGAGCCGGTCGATCTGGTTGAGAACCACGAAGGAGATCTCGGCGTGTCCGGCGAGCGGTCGCAGATAGCGCTCGTGCAGCGCCGCGTCGGCGTACTTCTCCGGATCGACGACCCAGATCACCGCGTCGACCAGGGCGAGTACCCGGTCGACCTGTTCACGATGGCCGGTCGCCGCCGAGTCGTGGTCGGGAAGGTCCACGAGGACGAGCCCTTGCAGCGCCTCGTCCGTCGGGGTGCCCTGCTGGACGGGCCTGCGCCGCAGCCGTCCCGGGATGGCCAGCCGGTCCAGGAGCCCGGCGGCTCCGTCTGTCCAGCTGCAGGCGATGGGGGCCGAGGTGGTCGGCCTGCGCAGCCCGGTGTCGGAGATCTGGACGCCCGCGAGCGCGTTGAAGAGAGTGGACTTCCCGCTCCCGGTGGCCCCGGCGATGGCGACGACCGTGTGGCGCGAGGAGAGCCGCTGGCGGGCGGACGCCTCGTCGAGGACCCGGCCCGCCTCGGCGAGCGTGTCCGCGTCCAGGCGGGCGCGGGAGAGACCCACCAGTTCGCGCAGGGCGTCCAGGCGGGGACGCAGCGGGCTTCCGGGCAGGCCGTACGCCTCGACCTCGGGCCCGGCCTCCGCGTCCCCGGGGCGCTCGCGCTCGGCGGCCTTCTTGCCCGCGTCGGTGGCGCGGCGGGCGATCAGCCCGTCGTCCCAGCCGCGCCCGCCGCCCTGCCCGGGATCCTCGGCACCCTCGGGCTCCGGCGCCATTCCGTGGTCCCGGCCCTGGTCAGTGACGGCAGTCATCGCTGCCACCTCTCCTTCTGCAGTACGGACAGTGCCGCGATGAGCTCGGCCTGCGGCTCCGGGGCGACTTCGAGCGCGTCCAGCGGGGCGAGCCTCCGGTCGCGTTCGCCGTGCATGACCTGGTCGAGGCATTCGGTGAGCAGTGCCCCGCCCTTGTCCCGGAGCCTCAGCGCCCCCTGGGCGCCGATCCGTTCGGCCAGCTGCTCCCCCGCGCCCCTGGCGCGGCGTCCGCCGAGGAGGGCCGCCGCGAGGAGCGCGGCGACCGTCTCCGCGTCGGGGGCCGCGTTGCGTTCGAGGAGCCGCGCCTCCTCCTCGGCCAGTTCCTCGAGGACCCGCCGCCAGCGCCGCACGGCCATGCCGATCCGGCCCTGGATGTCCTCGGCCGGCCCCCATCCCCCGTCCTCACGGCCGGCGCCCTCGAACCGAAAGTTCCCGGCGGCGGGTTCGCGCTGCCAGGTGGCGCGGATCCTTTCGTCGGACGCGGCGACCGCGCACTGCAGCAGGGCGGCCAGGCTCTCCACGAGGGCGTCGAGCAGCTCTCCGGCGGTGCTGTAGAGCGGGTATCCGCGCCAGCGGGTACGGGCGCCGCCCGCGAGCACGGCGCCGTCGCGGAGCCGCCGCCGTACCCGGGACAGCTCCGTGCCGTAGGCGTCCTCGACCACTCCGGTGAGCCGGACCGCCGCGGCGTACTGCGCGGCCACGGCGGCGGCGAGTTCGGGCATCCGCACGTTGAGCGAGTCGATGACCCCGGACGCCGTACGCCCCACGGCCTGCTGACGGGCGGCCGGATCCTGCGCGCGATGGGTGAGCCATGCCTTCAGAGGTGTGACGGCGGTGGTCGGCAGCAGCCCGCTGCCGCCCCCGGCGGACTCCGGCAGTTCCGGGATGGTGAACCGGGGCACCTCGCCCAGCCCGGCCCGGGTGAGCAGCGCGGCGTACTGCCGGGAGACCTCGGCGATCACCTGGTGCGGCACCCGGTCGAGGACGGTGACCAGCGAGACGTCGTACTCCTTGGCAGTGCGCAGCAGATGCCACGGCACAGCGTCGGCGTAGCGCGAGGCGGTGGTCACCATGACCCACACGTCGGCGGCGCAGATGAGTTCGGCGGCCAGGACCCGGTTGCCCACGACGAGCGAGTCGATGTCCGGGGCGTCCAGGAGGGCGAGACCCCGGGGCAGGGTCGCCGCGGTCTCCACCCTCAGCACGGTGTCGTCGCGTTCCCCTTCGGCGCCGAGGTGATCGAGGCCGTCGGGGTCCTGGCTCTGCCCCGGCGGCAGCCATACGCGGGTGAGCTGGGGCAGCACCCTGGCTCCGGCGAACCAGTGGTGGTCGTCCGGGTGGCACACGAGAACGGGGGTCCTGGTGGTGGGCCGCAGCACACCGGCCTCGCTGACCCGGCACCCCACCAGCGAGTTGACGAGGGTCGACTTGCCGGCGCCGGTGGATCCCCCGATCACCGCGAGCAGCGGCGCGTCGGGGTCCCTCAGCCGGGGCACGAGGTAGTCGTCGAGCTGGGCGAGCAGTTCGGTCCGCGTCTGCCGGGCGCGCGGTGCGCCGGGGAGCGGAAGTGGAAGACGCACGGCAGCGACACGGTCGCGCAGGGCGGAAAGTGCGTCGATGAGCTGGGGCCGTACATCCATGGTTACCACATGTGAAGAATGCCCAATTTTGGCGCCTTTTTGAAGCGTATGGGCCCTCTCTGCGCGGCGAATCCACCCCGGGGACAGAGCGGACGAGTGGGGCGCAGGCATAACGAGTGCACAACACCCGGGGCGTGAGGCGCCAAAAGCGATGCATGAATCGCACCTACCTGCGATTATCGGTTCGCTTCACCGAACCTCCACATCGTGCCACGCAGGTGAAGCAACCGGGACGAGGCGATCGGAGCCCTATCCTTGTCCCGGCAACGTCGCGGACGGCCTGAACCAGCGCCATCCGGGACACCAGGCCGGCACCCGGCCCCCGTAGCTCAGCGGATAGAGCAGGCGCCTTCTAAGCGCTTGGCCGCAGGTTCGAGTCCTGCCGGGGGCGCACATCGCGCACCACCCTGAGGCCCTCCGTCCCGGAGGGCCTTTTCGCTGGTCAGGGGCACGTTAGCGGGCGGCGCGTAGCGGGGACGTAAGCGCCGGACCGGCCCCGTGCGAGCACGAGGGCGGTCCGGTATCGACGTCTTCGGTGACGGCGTGCCCCCGCGATCACGCGGGCCGGGGAACCGCGCAGGCAGCCCGTACGAGCCCACCCGGGCTCCCTGGACGGACGATCGCACGAACACATCCCCCCGGGACCCGTGGCTTGACGAACAGCGGCGTCCCCCGACCCACGGCGACTCGCTCCAACCGCAGCCCTCAAGAATCGGCAGCACAGGTCGGCGCCGGGACTCACGAAGCCTCAGAAGTTGCTCAAGGCTTCTCATCGCGAGTGCCGTCGAACTGACGGTCGTGGCATGGTCATCCCACGTTGCGGCAGGACTTCACGCTCGTGGACGGACGCGCACGTGAACGAGACGGGGGCCAACATGATCGGAACACTGGGACTGGGCGAGAAGATCGTCATTGCCCTCGCGGCGGTGACAGCCATCGGACTGATCGCCGTCGCGATCCGCAGGCTCGGCACGTCGAAGCGGTAGAGGCCGCAATCTCACCCCGGCGCGAGCGGACTCGCGAGACATGGCGTCGGCCGGCGGCCCTTGACATGACGTGAGGTCAGCCGGTCGGCGCACTTCCGTCCGCGGCCAGGCGGTCCAGCCATTCGCGCAGCAGGCGCTGTTCGGCGTCGCTCAGGGGCACCGCCTCGCCGGAGACGTCGAAGAGTGCGGCCCGCAGCGCGCGGGCCGCCGGGGCGGGGCCGGACTCGGTGGCGGAGAGGGTCGGTTCGCTACGGGTGACGGCGGCGACCATGGACTCGCGCAGGATGCCCAGCAGCGCCGGATCGCGGCGTTCCGCCGGGGTGGAGCGCCAGGCGATGACCGCGCCCCGGCCGGTGGCCTGGATGATCTGGGCCGCCAGTTCCTCGTCGACCCGCAACCACCCGCCTGCCGCCAGTCGGCGAACCCTGCCGTGGAGGATGTCCAGGCCCGCGCGGTGCGCCGTGTCCGCCCCCCGACCGGACGCCCTGTTCATCACCTCGAACAGTTCGGGGCGCGAGACCCCGAACTCCACCACCATGTCCCAGCCGCGACGTAGCTCCGCCACCGGATCCTCCGGAGCAGGGTCGAGCTGCGCGCGCTTGCTCTCCAGGAACCGCGCGTAGCCGTACTCGGCCACCGCCTCCAGGAGTCCGTCCTTGTCGCCGAAATGGCGGTAGATCGCCGGCGGCTGCACCCCGGCGGCCGCGGCGACCGCGCGGGTGCTCACCGCCGCCGCCCCTCCTTGCTCCAGCAGTTCGACGGCCGCTTCGACGATGCGGCGGCGGGGCGAGTCGGGGGTCTCACGTGGCGGCATGAATCGATGATATCGGAATGATGATTCCATCGTTAGTTCCAGTGTTACCGTTGAAGTGATTCCAATGGAAACACCCGCTGGAAGCAATGGAAGCTTCACTGGAAACATCCGGGAGTACTTCATGATCATCGTGACCGGAGCCACCGGAAAGCTCGGCCGCCGTACGGTCGAGCGCCTTCTGGAGCGCGTTCCCGCCGACCGGGTCGGCGTCAGCGTGCGGGACCCGCGCAAGGCGCGGGACCTCGCGGACCGCGGTGTCCGCGTCCGGCAGGGCAGCTTCGACGACCCCGCCTCGCTCGTGCACGCCTTCGAGGGTGCCGAGCAGCTGCTTCTCGTCTCTCTCGACCGTGTGGGCGAGGAGTGCGTCGCCGGGCACCGCACCGCCGTCGACGCGGCGGTGAAGGCGGGCGTCGGCCGCGTCCTCTACACCAGTCAGATGGGCGCCGCCCACGACTCCCGCTTCCAGGCGTGCCGCGACCACGCCGTCACGGAGGAGATGCTGCGTTCCTCGGGGCTGCCGTGGACCGCCCTGCGCAACGGCTTCTACGCGGCCAGTGCCCTGCAGTTCCTGGAGCCCTCGCGCCACACGGGCGACATCGCCCTCCCCGCCGACGGTCCCGTCGCATGGACCGGCCATGACGATCTCGCCGAGGCCACCGCGGTGATCCTCACGGAGGAGGGCCGGTTCGAGGGGCCCACCCCGCCGCTGACCGGAACGGCGGCCCTCGACTTCGACGCCGTCGCCGGGATCGCTTCCCTGGCGACAGGGCGCCCCTTCACCCGTACCGTCGTCCCCGATGGCGCCTTCCGCGAGCAGTTCCTGGCACACGGCGCCCCCGCCCCGGCCGCCGACCTGGTGCTGAGCATCTTCGCGGCGGCCCGGCACGGCGAGTTCACCGCTGTGGATCCCACGCTGGCCGGGCTCATCGGGCGGGAGCCCGCCGGTTTCCGCGAGCTGCTGGAGGAAGCCTGGGCGCGGTAGTGCCCCGGACCGCGGCGCGGGGAACGGTCACCAGTCGTGGACGGTGCCGTCCTGGAGCCGGTTGACCGGGAGGTAGGCCGCTTCGTACGGGTGGGCCGCGGCGAGCTCCTCGTCCAGCTCCACGCCGATGCCCGCAGCCTCGCCCGGGTGCAGGTGCCCGTCCGTGAAGGTGTACGCGTGCCGGAACACCTCGTCGGTGAGAGCCGAGTGGCCGGAGTACTCCTGGATCCCGAAGTTGTGGACGGCGAGGTCGAGATGGATCGCCGCGGCCATGCCGACCGGGGAGATGTCCTCGGGGCCGTGCACCGCGCTCTTGATCTGGTAGAGACCGGCGAGGTCGAAGAGTTTGCGCAGCGGGGTGACGCCTCCGAAGTGGGTGACGGCGGAGCGCACGTAGTCGATCAACTGCTCGGTGATCAGGGTCTGGTAGTCCTGGACGCTGTTGAAGACCTCGCCGATGGCCAGCGGGGTGGTGGTGTGGCGGCGGACGAGGCGCAGGGCCTCCTGGTTCTCCGCCGGGGTGCAGTCCTCCAGCCAGAAGGGCCGGTAGGGCTCCAGGTCCTTGCCGAGCCGGGCCGCCTGGATCGGGGTGAGGCGGTGGTGGGCGTCGTGGAGCAGGGGCAGTTCGTCACCGAACTCGGCGCGGACCGCCTCGAACACCGACGGGATGTGGCGCAGATAGGCGTCGGTGTCCCAGTCCTCGACCAAGGGCCTGGCCTGCTGGTGGAGGACGGGCGCGCCCTCGTCGTCGGTGCTGTGGACTCCGTAGACGGCCTTCAGGCCGGGGATGCCCGTCTGGATGCGGACGGCGGGGTAGCCCTGGGCGAGCCTGGCCCGTACGGAGTCGAGGAGTTCGGGTATGTCGCGGCCGTTGGCGTGGCCGTAGGTGCGTACGCGTTCCCGGCTCGCCCCACCCAGGAGCTGGTAGAGCGGGAGCCCGGCGGCCTTGGCCTTGATGTCCCAGAGCGCCACGTCCACGGCGGCGATCGCGGCCATGGTCACGGGGCCGCGGCGCCAGTAGGCGCCTCGGTACAGGTACTGCCAGGTGTCCTCGATCCGGTGCGGGTCGAGGCCGGTGAGGAGGGGCGCGATGTGGTCGGTGAGGTAGCCGGCGACGGCGAGTTCACGTCCGTTGAGCGTGGCGTCGCCGAGGCCGGTGAGGCCGTCGTCGGTCGTCAGCTTCAGGGTGACGAAGTTGCGGCCGGGGCTCGTGATGACGACCTTCGCGTCGACGATCTTCATGCGTGTGCGCTCATTCCGGTGAGGTGGGAACGGAAGGACCTGGGGGACCTTGGGCGGTGCCCGTCGGGCGATTCTGTCCGAGGCGGGCCGCGTCGGGCCACGGAGGTCCGGCGGCCCCGCGCGGAGGCGGGGCCGGCGGCGGGAGCTGAGGGTGTCCTGAGAATGTGATCAATATTGTTGACAATCTCTTGGGCACTTGGTGCGGTGAGTGCCGAGGGGCCGCCCCGGGCGTCCCCCTGGAATCGCAGGAGATTTGATTTGAAGCACAGGGCCATCAAGCGCAGGAACATCGTGATCGGAATGGGCACGGCTGCGGGGGCCGCGGTGGTCGGCGGTGCCGCAGTCGGCGCGCAGGCGACGCCGGGCGGCACGTCACGGTCCGCGAAGGATCTCGGCTCGCTCGCGTTCGACCCGGGCGCGTACACCGAGCTGACCACGACCGTCACCACCCGGACCGGCGAGAAGGAGGTGAAGTACCGCTTCTGGAAGGCGGTCACCTACGTGGCCCACCCGGTCGACGTGAAATACCAGAGCCTGAACGTCAGTGTGCCCGTGGAGATCGACGGCACGGCGGTGGACGCGTCGGACGCCCCCATCCTGCTGGCCAACTCGATCGGCGGCTACATGCCGTCGTCGGTGGCGGACGCGGACGGCGTCGGGGCCGGCGGCCCGCCCATGGGCGGAGGGGCTCCCGGGGGCAGCGGAGGGCCAGGAGCAACCGCCGACCCCGCCCCGGGCGCCGGCGGCGAGACCAACGAGACCGGCGGAGCGCTCAGTTCCAACCAGCTCCTCGCCGTCGCCGCCGGCTATGTGGTCGTCGAACCCGGCGCCCGCGGCCGTACGCTGACGAACGCCCGGGGCGAGTACTACGGCACCGCACCCGCCGTGATCGTCGACCTGAAGGCGGCCGTGCGCTACGTGCGCGCCAACAAGGGCCGGATCCCGGGTGACACCGATCGCATCGTCTCGGCGGGCACCAGCGCGGGCGGGGCGCTCTCCGCCCTGCTCGGCGCCTCCGGGGACAGCCGGCTCTACGACTCGTACCTGAGGGAACTGGGCGCCGCCGACGCGTCGGACGCCGTCTTCGCGGTGGGGGCCTGGTGCCCGATCACCGACCTGGAGCACGCCGACGGGGCGTACGAGTGGAACTGGGGAACCAGCCCGCTGAAGGGCGGCGAGCAGGCCGACCGCAAGGTGTCCGAGGAGCTGCGCTCGCAGTTCGCCGAGTACCAGGCCCGGTTGAAGCTGCGGGGCCTCGGCGGCTTCGGCCCGCTGAACTCCCGCAATTACGACGACTATCTGCTCAAGCAGTACATGCGTCCGTCGGCGACGACGTATCTGAAGGGCCTGTCCGCCGCCGACCGTGAGGCATACCTGGCCGACAACCCCTTCATCACCTGGCGCGACGGCAGGGCGACGTTCACCTGGGAGGGCTTCGTCACGCATGTCGGCGCCCGGAAGAAGGACGCTCCCGCCTTCGACGCCTTCAACCTGTCGTCGGGCGAGAACAACGAGTTCGGTGCCGGTACGACCGGGTCCCGGCACTTCACCGCGTACGGCGCGAGGAACGACTCGACGGGACTGGAGAACAGGCGTGTGGCGGGCGACATCCCCGCCCTGCTCGACCTGATGAACCCGATGTACCACCTCGGGGAGGGGAACCCGGGCAGGTCCCGGTACTGGTGGATCCGGCTCGGGACCGACGACACCGACACCTCGCACGTCATCTCCGCGAACCTCGCGGCGAGCGCGTCCGGCCTCGGCGACGACGTGGACCACCTCTACTACTGGGACCAGGGGCACGGCGCCAACACGGACCCGGCCGACTTCATCGCCTGGATCGCCCGGGTGACGGGCCATGCGAAGAGGTCCGGCAGGCACTGAGGCCTGCCGGTCCTCAGCCAGCAGGCCGAAGAGGGCCGCTCCCGCGCGACAGGCGCGGGGGCGGCCCTCCGGGCGTCCTGAGGTCAGGCCGCCACGGCTGCCGTCGAGCGGGCCTTGATGGTGAGCGCGGCCAGCACCATCATCACCGCGCCGAACACCGCCGCGCAGGCGTACATCGTGAAGCCCAGGTCGGCGTTGCCCGCGGCGAGGAGCTGGCCGCCGGCCCAGGGGCCGAAGACGGCGCCGAAGCGGCCCATGCCGGCGACCCAGCCGAGGGCGGTCGGGCGGTCCTCGTCGTCGTGATGGGTGCCGACCGTCGCGTAGACCATGGTCTGGCCGGAGAAGAGCAGCAGCCCGGAGAAGAAGACCACGACGTACAGCAGCCCGACCGCCATCTCGACGCCCATGAGGTACACGAAGACCGCGGTGAGCGCGAACCAGGCGATGACGACCTTCCGGGGGCCGATCCGGTCGGCGGTGCGGCCGGCTATGAGCATGCCGCAGATGCCTCCGACGTTCAGGAACGTCGAGAAGAGGAGCGAGTCGCCGGTGTCGTAGCCGAGTTCGACCATGATCTTCGGAAGCCACTGGCCGACTCCGTAGACGAGCAGCAGGCCCGCGAAGGACGTCAGCCAGAAGCAGAGTGTGGTGGACCACTGGCCGCCGCGGAAGAGGTTCTTCACCGCGCCGAGCTTGTCGGTGCCGCGCCCCTCGGCCTCGGGCAGCTCGGTGCCGAAGTCGGCGGCGAGCTTCACGGCCTCGGCCCGACGGCCGCGGGTGAGCAGGTTGGTGGGCGACTCGGGGAGCAGCTTCACGGCGATCGGCAGCAGGATGAGGGCCGGTACGGCGGAGGCGATGAAGGCCGACCGCCAGCCGTGGTCCTCGACCAGCCACAGCGCGATCAGCGGGGCGAGCGCGCCGCCGGTCTGGTGCGCGGTCATGATGACACCGGTGGCGAGCGCCCGGCGGCCCCGGGAGGTGAACTCCATGCCGTAGGAGATGGCGATCGGCAGCAGGGCGCCGAGCCCGAAGCCGCACACGAGCCGGCAGAAGCCGAACTGGCCGGAGGTCTGGGACCATCCGGTGCCCAGCGTGGCGATGGTGAAGATCACGACGCTGACGAGGACGGTGCCCCGGCGGCCGATCCAGTTCGAGGCCATGCCCGACAGGATGGTGCCGACGAGCATGCCGAAGGTCGAGTAGCTGCCGATCGTGCCCGCGGAGGCGCTGGTGAGCCCGAGGCTCCCGCCGCCGAGCATGTGCGGCAGTACCGAGCCGTAGATGAAGGTGTCGATGCCGTCGAGAAGGACGAGCGCCCAGCACAGGGCGATCACGGCGTTGCGGCTTCTGCGGGTCGTCGCCCCGCTCGCCTGGGCGAGCGGGGAAGTGGCGGAGGAGGACATCGTTGTTTCCTCTCGAGCGGGACGGGGACGGGGACGGGGAAGGGCGGGACGAGGCCGGGCGAGGAGTCCCGGTCCCGGCGGCCGGTGCGGGGCGGAGCCGGTGCGGGATGCGGCTCGGTCGGCCGGCGTGGGGAGTGTCGTAGACGGTAGGAAGCCGACCCTCATACGTCAACACTTTTGTTGACAATCTAAGAAACATTTCGGCCCCGGGTGCCGCACGACGGTCGTACGGCTCACCCCGGGGCCGAAGGCGCAGGTCAGGCCACGGGGGGTGTGCCGTGGGTGTGGAAGGACTCGATGGTCCGCAGCCCCCATGCCTGGCCCTTGGCGCGCTCCGCCTCGGTCCAGGTGACGAGCGGCCAGTCAGGGGCGAGCACGAGCCGGGTGAGCGGGTTGCACAGCTCGATGCGGTTGCCGCCCGGCTCGTAGACGTAGAGGAAGAACGTCTGCTGGATGGCGTGCTTGTGCGGGCCGGTCTCGATGAACACGCCCGTGTCGATGGCAAGGTCGGCGGCCCGCAGGATGTCCTCGCGGGTGTCGGTCGCGAAGGCGATGTGGTGCAGGCGGCCCGTGCTGCCGGTCCAGTCGGACGTGTAGACCACGTCGTACGACTTGTCGGTGAAGGTCAGCCAGCGTGCGGCGATCTTCCCGGTGTCGAGGCGGATCTGCTCCGTGGGGCGCGCGCCCAGGACCTGTTGCTGGAACTCTGCGTTGGCGAGGACGTCGGCCGCGAGGAAGTTGACGTGGTCGAGCCGGCGGACACCGACCCCCCGGTCGGGCTTGGCCTGCGGCTGGTTCTTGAGGGCCGGCCTGAGGTGGTCGGGGGCCCGGTAGTACTCGCTCTCCCAGTAGAGGGCGTGCTCGTGACCGTCCGGGTCGGTGGTGACGTAGAGCTTGCCGAGACCGGGTTCGTCCTCGACCCACTCCCCCGCGCCTCCGGCCTCCTCCACGGCCTTCACACGCCGGTGGAGGGCCTCCTCGCCGGAGGTGCGCAGGGCGAGCCTGCCGAGCCCGGGCCGGTCGCGGGCGGTGAGCACGAGGCTGTGGTGTTCGTAGTCGTCGAACGTGCGCAGATAGACGGTGTCGCCGTCCCGGCCGTTGACGGTCAGGCCCAGGAAGTCGGTGAAGAAGGCGACCGAGGCGTCCAGGTCGGGGGTGAACAGCTGGGCGTGGCCGATGTGGGCGATGTCGCCGAGCGGCGGAGTCATCGTTGACCTCCTGTGGTCGATGGAGCGGGGCGGGGTGCCGTGCGCGGTGGCCGGGGGAAGACCGTGCCGTCGAAGATCTTGCGAGCGGTGCGGACCACGGCGGTGCGCAGCGCGCGGGGCAGGCCGTCGGCGGTGCGGCCGAGGCGGCTCTCGATGTCGGTGAATCCGGTGGGGTGCTCGATCCGGAGCCGGTCCCCTTCGGCGGGCGGCCGGGCGATCCGCTCGCCGACACCGCCGTGGACCCGGATCCCGGCCGCGACGCTCGCCGCGCCCAGGACCCCGATCGAGGTGTGGCAGCGGACCGGGATGAAGGTGCGTGTGGTGACGGCGCCGCCGTCGCGGGGCGGGGCGAGCAGGGTCACCTTGGGGACGGTGGCGGCCGACACGTCACCGAGGCCCATCAGCGCCCCCGCCCGCATCCGGATCTCGTGGACGCGCTCCAGGAGCTCGCTGTTCCCCTCCAGTTCGTGCGGGTCCTCGTAGCCGGTGACCTTCAGGTCCTCGGCGGCGACGAGGACGGTGGGCATGCCGTTGTCGACACAGGTGACGTCGGTGCCGGCGACCGTGTCGCGCGCCCTCCCCGTGGGCAGCAGCGCGCCGCCCCCCGGTGGGAACTCGATGACCACGGCCGCCGCCGATCCGGGTACCCCGGAGATCTGGGTGTCGCCGGTGGGGTCCACCCGGCCTCCGGGAGTCGGGAAGGTCGCCGTGGCGAGGTCGCCCGAGTTCACCATGTGGATGCGCACCGAGGTCCGCGTTCCCTGCGGAGCCACCAGGCCGCGCTCGACGGCGAAGGGGCCTACTCCGGCGAGGAGGTTGCCGCAGTTCTGACGGTCGGACACCTCCGCCTCGTCCACGCCGACCTGGAGGAAGAGGTAGTCGACGTCGGCGTCGGGTGACACCGACCGGGAGACCACGGCGACCTTGCTGGTCAGGGGGTGCGCGCCGCCGAGTCCGTCGATCTGCCGTGGATCGGGGCTGCCCATGACGCGGAGCAGCAGGCCGTCGCGGGCCCCGGCGTCGGCGGGAAGGTCCTCGGCCAGGAAGTACGCGCCCTTGGACGTGCCGCCACGCATCAGCATGCAGCGGATCCCCTCCGGCGCGCTCACGAGCCGGCCCCGGCGTGCTCCTCCTCGTACGTCCTGTACTCGACGCCGAGTCGCCGCAGCGTCTCCCGCAGGCCGTAGCGGTCGAGGCCGAGCTGCCCCTCCAGGAAGGCGGCCCGGGTCGCGGACTCCTTCTCCTGGCGGGCGCGTGACCTGTCGGCGGCGTCACGGGCGGTCTCGCGGGGGACGACCACCACACCGTCGTCGTCCGCGACGATCACGTCACCGGGTCTGACGGTCCGGCCGCCGATGACGACGGGCACGTTGACGCTGCCGCCCGTGGCCTTGACGGTGCCCTGCGCGGAGACGGCCGCGGACCATGCGGGGAAGCCCATGGCGCGCAGTTCGGCCGTGTCGCGGATGCCGGCGGCCGTGACGACGCCGCGCACCCCGCGCTGCCGCAGGGCCGTGGCGAACAGCTCGCCGAACATGCCGTCCGTGGAGGGTGACGTGGTGGCCACGACGAGGACGTCGCCCTCGCCGCACTGCTCGACGGCGGCATGGATCATCAGGTTGTCGCCGGGCCAGGACAGCACGGTGACGGCGGTCCCGGCGATGCGGGTGTCCCGCTGGTTCGGGCGCAGTTCGTGGCCGAGCAGCCCGGTGCGGCCCATGGCCTCGTGGATGGTGGCGACGCCGTATCCGGAGAGTTCCTCGACGTCTTCGGCCTCCGCCCTGGGCGGGCCGGTGACGATGACGCCGGGCATCAGGCGAGCTCCTTCGCGATCTGCGGGTAGGGGCGCATGTACGCCTCGGCCATGGTGCGGTGGGCGAGGCCGAGGTTCGGGCCGGCGTTCCGCTTGAGCTGGACGCCGCGGCGTACGGCGAGATCCGTGTAGTAGTCCCACAGGTGCTGCTGAGCGGCCAGGCACTCCATGGCCTTGCGCTTGACGTCCCAGACCTCGGTGATGTCGAGCAGCACCTCGGGCCGGAAGTTGCTCATCTCGGGCTGGTGGGGCTCGAAGTAGAAGACGGGCGGGGCTCCGATGATCTCGCCCTCGCCGGGATAGCCGATCGCCTGCGCGAGGACCCGGGCCTCCAGAGCCATGCGGTTGGCGGCCGGGTGGTCGCCGTTGTAGGGGTCGTCGACGGGGTGGGTGAGCACGACGTCGGGCTGTGTCTCGCGGTAGACGGTGACGAGCCGGTCGGTCAGCTCGGCCGTGGCGACGAGGGGGTAGTCGCCGGCGTCGAAGAAGCGCACCTCGGCGCCGAGTTCGGCGGCGGCGCGCTCCGCCTCGTCGCGGCGTATCGCCTTGATCTCGTCGAGCGCCTTCCCCTCCCGCCATGCCTTGGCGGACTCGCCGCGCTCGCCGAAGGTCAGGCACGCGATGGTGACCTTCTCGCCGCGCGAGGCGGCCAGCGCGACGGCGCCGCCCGCCCGCCACACGAAGTCCCCGGCATGCGCGGTGATCACCAGTGTCGAACGGGGTTCGGTGCTCACGCTGTTGCCGTTGGTCATGCTGCATCTCCTTGGTGACAGGTGCGCACCCGCCCCAGGAGCGCGGTCATTCGTCGCGCAGGGCGGCGATCACGCTGCTGAGGTGGGCACGGACGGCCGTACCGGCCGCTTGCGGGTCCCTGGCGCGGATCGCCTCGATCATCGCCAGGTGCTCACTCAGGGACTGCTGCGGACGCCCCGGACGCAGCGCCAACTGGAATCGGTGTCTGACCAGTTGGGCGTTGAGCCGCTCCAGAAGGCCCACGGCCGTCCGTTGGCCTGAGATGTCCCGGACCCGGGCGTGCAGGTCGTGGTTGAGCTCGGAGTACGTGACCGGATCGCCGTCGGCGACCGCCTTGGACATGGCTCTGCCCAGGTCGGCCAGCCCGTCGAGCTGGTCGTCGGTGGCGAGCTCGGCCGCCTTGGCCGCGCACAGCCCTTCGAGCGCCATCCGGCACTCCGTGATCTCCACGGCCTCCTCGACCGTGACCACCCGCACCCGCGACCCGCGATTGCGGATCCGCTCGACCAGCCCTTCCGAGGCGAGGTCGAGCAGAGCGGCGCGGATGCTGGCCCGGGTGACCTCGTACTGCTCGGCGAGCTCGTTCTCCACCAGCCGCTGCGCCGGTGCCATGTCGCCGCTCAGAATCGCTTGCCGCAGCCGTGCGAGCGCGTACTGCTTGGCCTGCTCTCCGGAGCCTGGACGGGCTTCCTTCGGCATCTGCCCTCCCTGAGTGAGTGCCTGTCGAAGCTAAATCTAGTCGACGAGATTGTCAACGATTTTGTTTTCACTTACGTTCCGGGCGGGACGGCGGCGCCCGGTGCGCCCGGCGCCGAAAGGGTCCGCCGGTTCCCTCCGTCCCGGGCGCCGCCCCGGGTTGCCGGTCACCCGGCCAGTGGGTTGTTTGGAGGGGTAGGGCGTACGGGGCCGCCCGGTACGCCGGCGTGACCTGTGCAGGTTCCTGGAGGCGAACCACAGTGCTGTTCACCGACCGTACGGACGCCGGACGACGCCTCGGCGAGGCCCTGCGGCACCTGGTGCCGCGCGACCCCGTGGTGCTCGGGCTGCCACGGGGCGGGGTACCCGTCGCGTACGAGGTGGCACGGGCCCTCGGTGCCCCGCTCGACGTGACCGTGGTCCGCAAACTCGGGGTCCCGTACCACCCCGAGCTGGGCTTCGGCGCCATCGGCGAAGGCGGGGTACGGGTGATCAGCGAGGACATCGTGCGCCACGCCGGCGTACGGGACGAGGACCGGGCGGCCGTGGAGCACGCCGAGGAGGCGGAGCTCCTGCGGCGGGCCCGGGCCTACCGGGAGGGCCGCGCCCGCCTCCCGCTGGCGGGGCGCGCGGTGGTCGTGGTGGACGACGGGATCGCCACCGGCGCCACCGCCGGGGCCGCCTGCCAGGTGGTGCGGGCGCAGGGCGCCTCGTACGTCGCACTCGCCGTGCCCGTCGCCCCGCCGGACGCGGTGGCCCGGCTGCGGGAGACGGTGGACGAGGTCGTCTGCCTGTCCACCCCGAGCCTCTTCTCCGCCGTGGGCGAGTGGTACCGGGACTTCTCCCAGACCTCCGACGAGGAGGTCATCACCCTGCTGGGCCGGGCCCCGGGAGGCGGTACGGCCGAGGCGGTCGAGGTCGACGCGGGCGGGGTCCCGCTCGCCGGGGACCTCACTCTGCCGCCGGGCGCGGAGGCGGTGGTGGTGTTCGCCCACGGCTCGGGCAGCAGCCGCCACAGCCCGCGCAACCGCTCGGTGGCCTCCGCCCTCAACGGCGCCGGGCTGGGCACCCTGCTGTTCGACCTGCTCACACCCGGCGAGGAGGTCTACCGCGCCAATGTCTTCGACATCGCGCTGCTCGCCGGACGCCTGGCGGACACGACCCGCTGGCTGCGCACCCGCGCCGCCCTCCCCGTGGGTGCCTTCGGGGCGAGCACGGGGGCCGCGGCGGCGCTGCGGGCCGCGGCCGCGACGGACTCGGAGATCCGCGCCGTCGTGTCCAGAGGAGGACGTCCCGACCTGGCCGGGGCGGACCTGTCCGGGGTGCGGGCACCGACCCTGCTGATCGTGGGCGGGGACGACACCACCGTGATCGATCTCAACCGCCAGGCGCAGGCCGCGCTCCACTGCGAGAACGAGCTGGAGATCGTCCCCGGCGCCACCCACCTGTTCGAGGAACCGGGCGCCCTGGACCGGGTGTCGGACCTCGCCCGAGCATGGTTCAGCGCGCATCTGCTCCACGGCGGGGCTGAATCCACCGTGAGACGGCGGGAGTTCTGACAGCGATGCACCGAGGCCCCCGGGCCACGCCCTATCCTGTCCCGGTCGTCCAGGAGCGGGGAGTGGTCCCATGCGGGTCGTACGGGTCGAGCGCGCGGATCTCCCCGCGTACACCGAGGGGATCCGGCGGGTCTACGCCGACACGTTCTCGGAACCTCCCTGGCACGAGGACCCGTCGGCCGGGGCGGAGTACACCGACCGGCTCGCCGACGACGCCGCACACCCGGGCTTCACCGCCGCACTGGCGCTCGACGGGGACGCCGTGGCCGGCTTCGCCACCGCCTGGACCACACCGGCCGTCTTCCCCGCCGAGCGCAGTTACGGGCAGGTCGCCGAGGCCCTGGGGCCGGAACGCGTCGAGGCCCTGCTGTGCGGGGCGGTCGAGGTCGACGAGCTGGCCGTCGCACCGACGGCGCGCGGCACGGGGACGGGCGCGAAGCTGCTGTCCGCGGTCACCGAGCACGCCCCGGACGGACGGTGCTGGCTGCTCACCTCGCTGCGCGCCGAGGCCACCATGCGCTTCTACGCGGGACGGGGCTGGCGCCGGGTCCCGGTGCCGGTCCCCGGCCGGGCGGGACTGGTCGTCCTCCTCGGGCCGGACCACCCGGGAGCCGCCGGACACACGTCGGCAGGGTGAGCCGGCCAGGACCGGCGCACGGCGCACGGGAGGCCGGACACGGCACCCGCACACATGATGGACCTGAATCGATGGACCTGAATCGATGGACGTGAATCGATTCAAGTGAGGCGAAAAGATAGCCCTCCCACCGGAGACTGTCAAGAAGGCCCGTTCAACCCCCTCTCCTGGCATGGATGCAGGCATGGGCACAGTTTGAATGCCCTCACCTTCCCGACCTCAACCCATTGACTGTGCCGACGATCCCCGTTTAGCTTCCCAGCAACCTGATTGAAACCTTTCACGGCGAGTGAGCGGCAGACCTGCCGCTGAGGAGCTCCCCATGAACCAGTCCGTCCCGGACCCTGCCCCGGTCCTTGCCCTGCGGGGCGTGAGCAAGTCCTTCGGCGCCGTACGGGCCCTTCAGAGCGTCTCACTGAGCCTGTTCGCCGGAGAGGCCCACGCACTCGCGGGCGAGAACGGCGCCGGCAAGTCGACCCTGATCAAGGCTCTCGCCGGGGTGCACCGCCCGGACAGCGGCGAGGTGCTGCTGGACGGCGAGCCGGTCGTCTTCCACGGTCCGGCGGACGCGCGTGACGCCGGGATCGCCGTCATCTACCAGGAGCCGACGCTCTTCCCTGACCTGTCCGTCGCCGAGAACATCTTCATGGGCCGTCAGCCACGGCGCTCCCTGGGCCGGATCGACCGGAAGGCCGTACACACCGCGACCGCCGCCCTGATGCGCAGGCTCGGGGTCGATCTGGCACCCGACCGGCCCGCCCGTGGGCTGTCGATCGCCGACCAGCAGATCGTCGAGATCGCCAAGGCGCTCTCCTTCGACGCCCGCGTCCTCATCATGGACGAACCGACGGCCGCCCTCACCGGAAGTGAGACCGCCCGGCTCTTCTCGGTCGTCCGCGCGCTGCGCGCCGAGGGCGCGGCGGTGCTGTTCATCTCGCACCGGCTGGATGAGATCTTCGCGCTCTGCCGACGGGTCACGACGCTCCGGGACGGCCGCCTCATCGGGTCGGAGCCGCTTGAGGGACTCACCGAGGACGACCTGGTCCGCAGGATGGTCGGGCGTGATCTCGACGAGCTCTATCCCAAGCAGGACGCCGAGACGGGTGACGTCGCCCTGTCGGTACGCCGGCTGACCCGCGAAGGCGTCTTCCGTGACGTGTCCTTCGACGTGCGCCGGGGCGAGATCGTCGCGCTCGCAGGGCTCGTGGGCGCCGGCCGCACGGAGGTCGCCCAAGCGGTCTTCGGGGTCGACCGCCCCGACGCCGGTGAGGTGCGGGTGGCCGGCGGAGTCCTGCGCCCGGGGTCGCCGACCGCCGCGGTGGACGCCGGACTCGCTCTCGTACCCGAAGACCGGCGTCAGCGCGGACTGGTCATGGATATGTCGATCGAGCGCAACATCGGCCTCACCGGCCTCGGCGAGGTGCGCAGGCGTGGACTGGTCAGCCGTGCCCTGGAGCACGACCGCGCCGCGGACTGGGCGCTGCGTCTCCAGCTCAGGTACAGCCGGCTGGCCGACTCCGTGGGGGTCCTGTCCGGGGGCAACCAGCAGAAGGTGGTGCTGGCCAAGTGGCTGGCGACCGGGCCCGCCGTGCTGATCGTCGACGAACCGACCCGTGGGATCGACGTCGGCACCAAGGCGGAGGTGCACAGGCTGCTCTCGTCGCTCGCGGCGGACGGCCTCGCCGTACTGATGATCTCCTCCGACCTTCCCGAGGTCCTCGGCATGGCCGACCGGGTGCTCGTGATGCACGAGGGCCGGCTCGTCGCCGAGATCCCCCGCGCGGAAGCCAGCGAGGAGTCGGTCATGGCGGCGGCCACCGGACGCGCCGAGAGGGAGGCGGCATGACCGCCACGGCCGAGAGCCCCACGGAGACGGCGAAGGCGCCGGAGCGCAGCGCGTCCTCCCTCGTGGACGCGGTGTTCCGGGCGCGCGAGATCTCCATCGCCGGCGCGCTCGTCCTGCTCGTCCTCGGCACGTATCTGGCCAATCCGCGCTTCCTGTCCGATCAGGGCGTCAAGGACCTGCTGCTCAACGCGTCGATCCTGGTCCTGCTCGCGGTGGGGCAGTCCGCCGTCGTCGTCACGCGCAACATCGACCTCTCGGTCGGGTCGATCGTCGGCCTGTCGGCCTTCGCCTGTGGGAAGTTCGCCGCCGGGAGCGACCACGGGGTGCTGACCGTGGCCCTGCTGGGCATCGCCATCGGCGTGGTCTGCGGTCTGGTCTCGGGCGCGCTGGTCAGCTTCGGCAGGGTGCCCGCGCTGGTCGTCACGCTGGGCATGCTCTACATCATCCAGGGCGTCGACTACTGGTGGGCGCAGGGCGAGCAGATCAGCGCATCGGACGTACCCGACGGGGTTCTGGGCCTGGGCAGCGGGAGCGTGCTCGGCATCCCGTACCTCCCGCTGGTCGCCGCCGTGCTGCTCGCGGGGACGGCGTACTTCCTGCGGTCCTACCGCTCGGGGCGCGAGCTGTACGCCATCGGGTCGAGCCCGGAGGCGGCGCGGCTCGCGGGCATCCCGATCCGCCGGCGGATCCTCGCGGCGTACGCCTTCTCCGGCGCGGTCGCCGGCTTCGCGGGGGCTCTGTGGCTGGCCCGGTTCGGCACCGTCGTCGCGGACAACGCGCACGGCTGGGAACTGACCGTCGTCAGCGCCGTGGTCGTCGGCGGGGTCGCGATCACCGGCGGGACGGGGACCGTCTGGGGCGCCGCGCTCGGCGCCCTGCTGCTCACCACCATCGGCAGCGTCCTGGTCGTGCTCAAGGTGGACTCCTTCTGGCAGGGCGCCATCACCGGGGCGCTCCTGCTGCTGGCCATCAGCGTCGACCGGATCGTGAACCTGCGGATGACCGCCGCACTGAGGAGGAGGAACGCCCGTCATGACACCGGCGCCTGACCCGAGGACGGCTCCCGCGGCCGGAGCCGCGACGAAGTCCTCCCCCCTGCGTGGAATCGCGCTGCGCTGGGACACCGCGGTCGGTGTCCTGGTCGTCGCGGTCCTGGTCACCGGGCTCGGGACCACGGACGGCTTCGGCTCGGCGGAGAACCTCGCGTTCGCCTTCAACGACATCGCCGAAGTCGCCCTCATCGCCCTTCCGATGACCCTGCTCGTCGTCGCCGGCCAGGTCGATCTGTCGGTCGCCTCGATGCTGGGGCTTGGCAGCGCCCTGACGGGTGCGCTGTGGGAGGCCGGCTGGGCCTTCGAACTGATCGTGCCGGTGGTGCTCCTGGCGGGGGTCGCGGGCGGGCTGCTCAACGGATGGCTGGTCACCAGGGTGGGGCTGCCGTCCCTGGCGGTCACCATCGGCACCCTGGCGCTCTACCGGGGTCTCGCCTCGGTGGCGCTCGGCAGCGACGCGGTGACGGACTTCCCGCAGGTGTACGCCGACTGGGCCGTCGACACGACGACCGTCCCCGGCACCTTCCTCACCTATCCGGTGCTGCTCTTCGCCGTGCTGGCCGTCGTCACCGCGGTGGTGCTCCACGCCACCGGGTTCGGCCGCTCACTCTTCGCGATCGGCGCCCAGGAGGAGGCCGCGTACTTCGCGGGTGTCCGGGTCCGGCGGATCAAGCTGCTGCTCTTCGTGGTGACCGGACTGGTCTCCGCCTTCGCGGGTGTCGTCTTCACCCTGCGGTACGGAAGCGCCCGCGCGGACAACGGTCTCGGCTTCGAGATGCTCGTCATCGCGTCCGTCCTGCTGGGCGGTGTCGACTTCGACGGTGGCAGGGGCACGCTCTTCGGCGCCGTCGCCGGTGTGCTGCTGATCGGTCTGCTGAAGAACCTGCTCACCCTCAACGACATCGCCAACGAGGTGCAGGTCATCGTCACCGGCCTGCTGCTCGTGGCGTCCGTCCTGACCCCACGGGTCGTCGCCGCGGTCGTCGAGCGACGGCACAGGCGGGCCCCGAAGCCGCCCGCACCCCAGTCGTAGCCCTCTCCAGCCCCTCCCCCCGAAAGGCATACGCCGCCATGATGCTCCGCAACGCCGCTGGGCGCCGCGCCGTCGCCACCGCCGCAGCAGCAGCCGTATCGCTCACGCTCGCCCTCACCGCCTGCTCCGGCACCACGAAGGACAGCGCGGACAAGGGAACTGCCGAGGCGGGCAGTTCCGCGAAGGCTGATCCGGACGCCCCGCTGAAGAAGGGCCTGAAGCTCGCCTTCCTTCCGAAGCAGATCAACAACCCGTACGAGAAGATCGTCGACGAGGCCGGGATCGCGGCGGCGAAGGAGTACGGCGGCACCGGTAAGGAGGTCGGCCCGTCCGACGCCAGCGCCTCCTCGCAGGTCTCCTACATCAACACCCTGATCCAGCAGCGCCAGGACGCCATCCTCATCGCGGCCAACGACCCGAACGCGGTGTGCGGGCCCCTCAAGCAGGCGATGAAGAAGGACATCAAGGTCGTCGCGTACGACTCCGACACGGCGAAGGACTGCCGTCAGGTCTTCATCAACCAGGCCAGTTCGGAGGAGATCGGGCGCAGCCTGGTCCAGCACCTCGGCGAGCAGATCGGTCACAAGGGCAAGATCGCGATCCTGTCGGCCACTCAGAACGCGACGAACCAGAACACCTGGATCGAGTTCATGAAGGAGGAGCTGAAGCTCCCCCGGTACAAGGAGATGAAGCTGGTCAAGGTCGCGTACGGAGACGACGCCGACCAGAAGTCCTTCCAGCAGACACAGGGCCTCATGCAGGCCTACCCGGACCTCAAGGGCATCATCTCGCCCACCACGGTGGGCATCGCCGCCGCGGCCCGCTACCTGAGCGACTCCTCGTACAAGGGCAAGGTCGTCCTCAACGGTCTCGGCACGCCGAACCAGATGCGTGCGTACATCAAGAACGGCACGGTCGAGCAGTTCTCCCTGTGGAACCCGGAGGAGCTCGGCTACCTCGGTTCGTACGCCGCCGCCGCACTGGCGTCGGGGCAGATCACCGGCGCCCAGGGCGAGAAGTTCAAGGCCGGGAAGCTCGGCGAGTACACCATCGGCAAGGACGGCGAGGTGATCCTCGGTGAGCCGACGGTCTTCGACGCCGGGAACATCGACACATTCGACTTCTGATCGGAGAACCAATCCATGCAGCGTGTCTGCTTCCTGCTCCAGGTCCGCGAGGACCGCAGGGACGAGTACCGCGAACGTCACGCCGCGGTGTGGCCGGAGATGCTCGCCGCACTGTCGGAGGCGGGCTGGCACAACTACTCGCTCTTCCTCCGCGAGGACGGCCTGCTGGTCGGCTACCTGGAGACGGAGGACTTCGAGGCCGCCCGCGAGGCCATGGCCGCCACGGAGGTCAACGCCCGGTGGCAGCGGGAGATGGGTGAGTTCTTCGAGCAGTCCGAGGCCGCCGACGAGGCGATGGTCCCGCTGACCGAGGTCTTCCACCTGGCGTGATCGTCGGGCCCGGGCTGTCCGGCTGTCGGTGCCGTGAGCCTCGGTCCGGCTGGGGGGTGTGTCCCTGCCGGACCGAGGCCGTCGGCGGTGTCAGCCGAGCTCGCCCTCACCGGACGTACCGGACGGCTCCTCGCCCGTGCCGTTCCTGATCCGGTCGGCCTGCTCGATGGCCGTGGCGAGCTTCCCGACCGAGCTGTCCTCGGTGGAGGAGGCCAGCTTCCGCGCCCGGGAGGCGAGTTCGCCGAGGGAGGGCGTCCCCGGGAGGTCGCCTCCGCGCAGGGTGTCCGCGAAGTACGCGGCGACCGCGGTCACCTGGAGGCGCGCGCCCGCCCCGTCCCAGAGCCGGCCGTCGATGGCTCCGGTCTCCACCGAGCCGCTCTCCTCGTGGGCCTTCCTGGTCTTCGGGTCCAGCCAGCGCACCGTCGCGGTCGCCACATGGCCGGACGCGCCCTCACGGAGCCGCACGGCGTAGAGCGCGGTCACGGTGTGGCCGGGGCCGACTTCGCCGCCGTCCACGGAGTCGTCGCGGAAGTCGTCGTCGGCGACCTTGCGGTTCTCGTAGCCGATCAGCTTGAACTGCTTGACGTTCTTCCGGTCGAACTCCACCTGCGCCTTGGCGTCCCGGGCACGAAGCTCGACGTGGGCGGGCAGTTGGTCGACGAAGACCTTCCTCGCCTGCTCCTCGTCGGAGATGTAGGTGGTGTTGCCGTCGCCCTTGTTGGTGAGGCGTTCCATCAGCTGGTCGCCGTAGTCGCTGCCGACGCCGACACCGAACAGCGTGATGCCGTACTCCTTGCGGGCGTCCCCGATGCGCTCCAGGATCGCGTCCGCCTGGGTCTCGCCGGTGTTGGCGAGGGCGTCTGAGAGCAGGACGACCCTGTTCGTCGCGCCCTCGCGGTGCCCCTCGACAGCTTCCTCGTAGCCCTGCTCGACACCGGCCTCCACATTGGTGGAGTCGGTGGGTTCCATCTCCTCGATGGCGTCGCGGATCCTGGTCCGGTTGCCCTGGAGCCGGGTCATCGGCAGCCTGGTCTCGGCCTCGTCGCTGAAGGTCACCAGGGAGACGGAGTCGTCGTCGCGGAGTTCGTCGGCCAGGATGCCCAGCGAGGTCTTCGCCAGGTCGAGCCGGCCCGGCTCGGCCATCGAGCCGGAGATGTCGACGACGAAGGTGAGTGCGGCGGGCGGCCGTTCGCCGGTCTTCGCCTCGGCCCTGGTGGCCAGTCCCACCCGCATGAGCGACCAGTCGGAGGCTCCGGCACCGGGGCGGGCGCCGTCCACATGCACGGAGAAGCCGTTGCCCTCGGGCTGCTCGTACCCCTGGCGGAAGCTGTTGACGAACTCCTCCGGGCGTACGGTCCCGGCGTCCGGCAGCTGCCCGTCGCCCAGGGTCCGGCGGGCGTATCCGTAGCTGGCGGTGTCGACGTCCAGCGCGAACGTCGACAGGTAGTCGGGCGCCGCGCTCTCCCGCCCCGCCTCGTCCCGCTCCTCGACGGCCGCGCCCTCACGCTGCTCCGGGGAGGGCTGCCCCGGGGCGGGTGGCTGCTTTCCCCCCGCGGGCCCTCCGTTTCCGGCGACACCATGATCGGCCGACGACCGGGCGCCGTCGCCCGACGCCCCGCAGCCGGTGATCAGAAGTCCGCCCAGCAACAGGGCGACTGCCGCCCGGTAGGTGTTCGTCCCGCGTTCCATCCGTACCCCCCACGTCGTGGACATCTGTGAATGTGACGCGTGAGGGGGCCGGGCGGAGTCGTCAGAAGCGTTGCGGAACAGTCTCGATGGCGCAACGGCGGGCGGCGTGGCGGCGGAACGTCAAGGTCAGGACACGATGTCCTTACGACTGAACCCCCGGAAGGCGAGGGCGAAGAGGATCAGGGCATAGGTCACCGATACGGCCGCGCCCTTGGCCATCCCTCCCCATTCGAGATCGGGCTGAAGGGCGTCGGCCCACGCGAACTGCCAGTGCGCGGGCAGGAAGTCACGCCAGCCGCCGAGCGCCGTGACGGCGTCCAGCACGTTGCCGACGATGGTCAGGCCGACCGCCCCGCCCACCGCGCCGAGCGGCGCGTCCGTCTTCGTGGACAGCCAGAACGCCAGCCCCGCGGTCACGAGTTGGGACACGAAGATGAAGGCGACGACGAGCGCGAGGCGGGGCACCGTGTCGGAGGTGGCGAGCGCACCCCCGGTGGGCAGCCTCAGCGGCCCCCAGCCGTACGCGGCGGCGCCGGCCCCCAGAGCCACCAACGGCAGCAGCACCATCGCGGCCAGGCTGAAGCCCAGCGCCACGACGAGCTTGCTCCACAGCAGCCGGGAGCGCGGCACGGGCGCCGCGAGGAGATAGCGCAGCGAGGACCAGCTCGCCTCGGATGCCACGGTGTCCCCGCAGAACAGGGCGACCGGGACGACCAGCAGGAAGCCGGCGGAGACGAAGAGGGAGGTCGCGGCGAAGTTCGCGGCGGACTCCGTGGCGACGTCCATGAGGTTGATCCGCGAACCACCGCCTCCCCCTCCCCCGCCGTCCCCACCACCGGGGGTGCCGCCGATGGCGAACGCGATGATCAGGATGAACGGCAGCGCGGCGAGCACCCCGCCCATGAGAAGGGTGCGGCGCCGGCGCAGCTGCCTCATCGCCTCCACGCGCAGCGGCAGGGTGCGGCGGGCCTGGTAGCCGGGCGCCTCTGCGACGGTCCGGATCTCTGTTGCGGAGCTCATGCGGATCCTTGGGAGATGAGGGTCAGGAAGGCGTCCTCCAGGCGGCGGTGCGGCCCGACTCCCGTCACGGGTACGTCGAGGCGCACCAGGTCCGCGACGAGTTGCTCCGCGCCCGCGCCGTCGAGGCGGACGAGCAGCCCGTGGCCGTCGTCGGTACGCACCGCGGACCCGATACCGGGCAGGGCGGCCACCTTCTCCACGAGCGGCTCGGTCACCTCGCTCGCGGTCGTGACGAGCAGCATGTCGCCGGAGCCGGTGATCTCGGCGACCGGTCCGGCCTGGACGAGCCGGCCCCGGTCCATGACGACGAGGTGGGTGCAGGACTGTTCCACCTCGGAGAGGAGGTGGCTGGAGACGATCACCGTGCGGCCGCCGGCCGCGTACCGGATCATCACGTCCCGCATCTCGCGGATCTGGGGCGGGTCGAGGCCGTTGGTCGGTTCGTCGAGGATGAGCAGGTCCGGCATGCCGAGCATGGCCTGGGCGATGGCGAGGCGCTGCCGCATGCCCTGGGAGTAGGTGCGCACCGCCCGGGCCAGGGCGTCGCCCAGCCCGGCGATCTCCAGCGCCTCGTCGATGTGCGCGTCCTCGGCGGGGCGTCCGGTGGCCTGCCAGTACAGCTCCAGGTTGGAGCGGCCCGAGAGGTGCGGGAGGAAGCCCGCGCCCTCGACGAAGGAACCCACGCGGGACAGCACGGGCGCTCCGGGGCGGATGGCGTGCCCGAAGACCCGGATCTCACCCGCGTCCGGGGTGATCAGCCCCATCAGCATGCGCAGGGTGGTGGTCTTGCCCGCCCCGTTCGGCCCGAGGAGGCCGAGGACCTGCCCCTTCTCGACCCGGAAGCCGAGGTCGCGTACGGCGTACCGGTCGGTGGCCCCGGCGTACTTCTTGGACAGGTCCGTGATCTGCAGCGGTACGCCGGCGAGTGCGGGGTCGGGCGCGGGTGTCGCGGTGCGACGGCGGGCGGTGAGCAGCAGGACCGCCGCGATGACGGCCCCGGCGGCCGGGAGCCCCCAGGTCCACCAGGGCAGGGCTGCCGCGGCGGTCTTCACACCGGGCGCGGTGGGCACGGTGAGCGGCCCGTCGAGGGTGACGGTGTACGTCGCCGGCTCGGCGGGGGAGGCGTAGGCGAGGTCGGTCGCGGAGAGGACGAGACGGAGCCGGTGCCCGGCGTCGACCTCGTGGTCGACGCCGGGCAGGGTCAGCTCGACGGGCTTGCCCTGCTCGGCGGGGGTGACCCGGTAGGGGGCGACGAGCTGGGAGGGCAGGACCTGCTGCTTGCCGTCCGGGGAGACGTCGTAGACCTTGCCGAACAGGACCGCGTCGCCTTGGTCGGCCTTCACGTTCACGGTGACGGTGGGCGATCCGGTGACGTGCACGGGCCGGTCCAGCGGGGCGGACTCGAAGCCCGCGTACTGCCCGGGGAAGTCGAGTGAGAGCCCCACGCCGAGGGAGGACAGCTGGGAGAGCCCGCCCCCGATGCCGGGGATGGCGGAGACGGAGGGCGGGTTGGCTCCCGCGGGGTTGCGGAAGGTCTGGGTGAGGCCGTCCGCCGCCTTGCGTCCGGCTCCACCTTCGCCGGAGGTCGCGGGGGGTTCCTGCCCGCCGGCCGCCCCCGGTCCGCCCGGTCCGCTCTGTCCGCCGGCACCCGGTGCGGTCTGCTGCCGGACGCCACTGAGCGCGATCTTCCGCCCGCCGCTGTTCAGGCCCGGGTAGGAGTCGCTGCTCGCGCCGCGCTTGAGTGCGGCGCCGTCGGTGGAGTCGACACCGCCGGTGCGGGTCACGCGGAAGCCCGGCCCGGTGTCGGCGCCCTTGTCCTCCTTGAGGTACCGGTCGAACCAGTCGCCGACCCTGCCCTGGATCCGGTCACCCTCGTCGTCCCCGCCGTCGTGGCCGCCGGAGATCCAGTCGACCGACACGGGCGCGCCGTTGGCCTTGATCGCCTTGGCCATGGCGTCGGCCTGGCCGAGCGGGAAGAGCGAGTCGCTCTGGCCCTGGAGGATCAGCGCGGGTACGTCGATCCGGTCGGCCACGGCCTCGGGGGAACGTTCCGTCAGCAGTTCGCGGGCGGCGGCGTCCGGCTTGCCGCTGACGGCGACCCGCTCGTACATCTCGCACAGCTCCTTCGAGAACCTCTCGCAGCCGCCGCCGGAGCTGACGAAGATCCCCGCCCAGAGCTTCTTGAAGACCCCGTCGGGGAAGAGCGCGTCCGCGAGGTTCCAGTAGCTGATCACCGGCGCGATGGCGTCGACCCGCTTGTCGTAGCCTGCGGCGAGCAGCGAGATGGCGCCCCCGTACGAGGCGCCGGTGACACCGACCCGAGGGTCGCCCTTCGCGTCGAGCTCGACCTCGGGCCGGTCCGCCAGCCAGTCGATGAGCCCGGAGACGTCCTTGACCTCGGCGTCGGGGGCGTTGAGCGTGATCTCCCCCGTGGTCCGTCCGAATCCCCGGGCGGACCAGGTCATGACGGCGTACCCGTCGGCGGCGAGCTTCTCGGCCTGGGCGCGCACGTCGTTCTTGCTGCCGCCGAAACCGTGCCCGATGAGGACGGCGGGCCTGCGCTGCGAACCCCCGGACGTGAAGTAGGAGGTGTCGACCGACACCCCGTTCATCTTCATCATCCGGTCCTGCCGGTGCACGGTGGGGGCACTGTCGTCGGCGACGGCGGTCCAGGTACCGGCACCCGCGAGCACGGCGAGGGCGGCGACGACCGCGGCCCACCGGCCTGGGGTGCGGGGCAGCCGGTGCCGCCACCGGGAAGTCGGTTTCTCCATGACTCGACCCTAAAGGGCTCGCGTCCGGGGTCCCGCTGCCGCCAGGGTGAGGTGTGCCGCCTCCCCGAGAGGTACGCCACCCCCCTCCCGTACTGCGGACGCGGTACGCCCACCCGGCGAAAGGCCCTTCGTGGACATCCGACCCGCGACCACCACGGCGGAACTCCTCGCCGCCGCACACCTCTACGACGCCCCGCCGCGCCCGGAGTGGGCGGCCCGCTTCCTCGCGGCGGGCGGCCATCTGATGCTGATCGCCCACGTGGACGGCGCCCCGGCCGGTTTCGTCTCGGGCGTCGAGATGCTCCACCCGGACAAGGGCACGGAGATGTGCCTCTACGAACTCTCGGTCGACGAACGCTTCCGCCGCCGCGGTATCGGCCGCGCGCTGACCCTGGCCCTGGCGGCCGAGGCACGGGAGCGCGGCTGCTACGGCCTCTGGGTGGGCGTGGACCGCGACAACGGGGCGGCGCTCGCCACGTACCGCTCGGCGGGGGCTTCGGACGACGGGGACTTCACCATGCTGGTGTGGGAGTTCGGCGGGGCGGGGTGAGAAGGACGACCGCTGCCCGGTCGCGGGAGTGTCGACCTGCGGGTACGTCGTCCCTTCTTCGGTGAGTGGATGTGCATGCGGCAATTGCTGACTAGAGTCGTCTGGTTACAGCTGGTTGTGGGGACAGCCGGTGCCTCGGGGAGGGCGTGCATCGCATGAGTCGTAGGTCTGGTGGTCTGGTCGGCGTCTGGGCCGAGGCGCAGAGGCAGCAGCAGCGGCAGTTGGAAGCCGAAGCCAGGCGGCAGAGGCAGCAGGAACAGCAAGCGCGCGCCTATCAGCGCCGAGCCGCGCAGAGCCACCGGGAGTACAGGCAGGCAGAGGCCCTGCGACGCACGGAGGAGCTGGACGCGCAGGTCGCGTCGCTGCGGGGACTGCTGGCATCAGGGTGCCGGGCCCCGGCCTTCAGAGCCGCCTCCTTGATGCGGGCCGAGGAGGTGCAGCCTTTTGCACCCGGGGCGTTGGGCCGGCCCGTACCCATGCCGGACTTCAACCACTACCAGAGCCAGGGGGGTTGGACCGCCGGCCGTCGCGCCCAGGCTCAGGCGGAGGCCAGGGCGCGGTTCGAGCGGGACTGGCAGGCGGCACAGGCGGCGGAGGCCCGGCGGCAGCAGGAGCTGGCGACCTACCAGCAGCAGTATCAGCAGTGGGCGGATGGCCGGTTGGCCGAGGTCCGGCGCCACAATGCCGGCGTCGCAGCGGTGACCGAGGGTATGAGGCAGCGGAACCCGGAGGCGGTGATCGAGTACTTCTCCGCCGCGCTCTACGCCTCGGCCGTGTGGCCGGAGGGCTTTCCGCGCAGACTGGCGGCCGCCTACGACTCCGCGGCCGGTCAGCTGGTACTGGACTGGGAGCTGCCCGCCTTCGATGTCGTACCGGAGGTGAAGTCCGTCCGGTACATGTCCGGTGTCGGTCAGGACAAGGAGACCCCTCGCCCACTGACCCAGCGCCGAGCCGTCTACGGAGAGATTCTGGCTCAGTGCGTGCTTCTGGTCCTGCACGAGCTGTTCGCGGCGGACGAGCAGGGCGCACTCGAGTCGGTCGCCCTGAACGGATTCGTCGACGGGCACGACCCTTCCACCGGACGGCCTGGTCACATCGTTCTCGCGACGGTGATGGCCACACGCTCCTCGTTCCGTGATCTGCACCTGTCGCAGGTGGACCCGGGGAGCTGCCTGACCGATGCACTGCGCGGGCAGCTCTCGCCCCGACCGGACCAGCTCACCCCCGTACGGCCGGGCAGGCGCCCCGCGGACGTCGGAGACAGCGTTGTCTCACATGGCGACGACGAGGACCCCGACCTCTTCGCCATGGACCCGATCGCCTTCGAGAACCTCGTGGCCGAGCTCTTCCGGGCGATGGGGATGCAGGCAGTGACCACCCAACGCTCGGGCGACGGCGGCGTGGACGTCGACGCGTTGGATCCGGCACCGATCCGTGGCGGAAAGATCGTCGTACAGGTGAAGCGCTACCGCAGAACGGTGCCGCCCACAGCCGTCCGCGATCTGTACGGGACGGTGCAGGACGCCGGTGCGAACAAGGGCGTTCTCGTCACGACCTCAGGATTCGGGCCCGGATCGCACACCTTCGCCAACGGCAAGCCGCTGGAACTCATCTCGGGTCCGGAGCTCGTCGACCTGTTGCACCGTCACGGTCTGCGTGGGCGACTCGGCGACGGAAGCCCGCAGGCGCCGGACCGCCGGCCACAGCCCGATGCGGCTCCGGACACCGCGCCGCCTGACGACTACAACATCCTGGGAGTCTCGTGGAGGGGCAGCACCGCGCTGGACGTGTGCGCTCTCGTCTGCCGTGGCGACCGGGTACTGAGCGAGGATCACTTCGTCTTCTTCAACAACCCGCGCTTGGCGGACGGATCGGTGCGGACGATCCCCGCGGACGCACCCGACAGGTCCGCGATCTGCGTGTCGTTCGACGCACTGCCGGAGGAGGCCGACCGGCTCGTTCTCGTGGCGGCCGTCGATCCGGAGATCAACCCCGAGGCCGATCTCGCCGGCTTCACGGACGCCCGCATCCGCCTGCTCGACCCGGGTATGGCCGAGCTGGGCTTGCTCGAGGTGTCGGACGGCCGGGCACGGGAGACGGCTTTGGTGCTCGGCTCCTTCCGCCGGAGACCGAACGGGGACTGGGACTTCGTCCTGGGCGGCAAGGGCTACACAGGCGGGCTCGAAGAGCTGGTGCAGGACTTCGGCATCGAGGTGGAGTAGCCCTCGGACGAGCCGCTCACCTGTCGGCCGGCACCGGCGGTACGACGCCCGTCAGGGGCTCCTCGACGGGTAGGAGTGCCGTGGCGCGGTCCCTCTCCCCCGACCTGACGAGCCGGTGGACCTCGTGCGCGAGCGGGGTGACGTCGGCGACGGAGACGAGCCACTCGTCCGCGTACCGCCTGGCGGCCTCGCCGCCCAGCCCGAGCTGGAGCGACCGGTGGGGCAGCGGGTTCAGGTGGAGGTCGCGTTCCGGGTCCCACTGGACGCGGGTGGGGCTGCGGCGCAGGTTGCGCTGCCAGGTGGCCCGGTCGGGGTGCACTCCCCTTACGTAGTGGGAGAGTTCGGCGTTCTCCAGGGCCCAGCCGAAGCCCTCACGGGTGATCTCCACGGCGAGGACGGTCTCCTGGCCCTCCTTGGTGCCCCATCCGCAGCGGTACATCATCCAGAGGAAGCTCGGCTTGATCCAGGTCATGCGGTCGCGCTTCCAGGCGGGAGGGAAGCGCCCGTCGCGGGCGGCCGGGAGGCCGATGGCAGGCCGGTAGGCCTGGTAGACGGTGACCGTGGTGGCCGTGTGGTGGGCGCGGATCTCGTAACGGGGCGGCCGGATCTGGTCGTTCATGCGCCCAGGGTGCGGGACCGGGGCGCATGGCGGCACCTGGTTTTCGGCGCGGCAGCGCTGACGCGCGCGGAGGCCGGCGGGCCCTTCCCACCTGCGCGGAGGGAGGGACCAGCCGGCCGGGTGCCGGACCGCTCGCGTCAGCGGGTGCCGAGCAGGGAGCGCCAGGTCTGCGGGCCGACGACGCCGTCGACCTGAAGCTTGTGGTTCTTCTGGAAGGCGACCACCGCAGACTTCGTCCTCGCGCCGAACGCGCCGTCGACCACGAGGCCGTAGCCGTAGACGTTCAGCTGAGTCTGCGCGGCCTTCACCGCCTGCCCGGACGAACCCGACTTCACCACCTTGGTCAGCTTGGACCAGGTGTTCGGGCCGATGACTCCGTCGGCGGCCAGGGACCGGGACTTCTGGAACCTGACCACGGCGGAGCGGGTGTTCGGGCCGAAGACGCCGTCGGCGGAGACCGTGTAGCCGTGCGCGGTCAGCAACTGCTGGGCGGACCGCACGTCCGCGCCCTTGGAGCCGTTCTGGAGGACCGGCCAGGAGACGCCCGGGGACGGGACCTGCCCTCCGCCGCCGCTGCCCCCACCCAGCTTGACCGGGCGGAAGGGGTCGTAGTTGTCCTTGCCGATCCCGTACGTGAGCTTCCGGTGGGTCGTGCCGTACGTGCCGCGCTGCTCGTACGCCCAGTAGGAACTGTGCGCCGTGTTCGCCCACTTCTCGAAGATCACCACGTGGCGGAAGTCGCCGTCCGTAGTGCTGTAGTCGATCAGCAGGTCCCCCTTCTTCAGTTGACCCGTGCCGCTGAGCCGCTTGGTGACGCCGTTCCGCGAGTCGGCCAGCCCGACGGTGTTCAGACCGGGCTTCCCCATTCCGAGCGCCATGGAGACGAAGCCGGAGCAGTCCTGGCGGTATCCGTCCTTCCAGTTGCGCTCCATGCTGTACGGGACCGGGCCGCCGTTGTTCGCCGTGAGCCAGACACGCGCCCGGTTGATCATCGTGTCGGGCGAGAGCGTGGCGGTGGCCATGGTGGACAGCCCGCCGGTCTGCGTGACGAGCGGACTGTCGGCCTCGGGCTCGGGCCCGTAGTCCGCCTGCCGAGCGGCGGCCGTCGCCTGCTCCGAGGAGTCGCTGTCGGCGAGTGCCGGTACGACGATGATTGCTGCCGCGAAGCTCCCGGCGGTGACGCCGAGGAGTGTGATCCGTGCGCGGCGCGAGAGTCGACTGCGAAGAGACATGGTTCCCCCGTTTGTTGTGGCACATCGGTGTGGCACGACGACCCGAGTGGGCCGACCAGGCTCAGAACGCTTGCCGTGCATCGGGAGTCGCCTGCGACCCCTGACGGGACATCACGATGGCAAACTTTGCTTCCTGGGCCCAGGGGTGTACGGAAGCCGCATCACTCAGTGACGTGACCTCGACAATGTCCGGGGTGTGTGACCGACGCCGTCGGAGCGGGACGCGCGTCCGCCGCCCCCGGGGGAGGGCGGCGGACGCGTGGGGGAGGGCTGCTGCGGTCAGTGGTTGCGCGGGAAGCCCAGGTCCACGCCGGTCGGGGCGTCGGCCGGGTCCGGCCAGCGGGTGGTGACGACCTTGCCGCGGGTGTAGAAGTGCACTCCGTCGTTGCCGTAGATGTGGTGGTCGCCGAAGAGGGAGTCCTTCCAGCCGCCGAAGGAGTGGTAGCCCACCGGCACCGGGATCGGGACGTTGACGCCGACCATGCCGGCCTCGATCTCCAGCTGGAAGCGGCGGGCCGCGCCGCCGTCACGGGTGAAGATCGCGGTGCCGTTGCCGAACGGCGAGGCGTTCATCAGGGCGACGCCGTCCTCGTAGGTGTCGACGCGCAGGACGCAGAGCACCGGGCCGAAGATCTCGTCGCGGTAGGCATCGGAGTCGGTGGATACGTTGTCCAGGAGGGACAGGCCGATCCAGTGGCCGTCCTCGAAGCCCTCCACGGTGTGGCCGGTGCCGTCCAGGACGACGTCTGCGCCCTGCGCGGCGGCGCCGGTGACGTAGGAGGCGACCTTGTCGCGGTGGGCGGCGGTGATCAGCGGGCCCATCTCGGAGGTGGGGTCGTTGCCGGGACCGATCTTGATCTTCTCGGCGCGCTCGCGGATCTTCGCGACCAGTTCGTCGCCGATGGCACCGACCGCGACGACGGCGGAGATGGCCATGCAGCGCTCGCCGGCGGAGCCGTACGCGGCGGAGACGGCGGCGTCGGCCGCCGCGTCGAGGTCGGCGTCGGGGAGGACCAGCATGTGGTTCTTCGCGCCGCCGAGCGCCTGTACCCGCTTGCCGTTGGCGGAGGCCGTGGCGTGGATGTACTTCGCGATGGGGGTGGAGCCGACGAAGGAGACGGCCGCCACGTCGGGGTGGGCGAGGAGCCCGTCCACCGCGACCTTGTCACCGTGGAGCACGTTCAGCACGCCGTCGGGGAGTCCCGCCTCGGCGGCCAGCTCGGCCAGCCGGTTCGCGGCCGAGGGGTCCTTCTCGCTGGGCTTCAGGACGAAGGTGTTGCCGCAGGCGATGGCCAGCGGGAACATCCACATCGGCACCATGGCCGGGAAGTTGAACGGGGTGATGCCCGCGACGACACCGAGCGGCTGGCGGATCGAGGAGACGTCGACCCGGCTGGAGACCTGGGTCGACAGCTCGCCCTTGAGCTGGGTGGTGATGCCGCAGGCCAGCTCGACGATCTCCAGACCGCGGGCGACCTCGCCGAGCGCGTCCGAGTGCACCTTGCCGTGCTCGGCGGTGATCAGCGCGGCGATCTCGTCGCGGTGGGCGTCGAGCAGGGCGCGGTAGCGGAAGAGGACCGCGGTGCGCGCCGCGAGCGAGGAGGTGCCCCAGGTCTCGTAGGCGGCCTTCGCGGCGGTCACCGCGGCGTCGACCTCCTCGGTGGAGGCGAGCGCGACCTGGGTGGTGACGGCGCCGGTGGCGGGGTCGGTGACCTTGCCGTGGTTGCCCGAGGTGCCCTCGACGGTCTTGCCACCGATCCAGTGGTTGACGGTCTTCATGACGGGGTCTCCTTCACAGGTGGCGGCGTCGGGCTGCGATCTGCCGGTCGTACTCTTTCCTGGCCTCGACCGCGGACGTGCGGGTCGCGGTTTCGGCTACGGGAACATCCCACCACGCCTGTGCGGGAGGGGGGCCCGACACTGTGTCTGGCGTTTCGGTCTCGACGTAGACACAAGTGGGACGGTCCGCTCCCCTGGCCTCCGCCAGGGCGGAACGCAGCTCCCCCACGGTCACCGCGCGGAGCACCCGCATGCCGAGGGAGGCGGCGTTGGCGGCGAGGTCGACGGGGAGCGGGGTTCCGGTGTAGGCGCCTTCGCCGGTGCGGTGCCGGTAGGCGGTGGCGAACCGTTCGGCGCCGACGGACTCGGAGAGGCCGCCGATCGACGCGTAGCCGTGGTTCTGCAGGATGACGAGCTTGACGGGCAGCCCCTCCTGCACGGCGGTGACGATCTCGGTGGGGTTCATCAGGTACGTGCCGTCGCCGACCAGCGCCCAGACGGGCCGGTCCGGCGCCGCGAGCTGGACCCCGAGGGCCGCGGGGATCTCGTATCCCATGCAGGAGTAGCCGTACTCCACGTGGTACTGCCTCGGGGAGCGTGCCCGCCAGAGCTTGTGGAGGTCGCCGGGGAGGGATCCGGCCGCGTTGACGAGGACGTCGTCCTCGGTGACCAGTTCGTCGAGCACCCCGAGGACCTGGGTCTGAGTGGGGCGCGCGTCCGGGTCGGGGGTGGCGTACGCGGCGTCGACGCGCAGTTCCCAGCGGGACTTGGCGTCGGTGTACTCGCTCTCGTAGCCGGCCTCGACGCGGTACCCCCGCGCGCGCAGCGCCTCGCCGAGGGCCGCCAGGGAGGTGCGGGCGTCGCCTACGAGGGGCAGGGCGCCGAGCTTGTGGGCGTCGAAGCCGGCGACGTTGAGGTTGAGGAAGCGGACGGCCGGGTCGGCGAAGAGGGTGCCGGACGCGGTCGTGAAGTCCGTGTAGCGGGTGCCGACGCCGATGACCAGATCGGCCTCGCGGGCGAGCGCGTCGGCGGTGGCGGTGCCGGTGTGGCCGATCCCTCCGACGTCGGCGGGGTGGTCGTGGCGGAGCGATCCCTTGCCGGCCTGGGTGGAGGCGACGGGGATACGGGTGGCCGCGGCGAAGGCTGCCAGGGTCTCCTCGGCCGCGCTGTGGCGGACCCCTCCGCCGGCGACGATCAGCGGGCGGCGCGCGGTGCGCACGGCCCGGACGGCCCGGTCGAGTTCGTCCGGGTCAGGGGCCTGCCGGCGTACGTTCCAGACGCGTGTCGCGAAGAACTCCTCGGGCCAGTCGTACGCCTCGGCCTGTACGTCCTGGGGCAGCGCGAGGGTGACGGCGCCCGTGGCCGCCGGATCGGCGAGGGTGCGCATGGCCTGGAGGGCGGCGGGGATCAGCGCCTCGGGGCGGGTGATCCGGTCGAAGTAGCGCGAGACGGGGCGCAGGCAGTCGTTCACCGACACGTCGCCCTCGTGGGGCACTTCGAGCTGCTGGAGCACCGGGTCCGCCGGACGCGTCGCGAAGGTGTCCCCGGGGAGGAGGAGTACGGGCAGGTGGTTGACGGTGGCGAGGGCGGCGCCGGTGACCAGGTTGGTGGCGCCCGGGCCGATGGACGTGGTGACCGCGTGCGTGGACATCCGCCCCGACTGGCGGGCGTAGCCGACCGCGGCATGCACCATCGCCTGTTCGCTGCGGCCCTGGTGGAAGGGCATCGAGGACCCGGCCTGGACGAGGGCCTGGCCGATCCCGGCGACGTTGCCGTGCCCGAAGATGCCCCAGGTGGCGCTGATCAGACGGTGCCGGCGGCCGTCGCGTTCGGTGTACTGGCGGGCGAGGAAGGCGATCAGGGCCTGGGCGGTGGTGAGCCTGCGGGTGGACGCGGTGAGGGGTCCGGTCACGGGGCGTCCTCCGGGTCGTCGTGGTACGGGAGCCGGTCGTCGGGCGTGGGACGGTCGCCGTGCGCGGGACGGTGGTCGCCGTGCGCGGGACGGTGGTCGCCGTGCGTGGGATCGTCGCCGTGCGCCGGACCCTCGTGGTGCGCCGGACGGTCGTGGAGCGGGAGACGGGGGTCGACGGGCTGATCGGGCCAGGTGTCCCGGATCCAGCGGTGGTCGGGGTGGTCGCGGATCAGCCACTCCCGCTCCCCCGGGCCCGCCATCACGTTCAGGTAGTACATAGTGCGGCCGGGCGGGGCGATGGACGGGCCGTGCCACCCGTCGGGGATGAGGACGGCGTCCCCGGTGGCGACCTCGGCGAGCACGTCCGTCCCGCCGGGGCGGGACGGGGACACCCGGTGGTAGCCGAGCCCACCGTCCTCCACCTCGAAGTAGTAGATCTCCTCGAGGACGGACTCCTCGCCTGGCCGGTGCTCGTCGTGCTTGTGCGGCGGGTACGACGACCAGTTGGCGCCCGGAGTGAGGACCTCGACGGCGATCAGCCGGTCGCACTCGAACGTGTCGGCGGCGGCGAAGTTGTGCACCTCGCGCGAGCACGTGCCGGCCCCACGGAGCTCCACCGGTACCTCCGGCGCGGGGCCGTAGCGAGCGGGGAGTCGTCGCTCGCACTTCGCTCCTGCCAGGGCGAAGCGGCCTCCTGCGCCGGAGGCGATCTGGGCGCGGGCGTCGCGTGGGACATAGGCGAAATCGGTCACCGCACCGAACACGTCTTTCCTGCCCAGCAGTTCAAAGATCTCACCTGCCGTCCGCACCGTACAGGCGCCGGACAACGGCAGGACGATCCATTCGCTCTCCCCGGTTACCAGGGTGTGAACACCACCTGGCTCCAACTCCAGGACGCGCAGACTCGACCGTTCCCACCCGGCCCGCTCCGGATCGATGTCGAGGGCGTACGGGGCGCGTGACGCACGGCCCGCCTTCAGGTGGCGGCCGCGCTGCTCGTCGGACGTCGTCATGGCTCCATCCCTACCCAGCGGCCGGTTCCGCTCACAGCAGCCCGACGGCGGTGTCGACCGCGGCCGCCACGTCCCCGTCGGCCGGGTAGAGCAGCGAGCGCCCGACGACCAGGCCCTGCACGGTCGGCAGCCGCAGCGCGGAGCGCCATCGCTCGTAGGCGTCGTCCGGATCCCCCATGACCTCGCCGCCGAGGAGCACGGCGGGCAGGGTCGAGGCGCGCATCACCCGTTCCATGTCGTCGGGGTTCTCGGTGACGGGGACCTTCAGCCAGGTGTACGCGGACGTCCCGCCGAGCCCCGAGGCGATCGCGATGGACGTGGTGACGGCGGTGGCGCCCAGGTCGGTGCGCAGACCGTCGCGGGTGCGGTGGCATAGGAAGGGCTCGATGAAGACCGGCAGGCCGAGGGCCGCCATCTCGTCCACGGTGCGCGCGGCGGTGTGCAGGGTGTCCAGGGAGCCGGGGTCGTCGTGATCGATCCTCAGCAGGAGTTTGCCCGCGTCGTAGCCGTGGCGGGCGAGGTCGGCGGGGCGGTGGCCGGTGAAACGGTCGTCGAGCTCGAACGCCGCTCCGGCGAGTCCGCCCCGGTTCATCGAACCGAGGACGACCTTGTCGTCCAGCGCGCCGAGGAGCAGCAGGTCCTCGAGGACGTCGGCACCCGCCAGCACTCCGTCGACGCCGGGGCGGGCGAGAGCCACACGGAGCCGCTCCAGCAGGTCGAAGCGGTCGGCCATCGCGAGGTCGTCGTCCCCGACGGCGAGGGCGCCACGGGCCGGATGGTCGGCCGCGATGATCATCAGTCGTCCGGTGGGGCCGATAAGGGGCCGGCGTCGGCGGGCACCGGCCGCCTCGGCGACGGCCTCGGGCCGCTGGGCACGCAGGCGTACGAGATCGGCGGGGCCGGCCGCGGCAGGCCTGGTCACGGGGTTCCTTCGGCGGCGGGCCCGGTCACGGTGCGCTCGGCACCCCGCCCAGTCACTGTGCGCTCGGCCTCCGGCCGGGTCGGGGTGCGTCCGTCGACGGTCGTGGTCACGGTGTGCCCGGCAACGGGCCCGGTCATGGGGCGCCTCCCCCGGGAGGGGTGGTCACGGGGTCGCCTGCCGCGAGAGTGGGGACCACAGCCCCTTCCCTGACCGCCTGTTCGACCTCGTGCGGGTACGGCATGGCGGAGGAGCAGGCCAGCCGCGAGGCGACGATGGCGCCGGCCGCGTTGGCGTAGCGCATGATGTCGCGTGTCTTCCAGCCGGCGAGGAGACCGTGGCATAGGGCACCGCCGAAGGCGTCGCCCGCGCCCAGACCGTTGACGACCTCGACGGGCAGGGGCGGGATCTCGGCCGTCGTGCCGTCGCGGTGAACGGCGAGAACACCCGCCGGTCCCTGTTTGACGACGGCGAGTTCGGGTCCGGCGTCGAGCAGGGCGCGGGCCGCCGCGTGCGGTTCGCGCTCTCCGGTGGCGACCTCGCACTCGTCGAGGTTGCCCACGGCGACCGTCGCGTGGGCGAGCGCCTCGCGGTACAGGGCGCGCGTGGAGGGGACGCCGTTCTGGTCCCGACCGTCACCGTCCGCCGCTCCACCGCCGCGTCCCCCGACCCCGTCGCCGTCGCCGTCGCCCCAGAACATCGGCCGCCAGTCCAGGTCGAAGACGGTGGCCCGTACGGAGTCGGGGTCCGGGGTGCCCGTGCGCGCGCCGCGGACTTCGAGGGCGGCGAGGGTGGCCGAGCGGCTGGGTTCGGCGCAGAGCCCGGTGCCGGTCATCCAGAACACTCGGGCGTCCCTGATGGCGTCCAGGTCGAGTTCCCCGCTGTGGATCTCCAGATCGGGGGCCTTGGGCTGCCGGTAGAAGTAGAGCGGGAAGTCGTCGGGCGGGAAGATCTCGCAGAAGGTGACGGGGGTCGGGTACTCCGCGACCTCACTCACCCAACGGTCGTCCACCCCGAACTCCCGCAACGCCTCGTGGAGATAGTCGCCGAACCCGTCCCTGCCGGTCCGGGTGATCACCGCCGTACGCCGGCCCAGCCGGGCGGCGGCGACGGCCACGTTGGACGGTGAGCCCCCGAGGAACTTCCCGAAGGTCTCGACGCGGGCAAGCGGTACCCCGGTCTGCAGCGGGTAGATGTCCACCCCGATCCGCCCCATGGTGATCACGTCGTACGGCTCACGCATACGCATCCCTTCCACCCGGTGCTCCGGACCGGCGCATCGCCCCGGTGCCGGACGCACGGCCTGGGTACGGGTCGTCGTGTCCTGGAAACCCTCCGGTCCTGGCGGCTCCGGCCCCGCCCTTCCGAGCGGATGACGGGTCTTCCGAAGACTCTTCGTAGCCCTCGCAGGGGACCCTGTCAACACTTTGTCCGGACATTCGGACGAACCCTTGACACCCTTCCCGGAGGACTGGAGGGTGGGCGATATGACCTCCTCCGTACCATCTCCGGCCCGCATCCGCATCGGTTCGGCACCTGATTCGTGGGGTGTCTGGTTTCCCGACGATCCGCAGCAGGTTCCCTGGGAACGCTTCCTGGACGAGGTCTCCGAGGCGGGCTACGAGTGGATCGAACTGGGGCCGTACGGCTATCTGCCGACCGACCCCGCCCGCCTCGCGGAAGAGACCGCCCGCCGGAACCTCGCGGTCTCGGCAGGCACCGTCTTCACGGGATTGCACCACGGCCCGTCGGTGTGGGACCGGACCTGGCAGCATGTCGCGGACATCGCCGCACTCACCCGGGCGATGGGCGCCGGGCATCTGGTGGTGATCCCGTCCTTCTGGCGGGACGACAAGACCGGCAAGGTCCTGGAGGACCGCACGCTCACCGCGGCGCAGTGGCGCGATCTGGCGTCCCAGACGGAGCGCCTGGCCCGGGAGGTCGGCGACCGCTACGGGCTGCGGATCGTCGTACACCCGCATGCCGACACACACATCGACAGCGAGGAGAACGTCAACCGCTTCCTCGACGCCACCGACCCGGACCTCGTCTCCCTCTGCCTGGACACCGGCCACTACGCCTACTGCGGTGGGGACAGCGTGAAGCTCATCAGGACCTACGGGGAACGGATCGGCTATCTGCATCTCAAGCAGGTCGACCCGGAGGTGCTCGCCGATGTCGTGGCGAACGAGGTGCCGTTCGGTCCGGCGGTCGCTCGCGGGGTGATGTGCGAGCCGCCGGGCGGCGTACCCGCCTTGGAGCCCGTGCTCGACGCCGCGCGCGCTCTGGGCAGGGATCTGTTCGCCATCGTCGAGCAGGACATGTATCCGTGCCCGCCCGACAAGCCTCTTCCCATCGCCCGTCGCACCCGGGAGTTCCTCCGTATCTGCGGGCCCGCCCGGCCCGCCTCCTGACGCCTCAGCCCGGCGTGCCTTCCTGAGCCTCTTCAGCTCCCTTCAGCACCCGGGCGACTCGGCCCCTTCGAACCCTTCGAGCACTTCCGTCACTCCACTCCCAGGAGTCACTGGAGCCTCCGGAGTCACTCCTCCGTCACGTTTGTCCGCGTTCCGCTGGTCCTGTGTCACGGGCTCGCGACGCACCCTGCCCGGCCTGAGGCCTCGTCGTTCACCGGAGCACAGACCCACTGAGGTACGGAGAGGTGTCATCCATGACGGACGGAACACTCTGGTCCTACAAGGACATTGCCGCGCACATCCATGTCCAGCCCGACACGATCCGCTCGTACCGCAAGCACGGCCTGCTCCCTCCCCCTGACGACGTGCGGAACGGGAAGCCCTACTGGTACAAGGACACCGTCCTCGCGTGGATCGCCTCCCGCCCCAGCAACAGGGGCCGTTGAGTTCGGACACCGGCGGAACCGCGGGATGGCGGCACAGCAGGTCGGAACGCGGTGGTCGGCCGACCGACGGCTCAGGACTCCTTCGCCGGTTCGATCACGGTGACACCCGATCCCGGTGTGGTGCCCATCGCCGCCAGGGCTGCCGGGGCGGCGTCGAGGCCGATGAGAGAGGTCACCAGACGATCCGGCCGAAGTGCGCCGGCGCTGACCATGTCCATCATCGTCGGGTAGTCGTGGGCGGCCATTCCGTGGCTGCCCAGGATTTCCAGCTCCCACGCGATCACCCTCGCCATGGGCACCACGGGGTCACCGGCGGCTGACGGCAACAGCCCCACCTGGACGTGGCGGCCCTGCCGCCTCAGGCTGCGCACCGAGGCCGCGCAGGTGACCGGCGAGCCCAGTGCGTCCAGCGAAAGATGCGCGCCGCCGCCGGTCACCTCGCGTACGGCCTCGTCCGCACCGCCCGGGTGCTCCGAGGCGTCCACACAGGCGGCCGCCCCGAAGGCACGGGCGAGGTCCAGGGCTTGCGTTGAGACGTCGACCGCGACGACCCGGGCTCCGCACGCCACCGCGATCATGACGGCCGACAGCCCGACACCACCGCATCCATGGACGGCGACCCACTGCCCCGCCGCGACCCGCCCCTGCCCCACCACGGCTCGGAACGCCGTCGCGAAACGGCAGCCGAGAGCGGCGGCCGTAGCCGAGGACAGACCTTCGGGAACGCGGACCAGGTTGACGTCGGCCTCCTCGAGCGCCACGTACTCGGCGAACGAGCCCCAGTGGGTGAAGCCGGGCTGGGTCTGCCGCTCGCACACCTGCTGAGCTCCGGAGGCACACGCGGCGCACCGGCCGCAGGCACAGACGAAGGGCACGGTGACCCGGTCACCGACGCGCCAGTTACGCACGCCCGATCCCACGCCCTCGACCACCCCGGCGAGCTCGTGGCCAGGCACGTGGGGGAGGACGATGTCCGGGTCGTGCCCCATCCAGCCGTGCCAGTCACTGCGGCAGAGGCCTGTGGCCTCCACCCGGACCACGACACCTCCGGCCGGCGGAGCCGGATCAGGGAGGTCCCGAACCCTGGCCTCCAGACCGAACTCCTCGAACACCACTGCCCGCATCGGCTCCGCCTCCCTGTCCGGGTGACACCGTCCGGCCCCCGCCCGCCGGACACCGCACCTCGCGGCGCCCGGCAGGCGGATCACCCGGTCCGTCACCCGGCTTCCCTCGTCCTGCCCTTCGGTCTGGCGAATCTACGCGCCGACTGTGATCTTGTCCCGCCGCCTGCCGTCCGCCCCGGGAGCCTCCCCCTCCGCGCCCCGGCCGGCTGCGGGCCGCGCCCCGCCGCTCTCGCTCAGCCCGAACCGCTGGTGGAGGGCCCGCAGGGGCCTCGGGGCCCACCAGGTGGCCCGGCCCATCAACTTCATCGCGGCCGGAACCAGCAGGCTGCGTACCACCATGGCGTCCATCAGGACGGCCAGCGCGATGCCGAGGCCGAGCATCTTCGTGTTGGTCACGCGTGAGGCGCCGATGGCCACCATCACCACGGCCAGGATGACGGCGGCCGCGGTGATGAGCCCGCCGGTCCTGCTCAGACCGAAGGTCACGGCGTGGTCGTGGTCGCCCGTCCGGTCGTACTCCTCCTTGATGCGGGAGAGCAGGAACACCCCGTAGTCCATCGAGAGCCCGAAGGCGACGCAGAACATCAGTACGGGCAGCGTGGTCTCGATGTCGCCCGTGCTCGTGAAGGAGAGGAGCCCCGACAGGTTCCCGTCCTGGAAGACCCAGACCACCGCTCCGAACATGGCTGTCAGACTCAGTGCGTTGAGCACGACCGCCTGCAGGGGTATCAGCACGCTCCCGGTCAGGAGGAAGACCAGCAGCAGCGTCACCACGACGATGATCCCCACCGCCCAGGGCAACCTGTCCGCTATGGCCTCCTTGGAGTCGACCAGGACCGCCGCGGTGCCGGTGACCGAGGTGTCGAACGGGGCGGGCACGGCCCGCAGATCGTGCACCAGGTCCTGAGCCCCCTGCCCGAGGGGCTCGCCCTCGGGCAGTACGTCGAAGTACGCCGCATCCTCGCCCTCGACGGGGCCGTCCACCCGCTCGACCCCGGGCAGTGCGGCGATCCGTTCCCGGAAGCGGGCGTGGTCGGCTGCCCCCGCCGGCCCCTCGGCGAGCACCTCGATCCCGCCGCCCGGGCTTCCGGGGAAGCTCTCCCTCAGGTGTTCCTGGACGACGCGGGACTCGGCCGTGGGCGGCAGCTGGCGGTCGTCGGCCGTACCGAACCTGACACCGAGGAACGGGAGTCCCAGGAGCACGAGCCCGACGGTGGTGATGACGGCGAAGACCGGCGCCCTGCGCATCACGAGCAGGGAGAGGCGCGCCCATCCCTTCCCTGGGGAACCGTCCACCGGGCCCGCCCCGACCGCGTCTCCCTTACGACGCCGGAACAGCCGTCGAAGATCCAGCGCGTTGACCCGCGGGCCGAGCAGCATCAGAGCAGCGGGCAGCAGGACCAGTGCGGCCGCGGCGGCGAGCAGCACCACCGCGATACCCGCATAGGCGAAGGAGCGGAGGAAGTACTGGGGGAAGACCAGCATCGCCGCCAGCGACACCGCCACCGTCAGGGCGGAGAACAGCACCGTCCGCCCGGCGGTGCGCAAGGTCGCCCCGATCGCCGTCCTGGTGTCCGTCCCGGTGGACAGCTCCTCACGGAACCGGCGGACGATGAACAAGGCGTAGTCGATGGCGAGACCGAGCCCGAGCGCTGTGGTGAGGTTCAGGGCGAAGACCGAGACATCGGTGAACTCGGTGATGCCACGCAGGACCGCGTTGGTGCCCAGGATCGCGACGATACCGACGGCGAGCGGAAGGAGCGCGGCCACCGCGCTGCCGAAGACCATGATCAGCAACACCAGGGTCACCGGTAGCGCGATGAGCTCGGCCCTGAGAAGGTCCTCCTCGATGATGCTCTGCATCTCGTACTGCACGGCGACGCGGCCGCCGATGGACACGTCCACCGGGCCGTGGGTCCCCCTGTAGACAGGGGCTATCCGGTCGAGGATCTCTCCCGCCCTTTTCTCGTCGCCCTCGATCCGGGCGGCGACGACCGCCTCGTGTCCATCCGTGGAGCGCAGCGCGGGGGACTTCGTCGACCAGTACGACCCGACTCCCGCGACACCCGGCTCGGCCGACAGACGCCGGGCGAGGCGCTGCGCCTCGGCGGCCACCGCCGGATCGTCGACCGAGGCCGGGCCGCTGTCGACGAGCAGCAGGAGATTGGGCTGCGACGCGGGGAACTCCCGCTCCAGCACGCGGGTCGTGTACGTGGACTCGGCGTCGGGGGCCTCCCAGCCTCCGCTGCCCATCCGGTCGGCCACCCCGCTGCCGGCGAACACGGCCAGCGCGGTGACCACCAGGGCGGCGAACAGTGCGAGCCGTGGCCTCGCCGTGACGAAGCGGGTCCACCCCCCGGCGCGCTCCGGACTGTTGACATCGGACATGGTGCGGTGTCCCCTTCACCGGGACCCGGGCGCCACAGGGCAGCATGGGTCAGCCATTGCCACGTAAACTGGCAAATACGAGCTACCGCTCGCGTTTCTTCAGAATGCGAGTGACCTCTCGCGTTTGTCAACCACATCCGGAAAGCTGGGGATCGACCGTGCCGGAGGACAGAGCGGAAGAGGCCGCGACCTCACGGAGCACCGCACCGCGCGAGGACACCGGGACGAGCCCGGCGCCCGAAGCCGGGACCGGTGCCGACACCGGGACAAGTCCGGCCTCCGAACCCGGGGCAGGGGCCGAACCCGAACCCGAAGCCGGGACCGGAGCCGCCGCCAAGGCCGCGGCCACCGGCAGACCGCGCCGCCGCCAGGCGCGCGGCGAGGCCCGGATCGCGCAGCTCCTCGAGGCCGCAGCGGGCGTCTTCTGCGCCAGCGGATACAACGGCGCGAGCACCAACGCCATCGCGCGCGAGGCCGGCGTCTCACCCGGCACGCTCTACCAGTTCTTCCCGAACAAGGAAGCCATCGCGATCGAGCTCGGCGAGCGGCTCATGCACCGCTGGCAGGAGACGTACGGCGCCGCGTTCGTCGCCGACCATCTCGAACTGCCGCTCACCGAGATGCTGGACACGGTCCTCGACCCACTGATCGCCTTCAACTGCGAGAACCCTGCATTCGCGGTCCTCACCCACGGCTCCGACATCCCGGGCGTGATCAGCCACGAACACGACGCGCTCCACGCCACCATGCTCACTCGGACGGAGCGCCTCCTCGGCACCTACCTGCCGGAGCTCCCCGCGGAACTCGTGACCCGCACGGCCGAGATGGCCTTCGTCATCTTCAAGGGCGGCCTGGACCTGATCATGGAACGCGAGGGCGCCGACCGGGAGGCGTACACCCGGGAGTTGAAGACCGCGATGTACCGCTACCTGGAGCCACTCGCCCGCAACACGCCCGGCCGGGCGGCGGCCGCGGCAGCCAATACCCCCTAGGGGTATACTTCGGCGTCAGCGGGGCCGCCGGGCTTCCTGGCGCGCCCACGCACCCCGCACGCCCCCACCCCGAAGAGGAGAACGCCATGACCGCCGAGACCGACACGCCCCTCACCGCAGGTTCCTGCTGCTCGTCCACCGGCTCGCAGGGCGGAGCCGCGGACGCCGGGGCGGCCGGCGTGACCACCGTGTACGAGGTGAAGGGCATGACCTGCGGCCACTGCGAGGGGGCCGTGTCCGAGGAGATCTCGGAGATCGAGGGGGTCACTTCGGTGAAGGCCGAGGCCGCGACGGGCCGGGTCACCGTCGCCTCCGCCGCCCCCCTGACCGACGAGGCCGTACGCGCCGCCGTCGACGAAGCGGGCTACGAGCTCGTGGGCCGCCAGGCCTGACCTCACCCCCCGAAGCGCGCCCGGCCCGCAGTCCGAACCCGCCGTCCGGCCTCCGGCCGGCCGGGCCGCTCCGAGGACTCGGGGCACCACCGGCCGACGACACGGCGGCCACCCCGCCGACCACGCGGCCCGGCCCGGCAGTCCGGCACTCCACCCGGAACGCCCCGGCAGCGCCACGGCCGCGCCCGGCCGGCACCGCCGGGGAAGCACCGCCCCGACGGTCACCGTCCCGGGCGAGGGAGCACCGGGAAACAGAACCGGGAAGCACCACCACCGCATCCGGCCGACCCCCGGAGCAGCACCTCGGTCGGCCCGACCACCAACCCAGGGCAGCACCTCCCCCAGGACCGGCCGCCACCGCCGGGACGCACGGATACTGGTGCGGTACCGCCCGACCGCTCGACCCAGGAGTCCGCACACATGGCCAGCACCACGGCAGCCGAGGCTCCGGCGGCGGAGACCTCCGATGCCGAGTTGACGATCGGCGGGATGACCTGCGCCTCGTGCGCGGCCCGCGTGGAGAAGAAGCTCAACCGGATGGACGGCGTCACCGCCACCGTCAACTACGCGACCGAGAAGGCCCGGGTCTCCTACGGCAAGGGCACCACGCTCGACGATCTCGTCGCCACCGTGGAGAGAACCGGCTACACGGCCCGGCCGGTCGCCCGCCCCACGCCCGGCACCCACGCGCCCGACGACGTCGCGGCACCACACGGACCGGCCCCTGGCCCCGACGGCGATACCGGCCGCGAGCCGCTCCCGCCGGCGACCGCTCCCGTCCACGAGGGCCCCGGGCCCGACACCGACCGCACCGCGGCGGACCGCGCGGCGGAGGAGGCCCTCGACGTGCTGCGCCGGCGCCTGGGCGTCTCCGCCGTACTGGCTCTGCCCGTGATCCTCATGGCCATGATCCCCGCGCTCCAGTTCGACGACTGGCAGTGGTTGTCGCTCACCCTGGCCGCGCCGGTCGTCGTCTGGGGCGGCCTGCCCTTCCACCGGGCCGCCTGGACCAACCTGCGCCACGGCGCGGCGACGATGGACACCCTCGTGTCCCTCGGAACCCTCGCGGCCTTCGGCTGGTCTCTGTGGGCCCTGTTCCTCGGCGATGCGGGAATGCCGGGGATGCGTCACGGCTTCGAGGTCACGGCCGCGGGCTCCGACCCCGCCTCCACCGTCTACCTGGAGGTGGCGGCCGGCGTCGTCACCTTCATCCTGCTCGGCCGCTACCTGGAGGCACGGGCCCGGCGGAAGGCGGGCGCCGCCCTTCGGGCGCTGCTCGGCCTCGGCGCGAAGGACGTCGCGGTGCTCCGCCCCGCCACGGCGCCCGGGCGGGAGGCCGAAGAGGTACGCGTCCCCGTCGAGCGGCTCCTGGTGGGCGATCGCTTCGTGGTGCGGCCCGGCGAGAAGATCGCCACGGACGGCGTCGTGGTCGAGGGCCGCTCGGCCGTCGACGCCTCGATGCTCACCGGGGAGTCCGTCCCGGTGGACGCCGTCCCTGGGGACTCCGTCGCCGGGGCGACCCTCAACACGTCCGGACGGCTGGTCGTCGAGGCGACCCGGGTCGGCTCCGACACCCAGCTGGCTCGCATCGCCGCGCTCGTGGAGGAGGCCCAGAGCGGCAAGGCCGCTGCCCAGCGCCTCGCGGACCGGGTCTCTTCGGTCTTCGTCCCCGTGGTGCTGCTGCTCGCCCTGACCACGCTGGTCGCCCAGCTGCTCGCGACCGACGACATCACGGCCTCCTTCACCGCGGCCGTCGCCGTGCTGATCATCGCCTGCCCCTGCGCCCTGGGGCTCGCCACGCCCACCGCCCTCCTGGCGGGAACGGGGCGCGGCGCGCAGCTGGGCATCCTCGTCAGAGGGCCCGAGGTACTGGAGACGGCCCGTCGGATCGACACGGTCGTGCTCGACAAGACGGGCACGGTCACCACCGGCCTCATGACTCTGGTCCGGGTCCACACGGCCCCCGGCTCCACCGAGGCGGAGGTGCTGCGCCTCGCGGGCGCGCTGGAGAACGCTTCCGGTCATCCCGTGGCGCGGGCGGTCGCCGCCGGTGCCGCCGCCCGGGCGGACGGGGCGCTGCCCACCCCCACCGGCTTCACCGACCTGCCCGGCCTGGGGGTGCGGGGCACCGTGGACGGGCACGACGTACTCGCCGGGCGGGACCAGCTCCTCACCGACGCCGGGATCACCCTGCCGCAGTCGCTCGCCGCCGCCCTCACGGACGCGGCGGCCAGGGGAGCGACGACCGTGACCGTGGGGTGGGACGGTGCGGCGAAGGGGGTGCTGGAGGTGGCGGACACGGTGAAGGAGAGCAGCGCGGAGGCTGTCGCCGAGCTCCGCGCCCTCGGCCTCGAACCGATCCTGCTGACCGGCGACAACCGGGCGGCGGCCGAGGCCGTCGCCCGCGCGGTCGGGATCGACGAGGTCCACGCGGAGGTGCTCCCGGAGGGCAAGGCCGGGGTCGTCCGGCGCCTTCAGGCGGAGGGCCGGTCCGTCGCGATGGCCGGTGACGGCATCAACGACGCGGCGGCGCTCGCGGCGGCTGATCTGGGCCTGTCGATGGGTTCCGGGGCCGACGCGGCGATCGAAGCGGCCGACATCACGCTGGTTCGTGGAGATCTCAAGGTGACAGCTGACGCGATCCGCCTCGCAAGGCGTACTCTGTCCACCATCAGAAGCAACCTCTTCTGGGCCTTCGGCTACAACGTGGCCGCACTGCCTTTGGCTGCGTTCGGGCTGCTCAGCCCCATGATCGCGGGTGCGGCGATGGCGTTTTCGTCGGTCTTCGTCGTGACGAACAGCCTGAGGTTGCGCTCCTTCACATAATTTCTACAAAGAGACTTAGATCACACCGATTTGAGGGTAACCATCTGATGGGTTGGTGAGTCTAAGAGTGCGATGCCAAGGATGTCTTGGGGGACGTCCGATGGAGTGTCTTGGGGGACGCTCCATGGCAAGTGTTGGCCGGGGCGCGTGCACCGGGGAGCTTTGAGCGGCCCTCCCGTACGTACGTACCCCGGCAAGCCCGCACAAGCAGGACCGAACTGAATAGCGCCATCCAAGAACAACGGGAGTTTCAGGCTCCCTTCAGACGCCCGGCCGGATCCCGTGGGGGGAATCCGCTCCGGGATATGGGAAACGCCCTGTCCGTCGACCCGTGGGGGGATCGACGGCGGGGCGTTTCTCGCATGGTCGGCCAAGGGGGCCCGGACGGCGGGTGGACATCCCCGGGGGCCACGTCGCGTCCCGCGGGCGGCCGCAGCCGCTCACCGAGCACCCGTCGCCGCCTCCGGGCGCTCTCAGCCGCCCCCGGGCCCCGTAACGCCGAATCGCCCCGGACACCGCGCCGCCACTGGGGCGAGCGCGGTACGCGGGGCGAAGGATGCCGGCCGGAGCGGCCGGGGCGTGTCAGCGGTACGTGGGCGTCAGCGGCCCTCGACCGGGACGAAGTCGCGCAGGACCTCGCCGGTGTAGATCTGGCGCGGGCGGCCGATGCGGGATCCCGGCTCCTTGATCATCTCGTGCCACTGGGCGATCCAGCCGGGCAGGCGGCCGAGCGCGAACAGCACGGTGAACATCTCCGTCGGGAAGCCCATGGCGCGGTAGATCAGGCCCGTGTAGAAGTCCACGTTGGGGTAGAGGTTGCGCGAGACGAAGTACTCGTCGGAGAGCGCGTGCTCCTCCAGCTTGAGCGCGATGTCGAGCAGCTCGTCGGACTTGCCGAGCGAGGAGAGCACGTCGTGCGCCGCGGCCTTGATGATCTTGGCGCGCGGGTCGAAGGACTTGTACACCCGGTGGCCGAAGCCCATCAGGCGGACGCCGTCCTCCTTGTTCTTCACCTTCTGGATGAAGGAGTCGACGTCGCCGCCGTTGGCCTGGATGCCCTCGAGCATCTCCAGCACCGACTGGTTGGCGCCACCGTGCAGCGGGCCCCACAGGGCCGAGATACCGGCGGAGATCGAGGCGAACATGTTCGCCTGCGACGAGCCCACCAGGCGCACGGTGGAGGTCGAACAGTTCTGCTCGTGGTCCGCGTGGAGGATGAGCAGCTTCTCGAGCGCGGAGACGACGACCGGGTCCGGCACGTACTCCTGGGCCGGGACGGAGAACGTCATGCGCAGGAAGTTCTCGACGTAGCCGAGGTCGTTGCGCGGGTAGACGAACGGGTGGCCGATCGACTTCTTATAGGCGTACGCCGCGATGGTCGGCAGCTTGGCCAGGAGGCGGATCGTCGAGAGGTGACGCTGCTCCTCGTCGAACGGGTTGTGGCTGTCCTGGTAGAACGTGGACAGCGCGCTGACGACCGAGGAGAGCATGGCCATCGGGTGCGCGTCACGCGGGAAGCCGTCGAAGAAGCGCTTGACGTCCTCGTGCAGCAGCGTGTGCTGGGTGATCTCGTTCTTGAAGGCCGACAGCTCGTCGACCTTGGGAAGGTCTCCGTTGATCAGCGTGTAGGCGACCTCGAGGAACGTGGAGCTCTCGGCGAGCTGCTCGATCGGGTAGCCGCGGTAGCGCAGGATGCCCTGCTCGCCGTCGAGGTAGGTGATGGCGGATTTATAGGCGGCCGTATTGCCGTATCCGCTGTCCAGCGTCACCAGGCCCGTATGAGCCCGGAGCTTCCCGATGTCGAAGCCCTTGTCGCCGACGGTGCTGTCGATCACCGGGTAGGTGTACTCGCCATCGCCGTACCGCAGTACTACAGAGTTATCGCTCTCGCTCACGTCATCCCTCACCGACGTAGTGCCTCTTCTTCGAGGTGCCCTGACTTGTACTCCACCCTCCCCCATTTGGCTCAGGAGAGTGCACTCGGGGTCGCCCATTGGGCCGACTGGCGGCACTGAGTGCCGTCAACTTTCTCATCCTGCCCCCTGCGCAACGGTTCCGGAAGGGCACAGTGATGTTTCCCACCGTTTTGATCGATCATTTTTCCGGACCGCCGCCCGGGCCTCCTCCGCGCAACCGGAAATCCAGCCCCGTACAGCGCCTGCCTGCGGAAACCGTGCGTACCGCCTGTCCGATGGCCTTGCGGGAACCGACCAGGACGACCAGCTTCTTGGCCCTGGTCACAGCCGTGTACAGCAGGTTCCGCTGCAGCATCATCCAGGCGCTGGTGGTGACGGGGATGACGACGGCCGGGTACTCGCTGCCCTGGGAGCGGTGGATGGTCATCGCGTAGGCGTGCGCCAGCTCGTCGAGTTCGTCGAAGTCGTAGCCGATCTCCTCGTCCTCGTCCGTCAGAACCGTCAGCCGCTGCTCGTCCGGGTCGAGAGCGGTGACGACGCCGACCGTACCGTTGAAGACCCCGTTCTCCCCTTTTTCGTAGTTGTTACGGACCTGTGTCACCTTGTCGCCCACCCTGAAGACCCGGCCGCCGAAGCGCTTCTCGGGAAGACCGGGGCGGCCGGGGGTGATGGCCTGCTGGAGCAGCCCGTTGAGATGCCCGGCACCTGCCGGCCCCCGGTGCATCGGGGCGAGCACCTGCACGTCGCGGCGCGGATCCAGGCCGAACTTGGCGGGGATGCGGCGGGCCGCGACGTCGACGGCGAGCACTCCGGCGTCCTCCGTCTCGTCCTCCACGAAGTGGAAGAAGTCGCCCAGCCCCTGGGTCACCGGCGGGACCCCCGAGTTGATCCGGTGGGCGTTGGTGACCACGCCGGACTGCTGGGCCTGCCGGAAGATCGTCGTCAGCCGCACCGCCGGCACGGGCCCTCCCTCGGCGAGCAGATCGCGCAGCACCTCTCCGGCGCCGACCGAGGGAAGTTGGTCCACGTCCCCCACGAGCAGGAGGTGCGCGCCGGGTGCCACCGCCTTGACAAGCTTGTTGGCGAGCAGCAGGTCGAGCATCGACGCCTCGTCGACGACGACCAGATCGGCATCGAGGGGGCGTTCGCGGTCCCAGGCCGCGTCTCCCCCGGGCTTGAGTTCCAGCAGGCGGTGCACGGTGGACGCCTCGGCACCCGTCAGCTCGGAGAGCCGCTTGGCCGCCCGCCCGGTGGGAGCGGCCAGAACCACCTTCGCGTTGCGCGCGCGGGCCAGCTCCACCACCGACCGGACGGTGAACGACTTGCCGCAGCCCGGGCCTCCCGTGAGAACGGCGACCTTCCTGGTGAGCGCGAGCCTGACGGCGGCCTCCTGCTCGGGCGCCAGCGTCGCCCCCGTACGCCGCGCGAGCCAGGCCAGCGCCTTGTCCCAGTCGACGTCCTGGAATCCCTCCAGGCGGTCCTCAGACGTACGCAGCAGGCGCTGCACCTGGGAGGCCAGCGAGATCTCCGCACGGTGGAAGGGGACGAGGTACACGGCGGTGACGAGCTGCCCGTCCTCGGGGCCGGGCACCTTCTCCCGTACGACGCCCTCCGGGTCCTCGGCGAGCTCGGCCAGGCAGTCGATCACGAGCCCGGTGTCGACCTGGAGGAGCTTGACCCCGTCGGCGATCAGCCGCTCCTCGGGGAGGAAGCAGTGGCCCTGGTCGGTGGACTGCGACAGGGCGTACTGGAGACCGGCCTTGACCCGCTCCGGGCTGTCGTGCGGGATGCCGACGGCCTGGGCGATGCGGTCGGCGGTGAGGAACCCGATGCCCCAGACGTCGGCGGCGAGCCGGTAGGGCTGGTTCCGCACCACGGAGATCGAGGCGTCCTCGTACTTCTTGTAGATGCGTACGGCGATCGAGGTGGAGACCCCGACACTCTGGAGGAAGACCATGACCTCCTTGATCGCCTTCTGTTCCTCCCAGGCCGCGGCGATCATCTTCGTCCGCTTGGGGCCGAGGCCCGGCACCTCGACGAGCCGCTTCGGGTGCTGCTCGATGATGTCGAGGGTGTCGACGCCGAAGTGGGTGGTGATGCGGTCGGCCATCACCGGGCCGATGCCCTTGATCAGGCCGGAGCCGAGATACCGGCGGATGCCCTGGATGGTGGCGGGCAGGACCGTCGTGTAGTTGTCCACCATGAACTGCTTGCCGAACTGCGGATGCGAGCCCCACCGCCCTTCCATCCGCAGGGACTCGCCGGGCTGGGCACCCAGCAGCGAGCCGACGACGGTGAGCAGATCGCCCGCGCCTCTGCCGGTGTCGACGCGGGCGACGGTGTAACCGTTCTCCTCGTTGGCGTAGGTGATCCGCTCCAGGACGCCTTCGAGCACGGCGGTGTGGGACATGGTGCCGACGCTATCGGGTGGCGCCGACACCCCGGGGCGGGGTACGGGAACAGCCGGCGCGGGGCTCTGTCCCCGCGCCTCCCGCTCCGGCCGCCGGTTACCGGCCGCGTACGGCGGCGAGCGTCGCCTCGATCATCAGGGTGTTCTCCCTGTCCGCACTGTCCCCCAGTGCGAACCGGCTGCGGATGTAGGCATAGGCCAGGCGGTCGGACGGGCTGGCGAACGCCATGGCGCCCGCGGCGCCCCCGTGGCCGAAGGCGTCCGGGCCGAGCGCCGTGTACCGGTTGTCGAGGGTCTGGAACCCCAGGGCGAACCGACTCTCGCAGTTGCCGACCAGGTCGATGCCCTCCGAGTGGATCCGGGTGAACTCCTCGGTCGTGTCCGGGTCGAGCAGTGCGGGGCTGCCGTCGAGGACCCCGATGACCGCGGCGTAGGCGGCCGCCGCACCCCTGGCGGAGGCCACGCCACCGGCGGACCCCTGGCCGAGGGCCCTGGTGAGAGGGAAGTTGGGGAAGACCGAGAGGTCCGGCATGTGGGACCTGCTGAACGCTATCGCCTCCAGCTTCCCCGGCTCCGGCGGCACTTCGTCGTCCGGTCCGGGCACCGCGGGGGTGACGTCCAGGTAGAGGTGGTCCAGTTCCTCGGGCAGTCCCAGGTAGAAGCCGATGTCGCGCGGTCCGCGCACCCGCTGCTCCCACCAGTCCTGGAGGCTCCGCCCGGTGGCCCTGCGGACGACCTCGCAGAGGAGCGCCGAGATCGTGAGCCCGTGGTAGCCGAAGCCCGTCCCCGGGGTCCAGTAGGGGGCCTGCGGGGCGAGGCGCTCCGCGATGACCGCCTCGTCTGCCAGCTCCTCGATCGTGAGGGCTTCGTCGACGCCGATCACGCCCGCCTGGTGGGCGAGCAACTGCCGTAGCGTGACGGCCTCCTTGCCCGCCTGGGCGAACTCCGGCCAGTACGAGGCGACCGTACGGTCGAGGTCGAGTATCCCGTCCTGGACGAGCAGGGCCACGACTATGTAGGCGGCGCCCTTGCTGATCGAGAACACGCCGGTCACGGTGTCGCCCTCGACCCCCGGTCCTGCCCAGAGGTCCACGACACGCGCCCCGTCGTGGTGGACGGCCACCTGCAATCCGGTCGGCTGCGGCTGCTGCCGCACCACCTGCTCGAAGGCCTCCCGTACGCCTTCGAAACCGGGGTGCACCTCCCCGTGCACCGTGGCCTCGCCGGTCTCGTGGTCGCTCGCCAACATGTCTCTCCCCTGTCGTCACCATGCGGATGCGGTCGCTCGGCTCTGCCGGGTGGTCGCGGAGGCATTGCCGACGCCTCGACACCTGCGCATCGTCGGTCCCGCTGAGCGCGGAGGCTAGCAGGTGGGACGCTGTCGAAGCGCTTCCGGGGACCTTCACCGAGCCCTGCGGCGAGGGCTGTTCGGCGCCACCGCCCCGAACCCCTGGCGCACGCCGGGCCCGGTACCTATGCTGCGAGTCGTCCACGCCGTCGCCCAGCCCCCGTCCGGCCCGGCACCGCACCGTGCCCCAAGGGGAAGTCCATGTCCGCACACCGCGTCTCCGCCCTCGTCGCCATACCCGTCGCCGCTCTTCTGCTGACCGCCTGCGGCAGCGGCGAGGTGCACGGCACGATCACGGAGAAGGAGCACAAGCCCGCGCGGACCACCTGGACCACCGAGCCGGTCAAGAAGCGGCAGTGCACCACGACCAGGAAGAACGGCAAGTCCAAGGAGTCGTGCCGGTCGGTGAAGACCGGCACCAAGCGCGTCTCGCACCGGAAGCCGGAGTGCTGGCAGATCGAGCTCGACGACGACGCACACGAACTGTGCATCTCCAAGAGCAAGTGGGACAAGGTACGCGTCGGCGACAAGTGGTGAGTTGGGGCGCCCCGTTGGCGTCGTGAGACCGGGGCCTGTCCGCGGCACACTCCTTCCGCACTCTCTCCGCGTACACGGAGGGGACGGCACGGATCATCTTCGGAAAGGGAGCTCCGCCAAGACGCCATCGGCCCCGTCAAGGGCACTGACGGCCCTGCGGAGGACCGCCGGCAGGTACCGAGACCCTGGTTGACCCACGCGGTCGCGCACAACTGCGACGGGCCCGTGCGGAGACTCCGCACACCGATGCAGGTCTGACACGGTGGGACGGCGGCTGGGTAGGTTGGGGTCACGGGAGGTGGCCTGATGGACCGGCACATCCGTTCGCTGGAGGACGTACTACGGCTCCTGGACGGCCTGTTCGCACCGGAGGCGGACCGGTGGACGAGCGGGGCGGGCACCTGGTGGGACGGCTTCTACGAGGACCGCTCCAAGCCCGTGCCGTTCTTCGCGGCGAAGCCGGACGAGAGTCTCGCGTCGTACGTCGAGCGTGGGCTGATCACCCCGGGGCGCGTCCTGGACCTCGGATGCGGGCCGGGGCGCAACGCGCTCCATCTCGCCTCACTCGGCTTCGAGGTGGACGCGGTCGACCTCTCCCCCGAGGCGATCGCCTGGGCCCGTGAGCGAGCCCGCGAGGCCGGAGCGGACATCCGTTTCCACTGCGGCGACGCCTTCGCAGGAGCCGCACCGGACGGGCCGTACGACCTGATCGTCGACTCGGGCTGCTTCCATCACCTTCCGCCTCACCGTCGGGTCAGCTATCTCGGCCTGGTAGAGGAGATCCTGGCCCCGGGCGGCAGTCTCGCCCTCTGCTGTTTCGCGGCCGGCGCGATGGGATCCGAGACGCCCGACACCGACCTCTACCGGGGGACGGGACTTCACGGTGGGCTCGCGTACACGCCCGAGTCGCTGCGCTGGATCTTCTCGCGGCTGGAAGAGAGGGAGCTGCGCAGGATGCGGGACGAACCGGCCGGTTCCCCCTACTTCGGTGAGGAGTTCCTGTGGGCGGCGCTCTTCCGTAGGCCCGGTGGACCGCTGCCGCTCAGTCGATGACCGCGGTCGCCTCGACCTCGACCAGGTGCTCGGGGACGTCCAGCGCCGCGACGCCCAGCAGCGTGGCGGGTGGCACCGGGGTGGTACCCAGGCGTGCCGAGGCCCGGGCGATGCCGTCCAGCAGCTGGGGCATCCTGTCGGGGGTCCAGTCGACGACGTACACGGTCAGTTTCGCCACGTCGTCGAAGGAGGCTCCCACTCCGGCGAGAGCGGTGGCGACGTTCAGATAGCACCGCTCGACCTGAGCGGCCAGATCGCCTTCGCCGACCGTGACACCGTCGGCGTCCCAGGCGACCTGCCCCGCGACGTGGACCGTCCGCGAACCGGTGGCGACCGATACCTGCCGGTAGGCGTCGACCACCGGCAGACCCTCGGGGTCGATCAAGGTGATGGGCATGCTGCTCCTCCTCGCCACGCGGGCCGCGACCCGGGGCCGACGCTCTCTTGTGGTTACTGAGGCACCGTAGGAGAGTGAGGCCCGACGTGGAAGAACGCACTTTTCGGTGACGGGGGAACCCGATGGTGACCAAGCAGGTCAGCGGCGCGCCCGGCGAGGAGAACGACGATCTGCGACGCGCGGATTCACTCGCGCGGGAGATCTTCTCGGACGTGGCCAACAAGTGGGCGCTGCTGATCATCGAGACGGTGGGCGACCGCACCCTGCGCTTCAGCGAGGTCCGGGACGGGGTGGAAGGCATCAGCCACAAGATGCTGACCCAGAACCTGCGCATGCTGGAGCGCAACGGACTGGTCGAACGGACCGTGTATCCCACAGTGCCCCCGCGCGTGGAGTACCGGCTGACGGAGCCGGCCAAGGATCTGCGGCGGACGGTGGACATGATGTGCGACTGGACCCGGCGGCACATCGGCCATGTCGAAGCCGCGCGGCGCGGTTTCGGCGTCTGAGCGGTGCGCGCCCCCGGAACGGTGCGTTCCGTCGGCGATTGCGGAGCCGCTTTCCCCGTTCAACACTGGTCAGGGGGTTGTGTGGGGGGCGACGTGCCGATCGAGGATGTGCACGAGCAATGGCGGACACCAACAGCAACAGCACGAACGACGAAAACTCGGGCCCCGACCAGCACAACGAGTTGGCAGTTCCGGAGGAAGTGCCCGGCACCGAGGGTCCGTCGGACGTCTTTCTCGACGTACCCGGACTGCATCTCGACGAGCTCAACCTGGAGGTCGAGGATCTCCGGGCTCGGGTGTCCCTGCAGGCCGAGGTGCTTGATCTGCTGAGGCTCAATGTGGGCGCCGACGTACAACTCGGTCGCGTCCAACTGGACATCAAGGGGGTCGACGTCCAGGCGCAGCTGAAGGTGCGGCTGCAGAACGTGGCCAGGATACTCGCCCGGGTACTGGAGACCGTCGATCGCAATCCACAGATTCTGGAGCAGCTGACGCGCGGGCTGGGCTCGGCGGCCGAAGAGATCGGCGGCGGCGCGGGCAAGGCCGTCGGCGAACTCGGTGAGGGCGCGAGTGCGGCAGTGGAGGACGTCGGCAGGGGGGCGGGGGCGGCGGTGGAGGACGTCGGCAGGGGGGCGGGCTCCGCGGTCGAGGACGTGGCAGAAGGCGCCGGCGGAGCAGTCAGGGAGGTGGGTGAAGGCGCCGGCGGAGCAGTCAAGGACGTCGGAGAAGGTGCCGGAGCAGCCACCGAGCAGGTCGGTAAGGGCGCCGGCTCCGCGGTCGAGGACGTGGGTCAAGGTGCCGGAGCAGCCACCGAGCAGGTCGGCGAAGGCGCAGGTGAGGCGGCCGGGCAGGTCGGCGAAGGCGCGGGCAAGGCCGCCGGAGACGTCGGCGAAGCCGCGGGCGAGGCGGCCGGACAGGCCGGCGCGGCGGCGAAGAAGGTGGGCGAGAGCGCGGGAGACGCGACGGGGAAGGCCACCCGGAGCGTCGGTGAGGTGGCCGAAGGCGCGGAGGGCACGGCGGGGGCGGCCGTCGGCAAGGGGGCGGAGAAGGCCGGCGAAGGTGGCCTCGACCGGCCGAGGAGTGCCGCGGAGGAGGACCAGGCGTCCGACCGGCAGAAAGGCGGCAGGAAGCCCGTCCGCGCCCCCGAGGTCCGGTCGGGCGGCAGGAACGCGCACGGCGGGCGAGCGCCGGTCAGAGGCCGCCGCCGTCCGGTATCGCGCCGGGACAGCTGACCGGAATCATCGGCCGATCGGTGGACAGTGGACAGGGCGTCAGCCCGGCGCCATGGCTCGTCCCGTTCTCGGTGCGGGCTCTCCGGGCGGACAGGCTGCGGGCCTACTCGAATGGCGTAGCGGAGGCAGGGGGCGGAGAGTGGTACCGAGGGATGGCCAGGCGCTGCGGGACCCCGGGAATCCCGCTTCTGGAACCGGCGCCGGCACTCACGCGACAGCCGTTCCCGGGGAAAGAACCGAGTGAGATGGCTTGTATTCCGGTCGTCACCGCGCCGCACCGTCCGGGGAGAGATTCTTCCCCGGCCACCGGTCGGGCCGACGGCCTCGCCGTGAGCGGATCCGCGGACGAGCCGTCGAGGTGGTGGACCCATGGATGAGAAGACGAAAGCCGCTCTGGCCTCAGGCCTGGCGGGCGGCTACGTACTGGGACGGACCAAGAAGGGCAAACTGGCGCTGAGCGTCGCGATGTTCCTGGCAGGCAGGAACATCAGCCTGGAGCCACGGCAGTTGGCAGTTCAGGCAGTCCGGCGACTGGGCGAGGTGCCGCAGGTCGCCGGAGTGCAGAAGCAGATCCGCGGCGAAGGCCTGGACGCGGCGCGTGGTGCGGTCACGGCCGTGGCCAGCCACGGTGTCGGCTCACTGGCCGACGCCATCGGGAAGCGCGCGCTCGACCTGAGAAGCGAGGGCGACGAGTCCGGCGACGAGGACGAGGACGCCGACGAAGGGGAAGCGCCCGCGGACGACGCCGATGCCGAAGAGGACGAGAAGGACGAAGAGGGCAAGGAAGCTCCCACGGCGAGGCGTGGGCGCCGGGGGCCCGCCAAGGAGTCCTCGAAGTCCACCGGTGGCCGGAAGGCTCCTCCCGCGAAGAAGGCCGCATCGGCGAAGAAGAAGGCTTCCCAGGCTCCGGCCAGGAAGACCGCCGCCAGACGGACGGCGTCGAAGAAGACGGCCGACGAGTCGTCGTCGGCCGGCAAGGCTTCGAGGAACACGTCCAGCCGCTCCTCGGGCCGGAGGTAGCCCGCCATGACGAAGACAGATGAAGCCACAGAGCAGGACGAGAAGTCAGCGATCGACCATCTCCGCGAGGAAATGGCCAACTACATGGGTGCGCGTCTCGACAAGGCTGCCGAGACGGTGGGCCGTAAGGTCACGGACTTCACCGGCCGACTGACGGATGTCACCGAGAACGGCGGCGAGCTGCCCGGGATCGGATCCCGTCTGCTGCAGGGCGAGTCACCGGTGAAGGCTCTCGTCTCGGAGAAGGCGAGGTCGGCGACTAGCGGAGTGGCGGAGAAGGTCAAGGAGGCCTTCGGCGGCGGTGGCGGAGGCAAGCCGGGCGGGCCGAAGGTCACCAACATCATCGAGGTGCTCGACGTCGGCGTCCCCCTGCGCGTGGCGTACGACAAGTGGACCCAGTACGAGGACTTCAGCGGCTTCGCCAAGGGTGTGGAGAGCGTGTCCACGGAGGACGACACGACGAGCACCTGGAAGACCAAGGTCGGCCCCTCCGCGAGGAGCTTCGAGGCGACCATCCAGGAGCAGATCCCGGACGACCGCATCGTGTGGACCTCCGACGGCTCCAAGGGCACCACACAGGGCGCGGTCAGCTTCCACGAACTGGCTCCGAATCTGACCCGCATCGTGCTCGTCGTGGAGTACTACCCTTCCGGCTTCTTCGAGAAGACCGGGAACCTGTGGCGTGCCCAGGGGCGGCGCCTGCGTCTGGACTTCAAGAACTTCCAGCGCCATGTGACGCTCACGGACGAGGAAGTCGAAGGCTGGCGTGGCGAGATCCGCGACGGTGAGGTCGTCCGCACACACGAGGAAGCGATTGAGGAGGAGGACGGGGACGACGGGGACGACGTGGACGGCGAAGAGCCCGAGGCCGAGGCCACTGCCGACGGCGACGCGACCGACGCGGACGAGAACGCCGAGGAGGAAGAGGACGGGAGCGAGGAGGAGCGGTAGCCGCCGGCTCCGGTCTGCCGCAGCTGCAGGTGCGGGACGCGCCCCGCACCGAAGCACCCCGCGCCGCGCACCCCGACGACGGTGCCGGGCGGCGGCGATGGCGACCCGTCGGCTCAAGACCGTACGCATGGCCGGACTCCGCCGGCTCACGACCGTACGGATCACCGCGCCGTGCGGTGACGGGCTCCGGAACGCGGAATGGGGCCCGGCCCACAGGCCGGACCCCCCTCGCTTTCCCCCTCCGTCGGGCTTCCCGATCCCCCCGGACCCCTCCCCGGAAGTCCCGACGCCGAGTACGACCGGGGAAGGTACGCAAAGGTTGCACGCCTTTGCGATCTCTTTACCCAGCCCCGGCCGAGCGCTCTCAGCAGGCGTGTTCCAGGTAGCGCGCGGCGACCTCGGCGATCACTTCGACGCCGTCCCTGGCCCAGAGACCCTCGTTGAAGATCTCCACCTCGATCGGTCCGTCGAAGCCCGTCGCCTCGACCTCGCGGCGCATCGCGCGGAAGTCGACGCTGCCGTCGCCGAGTTGGCCCCGGCCCACCAGAACTCCCGCCGGGAGCGGGGTGATCCAGTCCGCCAGCTGGAAGGAGTGGATCCGGCCGCCCGCGCCCGCCCGGGCGATGTCGGCGGCCACCCGGTCGTCCCACCAGATGTGGTAGCTGTCCACGACCACGCCGACCTCCTCGGCGGGGAAGCGTTCGGCGAGGTCCAGCGCCTGGGACAGGGTGGAGACGACACAGCGGTCCGACGCGTACATCGGGTGCAGCGGCTCGATCGCGAGGCGCACGCCCCGCTCGCGCGCGTACGGGGCGAGCTCGCCCAGCGCGTCGGCGATCCGCTCGCGGGCGCCGTGGAGGTCCTTGTCCCCCTCGGGGAGCCCGCCGGAGACGAGGACCAGGGTGTCGGTGTGCAAGCCCGCCGCCTCGTCGACGGCCGCCCGGTTGTCGTCGAGGGCGCGGGCCCGCTCCGCCGGGTCCGAGGCGGTGAGGAAGCCTCCGCGGCAGAGGCTGGTGACGGTGAGACCCGCGTCCTTCATGAGCTGCCCGGCGCGCTCGACCCCGTACGCCTGCACGGGTGCCCGCCAGAGGCCCACCTGGCCGATGCCGGCCTTGGCGCACCCTTCGACGAGCTCCGGCAGGGAGAGCTGCCGAACGGTCTCCTGGTTGATGGACAGACGGGAGAGGTCGTTGCTCATCGGCTTCCTCCGTGGACGGCCAGCAGTGTCCGCATCCGGGACTCGGCCAGCTCGGGGTCCGGGAACAGCCCGAGGCGGTCGGCCAGTTCGTACGCCTTGGCGAGGTGCGGCAGCGAGCGGGCGGACTGCAGCCCGCCGACCATGGTGAAGTGGTCCTGGTGGCCGGCCAGCCAGGCGAGGAAGACGACGCCGGTCTTGTAGAAGCGGGTCGGCGCCTGGAAGAGGTGGCGTGACAACTCCACCGTGGGGTCGAGCAGTTCGCGGAAGCCGGCCGTGTCACCCGTGTCCAGGACCCGTACGGCGTGGGCCGCGAGGGGGCCCAGCGGGTCGAAGATGCCGAGCAGCGCGTGGCTGAAGCCGCGGTCGTCGCCGGCGATCAGCTCCGGGTAGTTGAAATCGTCGCCGGTGTAGCAGCGCACCCCGCTGGGGAGGCGGCGCCGTACGTCGATCTCGCGCTCGGCGTCCAGGAGCGAGATCTTGATGCCGTCGACCTTGTCCGGGTGCTCGGAAATGACCTTCAGGAAGGTGTCCGTGGCCTCGTCGAGATCGGCGCTGCCCCAGTAGCCGTCGAGCGCCGGGTCGAACATCGGGCCGAGCCAGTGCAGGACGACCGGTTCCGAGGCCTGGCGCAGGAGGTGCGCGTAGGTCTCCAGGTAGTCCTCGGGCCCCTTCGCGGCGGCGGCGAGGGCTCGGGAGGCCATCAGGATGGCCTGGGCCCCGCTCTCCTCGACCAGGGCGAGCTGCTCCTCGTAGGCGGCGCGCACCTCCGCCAGGCCGGCCGGGCCGGTGAGCTGGTCGGTGCCCACACCGCAGGCGATCCGGCCGCCGACGGCCTTCGCCTCCGCGGCCGAGCGGCGGATCAGCTCGGCGGCGCCCGCCCAGTCCAGGCCCATGCCCCGCTGGGCGGTGTCCATGGCCTCGGCGACGCCCAGGCCGTGCGACCACAGGTGGCGGCGGAAGGCGAGGGTGGCGTCCCAGTCCACGGCGACAGGGTCGTCGGGGCTGATGTCGGCGTACGGGTCGGCGACGACATGCGCGGCGGAGAAAACCGTGCGGGAGGCCAGGGGCGCCCCGGAGGGCTTCAGGTCGAGCGGGGTGGCACGGGGCTCGTACGGGCCCCGTGGCAGGTGGATGGTCACAGGCTCAGCTCCGGTACGTCGAAGCGCCGGCCCTCGGCGGCGGACTTGAGGCCGAGCTCGGCGAGCTGGACACCGCGCGCGCCGGCCATCAGGTCCCAGGTGTAGGGCTCGTCGAGGACGATGTGGCGCAGGAAGAGCTCCCACTGGGCCTTGAATCCGTTGTCGAACTCGGCGTTGTCGGGGACTTCCTGCCACTGGTCGCGGAACGACTCGGTGACCGGGAGGTCCGGGTTCCAGACGGGCTTGGGAGTGGCCGAGCGGTGCTGCACGCGGCAGTTGCGCAGCCCGGCGACCGCGGAGCCGTGCGTGCCGTCCACCTGGAACTCGACCAGCTCGTCGCGGTTGACGCGCACCGCCCAGGAGGAGTTGATCTGGGCGACGGCTCCGCCCGCCAGCTGGAAGATGCCGTAGGCGGCGTCGTCGGCGGTGGCGGAGTAGGGCTTGCCCTGCTCGTCCCAGCGCTGCGGGATGTGCGTCTGCACATGCGCGGAGACGCTCGTGACCTGGCCGAACAGCTCGTGCAGGACGTACTCCCAGTGCGGGAACATGTCGACGACGATGCCGCCGCCGTCCTCCGCGCGGTAGTTCCAGGAGGGCCGCTGGGCCTCCTGCCAGTCACCCTCGAAGACCCAGTAGCCGAACTCGCCGCGGATGGAGAGGATCTCGCCGAAGAAGCCGCCGTCGATGAGGCGCTTCAGCTTGAGCAGGCCGGGGAGGAAGATCTTGTCCTGGACGACTCCGTGCTTGATGCCGGCGTCGCGGGCGAGGCGGGCCAGTTCGAGCGCCCCTTCCACGTCGGTGGCGGTCGGCTTCTCGGTGTAGATGTGCTTGCCGGCGGCGATCGCCTTCTTGATCGCCTCGACGCGGGCCGAGGTGACCTGGGCGTCGAAGTAGATGTCGATGGAGTCGTCGGCGAGGACCGCGTCGAGGTCGGTCGACCACTCGGTGAGGCCGTGCTGCGCGGCGAGCTCCTCCAGCGCGTGGGCGCGGCGGCCGACGAGCACGGGCTCGGGCCACAGCACCTCCCCGCCACCGAGATCGATGCCGCCCTGCTCGCGGATCGCGAGGATCGAGCGCACAAGGTGCTGCCGGTACCCCATGCGTCCCGTGACGCCGTTCATGGCGATGCGCACTGTCCTGCGTGTCACGAAGTTCCCTCCATACAGCCGTAGCAAGCGCTTTCTATACGGTATGACGCTAGCCTGCCGACAGCGGCCCGGACAAGGGGTGCCGCTCCAGAACTCCTCGGAGGACAGCCATGACAGTCACCCTGGCGGACGTCGCGGCCCGCGCCCGGGTGTCCCCGGCCACCGTGTCCCGTGTCCTGAACGGCAACTACCCGGTGGCCTCGTCCACCCGGGAGCGGGTCCTGCGCGCGGTGGACGACCTGGACTACGTGCTGAACGGGCCGGCCAGCTCACTCGCCGCCGCCACCTCCGACCTGGTGGGCATCCTCGTCAACGACATCGCCGACCCGTTCTTCGGCATCATGGCCGGGGCCGCGCAGAGCGAGATCGGGGGTCCGGGCGACGGATCGGGCCGCGGGGGCGGCGAGAAGCTCGCCGTCGTCTGCAACACCGGCGGCGACCCCGAACGGGAGCTCACCTACCTCACCCTCCTCCAGCGCCAGCGCGCGGCGGCCGTCGTCCTGACCGGAGGCGCGCTGGAGGACCCCGCCCACCAGGCGGCGATGGCGGTGAAGCTGGCCAGGCTCGCGGACGCCGGCACCCGGATCGTCTTCTGCGGCCGTCCCCCGCTGCCGGACAGCGACGCGGTGGTCGCGGCGCTCACGTTCGACAACCGGGGCGGTGCCCGGCGCCTGACCGAGCACCTGATCGCGCTGGGACACCGGCGGATCGGCTACGTCGCGGGCCCCGTGGAGCGCACCACGACCCGGCACAGGCTGGAGGGGCACCGTGAGGCGATGAAGGCGGCGGGGCTGTACGGGGACGAGGAGAACGTCACCCTGCACGGCCACTACGACCGGCGCTCCGGATACGACGCCACCCTCGAACTCCTGCGCCGCGAACCGGAGGTGACCGCGATCGTCGCCGCCAACGACACGGTCGCGCTGGGTGCCTGCGCGGCGGTCCGGGAGCGCGGGCTCCGCATCCCCGAGGACGTCTCGGTCGCGGGCTTCGACGACCTGCCCTTCTCGGTCGACGCCGTACCCGCCCTGACGACCGTACGGCTCCCGCTCTTCGAGGCCGGGGCGCGGGCCGGGCGGCTGGCTATGGGCAAGGAGACTCCCCCGCAGGGCGGTACGGCGGTCATCACGGCGGAGCTCATGGAGCGCGGGTCCACGGCCGCACCCGCCCGCTGAGCCGGCCCGCCGTCCCCGGCGGGAACGGGCGTAAAGATGGGGGCGATCCCCCCATGTGCCCGTACGTGCACTCCCCGCAGGATGGAGCGCGGGGAGAGCCACCGGGGCTCCCCTACCGGAGGGGGTGAACGCGATGGCCGTGGGAGAGACCGACACCGCCCGGCCCGACGCCTCACGCACCCTGCCGGGAGCCGGCCTCGCCGACGGTGTTCTCGCGGACGGGGCGCCCGGCGGTCCGTGGTGGGCGTCCGGCGTCACCGGACCGCTCCCCGGCACGGAGCCCGACTGGGTCCGGTTCGTCCGGGAGACCGTGGCGGCCGCTCCGGCGCAGGCGCGGGTCGCGGACCAGGAGTATCCGGGGCTGACCGGCTTCGAGGTGGTCGTGGCGCCCTTCGCGGCCAGGGCGGCGGACAGGCTGACCACCGCGTTGTCCGTGGGGACCGCGTACGGGGAGGTCACGGGGTGCGACCGGGTCGCCTGCCCCGCCACCGTGCTGGACGGTTTCGAAGGCCACGTCGCCCGCGGACTCTCGCTGCTGGCCGCCAGGACCCTCGTCTCGGAGCTGCACGAGGCCCGGACGGCCGGGCGGCTCACCGGCTCGGGGCCGCGAGAGCGATTCCGTGACTTCCTGCGGCTGACCGGAAGCCGTGAGGGCCTCGCCTCGCTGGTCACCGGCTACCCGGTCCTCGCCCGGATCCTCGCGCAGGCGGCGTCGGACGCGGCCGACGCGTTCGCCGAGATGCTCGGCAGGCTCGCCGCCGACGCGGAACTCCTGGGCGCCTCGGACCTGTTGATGGGCGGACGGACGGCGGGGGGCGCCGCCCTGGGCCCGTGGACCCTGACCGAGGTCACGGCCGGTTCGGGGGACGGCCATCGCGGGGGCAGGTCGGTGATGCTGCTCCGATTCGCCGACGGCACCCGGCTCGTCTACAAACCGCGCCCGCTCGCCGCCCACCGGCACTTCGGCACGCTGGTCGAGTGGTTCAACTCCCGCCCGGGCACACCTGATCTGCGGGTTCCCGAGGTGCTCGACCGGGGTTCGTACGGCTGGGCGGAGTTCGTCCACGAGGCGCCGTGCCGTACGCGGACCGAGACGGGTGCCTTCTACCGGCGCCTGGGTGCCCTGCTGGCTCTGCTGCACGTCCTGGACGGCACGGATCTGCACCACGAGAACCTCATCGCCTGCGGGGCCCATCCGGTCCTGGTCGACGTGGAGACGCTCTTCCACCCGCCGCTGACGCCCTCCCCGCCGTCCGATCCGGCCGCGCGGGCCCTCCAGGGGTCGGTGCACCGGGTGGGCCTCCTCCCTCAGTTGCTGGTCGGCGACACGAGCGCGCTCGACATGTCCGCGGTGGGCGGCGGCCGGGCCGCCTCCTCCCCTCTGGAGACGGCCTCCTGGGACGGGGCCGGCACCGACACCATGCGTCTGGTACGCGCCACGGGCCGGTTCGGCGACTCGGCGAACACCCCCACCCTGGACGGCGTCCGTGCCGAACCGTTCGGCTTCACCGATGCGTTGTGCGACGGCTTCCGCGCCGGCTACACCGCGCTCGACACTTCCCGAGCCGAACTGCTGGGCCCGAATGGCCTGTTGCGCCTGTTCGAGGAGGACGAGACCCGCTTCGTGTCCCGCCCGACCCACACGTACGCCACGCTGCTCCACGAGTCGACCCACCCTGACCTGATGCGGGACGCCGCCGTGCGGCAGCAGGTGTTCGCGCTGCTGCGTACCGGGGTGCTCGGCACATCCGCGCTTCCCGGACTGGAGGACGAGGAGATCGCCGAACTGTGGCGGGGAGACGTCCCGGTGTTCACCTCCCGCCCCGGCACCGCCGACGTGTGGAGCGGCGGCGGGCTCAGGACGCCCCGTCCCGGCGCGCCCACCGGCCTGGCCCGGGTGGAGGCGAAGCTCCGGGCCCTGGACACCGTCGACCGCCAGGACCAGGAGCGGATCATCCGTACCGCCATGGTGAGCACATCGGCGGCTGCCCCGCACCACAACTCCGGGCGCACGAGGCCGCGGACCGAAGCGACCGCGCCCGAACCGGAGCGTCTCCTCGCCGCCGCGCGATCGGTCGGCGACCAGTTGGTCTCGCTGGCGTACCACGGCGGTGGACGGGCGAACTGGATCGGTCTGGAGCTGCTCGGCGAGCGCTACTGGCGGCTGACACCGCTCGCCGCGGACCTCGCCGGCGGCTACACGGGCCCCGCGCTGTTCCTCTCCCAGCTGGCCTCGCTCACCGGCGCGGCACGGTACGCGGACGCGGCGCGCGCCGCGCTGGCTCCCGTACCCGGCCTGCTGGACGCCCTGCATCAGCGGGGGGAGGAGCTGGGGATGCTCGGCTCCGGAGCGTTCGCCGGGCTCGGCGGGATCGCGTACGCCCTCGCGGAGACCGGCACGTTGCTGGACGACCCGCGGATCCGGGAACTCGCCGGCCCCGCCGTCCGGTTGTGCGTCGCGGCGAGCACCGCCGAGGAGGACCTCGGGGTGCGCGGCGGGGCGGCCGGCGGTCTGGCGGCGCTCCTCGCGGTGCACCGGGCCACGGGCCGGGCGGAGGCCCTCGACGGCGCCGGCCGGTGCGCGGCCAGGATCGCGTCGGCCCCGCTTCCCGAGGCCACCGGCTTCGCCGAGGGAGCGGCGGGCATCGGCTGGGCGCTGCTGCGCTACGCCGGGGAGGCCGGGTACGCGTCCTACCGCGAGACCGGGCTGGAGGCACTGCGTGCCGCCGTGCACGGCGCGGGCGGCGGGCGGGCCTGGTGCGAGGGGGTGACGGGCGTGGCACTCGCCGTCGCCGACAGTCCCCAGGCGCTGGCCGACCCGGAGCTCTCCGGCTGGCTCGCCGACCGGGCGGGCGACGTGGCGCGAGACGTATCGCCCGGTGACGACAGCCTCTGCCACGGCGAGCTGGGCGTGCTCGAACTCCTGGGTCACACCGCCCTGCCGGGGCTGCGCCCCCACTGGCTGCGGAGGGCGGGCACGCTGCTCGCCGCCGCCGACCGGGCGCGCTCGCAGTGCGGTACGCCCGGACACACACCTCACCCGGGGCTGCTCACCGGCCTGTCGGGGATCGGACACGGGCTGCTGCGGGCCGGGTTCCCGGACCGCATCGGTTCCGTACTGCTCATGCGCCACTCCACGGGGGCCGACCGGTCCCCGGCACCTCCTGTGATGTCCACCAACCACCAGTAGATGAGGCAGAGATGACGCAGATCACCGATTCGGCCGGATACGCGGACGTCACCTCGGCGCGCGAGGGGGCCCTGGACCACCCCGCCGGCAGGATCTCGCTCGGGGCCGTAGGAGGGCTCGGGCTGCGCAGCAGACTGCTCAGCGCGGTGGACGGGGAGGCGAACGGCCCCGAGCTGCCGTGGACCACCTTCACCGTGCCGATGTGACCCTGCCGATGTGACCGTGCCGATGTGACGGTTTCCGGCGGGGCGCACCCGCCCTGGGGCGGAATGTGCCCACTCCCGCACTCTGTCCGCCTGGGTTAGCCTGCGGCCATGCGTGCGAACTCGCCGGTCATCGTGGGACGGGACGCGGAGATCGGTCTGCTGGGCAGCGCCCTGGACGCGGCGAGGACGCGTTCGGGGCGCTCGCTGTTCCTCGTCGGTGAGGCGGGGATCGGCAAGTCCAGGCTGGTGGGTGAGTGCGCCTACCGGGCCTACGGGCTGGGCATGCCGGTGCTGCGCGGCCGGGCCGGCTCGACCGGGCTCGTGGTGCCCTTCCGTCCGCTCGTGGAGGCGCTGTCGTCGCACTTCCGGGCGGCGGGCACCCCGACCGACCCCGAACTGGTCCCCTACCACCCGGCGTTGGCCCGGCTCGTCCCGGAGTGGCGGACTTCGGCCGTCTCCGGCTACGCGGAGACCGTGGTCGAGCTGGCCGAGGCGCTGCTGCGGCTGCTGTCGGTCCTCGGCCGGGACGCCGGCTGCGTGATGCTGCTGGAGGACCTGCACGACTGCGACCGGGAGACCGTCGCGGTGGTGGAGTACGTCGTCGACAACCTGGCCGGCCTGCCGGTGATGCTGCTGGGCACCCTGCGCCCCGAGCCCGGGGCTGCCCTGGACCTCGTACGCTCCGCGGAGCAGCGGCACACCGCCACGGTGACGGAGTTACGGGGGCTCGGCGACGCCGAGGTGCGCGCGCTGACCGGCGCCTGTCTGGAGACCCCGCCCGAGCTGGTACCCGAGGCGGTCCACGAACGGCTGGTCGCACGTGCGGCGGGCAACCCGTATCTGGTCGAGGTGCTGCTGGACGACCTGCTCGACACGGGCAGGCTCCGGCGTGCCGGGGACGGCTGGGAGACCGCGGGCCCGCCGGACGGGGCGCTGCCGTCGCGCATACTCCGGAGCTGGGCAGCCCGGCTCGACCGGATGGACGAGCCGGTCAGGGACCTCCTGCTGACCGCCGCCACCCTGGGCGGGCAGTTCTCCGTCCCGGTCCTGCAGACCGTCACGGGGCTGGCCGACCGGGCGCTCTTCACCCATCTGAGGTCCGCGGTCGAGACGGGGGTGATCGCCCCCGACGGCGCCGCCCCCGACCGCTACACCTTCCGGCACGCACTCACCGCCGAGGCCCTGGTCTCCTCGCTGGCCCCGGCGGAGCGCGCGGCCCTGGCACGCCGTGCGTCGGCCGCCGTACAGCGGTCCGGTGAGCCGCTCGACGAGGACCTGCGCCAGCTGGTGGCCTCGCTGGAGCTCGCCGCCGGCAACCGGGCGGGCGCGGCACGGCAGTTCGCGGAGGCGGGCCGCAGGATGCTGGCTTCGGGCTCGCACGGTTCGGCCGTGGTGCTGCTGGAGCGTGCGCGCTCCCTGGCGGCCGAGGCCGACCTGGGCTCCGTCACCGAGTCCCTGGCGGTGGCCAGGGCGGAGAGCGGCGATCTGGACGGTGCACTGGCCCTGGCCGGGTCCCTGCCGCCGGTGCCCGCCGGATCACGGGAGGCGGACGCCCGCGGGGACACCCATCTGAAGATCGCCTGGGTGGCGGTGATGGCGGAGCGCGCCGCGGACACGGCACATCAGATCGAGGCGGCGCGGGCCCTGTTCGGGCCGGAACCGTCACCGGCGCGCCGCGCCTCGCTGTCCGTGGTGGACGGTCATCTCTCCCTGCTCCCCGGTGAGCGGCGCCAGGAGCCGGAGGCGGTCGGACGGGCGGCCAGGGAGGCCGCGGAAACCGCTGAGGCGGAGGGGCTTCCCGTCGTGGCGTGCCAGGCCTGGCAGTTGCTGGCGCTGCTGTCCCGGGAGAGGGGCTTCGACGCCGCGGACGCCTGCCTGGAGCGGATGCTCACCCTGTCCACCGAGCACGCGCTGCCGCTGTGGCGGGTGGAGGCCCTGGTACGTCTCGGGGTGAACGCGTTCATGCGTACCGGCGACGCCGCCCGGCTGCACTCGGCGCGGGCGGCCGCCGCCGAGCTGGGTTCGCTCCTGCTGGCGCAGACCGTGGACGGGCTGCTGGCGATGAACGCCGTGATGTGTGCCCGGTGGGAGGAGGCGGAGGAGATCACCGTGCGCTCGGTGGAGGCGAGCGCCCGTATCGGCAACCACGGCGCGCACCGCTATCTGCTCCTGTCCGCGGCGGCGGCCGCCGCGCACCGGGGCCGCCGCCGGGAGACCGAACGCGCCCTGGCGGCCTTCCGCAGGGCGGGCGGCGAGCGGTCGGCCCTCGTACCGCTTCAACTGGGTTTCTGCGGGGCCGTCGGGGCGCTCCTCGACGAGGACCGGCCCCGCGCGCTGGCGGAGCTGGAGGCGTCCGCGGCCTGGGAGCGCGACCATCCGAGCTACTACTACCTGAGTGGCCGTTACGGGCTGCACCCGCTGCTGGGTGTGCTGTCCGGCGGGACCGGGCGCGCGGAATACGAGTCGGTGGCCTCGTCCCCCGGTGCCGCCCTCGCCTGGAACAGGCAGTTCCTGGATCTCGCGGAGGCGGTGCTGCTCGGCCGGGAGGGAGACCGCACGGCCGCCGGGCAGCGGATGGCGGCCTTCGACGCCCGGTCGGCGGCCTTCCCGGTGGCCCGCCACCTGGGCCTGCGGCTGGTCGCCGAGGCGGCGTTCGCCGACGGCTGGGGTGAGCCGGCCGTGTGGCTGCGCACGGCGGAGGAGTACTTCTACGCGGCCGGGGTGCAGCCCGCGGCGGCGGCCTGCCGTACGGCCCTGCGCCAGGCGGGGGTGAGTGTGACGCAGCGCCGTGGCGGCCGGGACCGGATCCCGTCTTCACTGCGGACGAACGGGGTGACCCCGCGCGAGTACGAGGTCTTCGTGCTGCTGCCGGAGCGGCCGGGCAACCAGCAGATAGCGCAGCGGCTGTCGATCTCGCCGCGCACGGTCGAGAAGCATCTGGCCAGTCTGCTCAGCAAGACGGGGCGGCCCAACCGGTCGGCGCTCTGCGAGTTCGCGGCGGAGTGCGTCGCGGACCAGCCGTGAGCGGTGCCTGACGGACCGGCAGGGGCGGAAGTGGGGGACGACCCCGGCAACATGGGGGCCGGGGGCGGCGGAGTGCGGGTGACCGCGCAGGAAGATACGGGCCCGGCACCGATGTGCGGTGTTCCGCTTCACGACAGGATCGGTCGGTGTACGGCACAGCTTGTCGCCCCTCCCCCGACCAGGAGGCCCGCCGATGTCCCTGCCCCCTCCGCTTTCGACCGGCACCTTCACCGGTGCTCCCGGCACGGTGTACTTCTCGCTGCTGGGTCCGCTCACGGCCGAGTCCGGCGGCGTGCAGCTGCCTCTCGGCCCGCGGAAGCAGCGGCTGGTCCTGGCCACCCTGCTGACCCGCCCCAACTCCCCCGTACCCGTCGAAGTGCTGACCGACGTGGTGTGGCCCGAAGGGCCGCCCCGTACCGCGCGCAAGAACCTCCAGGTCTACATGAGCGCCGCACGCGCCCTGTTCGCGCCGGGCGACGGGGGCGACCGCCTGGTGCACGGCTGCGGCGGCTACCGGCTGCGGGTGGAGGAGGGCGAGCTCGACACCCTGCGCTTCCGGACCCTGACCCGTGCGGGCCGCGCCGCCGGTGAGCGGGGGGACCTGCGGACCGCCGCGCGCCTGCTGCGGGAGGCGCTGGACCTGTGGGGGGAGCGCCCGCCCCTGCACGATCTGCGGGACTCCGCCGGGGTGGCCGAGGAGGCCGAGCGGCTGGAGTCCCGTTGCCTGACGGTCTACGAGGACTGGGCCGAGGCCGAGATCGAGACGGGCCGGGCGGGGGTCGCGGTCGACGGTCTGCGGGATCTGGTGGAGCGTCACCCATTCCGTGAGCGGCTGCGCGCGGCCTGGATGAACTCCCTGCACCAGACGGGCCGGCAGGCGGAGGCACTGGCGGTGTACGACGACTACCGGCAACTGCTGGCCCGGGAGCTGGGTCTTGAGCCCAGCCCGGCGATGGCGGCGCTCTACAAGGCGGTGCTCGGGCGGCGCCCCGCGTCGGGGTCCGTCGCCCCCAGGGGCGCGGCCTCCGGGGCCTCGCTGCCCGCGGACAGTCGCTACTTCACCGGCCGGGAGGACGAGCTGGCCAGGGTGCTGGAGGTGTCGGCCGACCCTGAGGGCGCCACGCTGATCGTGTCCGGCCCGGCCGGGGTCGGGAAGTCGGCGGTGGCGGTGCGGGCGGCGCACCTGCTGGCGGACCGTTTCCCGGACGGACGGGTGCACGTCAGGGCACGGCGCGACGACGGCACGGCCCGCACCGCGGCCGACATGCTGGACGAACTGGGGCGGGTGTGCGGAGTGCCCGGCCGCGGGCGTCCGGATGCGACGGAGGCCGAGAACACCTGGCAGGACTGGCTGTCGGAGCGCAGGGTGCTGATCGTCCTGGACGACGTGGCCGACGAAGGGCCGGTACGGGGGCTGCTGCCGCGGTCCGGGCGGTCCTCGGTGCTGCTCACCGCGCGGGGGCAGCTGGCGGGCCTGGCCGGTGTGCACCGGGTCGCGCTGGGCGCGCCGGAGGAGGACGAGGCACTGGAACTGCTGGAGAAGCTGATCGGGCCCGGCCGGGCGCTCTCCGACCCCGCGTCCGCCCTCCGGATCGTCCGGGCCTGCGGGTCGCTGCCCCTGGCGGTGGTGGTGAGCGGGATGCGGCTGACGGTGCTGCGGCATCTTCCGCTGTCGGAGTACGCGGAGCGGCTCGAGGACTCGCCCTGCGCCCTGGACGAACTGGTGGCGGGTGACGTGTCGGTACGCGCACGGCTCGCGGCGGGCTGGCGGGACCTGTCCCCGGAGGACCGCCGCGCCCTGACGCGGCTGTCCGTACTCGCCGGGGACGGGGGCTTCACCCTGGAGCGGGCGACGGACGTCCTGGGCTGTCCGCGCCGGGCGGCCCTGCGGAGCGTCGAGTCGCTGATCGGCACCGGTGCCGTGACCTCGCCGCCGGGTGAGGTCACGGCGCACGCCGTGCGCTACGAGGTGCCCCGCCTGCTCGGTCTGTACGCCGTGGAGCGCGCGCCGGCGGACGGGGGTGGCGGCGAGGCGGCCTCGCGGGCGGTCCCGGGCTCCTTTCCGGAGAGGGCGCTCCCACTCATCCGAGGGTGAGCAGGTCCAGCAGGCCGGGTGCGCCCTCCTCGGCGTCGGAGAGGAAGTGCAGGGCCAGAAGGAGCCCGGCGCTGCCCGTGCCGAGGTCGGCCGAGAAGCGCCGCAGCCCCGAGCCCGGTACGAGCAGCCGGTCCTCGTCCGCGACGAGATGCCAGGTGAGGTTGCGTACGGAGGCCAGGACGGGCGGCGTGGTCCGCGACGCGGGGTCCAGCTGGGCGGCTGCCGCCGCGAGACCCGCCCGCCCGGTGAACAGCCCTGGTTCGCGGACGAATTCCATGGCGCAGCCCTTGGCCACCCCCGGGATGACCGCGGCGAGCCCGGTGTCCTCGTGACGGGCCGTGTAGGCCTGGGCGACCAGGGCGACGCCTGAGCTCCCCTGGCCGAGGTAGAGCAGATGGCGCTGGCCGTCCTTCACCTGGACGGTGCCGTCGGGCATGGTCACGAGGTGGGAGGCGTCCCGCAGTAGAGCCGCGCGCGCGGCGTCCCTCAGCCATGACTCGCCCGTCAGCTCGTGCAGCTCCAGATGGAGCAGCGCGGCGCCGCTGAGTCCGCGCAGCAGTCCCGCCGACTCGGGAAGGCGCAGGCCGTCCACCGGTTCTCCCCGTACCAGTGCGTCCAGTTCCCGGGCGATGCCCAGGGCCGCGTCGACCAGCGGGCCGTCCGCGCCCTCGCCCCCGAGGCGCGCCAGACGGAGTCCGGCGAGCGCGACACCCGCACGCCCGGTGAGCAGATCGGCCGAGACGGAGGGCGCGGCGGCGCAACCGGTCCGTTCCCACAGTTCCCGGCCGGCCTCGTGCCGGCCGAGGAGGGTGAGCACGAGGGCGGTGCCCGCCGGCCCGTCGAAGAATCCGCCGGCCGCGGCCGGGTTCCCTCGCAGCGCGGTGTCCGCGAGCCAGTCGGTCCATTCCTCCGGTACGGGCGCGCCGACCCGGTGCAGTGCGTACAGGACACCGGCCGCACCGTTCCGGAGATCGGTGCCGCCGTTGGCGAAGAGGTCGGGGCCGCCGGGGAAGAGACGGTCCGTCCGCCCCGGGCTGGCCCCGGCGTGCACTCCGGCCAGCAGGCGGGTGCGGAGGCCCGCCCAGTCGATGTCCGGGCCCTCGAGAAGGGCGGCCACCCCGGCCTCGCGGCGCAGCGATTCGTCGGCTCCGTCGAGCAGGGGCGGGCGGGGTGGTCCCGCGTCGGCCCGCAGGCCGTAGCGCCGTCGGGCCCAGCGCTCCAGGGTGAGGGCCTTCGCTCTCTCCAGCCCCGCCATCTCCGTGACCGGCATCAGCATCGTCAGCCAGGTCGCCCACAGGGCGTAGGCGTCGGCCTCGGCCCCGGGCGTGCCGGGCGGGGCCTGGAGTCCCTGGGCCCCGGCGAGCGGGGTGTTCTCGTCGTCGAGGGCCGTGGCGTACTCGAAGTCGACGAGGGCGACTCCCCCGTCGGGCCGGACGATGATGTTGGAGGGGTGCAGGTCCCCGAAGCGCAGACCCCGCGCGTGGATCTTCTCCAGCGCGTCCGCGAGCGCGCCGGCCACCCTGTCGGTCCACTCGACGTACGGGGCGAGTTCCTCCGGTGAGTCCGCTCCCCGGACGAGTGAGAACCGGGCGACGATCTCCTCCAGAAGGGTGTTCCCCTCGATGTACTCCTCGATCAGGAAGTGGTGTTCCCAGACGGTGCGCAGCCCGAGCACCGCGGGCACGCAGTCCAGCCCGGCCAGCGCGGTCAGCGCCCGGTGCTCGCGGTGCAGCCGGGTCACCGCGTCGTCCCCCGCGGCGTCCAGCCCGCAGTGGGGCCGCGCTTCCCGCAGCACCACCCGGTGGCCGGTCTCCCGGTGTTCGGCCAGGTAGATCCCGCCCGCGTTGGAGAACTGGAGGGCTTCGGTGACGGTGTAGGGAAAGGTGTCGTCGCGTGCGGCGGCCCGCGCGGCCAGGTGCGGGCGGAGGGCTTCGGGGGTCTCGACCCAGGAGGGGGTCCGGAAGACCACGCCCCGCTCGTCCGGGACCAGCCGCCCCGAGGGGTCGCGCAGTGCCAGGACCCGGCGGCCCTCGGCGTCGGTGCACCACCGGGGGACGTAGGCGCCGTAGCGCGTGTACACCGGGGCGTCGCCGATCCGCAGGTCACTGAGGACGTACGGCCCCCGGCGTCCCGAGAGCACCCGGGACAGTTCTTCGGCGAGCGTCAGGAACACGGTGTCGTCCGGCGGGTAGACCGCGATGAACTTGCCCGCGCCGCTGCGGTTCATGTGCTTGTTCGCCATCAGCAGCAGCGCCTTCTCGCTGCGCAGGAACTTGAACGGGACTCCGTGGCGGAAGCAGACCCGGGCGGTGTCCCGGAGGGTGGCCGCGGCCTCGTCGGGGACCGTGGACACATGGATCTTCCAGCCCTGCGCGGCCGGACGGACGCCCTCGGGTACCAGTGACGTCCACAGGCCCGAGGGCTCACGGCGCCATCCGGCCGGCGGGGGTTCCGTGGCCGGCCGGTACCTGGACTCCTCGTCCGCCAGACGGGCCGGGGTCTCGTAGTAGGTGCGGTCGGCCAGGCAGTAGAGCTGGGGTTCCTGGGTGGCTTGCACGCTCGGCCTCTCTTGTCCGGACCCGCCGTGGAGCAGCCGGTGGCGGCGGGCGGCTGTCGGTTGCGGGACGGCCCTCAGGTCGCCCTGTTGGTGCCGGCCGGGGTGTGGCCCGGCGATCCGGGCTCGGGCGGGCCATCGGCGGCGGGCGCGGCCGGGTCCGCGGCCCCGGCCTCCTGGTGCGGGGCGGGCTCGGCCCTCGCCGAGGGTGCGAGGGTGACGACGAGGGCGGACACGGCCAGCACGCAGCCGGTCACGGCGAAGGCCCAGCGTGCGCCGGCGGCCGTCAGGAGGGCTCCGCCCGCGAGCGGTCCCAGCGGCTGGACCACGGAGGACAGGAAGCCGGCGGCGCTCTGCACCCGGCCCACCCGGTCCTCCGGGGTCACGATCAGCAGTTCGGACAGGAAGCCGATGCTGGCGACGGTCGACAGGCACATGCACAGGGCGCACACGATCCCGGCGACCAGCGGCTGTGCCCACCAGGCCATCACCCCTGCGGCGGCGACACAGGTCCAGCAGGTGGCGACGATCAGGACCCGGGTGTGCCGGTCGGGGTTCATCCGCTGTGCGAGCAGCGCGCCGAGGAGGGCCCCGGCGGAGACGGAGGTCATGACGAACCCGCCCCCGAGGCCGGAACGGCCGCCGTCCGAGAAGGCGGTCAGTGCGGTGAAGGTGAGGGCGCCGAAGGCGAAGTTCATGCCGAGTCCGAAGACCAGCAGCACGGTCCGCAGATAGGGGATCTTCCACAGGAAGGTCAGACCCGCCATCAGTTCGCGCCTGCTGAACACCGCGCCGGCCTTGGTCCTCGCCCGCGAACGGGTCCGTACGAGCGCCACGCAGACGGTCGACAGCAGCAGGCCCACGGCCTCGGCGGCGAACGGCAGGGCGGGGTGGACGCCGAAGAGCGCACCACCGAGGAGAGGCCCGGTCAGCCGGACCGCCTGGGTGCGCGCCTGGAGTCGTGCGGTCGCGGCGCCCATCTGGTCGGCCGGGACGACCGCTCGCATGAGGCCGAAGACCGCCGGGCCGTAGACGGTGCTGATCACCGCCGCCGCGGCGGCGACGAGAAGGACCAGCGCCATGGGGGCGTGTCCGTACCAGACGCAGACGGCGAGGGCGGTGACGACGGTCAGGCTGCAGACGTCGCAGATGCGCATCAGCCGGCGGCGCTCCACCCGGTCCGCCATCACCCCGCCCGGCAGCATCGTGATCAGCACGGCCCCCACGCAGACGGTGCCCACCGCTCCCGCCTGCACCGCGGATCCGGTCTCCTTGAGCACCAGCAGGGGCAGGGCGAGGGCGCTCATCTGCCCTCCCAGGACCGCGAAGAGACCGCTCAGCCAGAGCAGCTGGAAGTCCCGGTTGTCGCGCAGCGGCTTGGTCATGGTGAACTCCCGTCGATGGGCAGGCCCTTGGGCCGGGGGGAACGCGCTGAAAGCGACGGTGGGGCGGTTCCGTCGTGACGGAACCGCCCCCCACATCACCGGCCTGCCGGGCTCCACGGCGGGAGGACGTGCCCCGGCCTCCGTGGAGCGGTCCCGGCCGCGATCACTTCTCTTCGAGGACCACGCTGATCACGCTGACGCAGCTGCCCGCGATGGTCTCCTTGTCGACGGAGGTCTCCTGGAGGTCCAGCACGGAGTGCGCCTCGACCTCGGGGGTCTCGTTGTTGTCGTCGGCGGCGGGCTTGGTGTTCTCGGACATGGTGGTCTCCGTCCACTCGTCACTGCGCTGGTTCCGGGGCCGGCGGTCGGTACCGCGGTCCGGTCCGGCGGGCTGCTGCCTGCCGTTGCCGAGAAAGTTAGGAGGGCCGGCCTGGGGAACGCTTCGGCAGCGGTATGGGACCGGTATCGCACCAGCACGGGGCCTGTTCGCGGGGCTTCCAGGGGGCGTCGAAGGGGCAGGGCACGCTGCCGACCTGCGCACATACCGCTTCCGAAGCGGTAGTGGACCGCCGTCGAACCGGTGCGGTGGAACCTGAGTGCGCTCCCCGCAGCGCGCGCCCGGCCGGGCGTCGCGGGGCAGCCCACGGGTACGCGCCCTACGCGCCCCGGCCCTCTGAAGGAGGCGGCCCCGCATGGAACTCGGCGAACTCGTCGGCCGGCGGCCGTTCCCCGCCGCCGGACTGCTGATCGGACTCACCCGGCGCTGTCCTCTGAGCTGCGCCCACTGCTCGACCGGATCGTCCCCGGCGACACGCGAGGAACCCGACGCGGAGCTGCTCATCCGGTTCGTGGGCTCGTTCACCCGGGACAACCGACCCGACGTCGTCATGCTCACCGGTGGCGAACCGTTGCTGCTGCCCGCGCTCGTGACGGAACTGAGTGCCCGCGCCCGGGCCGCCGGGTCGCGTACGGCGCTGCTCAGCGGCATGTTCTTCGCTCGTTCGCGGCGGATCCCGGCCGCGGTGCTGCGGGCGATCGAGGGGGTGGACCACTTCTCCGCGAGTCTCGACGCCCCGCACGAGCGCGAGGTCGCCCGCGCCGAGGTGTTCCGTGCCGTGCACCGGATCAGGGCGACGGGGACGGCGGTGAGCTTCCATCTCACCGGCAGAGGGGCGGACGACCCCTATCTCGCCGGCATCACCCGAGCCGTGGACGAGGAGTTCGACGGCCAGGTGCCCTCGCTGGTCAACGAGGTACGGCCGTTCGGCAGGGCGGCCTCCTGGGCGTCCGCCACCCGTACCGCCCCGGATCCGGATTCGGCGTCCCCGTGCGCCATGGCCGCCTGGCCGGTCGTCGCCTTCGACGGGACGGTGCTCGCCTGCTGCAACCAGGACACCGTGGACCTGCGGCCCGCCCCGGCCCATCTGCGGCTCGGCCACATCGGCACCGACGACTGGGCGGCGGTGCGCCGGAGGGCGCAGGAGTCGCCGGTCCTGCGCATGCTCCGTACGGTCGGCCCCGCGCATCTGGCGGCGCGCGCCGGTTCGCCCTCCCGGGGTCTCTCCTACTGCGACGGCTGCCGGGCCCTCGGTTCCGGTGGACGGGCGGCCGCCGAGGCGGAGTCCGTGGCGTCGGGGGTCCGGGGCGCCCTGCTGGACCTGGCCGCCGCACGCCGCGGCGCGGCGGACGGGCCGGTGGGCGTCGTCCGGCGCCACGGCTGCGCCGCGTACGCTCCCCTGGTCCTCGCGCGGGACACCGCCGGGGAGGGGTCCCGGTGAGCGCCGCCGGACCGAGCTCCTCGGCACGGCTGCGGGTGACCCTACGACTGCTGGACGGCGAACTGCGTTCCGCGCTCGAGCACATGTGGCGTCCGGAGGACCTGCTGCCGCGCTACCTGGACTACCTCCGCACGATGCACACGGTCATCCGGGCCTCGGTCCCGCTGATGGTGCGGGCCCTGGAGCGGGCCAGGTCGCTGGATGCCTGCGGCGACCCGCTGGCCGGGCCTCTGGCGGCGTACCTCCGTGAGCACATCCGCGAGGAGGAAGGGCACGACGCGTGGCTGCTGGAGGACATCCGGGCGGCCGGAGCACTGCCCGGGCGGGTGCTCGTGACGATGCCCTCGCCGCTCGTCGCCGCGCTCGCCGGATCCCACTACTACTGGATCGAGCACCACCACCCGGTGGTCCTGCTCGGCTACATCGCGGTCCTGGAGGGGTACGCCCCGGCTCCGGGCCTCACCTCCCGTATCGCGGCCGCGACCGGCCTCCCGGACGCCGCCCTGCGGACGGTGCGGGAACACGCCGCGCTGGACACCGGTCACCTGGACGAGCTGTACGCACTGCTGGACCGGCTGCCGCTGACCCGGCGCCAGGAGTCGGACGTGACGGTCGGCGCCCTGCACTCCCTCGACGCGCTCACCCGGATCTTCGTCCGGCTCGGGCGCTCCGTGCCGGCACCGCCGCCACGGGGAGCCGGATCCCCTTCACCGACGGGAGTAACCCGATGAACCGTCCGCCCGAGACCGACGGCACCCCGCAGCCACCCGAGGACGCCGGACAGCCGGTACTGCCCCCGGCCTTGTACGAGGCGGGCCTGCCGGTGGACCTGCTCACCGACGAACAGCGCCTCGTGCTCAGCCAGCTCACCGAGGAGGAACTCGCCGTGCTGCTGGACATCAAGAGCCGTCTGGACGCGGTGGAACCGGAGGTCCAGGCCCACGGCGAGATCGCCGGCGGCGCCCTGTTCTGAGCCGTGCCGTCCGCGCGGTCCACCGCCCGGTGGACCGCGCGGGCCCCGCGGCACGCCTCGTCCCCTGCCCCCTGAAGAGAAAGGACCGTCATGGACTGCGCCACGTGCCGCCAGGAACTGCCGGACGACGCCCGGTTCTGCTCGTCCTGCGGAACACCCTGCGCCGTCACCCCCGCGCCGGCGGAGGACGAGCGCAAGCCGGTGACGGTGCTCTTCTGCGACCTCGTCGGCTCCACCGCCCTGTCGGGTGTGCTCGACCCGGAGACCCTGCGCACCGTTACGCTGCGCTACTTCGAGGCGATGAGCGCGCAGATCGTGGCGCGGGGCGGCACCCCGGAGAAGTTCATCGGCGACGCCGTGATGGCCGTGTTCGGCGTCCCGGTGGTGCGGGAGGACGACGCCCGGCGCGCTCTGGCCGCCGCGCTCGGCATGCGGGAGGCGCTGGCCCGGCTCAACGAGGAACTGCACGCCACGCTGGGCATCAGGCTGACCACCCGGGTGGGTGTCAACACCGGCCAGGTGGTGGCCGGCGGTGACGCGACGGCCCGTCAGGCGCTGGTCTCCGGCGAGACCGTCAACATCGCCGCGAGGCTGGAACAGAACGCCGGTCCCGGTGAGATCCTCCTCGGGCCGGACACCCTGCACGCCGCGGGGCCCACGGTGTCCGCCGAGCCGACCGGTCCGCTCCGCCTCAAGGGCAAGCGGGACAGCGTCGAGGCCTACCGGCTGCTGGGGCTGGGCGCCGACGACCCGGCGCTGCTGCGCCGCTTCGACGTGCCCTTCGTCGGACGGGCCGGTGAGCGGCGGACGCTGGACGCGGCGCTGGCGCGTGCGGTGCGCGGGGACCGTCCGGTGCTGCTGCGCGTCACGGGCGAGCCCGGAATCGGCAAGACCCGGCTGGTACGCGAATGGCTGGCGGGCCTCTCCGCGTCCGGCGCCCTCACCTACGGCGCGGGCCGGTGCCGTGGTTTCGGGGACCGGGGCACCCTCACTCCCCTCGCCGACGCGCTGCGCGGACTGCCGGCGCTCTCCGCCGCGGAGCTCTCGGGGGCGGACGGCCCGGTGTCCGCTGTCCCCGACGACGCGACGGCCGTGCTCTCCGGGGGTCTGCTGCGTGACGGCACGCCGAACGCCCCCTTCGACGACATGTGCGCGGCGCTGGCGACAGCCCTCGGCCGGGCGGCCCGCGACCGGCCGTTCGTGCTGGTCCTCGATGACGCGCACGAGGCGGCGCCCCTGCTGATCCGTACTCTGGAGCACCTGGCTCAGGGCGCCGGCCCCGCCGGAGTGCTGATGGTCTGTGTGGGACGCCCGGACGGTACGGCCGATGCCACCGGCTGCCTCCAGATCGCCGGACTGCCCCCTGAGGAGAGTCTCCGGCTGGCCGGACTGCTGGTCAGGCTCGACGGCGGGGACGGACCGGTCGACGAGGCTCTGCTGTCCCGCGCAGGGGGGAATCCGCTCTATCTGGAGCAGTTGCTGGTGGACGGCCGGGAGGAAGGGGCCGACGGGCTGCCGCCCACCCTCCAGGCGCTGCTCGGCGCCCGTATCGGCGGCCTCGTACGCGCCGAGCGGACCGTCGTCGATCTCGCGGCCGTGATCGGCCGTGAGTTCACGGTGGCCGAGCTGCTGCTGATGGAGACCCACGCCCGGCTCGCGGAGCGGCCGGCCTCCACGGTGGTCTCCCTCCCGGGGCCGGACCGGGAGGTGCGCCTCGGGCGTCTTCAGGAGGTTCTGGCCGCGCTGACCCGGCGGCGGCTGGTGGAGCCGGCTCCTGCGGAGCCGGGGACCGCGGCGTACCGGTTCAGCAGCGGGCTGGTGCACGAGGTGACCTACGCGTCGCTGTCGAAGCGTGCCAAGGCGGACCGTCACGTCTGGGCGGCGGAGCTGCCGGGGGTGCTGCGCTCCGGCGACGGCGCCGTCGGCGGGCATCTGGAACGCGCCTTCCGCTACCGGACGGAGCTCGGGCTGGCCGACGGACGGACCGACCGGTTGCGCGCCCGCGCGGCCGTGGCCCTCGGTCGCGCCGGCGCGCAGGCCGCCGCCCGGTCCGACCTCGCCTGGGCGGACGACCTGCTGGAACGGGCGGTCCGGCTGGACGCGGACGACGCGGGTTCGGTACGCCGCCTGGGCGAGGTACGGGTGGCCCTCGGGCGGACCGGGAGCGGTGCCGAACTGCTGCGCAGGGTGAGGGCGCTGGACCATGTGCCGGTGGAATCGGCCCACGCCAGGCTCGCACTGGCCGTGCTGGATCCCACCGGGGCGGGTCCGGGGCTCACCGCCACCGCGCGGGCGGTGCTGCCGGTGTTCGAGGCCGCCGGGGACGCGCTCGGCCGTGCCCGGTCCCATCTGCGGCTCGCCCAGCACCTCCAGCAGGCCGGCCGGCACGAGGAGGCCGGGCGGGACCAGGCGGGCGCCCTGGAGCAGGCGGTCCTGGCGGGAGCCGAACCGGAACGGGCCGCCGCGCTCGGCGCCATCGGCGTCTCGCTCTGGCGGGGGCCGGTGCCGGCCGCGGAGGCAGTGGCCCGCTGTGACGAGCTGCTCTCCGCGCACGGGGAGGGCCGTCCGACGGTCAGGCTCACCCTCAACTGCCCCCTGGCCGTCCTCCACGCGCTCCTGGACCGGCCCCGCGAGGCGTACGCCTGCCTGGCCGAGGCCCAGGAACTCGCGGGGAAGCTCCGCTTCGCGGAGGCGGAGGTGTTCCTGCCGGTCTTCCGTGCCTCGGTGGAGTCGCTGCTCGGTCACGGCACGCAGGCGCTCGGCCTGCTGGCGGAGGCCGACGAGGCGGCCCGGCGGGCCGACGCGGTCGGCATGCGTACGGCCGTCGCGCTGGACACGGCACGGATCGAACTCGACGCGGGCCGGACCCGTCGGGCGGCCGACCGGCTCGCGGGGGTCGGAGGGCCGTCCGAACTCAGCCGTGCCGACGCCGTCGACCTCGACGGGCTCCGGGCCCGGCTGGCCGCCGTCGACGGGCTCCCGGCACGGGCCGAGGCCCTGGCGGACCGGGCCGTCCGGGCGGCCCTGCTCACCGACTCCCCGCTTCTGCGGGCCACGGCCGAGCTGGACCGGGCGCGGACGATGCTCGCGCTGGGGAGGCGGACCCCAGCCCTCGCCTCGGCGCGCGCCGCGGGAGAGCACTTCGCGAGCAAGGGGCATCTGGCGGGGGTCCGCCGGGCCGCCCGGTGCGTGCCCGACGGGGCCATGGTCACCACGACGGAGAGGAGCTGACCGATGAGCAGCACCGGAACGGGCACGGCGCCGGGAGCGGGGCTCACCTGGAGTCTGCGCGGGCGTGGGCCCCAGGACGTCCCGGTATCCGCGGACGAGGGCCCACCGGGCGGCCTGCCGGCGCGGCAGGCGACGGGACGGGGGGTGCGGGTGTGTGTGGTGGACTCGGGGGTGGAGCGCGACCATCCGCTCGTGGGTGAGGTGAAGAGCTCCTGGGTGGTGGTCAAGGACCCGGAGACCGGTGCGATCACGGTCGAACCGACCGGGACCGGTGACACCTGCGGGCACGGGACCGCGTGCGCGGGGATCATCCGGCGCACCGCGCCGGACTGCGAGATCCACAGCGTGCGCGTCCTCGGCGAGCGCTTCTCGGGAACCGGTGACGTGCTGATGGCCGGGCTGCGGTGGGCGGTCGAGCAGCGCTTCGACGTGGTCAACCTCAGCCTGTCGACCACCCGGACCCGCTTCGCGCCGGAGCTGCACGGCCTCGCCGACCGGGCGTACTTCGGCCGTACGGTGATCGTGGCGTCGGCCCACAACACACCCGTGGAGAGCTTTCCCTGGCGTTTCGCCTCGGTGATCTCCGTGGGCAGCCACCAGGAGGACGACGAGCTCCACCTGTACAACCCCGATCCCCCGGTGGAGTTCTTCGGCCCGGGGCAGAACGTGTCCGTGCCATGGCTGGGCGGCAGATCGATCCGCACCACGGGCAACAGCTTCGCGACCCCGTACGTGGCGGGGCTCTGCGCCCGTGTCCTCTCCGGGCATCCCCGGATGACGGCTTTTCAGCTCAAGAACGCCCTCTATCTGTCCGCGGCCAACGTGCACGCGGTCCCGCGTCCTTCCACAGCGGCAGGAGACAGCCATGACGACTCCCAGAACTGACGCCATGACCCCCTCGGCCCCCTTTCCCGGTCCGGGCGACGCGGCCCGGCACGAGCTGCTCCAGTCCGTGGTGGACGTGGCCCGCGCGATCTTCGGGGCCGCGGCCAGTTCCGTGTTCCTGCTGGACGAGGAGGCCGACGAGCTGGTCTTCCAGGCGGTCTCCGGGGAGGGCGAGGAGTTCCTGGTCGGACGCCGTTTCCCGGCCGGGCGAGGGATCGCCGGCTGGGTGGCGACGTCGGGCGAGCCGATGGTGGTGGACGATCTGAGCCAGGACTCGGCCTTCGACCGCTCCCTGGCGGAGTCCACGGAGTACGTCCCCGACGCGCTGATGGCCGCCCCGCTGATCAGCGACACCCGGATCCTCGGGGTGCTCGAGGTGCTGGATCCCTCCCCACAGGCCCGGTCGGGCATCCGTGAGCTGGATCTGCTGGCGATGTTCGCCCGGCAGGCGGCGGCGGCTCTGCGCGTGGTCGGCGCGTACGCTCCGGGCACCGGGGCGCGGGCTCTGGACGGGGAACGGCGTGAGGACGCGCTGCAGTTGCTCGGCAGCCTCGAACGCCTCCTGCGGGGCGCCGGCTGACCCCCCGTACGCTGTGCGTCGCGCGGGAGTGGCGGCTGCCGGCACGGGCAGGAGCCGGGAGAGGCCGTTCCCGCGCAGTTGACCCCAGTGGAAGGACATGCTGTGAAGCTCGCTTTCTCGACCCTCGGAGTGCCGGGTCTGCCCGTCTCCGAGGTGATCCGGCTCGCCGTCGAGCACGGGTACCAGGGGGTGGAGCTGCGCGCCCACCCCGAGGAGCCGGTGCACCCGGGTCTCACCGCCCTCGAACGGGCTGCTGTGGCCGAGGAGTTCAAGCGGGGCGGGGTGGAGATCCTCACCGTGGCCGGTTATGTGCGGGTCGCGGCCGAGGGGGACGACGAGCCGGTGATCGCGGGGCTCGCGGAGCTGGTGGAGCTGGCGCGCGACCTGGGGGCCGCCCATGTCCGGGTGTTCCCGGGCGGCGGGGACCAGGACCCCGCCGTGGCCGACGCGGCGGCCGCCCGCAGGCTGGGCGCGGCCGCGCCGCACGCCGCCGGCCTGGGGGTGCGCATCCTGCTGGAGACCCATGACTCGCACCGCGCGGGGGCGGACGTGGCCCGGGTCGTCGGCACGGTCGGCCACGGGCGGATCGGCGCGCTCTGGGACGTGATGCACACCTGGCTGGCCGGCGAGGAGCCGGCGGCGAGCCACGCGGTGCTGGCACCGCACCTGGGATACGTACAGGTGAAGGACATCGCGTCCGCCGAGGACACGACACCGCTGGCACTCGGGGCCGGCACGCTTCCGCTGAAGGCGTGCCTGGACACGCTGGACCAGGACAGCTGGGTCTGCTGGGAGTACGAGAAGCGCTGGTACCCCGAGGCGGCGGAGCTGCCCGAGCTGCTGGCGGCGGGCCGGGAGCACATCCTGCGGCTCGGGGCGCCGAAGCAGTAGGCCCGGTCAGACGCCGGCCTTCTCCGGTGCCGGCACCGGAGGGGCGGTGGCGGGCCGGCGGTTGCCGCCCAGCGAGGTCAGGGCGACCCCGCCGACCAGCAGGGCCGCCGCGCACCAGCGCAGCGGGCCGATGGACTCGCCGAGGAACAGCGCGGCCGAGGACATCCCGAAGACGGGAACGAGCAGGGTGAAGGGGGCGACGGACGAGGCCGGGTGGTGGCGGAGCAGGAAGCCCCACGCGCCGAAGCCGAAGACGGTGGAGATCCACGCGACGTAGACGATGGTGCCGGCGCCGGTCCAGTCGAGCGCGGCGAGGGCGGCGGTGTCGCGGTCCCATCCCTCGACGAGGAGGGAGAGGCCGATCAGCGGCAGCACCGGGACCGTCGAGACCCACACCATGAAGTTGAGGGAGTCCGGCGGCGCCGCCTTGCGGGTGATCACGTTGGACACACCCCAGCAGGCGGCGGCCAGGATCACCAGGACGAAGGCGAGCACGGGCCCGCCCGCCCCTTCGTCGACCGCGGCGACGCCGATACCCGCGAGCGCCACCCCCATCCCGAGCACACGTGTCCTGCCCGGCCGCTCGGACAGGGCCACGGCCGCGAAGAGGGCGGTGAACACGGCCTGCACCTGGAGGACGAGGGAGGAGAGCCCCGCGGGCATCCCCCGGTCCATGCCGATGAAGAGCAGCCCGAACTTGGCCACCCCCAGGACAAGACCCACCCCGACGATCCACTTCCAGGCCACGGTGGGCCTGCCGACGAGGAACACCGCGGGCAGCGCGGCGACGAGGAACCGCAGGGCGGAGAAGAGCAGGGGCGGGAAGTGGGCGAGGCCCAGCTCGATCACGACGAAGTTCACGCCCCAGACGGCGGCGACCAGCGCGGCCAGGGCGATGTGGAGGGGACGCATGGAACGAGCATCCGGCGCCGGGACCATGTAGCACCAGCGCCGATTTCTTCATGGTTGGATTAAGCATCGCTCATGCTTCCGCTCCCAGGGGGTTTCGGTGCTCGATCTGTCCCGGCTGCGCGCCCTGCACGCCGTCTCCGTCCACGGCTCCGTCGCGGGAGCGGCCGCCGCGCTCGGCTACACCGCCTCCGCGGTCTCGCAGCAGATCACCAAGCTGGAGCGGGAGACCCGTACGACCCTGCTGGAGCGGCGCGGGCGCGGGGTGGCGCTGACCGAGGAGGCGATCCATCTCGCCTCCACAGCGCAGCAGGTGCTGGCGATCGTGGAACGGGCCGAGACCCACCTCGAGGAACGCCGGGGGCAGCCGACGGGGCGGCTGTCCATCGCCGCGTTCGCCACCGCCGCGCGCGGGCTGCTGCCGGGGGTGCTGGCCGAGCTGGGCCGCGAGCACCCGGCGCTGGACACCCGGCTGCACGAGGTCGATCCGCATCTCTCGGTCGACCTGGTCGCGAAGGGTGTGGTCGACCTCGCGGTCGCTCACGACTGGGACATCAGCCCGCTCCCCGCGCCGGAGGGTGTCGCGCAGGCGCTGCTGGGTGAGGACCGCTGCGACCTGCTGGTTCCCGAGGGGCACCCGCTGGCCGGGCGTGACGCGGTACGCCGGGAGGAGCTGGGCCAGGAGCGGTGGGTGTGCCAGCCGCCGGGCACGGTCTGCCACGACTGGCTCGTACGCACCCTGCGGGCCGCGGGGTGCGAGCCGGACATCCGGCACCAGGCGGAGGAGAACCACACCCAGCTCGCGCTGGTCGCCGCCGGGCTCGGGGTGGCGATGATCCCCCGGCTGGGCCGTGGCCCGCTGCCCCCGGGCGTGGTCGCCGTACAGCTGGATCCCGTACCGGTGCGACGGCTGTACGCCCTGTGGCGGACGGAGGCGGCGCGGCGGCCCGCGATCATCGCCGCGGTGTCGGTACTGCGCGATCACGGCGCCGGTGCGGGCCTGACCTGACGCCACACCGGCGGGCGATCCCGCCGACCCTCTTGACTGGTAGTTACTTTCCATATATCCGTACCGTCTTGGAAGTTTCTTTCAGCATCGGAAGGGGCTCACGTGCACCACCGCACCTCCAGACGCACCCTCCTCGCCGCGACCGCCGCCACCGTCGCGGCCGCGGCGACCGGCACCGCCGCTCTTCCCGGCGTCGCGCAGGCGGCAGCCGAGTCCCACACCTCCACGGACAGCCGTCTCAGACGGCTCATCGCAGGGATGAGCCTGGAGGAGAAGGTCGGCCAGCTCTTCGTGATGCGGGTGTACGGGCACTCCGCCACGGAGCCCGACCAGGCGGACGTGGACGCCAACCTCGACGAGATCGGGGTCCGCGACGCCGCCGAGATGATCGCCAAGTACCACGTGGGCGGCATCATCTACTTCGCCTGGGCGCACAACACCCGCGACCCGCACCAGATCGCCGACCTGTCCAACGGCATCCAGCGGGCCGGGCTCGCCGGTCCCACCCCGCTGCCGCTGCTGGTCTCCACGGACCAGGAGCACGGCATCGTCTGCCGTGTCGGGGAGCCCGCGACGCTGCTGCCGGGTGCGATGGCGCTGGGTGCGGGCGGCTCACGCTCCGACGCCCGCGAGGCGGGCCGGATCGCCGGGGCCGAGCTGGCGGCGATGGGCATCAACCAGAACTACGCCCCGGACGCCGACGTCAACGTCAACCCGGCCAACCCGGTCATCGGCGTACGTTCCTTCGGTTCCGACCCGGACTCGGTCGCCGGGATGGTCACGGCGCAGGTGAAGGGCTATCAGAGCGCGGGCGTCGCCTCGACGGCCAAGCACTTCCCCGGGCACGGCGACACCAGCACCGACAGCCACACCGGTCTGCCGGTCATCACCCACACCCGGGAGCAGTGGGAGGAGCTGGACGCCCCGCCGTTCCGGGCCGCCGTAGCCGCCGGCATCGACTCGATCATGACGGCGCACATCGTGGTGCCCGCCCTGGACCCGTCGGAGGACCCGGCCACCCTCTCGCACCCGATCCTCACCGGCATCCTGCGCGAGGAGCTCGGCTACGACGGGGTGGTGGTCACCGACGCCCTCGGGATGGAAGGTGTCCGCACCAAGTACGGCGACGAACGGGTCCCGGTCCTGGCCCTGCTCGCGGGCGTGGACCAGCTCCTCAACCCGCCGGACCTCGACGTCGCCTGGAACGCCGTGCTGGAGGCAGTGCGGGGCGGCGAGATCAGCGAGGCCCGCATCGAGGAATCGATCCTTCGCATCCTGCGGCTGAAGAAGAAGCTGGGCCTGTTCGACGACCCGTTCGTCACCCACCGGGGCGTCGACCGGACCGTGGGCGTCCGGTCGCACCTGGCCGCCGCCGACCGGATCGCCGAGCGCACCACGACCCTGCTGGCCAACGAAGGGTCACTGCTGCCGCTCTCCCGGAGGTCGCACCGGAACATCCTGGTGGTGGGCGCCGATCCGGCCTCCCCGTCGGGGACGACCGGACCGCCGACGACGACGCTCGCCGGGGCGTTCGAGGAGCTGGGCTTCGTCGCGACCGCGCTGTCGACCGGCACCTCACCCTCCGCGTCCAAGATCGCCGAGGCGGTGGCGGCGGCCGAGGGCAAGGACGCCGTGCTCGTCGGCACGTACAACGTCTCGGCGACCAGCTCCCAGCGCACCCTGGTCGACGCGCTGGTGGCGACCGGTGTCCCGGTGATCACCCTGGCGATCCGCAATCCGTACGACATCGCCCAGCTGGCCGCCGCGGGCACCGCCGCGAGCCTCGCCGCGTACTCCTGGACCGACGTCGAACTGCGCGCCGCCGTACGGGTCATCGCGGGCCGGGCCCGCCCGGAGGGGCGGCTCCCCGTCCCGGTGCAGCGGGCGGACGCCCCCGCCCAGTCGCTGTACCCGGTCGGGTACGGGCTGTCGTACCGGCGGTTCTGAGGCGGAAAGGGCCGTGCCCCCTGCCCGGTGTCACACCACCGGGCAGGGGGCACGGCCTCGTCCACTAGGGCCGCAGCGTGCCCCGGTCGCGCCGGAGTTCGGCGTCCCGCACGTCGAGGCGGGCGTCGTACGCGGCGAGGGGCTTCGCCTTCGCCGGGTCGGCCTCGACGGCCGCCGGGGCGACTCCGGCCCAGCGCAGGATCGCGGCGGTCGCCTTCGCCTTCTCGTCGGCGGCCAGACCGGCCACCTTGGACCCGTGGTTTCCGCCGGCCACGGTGTAGACGTAGCTGTCCCGGGCGCCCCGGCCCAGCCGGAAGCGCTCGGCGCCCCAGGGGTCGTTCTCGCCGTACACGTACATCATGTGGTCGGCGTGGTTCTTCACCCAGCTGTCCACGTCCCGCATCGCCGAGGCGTCGAACTTCATCGGGATGGAGCGGGGCACGAAGTTGCGCGGCGGCTGGTAGCCGTAGCGGCTGAGGTCACCGAGCCAGGGCTGCTCGATGTCAGGCGAGCCCAGCTGGGTGCCCGCCTGGTAGTAGTACGGGGTGTAGTTGGACAGGCCCTGGTCGGCGTAGGCGGAGAAGCCCGAGATGCCGTCGATGGAGTCCCAGATCTCCTGGTCGGTGGCGTTCGGGGCGTCGGCCGGGATCGACTCACAGTCGGCGAGCAGGCTGTACTGCCAGAACGCCCAGACGTAGTCCATCACGACGGCCTCGTACGCCTTGTCGAGCGTGCCGACCGTGTCGAAGGTCAGCCCGTTCTCGGCCGCGTACGCCTCGTACTTCTTCTCCAGCGGCTCACGCCGGACGAGGGCCTCGCGCTGGACACCGCCCAGCCGGTCGCGGCACTCCTTGGTGCCTACCCGGGCGAAGAAGCGGTCGTAGGCGGAGTCCTCCTTGTCGACCACGTCGTTGGGGGCGACGTAGGCGACGACGCCGTCCATGTCCTTCGGGTAGAAGCGCTCGAAGTAGGTGGCGGTCATGCCGCCCTTGGAGCCGCCGGTGGTCAGCCACTTCTTGGAGTAGATCCGCTTCAGCGCGGTGAAGACGCGGTGCTGGTCGCTGGCCGCCTGCCAGATGTCGAGCTTCGACCAGTCGGCGGGGGCCGGGCGTGACGGGGTGAAGAACCGGTACTCCAGGGAGACCTGGTTGCCGTCGATGATCTGCGTCGGTTCGCTGCGGCTCGGGTTGACGGAGACGTTGTAGCCGCTGGTGAAGAAGACGGTCGGCCGGTTCGTGTCCTTGTGCAGCAGGGTGATCCGCTGCTGGAAGGTGCCCTTGGACGGGTGCCTGTGGTCGACCGGCTGGGTGTAGTTCAGGACGAAGAAGCGGTACCCGGGGTACGGCTTCTCCTCGATCAGACTCATGCCCGGGATGGCCAGGATGCGGTCCTTGATGTCCTTGCTGCTGCTCTCGGTACCGCTGGTGACGCCGCCCTGCTTCGCGGCCGGTTCCGCGGCGGTGGCCGCTCCGGCCGAGGCCCCGGTCGCACTCACCGTGCCTATGAGCACCGCGAGCGACAGAATGCCTCTGAGCGCCTTGCGCATGCACCCTCCCCTTGATTCACGACAGTCGCCGTGAACCTAGCGGTGGTCACACCTGCCACGCCAGACCCACTCGCCCGTCAGCACAGGATCCACCCGGTCGCACCGGAGGCGCCCCCGACGGAACCGGAGGCACGGACACAGCGGTTCAGCGCGTGCACCGTGACCGGCCCGGCCAGCGTGGTGAACCGCCCGCTGTCGGTGACCCATCGGCCTCCGCGCGGCTGGAGCGACACCGACATCGCGCGGCGGGGGCCGGGCTTCTTCGCGACGGCGACGACGCAGGCGTAGGCGCGGGACTTGTAGACACGGAGCGAACCGGTGGAGAAGGCCACCGTCTTGACCAGCCGTCCGGAACAGGCCGAAGCGGCCTGGGCGTCACCGGCCGGCCCCAGCACCAGGCCGAGCGCCCCCAGCAGCGGCAGGACCAGCAGCGCCGCCGCACCGCGGAGCCCGGCCGGTCGCCGCCCCGATGACCTCAGCGGTCCCGCCACTCCGTCCACCCCATCCGTCTCACCGAACACCCGTGCGCCCCTCGACATGGGTGCGCACGGGTGTACGACGCGGGGGAAGGGGTTCCGGGTTCCGCTCCGGCGTCCACGGGCAGGACGTCAGACGCCGGCCGGAGTGTCCTCCCCTATGCCCTCTCCTATGAAGGTGCGCCAGAGCCGGGCGTAGAGGCCGTCCCTGGCGAGGAGTTCGTCGTGGGTGCCGTCCTCGGCGACCCTGCCCCGGTCCATGACCACGACGCGGTCCGCGCGGGCGGCGGTCGTCAGGCGGTGGGCGACCACCAGCGTGGTGCGCCGCCCCGCGAGCCGGTCGGTGGCCTGGTTGACCTGTGCCTCGCTGGCGAGGTCGAGGGAGGCGGTCGCCTCGTCCAGGAGCAGGATGTCCGGGTCGACCAGCTCGGCGCGGGCCAGCGCGATCAGCTGGCGCTGCCCGGCCGAGAGGTTGCGGCCGCGCTCGGCGACCTCGTGGAGGTAGCCGCCCTCCAGGGTGGCGATCATGTCGTGCGCGCCCACCGCCCTGGCCGCCGCCTCCACCTGGGCGTCGGAGGCGTCGGGGAGCCCGTAGGCGATGGCGTCGCGGACCGTGCCCTCGAAGAGGTACGACTCCTGGGGTACGACCCCGAGCCGGTGCCGGTACGCCGTCCTGTCCAGCCTGCGCAGGTCGGTGCCGTCGGCGGTGACCCGTCCGCTCGTCGGGTCGTAGAACCGGGCGACGAGCTTGACCAGGGTGGACTTGCCGGCCCCGGTCTCACCGACGAAGGCGACGGTCTGGCCGGCCGCGATCCGCAGATCGACACCGGTGAGGGCCTCCTCGTCCTCGGCGTAGGCGAAGGAGACGTCCTCGAAGGCGATCTCGCCGCGCAGCGACATCACGTCCTGGGGCTCTTCGTGGTCGGCCGTGGAGGTCGGCTCGCGCAGGAGTTCCTGGATCCGGCCCAGGGAGACGCTGGCCTGCTGGTAGCCGTCGAAGACCTGGGAGAGCTGCTGCACGGGGGCGAAGAACAGGTCGATGTAGAGCAGATAGGCGACGAGCGCACCCGTGGTGAGCGTGCCGTCGTCGACCCGTCCGGCGCCGACGATCAGCACGGCGGCGGCCGCCACCGAGGCGAGCAGCTGGACGAACGGGAAGTAGACCGAGATCAGCCACTGCCCGCGCACCCTGGCCTGGCGGTACTCGTCGCTGCGGGCCGCGAACCGCTCGGCGCCGTCGCGCTCGCGGCGGAAGGCCTGGACGATCCGGAGCCCGGCGACGGACTCCTGGAGGTCGGCGTTGACGACGCTGATGCGCGTCCGCGCGAGTTCGTACGCCTTGACGCTCTTGCGGCGGAAGAAGAACGTGCCGACGATCAGCACGGGCAGCGTCGCGAAGACGACCAGGGCCAGCTGGACGTCGAGGACGAGCAGCACGACCGTGATGCCGAAGAAGGTGACCAGCGAGACGAAGGCGGTGACCAGGCCGGTCTGCAGGAACGTGGACAGGGCGTCGACGTCCGTGGTCATACGGGTCATGATCCGGCCGGTGAGCTCACGCTCGTAGTAGTCGAGCCCGAGCCGCTGGAGCTGCGCGAAGATCTTGAGGCGCAGCGAGTACAGCACGCGCTCACCGGTGCGGCCCGTCATCCGGGTCTCGCCGATCTGGGCCGCCCACTGGACGAGGACGGCGAGCAGGCCGAGACCGGCCGCCGCCCAGACCGCGCCGAGCGCCATCTTGGTGACGCCGTCGTCGATGCCGTGCCGGATCAGCACGGGCAGGAGCAGGCCCATGCCCGCGTCGGTGGCCACAAGGCCCAGGCTGACGAGCAGCGGGGGGCCGAAGCCGTGCAGCAGTCGGCGCAGGCCGTAGGACTTCTCCGGGCGCACCGCGCTCGCCTCGTCGACGGCGGGGACGTCCGTGGCCGGGGGCAGGGCCTCGACCTGGGCCAGGAGCTCAGGGGTGGCGGGCATCCCGTTGGCCGCCGCCGTGTCGCGGGGTTCCTCCTTGCGGATCCACAGCCCGGGGGTGACCCCGCGTTCGGCGTCGAACTCCGCGTCGAGCTCCTCCAGGAGCGCCCGGTCGTCCTCCGGCTCCACCACGAGGGTCTTCGGCCGGTGACCGGGAGAGGTGCCGCCCAGCTCGTCCGGGTCGGTGAGCAGCCTGCGGTAGAGCGCGGAGCGGCGCTCAAGCTCCTCGTGGGTGCCGATGTCGGCGAGCCTGCCCCGGTCGAGTACGGCGATGCGGTCGGCGAGGCCGAGCGTGGATCGCCGGTGCGCTATCAGCAGGGTCGTCCGGCCCTCCATGACCTGGGCCAGGACCTCGTGGATCTCGTGTTCGACGCGGGCGTCGACGGCTGAGGTCGCGTCGTCCAGGAGGAGCAGCCGGGGGTCGGTGAGGATGGCGCGGGCGAGGGCGACGCGCTGGCGCTGGCCGCCGGAGAGGGTGAGCCCGTGCTCACCGACCTTGGTGTCGTACCCGTCGGGCAGGTCGGAGATGAAGCCGTGCGCCTGGGCGGCCTTCGCGGCCTTCTCGATCTGTTCCCGGGTGGCTCCCGGGTGGCCGAACGCGATGTTGGCGCCGACGGAGTCGGAGAAGAGGAAGCTGTCCTCCGGTACGAGCCCGATGGCGGCCCGCAGCGAGTCCTGGGTGAGTTCCCGGACGTCGTGGCCGCCGACGAGGACGGCGCCGTGCGACACGTCGTAGAAGCGGGGCAGCAGGAGGGAGACGGTGGACTTTCCGCTGCCGGAGGCACCGACGAGGGCGACCGTCTCACCGGGCTCGATGGTGAGGGAGAAGCCGTCCAGGACGAGGCGTTCACCGGCACCTTCCTCGGTGTCGTCCCCGTTGCCGTAGCCGAAGCGCACGTCGTCGAACTCGACGCTGGCGGGGGCGTCGGCGGGGAGCGTCCTGGTGCCGTCGGTCATGGACGGCTCGGTGTCGATGAGCTCCAGTACGCGCTCCACACCGGCCCTGGCCTGCTGGCCGACGGTGAGGACCATGGCGAGCATCCTGACCGGGCCGACGAGCTGGGCGAGGTAGGTGGAGAAGGCGACGAAAGTGCCGAGGGTGATCTCGCCCCGGGTGGCGAGCCAGCCGCCGAGGGCCAGCATCGCGACCTGGCCGAGCGAGGGCACGGCCTGGAGCGCGGGGGTGTAGCGGGAGTTCAGCCGGATGGTGCGGAGCCGGCCGGCGAAGAGCCTGCGGCTGACCTCGCGGAGCTTGCCGGTCTCCTGCTCCTCCTGGCCGAACCCCTTGACTACCCGGACCCCGGAGACGGCACCGTCGACCACCGAGGCGACGGCGGCGGCCTGGCTCTGGGCGTACCAGGTGGCGGGGAAGAGGCGGGCCTTGGAGCGGCGGGCGATGAACCAGAGGGCGGGTGCGACGGCGAGGGCGATCAGGGTCAGGGGCAGCGAGAGCCACGCCATGATCACCAGGGAGATCAGGAAGAGGAGGATGTTCCCGATGGTCATCGGGAACATGAAGAGAAGCCCCTGGATCAGCTGGAGGTCGCTGGTGGCGCGGCCGACGACCTGCCCGGTGGAGAGCTCGTCCTGACGCTTCCCGTCGAGCCGGGTGAGCGTGTCGTACATCTCGGTCCGCAGGTCGTGCTGGACGTCGAGGGCGAGCCGGCCGCCGTAGTAGCGGCGGATGAACGTCGCGACGTAGACGATGACCGCGGCGGCGACCAGCAGGCCGGTCCACAGGCCGAGGGAGCGGGTGTGGTCGCCGACGACGTCGTCGATGATCACCTTGGTGATCAGCGGGACGATCGCCATGACGCCCATCCCGGCGAGGGACGACCCGAGGGCCAGCACGACGTTGCGCCGGTAGCGCCACGCGTAGCCGGTCAGCCTCCGGCCCCACCCCTGTTGTTCCTCGCCTGCCACCGTGCCTCCTGCGTCGCCCGCCGTGCCTACCGCCTGTACCCAACGCGGGCGGTAGCGGATTTCATCCGTCCGCAACAATTCTCGGCCGATGGGCCCGGTGGCTCGGCGGATGGTCCTAGGACCGGAGGGGTAGGGATCGCCCCGGCCTCGCGGGCGCGGGGCGGCAGGGGAACGGGGGACACATCATGGCTGTCGACGCCCAGGCGGAGGCGCACCTCGCGGGACGGCTGTACGCGGTGCTGGCGGAGCTGCAACGACTCGCGGAGGGTGAGCACCACTCGCTGGGCCAGCCCGAGGTTCTGAAGAAGGTGACGACGCATCCCGGATCGCACCTGACGCAGCACCTCAACCAGGCCGGTAAGTATCTGCTGGGCGCCAGGAACAGGAATTCCGGTAAGCAGGCGGCCGCTCTCTTCCGCTCGATCCCGGACCTGCTGCCCACCGGCCGGGAGCTGCCGAACGGGCAGCGCTCGAAGGACATCGTGGAGAGCTTCCACGCAGGCGTGGCCGCCCAGCGGGAGGAGATCGCCAAGGCGGAGTGAGAGGGGCCGTGCGGCCGGACCCGGTTCCGGCCGCACGGGCAGGTCGTCCTACAGGTGCGTCGGCTCGAACATCCGCAGCAGCGCCGGGAGCACCACCACCGAGGGGCCGGGGGAGGCCAGGGCCTTGCCGAGGTCGGCGGCCAGGGCCTCCGGGGTCGTACGGACGGCGGGGACGCCGAAGGACTCGGCGAGCGCGACGAAGTCCGGGCGGGACAGCTCGGTCGCGGTGGCCTCGCCGAAGGCGTCCGTCATGTACTCGCGCAGGATGCCGTAGCCGCCGTCGTCGACGATCAGCCAGGTCACCGGCAGGTCGTACTGGCGCGCGGTGGCGAGCTCGGCGATCGAGTACATGGCGCCGCCGTCGCCGGAGACCGCGAGCACGGGCTTGGTGCGGTCGGCCGCGGCCGCCCCGATCGCGGCGGGGAAGCCGTAGCCGAGGCCGCCGGCGCCCTGTGCCGAGTGCATGGTGTTGGGGTGGCGGGCGTCGAAGGCGGACCAGGCCCAGTAGGCCAGGATCGTCATGTCCCAGAAGCTGGGCGAGGTGTCGGGCAGCGCCTCGCGTACGGAGGCGAGCACCTGCTGCTCCAGGGTGAGGTCCTGGGCGGCGATACGGTCGCGGACCTTGCCCAGCAGGGCGCTGACCTGCTCGGCGGCCTGCGGGTCCTCGCGGCGCTCGACGGTCTCCAGCAGGTCGGAGAGTGCCTCGCGGGCGTCGGAGTGGATGCCGAGCGCGGGATGGTTGGACTCCAGCTTCCCGGCGTCGGCCTCGATCTGGATCACCCGGCCGCGCGGGGCGAAGGTGTGGTAGTTCGAGGACAGCTCGCCGAGCCCGGAGCCGACGACCAGCAGGACGTCCGCGGACTCCAGGAAGTCCGTGGTGTAGCGGTCCTCCAGCCACGACTGGAGGGAGAGCGGGTGCTCCCAGGGGAAGGCGCCCTTCCCGCCGAAGGTGGTGACGACGGGTGCGTCGAGCTTCTCCGCGAGGGCCAGCAGCTTCCCGGCGGCGTCGGAGCGTACGACTCCGCCGCCCGCGATGATCGCGGGGCGTTCGGCCTTCGACAGCAGGTCCGCGGCGACGAGGGTCAGCTCGGGGCGCGGGTACACCTCGCGCGGGGTGGCGTCGAGGGCGCTGACGACGGGCAGGGTGGTCTCGGCGAGCAGCACGTCCTGGGGGATCTCGATCCAGACCGGCCCGTGCGGGGCGGTCAGCGCGGACTCCCAGGCGGCGGCGATCGCGGAGGGGATCTGCGAGGCCGTACGCACGGTGTGCACGGACTTCACGACGTCCCGGAAGGACGCCTTCTGGTCACGCAGCTCGTGCAGGTAGCCGTGGCGTCCGCCGCCGAGTCCGGCGGTGGGGATCTGGCTGGAGATCGCCAGCACGGGGGCCGACGCGGCGGCCGCCTCCTGGAGCGCGGCCAGCGAGGTGAGCGCGCCGGGGCCGGTGGAGAGCAGCAGGGGCGCCACCTCGCCGGTGATCCGGCCGTAGGCGTCGGCGGCGAAGCCCGCGTTGTTCTCGACGCGGAGACCGACGTACGAGAGGGAGGAGCGGCGCAGCGCGTCGAACATGCCGAGCGCGTGCTGGCCGGGCAGGCCGAAGACGGTGGTGGCGCCGAGGCCCTGGAGGGTCTCGACGACCAGGTCGCCGCCGTTGCGTCCGGTCGGAGGGTTCAGCGCGGCCTCCGCCTGGGCGGCGGTGAGCTGCGGCCGGTCGTCGTGGTCGTGACTCACTTGGTGCGGCCTTCCGCGATCTGGCGGGACATGATCGTCGTCAGCTCGTACGCGGTGTGCGAGGCGGCGACGGAGGTGATCTCCGCGTGATCGTACGCGGGGGCGACCTCGACGAGGTCAGCGGAGACGAGGTTGCAGGAGGAGAGTCCGCGCAGGATCTCCAGGAGCTCGCGCGAGGTGAGGCCGCCGGCCTCGGGGGTGCCGGTGCCCGGGGCGTGCGCCGGGTCGAGGACGTCGATGTCGATGGAGATGTACAGCGGCCGGTCACCGATCCGCTGACGGAGCTGGTCGGCGATCTCGTCGACGCCGCGACGCATGACGTCGGCGGAGGTGACGATGCCGAAGCCCATCTTGGCGTCGTCGGTGAGGTCCTGCTTGCCGTAGAGCGGGCCGCGGGTACCGACGTGGGACAGCGCCTCGGTGTCGAGGATGCCTTCCTCGACGGCGCGGCGGAAGGGGGTGCCGTGGGTGTACTCGGCGCCGAAGTAGGTGTCCCAGGTGTCCAGGTGGGCGTCGAAGTGGAGCAGGGCGACGGGACCGTGCTTCTTGGCGACGGAGCGCAGCAGCGGCAGGGCGATGGTGTGGTCGCCGCCGAGGGTCATCATGCGGGCGCCGGTGGCCAGGAGGTCGTCGGCGGCGGCCTCGACGGTCTCGACGGCCTCGTTGATGTTGAAGGGGTTCGCGGCGATGTCACCGGCGTCGGCGACCTGGGCGAGCGCGAAGGGCGAGGCGTCCTGGGCGGGGTTGTAGGGGCGCAGGAGGCGGGAGGCCTCACGGATGGCGTTGCCGCCGAAGCGGGCACCGGGACGGTAGGAGACACCGGTGTCGAAAGGCACGCCGACGACGGCGACGTCCGCGGTACCGACCTCGTCGAGGCGGGGCAGCCGGGCGAACGTGGCGGGCCCGGCATAGCGCGGAACGCGGGAGGAGTCGATGGGGCCGCGCGGCGCTTCGTTGCTGCTCATGGGTGCGGGTGCCTTTCGTTCTGCCATGCACGCCGGGTGGGCGTTCATACGTTGATCAGTCTGTCAGGGGCCGCCTCGTGGCCCGGTCGGCCGAGGGGCCACGAGGCGGCGGGTGCCGGGGTCAGGCGGTGACCGCGTCCGGGGTGGCCGGGTCCTCGGTGACGCGTCCGGCCAGCCGCTCGCGCCAGGCGCTCAGCACGGCCGGGTCGGTCGGCCTGGTGGCCAGCGAGACGACGACGTACGTCGCGAGCGAGGCGAGCAGCCCGTAGTAGATGGGCTCGTTGGCGAGGATCCCGTAGCCCGCCATCAGCCCGATGACGGCGACACCGCCGACGGCCACGGAGGCCAGGGCTCCGGCGGCCGTGCCGCGGCGCCAGAGCAGCCCGCCGAGGATCGGCACCAGCAGGCAGCCGACCAGCAGGTTGTAGGCGACGGTCAGCGCCTCGACGACGTCGTTGAGCGCGATGGAGATCACGATGGTGGCGGCGCCCATGACCAGGATGAAGGCCCGGTTGCCCTTGACCTCGTCCCGCTCGGCCTCGCCGTGGCCGTCCTTCGCGACGACACCCCGCAGCCGCGACCAGATGTCGTTGTTGGCGACGGTGGCACAGGCGATCAGCGCGCCGGAGGAGGTGGACATCACCGCGGCGAGCGCGGCGGCCAGCACCAGCCCTCGCACACCGACCGGGAGCTCGTCCTTGACGATCGTGGCGAAGGCCGCGTCCGCGCTGGGCAGCTTCGGGTACATCACCTTGGCGGCCGTCCCGATGACGGCACCGGCGATCGCGTAGACCAGGCAGTAGGTGCCGGCGACGGTGCCGCCCCAGCGGGCCGTGCTGTCGCTGCGGGCGGTGAACACGCGCTGCCAGATGTCCTGCCCGATCAGCATGCCGAAGGTGTAGATCAGGACGTAGGTGAAGATCGTCTCGCCGCCGATGCCCAGCGGGTCGAAGTACTCGGTGGGCAGCTTCGCCTTCATCTCGCTGAAGCCGCCGGCCTTGACCACGGCGATCGGCAGGAGGAGGAGCAGGACGCCGATCGTCTTGACGACGAACTGCACCATGTCGGTGATCGTGATCGACCACATGCCGCCGAGCGTCGAGTACGCGACGACGATCGCACCGCCCAGGATGATCGCGACGGTCCGGTTCACGTCGAACAGGACGTCGAAGATGGTGGCGTAGGCGATGGTCGAGGTGACCGCGAGCATCAGGGTGTACGCCCACATGACGACGCCCGAGATGACTCCGGCCCTGCCGCCGTAGCGCAGGTCGAGCATCTCGGAGACGGTGTAGACCTTCAGCCGCGCGATGCGCGCGGAGAAGAAGACGGACAGCGCGAGCAGTCCGAGGCCGATGGTGAAGACCATCCAGGCGCCGGAGAGCCCGTACTGGTAGCCGAGGCCCACGCCGCCGATCGTCGAGGCACCGCCGAGGACGATCGCGGCCATGGTGCCGGAGTACATCCAGGGGCCGAGCCGCCGCCCGGCGACCAGGAACTCGCTCTTGGACTTGGCGCGGCGCATGCCCCACCAGCCCATGGCGAGCATGCCAGCCAGGTAGACCACGATCACCGCGTAGTCGACAGCCATGGGCTTTCCTCCGTCTCGTTTCCGCTCAGGGGTCGGGGGTGGTCATGAAGACGGTAGGTGGCCGGAAGCCGACGCTGAAGTGTACGTTTTCTCCATCCTCACCCCGATGAATGGATGGATCATCCATGCCCGATTCCCCTGCCGGGCCTCCCACCCCGCCGATCGCCCTGACCGAACTGCTGGGCAGGGAGGAGCTCGGGCTGCGCCTGCTCGCGGGCCCGGAGCAGGCGGATCTGCTCTGGGTCCACACCTCCGAGATGGCCGACCCCTACCCCTATCTCCTCGGCGGGGAGCTGCTGCTGACCGCCGGGGTCCAGCTCAGCGACGCGGACACCTATGTGGCCAGGCTGGTCGAGGCGGGCGCCTCCGCGCTGGGCTTCGGGGTGACCCCGGTGTACGACACCGTGCCGGAGTCCTTGGTGGAGGCGTGCGAACGGCACGGGCTGCCACTCGTCGAGGTGCCGCCGGAGACCCGGTTCACGGCGATCGCCCGCGCGGTGTGGCGGCTGATGGCAGAGGCCCGGCACCGCGAGCTGCGCCGGGTGACCCGGGCCCAGCAGGCGCTGGCGACGGCGGCGGCGCGCCCGGACCCGGTGCCGGCGGTGCTGCGGCAGCTCGCCGTGCAGTTGGAGGGGCGGGTCGCACTGCTCACCGCGGACGGCGGGGTGCTCCACGCGGCGGGCGACCGCACCGCACCCGATGTACAGACGGCCCTGGCCAGGCTGGCTCGGGTGGTGGTCCCCGCCGCCCCGGCAGCCGGGACGCCCGGCCGGAAGCCCAGCCCGTCCTCGGCCGCCGAGTCCCGGGACGGCGTCCACCTCTTCGCGTACGCCCTGGGCGGCGGGCAGGGACTGGCCCTCGCTCTGGCGACTCCCCGGCGCGACGCGGGGGACCACACCGTCGCCGGGATCGCCGTGGTGCTGCTCTCCCTCCTCACCGCACCGCACCAGGGCGCCGACGCGGCGGGCCGCTCGGCGGCGCTCGTACGGCTGCTGCTGGGCGCGGCACCACGGGAGGTCGCCCCGCTGCTGGGCGACGGGGACTCCTGGACGGTGGTGCACGCACGGCGTACCGACGGCGCGCCGGCCGACCCGCTGAACGCCGGGGCGCTGGGAGCGGCACTGGGCTCGGCCCTGTCCGACGCGGACCGGGAGACCGTACGGGTCCTGCTCCCCGGCCGCCGCACGGTTCCGCCGCAGCCGGGCTGGACCGTCGGCGTGTCGGAACCGTCGCCGGCCGGGGCCCTGCCCGACGCCGACGCGCAGGCGGCCCGCGCCCTCGGCCACGCCGTGGCGACCCGGGCCCCGGTGAGCGCTTACCGCCCCGGCCTCGGAGGTCTCGCCGCGCTCGTCCCGCCCGACCAGGCCGCGGCGCACGCCCGCGCCCTGCTCGCCCCGCTCGGCGGGCCCTTGGCGGAGACCCTGCGCTGCTGGCTGGGCCTCCACGGCAGCTGGGACCGTACCGCCGTCGCCCTCCAGGTCCACCGCAACACGGTCCGCCAGCGCATCGCCCGGTGTGCGGCGCTGCTCGACATGGACCTGGACGACATGGACGTGCGGACGGAGCTGTGGTTCGCCCTGCGGAGCCGTGCGTAGCGCTCCGGGACCTGTCCCTCTCGCCCAGCTCTCCTCACTCTCCCGCCCCTCGGGCTTCCGCCCCTCGCAGTTCCGTGCGAGGGGCGGAAATGTATCCGCCCTGTATGCCCGGCCCCTTGAATCGCCGCGTCACCCGACGACGCGTCATCCGACGACAAGGGGAGAACCATGCACAGCAATGTCCGCCGTGCCCTGACCACCCTGAGCGTGAGCGCCGCCGCCATGGTCATCGGCCCGGTCGCGGTCGCCGCGCCGGTCGTGGGCGCTTCCGAGGCCGCCGTGGCCGCGAGGCCGGCCTTCAAGATGCCGTTCGACTGCGACCAGGTGTGGACCGGCAGCAACTGGGACGGTCACAGCCCCGCCCACTCGATCGACTGGAACCACTACGACGCCAACGGCACCCCGGACGACCTGGGCCGCCGGGTGTTCGCCAGCGCGGGCGGCACCGTCCTGGAGTCCTACTACTCGACGGGGGCGGGCTACGGAAACACGATAGTCATCGGCCACGGAGGCGGCTGGCAGACCCGGTACGCCCACCTCCAGACCCGCGAGGTGCAGGCCGGTGACACGGTGAACGTGGGTCAGCTGATCGGCAAGGTCGGCGCCACCTCCGCCCTCTACGACCTCTCCCCCCACCTGCACTACGAGCAGAAGCTCAACGGTTCGGTCGTCGTCGCCGTCGTCCAGGGAGTGACGTGGAGCGACTTCACCAAGCGCACCCAGAAGAGCAACAACAGATGCTGACCCACACCCGGTCCGCCACCGGACCGGGGCTCTCCTGAGCAGGGTGCGGGTGCGACGGCGGTCGCACCCGCGCCCGTGTCTCGCACGGGCTCATCGCAACGCGCGTAGCTTCGCGTCCATCAGCCCCGCTTCATCGGGTACGTCGAGCCGCCGCCAGGTCGCCAGCGAGCGGTGGAAGTAGTGCCGGGCCGTCTGCGTACGCCCCGTCGCGTCGTGGAGCTCCCCCAGCAGGCCGGCCACCCGCGCCTCCGCCCGGCGGTCCCCGAGCTGCTGCTGCACCGCCAGCGCGCCCACCAGCAGCGCCGACGCCTCGCCGGACTCGCCCTGCCGCAGGCACAGTTCGGCGATGCTCTGCTGCACGTACGCCGCGCAGTGCAGATCGGCGAGCTCGTCGAAGATGCCGAGCGCGTGCTCCAGTTCACCGCGCGCCGCCTGCGGCTCGCCCCGCAGTTCGTGCAGCACGGCGACCCTGCGCCGTACCTGCGCCTCCCGGTGCCGGTCACCGACGACCAGGGACAGTTCCAGGGCTCCGCGTAACCAGCCGGCCGCGGCCTCCGGGTCCTCCCGCTCCAGCCACACGGAGGCGATCGCGTTCCGTGCCACCGCCTCGCCGTGCGGGTCGCCGGTGGCCGCGAAGTGCCGCAGGGCCATGGTGAACATCCGCAGCGCGGAATCCAGTTCACCCACCACCCGGTGGACCGAACCGGCCCCCACCGCGGCGACCGCCACCCCCGTCCGGTGGCCGAGCTCCGCGAAGAGCGCGCGGGACCGGTCGAAGGAGGTGAGCGCGTCCTCGTAGCGGTCCTGGTAGAGGTGGAGCTGCCCGAGGTTGCGCAGCAGGGCGGCCGCCCCGGCTCCGTCGTGGGACGGCATGGCGTCGAGGACGAGCCGGTGGGTGCGCAGCCAGTCCCCGTAGTAGCCGCGCATGTCGAAGAAGCCCGCCAGCTCGATCGCGAGGGCCGCGGCCCGGTCGGTCCTGCCCAGCCGTACCGCCGCGTCGACGGCGGCGACCAGGTTCCGGTGCTCGCTCTCGAACCAGTCCACGGGCCGCTCCCGCACCAGGGCGGCCACCGCGGTCGGTGGCCTCTCGCCGTCACAGGCGGCGGGCTCGCCGCCCAGCACGCCCAGGAAGCGGGTGGGCATCGCCGCGTTGGCGGCACGGGCCAGAGCGGTCAGCGCGTCGATGACCACCAGGCGGCGCCGCATACGGGTCTCCTGGTGGTCGGTCAGGGCGAGTTCGCGGGCGTAGGACCGCAGCAGGTCGTGCATCCGGTAACGGTTCAGGCCGAGGTCGTCCCTGCCCGTCACCTCCACCAGATGCTCGTCGAGCAGGGTCTCCAGCCCTCCGACGGACTCCTCGCCCGCCTGCTCGCCGCTGCCCGTGGCCACGGCGACGAGCCAGCCGGGGACGGCCTCGTCCGGCAGGTCGCCGAAGGTCCGGAAGGCGAGGGCCGCGGCCTCCGGGAGATGGCGGTAGCTGAGTTCGGCGCCCGCGCGTACCTCCAGCTCACCGGAGCGGACCGCCCCGAGCCGCCCGCGTTCGTCGCGCAGCGAGTCCGCCAGGGTGGAGACGCTCCATCCAGGCCGGTTGACCAGCCGGGCGGCGGCGATCCGTACGGCCAGCGGAAGCGATCCGCACTCGGTGAGGACCCGGTCGGCATCCGCTCCCTCCCGGAGCAGCCGTTCCGCGCCGACGATCGCCCCGAACAGCGCACGGGCGTCGTCGTACCGCATCAGCCCCAACGGGCAGGCGTGCGCGGGCAGTCCGGGCATCCGGCGCCGCGAGGTGACCAGCACCGCCGAGCCGCCGGTACCCGGCAGCAGCGGGCTCACCTGGGCGGCACCCACCGCGTCGTCCAGCACGATCAGGCAGCGACGCTGGGCGAGTCGGGAGCGGAACATCGCGGCCCGTTCTCCGAGTTCGCCGGGTATCACACTGTCGATGACACCGAGGCCGCGCAGCAACTCGGCCAGCACCTCGGCCGGTTCACGCGGGCATTCGCTCGTTCCGGCGAGGTCGGCGAAGAGCTGCCCGTCGGGGAACGCCGTACGCACCCGGTGGGCGACATGCACCGCCAGGGTCGACTTCCCGGAACCCGGCGCCCCGGACACGGCGGCGACCACGGGGTGCCTTCCGGCGGTGGACAGCAGCGCCTCCAGGTCCGCGACCTCGACCGCACGACCCGTGAAGTCCGGTATGTCCATCGGTAGTTGACAGACCGGAGCGGGGGTCGCGGACCGCCGGCGGGCGGCATACCCGTTGACCTCGGCGCCGATGGCCCGCAGGGGCGCGCTCGGCTCCACCCCGAGCTCGGCGGCTATCACCCTCTCCGCCTCCGCGTACGCCGACCGCGCCTCCGCGACCCGGCCCGCGTCCCGCAGCGCGTGCACCAGCATCCGCCACAGGTCCTCCCGCAACGGGCTCTCGGCGAGCCGGGATCGCAGCCCGGAGACCAGGTGGGCGTAGTCGCCCAGCCGGAGCCGGACCTCCAGGCACTCGTCGGCCGCCAGGGACCGCAGCTCCTCGATGCGCGCGACGGCCGGATCCCACACCACGCTGGACCGCACGTCCTGGAGCACCCCACCGCGCCACAGCCCGAGAGCCGCCTCGTAGCCGCGCAGGGCCCCGGAGTCCTCACCGCGGTCGCGCGCGGCACGGGCCACCGCGAGCCGCTGCTCGAAGAGCAACGCGTCCAGTTCGCCCGGTGCGACGTCCAGCGCGTACCCGCCGGGCTCGGTACGCAGGGCGGCGACCGCGGCCGGAGGCAGCAGTTGGCGCAGGGTGCGCACATGGGTCCGTACGTTGGCGACGGCGGAGCGTGGCGCGCCCCCGGGCCAGAGCACCTCCGTCAGCAGGTCGACCGAGACGAAGCCGTTCGGCTGGAGCAGCAGCGTCGCCAGTACGGCACGGGGCTTGGCCCCTCCGATCCGTACGGCCGCTCCGTCCGTCTTCACCCGCAGCGGCCCCAGGACCCCGAACGCCGGCTCCCCCACAGCGACCTCCGCGACTTCTCATGACTCCGCGAACACTCGGCAACTGCGATGCAGCGTAACGATGTTCGAGCCCCGTGAAGCGGAAACCGATCCACCGCCATCGCCCGTTCACGGAAGCGTCCGACCGGGGCACATGCTGACGAGGCGGACCGTAAATCGGAGGCGACGGCGAACGGCCCCTGTGAGGATTCGGAGGCACCCCGCCGCCCGCACCCCGAAGGACGTGAACCATGACCCGCCGCGCGGTCACCCTCATCCGCTCCGCCACCCTGTCCGACGTCGCCGACTACGCCTACGCCGCGACCGCCCCCGCCGAGGCCCGGTTGATCTTCCTCGCCGGGTCCTGCCCGCTCGACGAGGACGGTGCGACGGTGGCGGTCGGCGACTACGCCGGCCAGGCGGCCAAGGCCCTGGAGAACCTGCGCACCGCCCTGGCCGACGCGGGAGCGGACCTGGAGGACGTCATCAGCACCCGGGTGCTCGTCGCCTCCACCCGCCAGGCCGACCTGGTGACCGCCTGGGACGTGGTACGAGCCGGCTTCGGCGACCACGACGTGCCCAGCACCCTGCTGGGGGTCACGGTCCTCGGCTACCACGACCAGCTGGTGGAGATCGAAGCGGTCGCGGCCGTACTCGACTCCTGACCGGGGCCTCTGCCGCAGTGCCGAGCGCCCCGACAGCCGGCGCCCACGGGGCACGTGAGGCGTCCGAGGCGGCAGTTGACGGGAACCTCGGCGAACCATGCGCTGGGGGACAATCCGGTCCTGACCCACGACCGATGTGCGGGTGACAGCGTCGGACCGCTGCCACCCGCACCTTCAACCCCTTTGCCCTGTAAGGGTGTTACTGACTCCCCGGTCCGGGGTGCCGCTGATCCCCTTACCCAGGCCGGTCAGCAGAGGCAGGGGTCCGTGTCCCAGCCCAGGCCGTTCACGTCGTCGTCCCGCAGTGCGCCGGCGTAGGCCTGCACCTCGTCCACGTCGCCGTGCAGGTACTCGCCCCAGCCCTCACCGGCCTTGGCCCGGCCGATCTGGAGGGCCCCCGTACTGTGCCAGCCGTTCGGGAGTTGCGCGGTCGCGTCGGCGTTGGTGTATCCGTCGAGGAAGAGCTTGATCGTGTCACTCCCGTCGTCGTAGACGACAGCAAGCCTGCGCCCCTGCCCCTGCCCGCCATCGGCACTCCTGATATGGGACACGACTCTCTCGGGTGCCCCCACCTCGTCCCTCTCCGGCATCACCAACTGCCAGGTGTGCGTTGACGGCTCGTACCGCACCTTGAAGGCATCGGTGTGTTCCCCGGCCTGGGAGAGAACGGTCATCGCGTGGGCGGGCTCGGCGTCCGCGAGTCGTACGACGACGCCCAGGGTGAAGCTGTCGCCTGTGTCCACGACGGGCCCCTCCGAGACGGCGTACCCGGTCTCGCCGTCCAGGCCGAGATGGCCCTCCCCGACGAGCGGGGGCGCCACATAGGGGCAGTCGGGGTCGAGGTCCGGTATGCAACTGCTATCGGAACCCCGGTGGATCGAAGCTCCGGCACCCAGACGCAGTGGGGCACCGCCGGACTGCTCGGGGGTTTCACCGTCGGCGGTGCTGCTCATCGACCAGTGGCCGAGCAACGTCGGCTTCCGGCGGCCCGTTTCGGCAACCTCGTCCGGTACGACGACCCGGTCGTAGACCTTTACGTCACCGATCTGTCCGTGCCACCGGTCGCGGTAACCGGAGGCACCGCGGGCGCGTCCGATCTGGAAGGCTCCGGCCGCCTCGGCGGGAGTCACCTCGACCGGGATCCCGACCTCGCGGCCGTTCACATACAGGTGTGCGAGACCCGTCTCCGCGTCGTACAGGCCCAGCAGATGAGCCCACTCACTCGTCTCCGGCGCTCCGCCGGACACCCGCTCGCCACCTGTCGCGAACGACCATGCGGGGTTGCCGCCCCGGGTGCGCAGCCCCAGGGTGAAGCCGGGCTTGCCGTCCGCGTCCTGGCCTGCGGCCGTCATGGTCCGGCCGGTCTCGGCGGGACGCACCCAGGCACTGACCGCGAAGGACTTCCGGATGTCGACCGCCGGGCCGCCCGGCGTGAGGAATCCGTGGCCGCTGCCATCGAATCCGGCGGTGGCGGAAAGAGCGGTGCCCGAGGGCGCCGGACCGTCGAACGCCACGCCGGTCCCCGCCCTGGCGGCAGCACCCGCCTCGGCGGAGGCGGACCGGGAACCTGCCCGATCATCCAGTTTCCAGTGGGCGACCGGATCCCGCCCGGACTTCACGAAGAAGTCGTAGCTCGACGACTGGCTGCTCCGCCCGGCCCGGTCGATCGAACGGACCGTCAGGGTGTTGGGGCCCGACCTGAGCGGCAGGTATGTGACGGTCGCCGCGCCGTCCGGGCCTTCGGCGTCTGCTGTGCCGTAGGGCCCGCCGATGAAGTTGTACGCGTACGACACCACGTCGTCGGACGGCGAGTCCATGGTGAAGTGACCGTAGACACCCACACCGTCGACCCAGAGCACGTCCTCGGGGTATTCGGTGGACCTGACCGTCGCCTTTTCCGGGCTCACCTCGTCGACGACGAACGAGCACACCGCGCCGTCACCCTCGTCGCTCCACGCGGAAACCGCTTCACCGTCGTCGGCACGAACATGCCAGGAGACGACCGTGTCCGAGGGGATGCCGGCGGGCGGCGTCCAGTAGAAGTTCGCCCCCGAGTACAGGGTCGCGGAGGTGTAGGAGCGACGCTGCTCCACGCCTGCCGCGTCCGTCCACCACGCTTCGAACTGAGCCTTGACGGGACTGGACTCGGACGGCTGGTTGTCCTCCTCCGGGTCGAACAGCTTGGCGCTGAGCCTGGGCGTCCTTGCGACGTACGGTGTCGCCTCGCCGGTCGCGCAGGGGTTGCTCTCCGTCTGCAGGTTCTGGACCAGCGGCCGGTCCGGCGGCAAGTTCTCCGCCGCGTAGGCCGTCCCGGAAGCCGTTGCCAGCAATGCCCCCACACAGCCGGCGACCACCATCCGTCTGCGTCTTCCCGTAACTCCGGACCTGCTCAAATGCCCCTCCCCTGTTGCCACTCGGCTCCCAGATGAGACACGAGCCGCATGAAGCTAACAGACGAGGCGGATCATGGCTGAGATTTTGCACCCGGCATCCGTCACCATCCGGCCACCCCTCGCACTCCGTTCGGAGCAGCGCTTCCCGGATCCTCGATCAGCCCCTCCACCCGCCGCCGGGCACGCCCACCTCGCCCTAAGCGGCCACCCCACCCTTGAGTACCCCAAATGCCCCACATGTCGGTTTTTCCAGCATGTGCAACCGGGGGTTGACCGATCCTCGATGCGTGCCTAGGTTTCTCGCAGCCCACTGGTACATCGATTAACCACCCTGGTTAACGTCCTGGTTGGAGACATCCCGCTGTGCGCTCTCCCCTGAGTCGGCGCGGTTTCCTTGCTGCTGGTTCCGGCCTGGCCGCCGCGACCGCGCTGCCCGCAATATCCGGCTGCTCCACCCTTGCCTCGGCCGATTCGGACCCCGGCACGCTCGTCGTCCACACCCAGCTCGGCACCACCGCGCCCGGCTCGCCGACGTACACGGCGGCCGTGAAGCAGTTCGAGAAGGAGCACCCGGGCCTCCGGGTGAAGAACCTGGTCAACGGCGACGACCTGCCGCAGGTGTACGAGACCTCGCGACTGGCCCGTAAGGAGCCGGACGTGGTCATGGTCAACCTCTACGACAAGACGCTGGCCTGGACCGATGTCGGCGCCACCGTCGACGTCAAGGGCTATCTCGACGACTGGGGGCTGAGGGACCGCGTCCTGCCCCAGGCGCTGAAGGAGTGGACCGACGACAAGGGCAGGCTCCGCGCCTTCCCCTACTTCGCCACCAACTGGCCGGTCGCCTTCAACACGCACCTGCTGGAGCGGGCCGGCGTCGGCTCCGTCCCCACAACCGGCGACCAGCTGATCGGGGCGGCGCGGAAGCTGCGGGCCAAGGGCATCGCGCCGGTCACCGTCGGAGGGAACGACTGGACCGGGCAGAAGCTGCTGGCCCAGATCATCCAGACCTTCCTCACCCAGGACGAGGCACGGCAGGTCTACACGACCGGCGACTTCAGCGGCAGCCGGGGAGCCCGCGAGGGCATCGACTACTTCGTGGCGCTGCGGGACGCCGGGGTCTTCGCCGACAAGGCGCAGGGCCTGACCTCCGACATCATGACCACCCAGTACAACACCGAGCGTGCGGCCGTGCAGTCGGCGATGTCCTCCGCGCTGGCCAAGGTCCCGGCGAAGACCGCCGGGCACACCGAGGTCGGTGGCTGGCCGCTCGCACCGGGAGCGGCCCACGGGAAGCCGACCATCCTGCGGTCGTACACCCTGGTCGCCTTCTGGATCAGCCCGAACGGGGTCCGGAAGCTGGAGCAGGTGGAGAAGTTCATCCGCTTCATGTACCGGCCGGAGATCGTGTCCCGCTTCATCACCGAGAGCGGTCGTGACATGGCGCTGGTGACCGACACCGTCAGCAAGGACTTCCCGCTGGTGGCCGACGCCCAGCGGCTCGGCGACACGGTCGGCCAGGTGCTGCTCCCCGACCTGTTCGTACCGCCGACCGCGACCCAGCCGCTGATCACCGCGACCAGCACCGCCTTCACCCGGGGGAAGAGCGCGGCAGCCGTGCGCTCCGCCCTGGAATCCGCCTACCGCACGGCCTGATCCGCGCGCCCGAGCCTTAGCGAGTACTTCAATGACGATGCTCTCGTCCGCCCAGGGCGGCGCCTCGGTCCGTGGGCCGGCCCGTCCCCCGCTGCCCGGCCACGACAAGTCGGGCGCGGCCGCCACCACCAGGCGCCGCACCCAGGGCGGGACTGTCCTCGCCCTGCCCGCGCTGGCCTGGTACCTGATCTTCATGGTCGGCCCGCTGGTCGCCATCTTCGTGATCGCCCTGCTGCGCTGGCCCGGCATGCTCCAGCCGGTCTCCTTCGCCGGTACCTCCAACATCAGCGCGGTCTTCGGCGACCCGGTCTTCTGGGACGCGGTGCGCAACACCGCGGTACAGCTCGCGGTGGCCGTGCCACTGATGATCACCGGGGCCTACATGCTCGGCTACTACGTCGCGCAGAAGCCGCCGGGCCACCGGGTCCTGCGCTATCTGCTCTTCGTCCCCGGGCTCATCTCCACCCCCGCCAAGGCCATGGTGTTCTACGCGGTCCTCTCCCCGGACGGGCTCCTCAACGGCGCCCTGGACAAGGTGGGTCTGGGATCGCTGACCGACGCCTGGCTGGCCTCGCCGTCCACCGCGCTCGCCTGCCTGATCGTCATGGACGTGTGGAGCGGTATCGGTTTCACCGCGGTGCTGTTCGCGGCCCGGCTCGGGAGCGTTCCGGACGAGATCGGTGAGGCCGCGCAGCTCGACGGGGCCGGGCACTGGCGGACGATGTGGCGCATCCACTTCCCCGTCATCCGGGACTTCGTGGGTGTGACGACGATGCTGCAGTTCCTGTGGACGCTGTTCGGCTCGGCGCAGAACGTACTGCTGCTGACCCAGGGCGGCCCGGGGAGCTCGTCGACGACGCTCTCCTTCCTCGTCTACCAGAAGGCCTTCATCGCGGCCGACCTCGGCTACAGCCAGACCGTGGGTGTGGTGCTCTTCCTCGTCGGCCTGGCCGGCCTGCTCACCATCCGCCGCGTCTTCCGCCAGAACTACTGATCGGAACGGTTCCATGAAATTCGGAAGGTCCTGGCTGCCGGCGCACATCCTCGCCTGGCTGTACATGGCGCTGCTGGTCGTCCCGCTGTACTACCTGCTGGTCTCCGCCTTCAAGACGAACGACCAGATCTTCGGGAGCCCGTTCTCCCTGCCCACCTCGCTCTCCACGCACAACTTCACCGAGTCGTTCTCCTCGGCGCACCTCGGGCCGGCGATCGTCAACTCGATACTGGTGACGGCGCTGGCGCTGCTCCTGACGCTGGTGCTGGCGATACCGGCGGCCTTCGCGATCGCCCGCGCCGAGGGCCGGATGGGCGCCTTCGTCGAGCGGGTGTTCTCGCTGGGCTTCCTGGTCCCGACGTTCGCCGCGCTCTTCCCCACCTTCCTTCTCGCCGCAGCGACCGGGCTGTTCCACACCCGGGCGTTCATGGTGCTGTTCCTGCCGGCGACGGCGATGCCGCTCTCCGTCGTGATCCTGGTCCAGTTCATGCGGACGATCCCCCGGGAGATGGAGGAGGCCGCTCGGATGGACGGCGCGTCCACCTTCGCGGTGCTGCGGCACGTCTACACCCCGATGTGCATGCCCGGGATAGCGACGATCCTGCTGCTGAACTTCCTGACGTTCTGGAACGAGTACCTCTACTCCCTCGTCATCGTCGGCCCGGACCCCGACCTGCGGACCGTGCAGGTCGCGCTGCCCACGCTGAAGTCCCTGACCGGTACGGACTACGGCATCCTTACGGCGGGCACGGTGCTGACCCTGGTCCCGGTCTGGGTGGTCTACACCGTGCTCCAGAAGCGGATGCAGCAGGCCCTCGTCAGCGGAGCGGTGAAAATGTGACCCAGTCTCAGGAAGCACGTGGGACCGTACGCCCCACCATCAAGGCCGTGGCAGCGGCGGCAGGGGTGTCCACGGCGGCTGTGTCCCAGGCCGTCAACGGCACGGGCCGGATCTCGGAGGCCACGCGCCGCCGGGTGCTGGACGCGGCGGCGGAACTCGGCTGGTCGCCGAGCGCCTCCGCGACTGCGCTGCGGCGGGCCCGTACCCGTACGATCGCGCTGGTCGTCAGGCGGCCCACCGATGTGCTGGGCTCCGACCCGCACTTCAGCGAGCTGATCACCGGTCTGGAGGGCGAACTCGCCCCGCGTGGTTACGGTCTGCTGCTCCACCTGGTCGCCGGCATGGACCAGGAGGGCGCTCTGTACGAGCGGCTGGCCGCCGAGGGCCGGATAGACGGGGCGGTGCTGACCGACGCCCGAGCCGACGACCCGCGCCCGGAGTTGCTGCGCAGCCTGGGACTGCCGGCCGTCCTGCTGGGCGCGCCGGACACCACGTCCCCCGTGCCCCGGGTGGGGCTCGGCCGGCAGGACGCCGGTGTCCGCGAAGCCGTGGCCCATCTGCTGGAGCTCGGCCACCGGCGCATCGCCTATGTGGCGGGCCCGGCGGAACTGCTGCACACCCGGCTGCGGCTGAGCGCGTTCGAGGACGCGCTGGCCGGGGCGGGGCTCGTCCCCGTGGCCGTACGGCACAGCGACTTCACCGAGCGGGCGGCCGTCGAGGTCACCGAGGAGCTGCTCGCCCTGCCGGACCGGCCGACCGCGCTCGTCTTCCCCAACGACTCGATGGCGGTGTGCGGTATCGGCACCGCGCAGCGCGCCGGGCTGCGGGTGCCGGACGACCTGTCGGTGGTCGGTTACGACAACCTGCCGCTCGGCCGCTGGCTCCACCCCCGGCTCACCACCGTCGACCAGCAGGTGCAGCAGGTCGGTGCGGCAGCCGCCCGCGTCCTGCTCGCCGGGTGCGGGGAGGACGTTCCCCCGCCCGCGCTCGACGGACGCCCCCGGCTCGTCGTACGGGAGTCCACCGGCCCCGTGCCCTGCCCACCGCCCTGATCCACCCGTACCACGCAGCACACCCCCGCACCACGAAGAGGAACCCGGAAACACCATGCGACGCCACAGCGCCCAGCTCACCCACGACTCCGCCGTACTCCCGTGGCTCGGGACCAACTTCTGGTCCCGCACCGGTGGTCCGCTGATGTGGCGGAACTACGAGCCGAAGACGGTGCGGGAGGAGCTGGCGGTGCTCCGGGAGCACGGTCTGAACATGACCCGGTCGTTCTTCTACTGGCCGGACTTCCACCCGGAGCCGGGGAGGATCGACGAGGAGCTCTGCGACCGGTTCCGGGACTTCCTCGACGCCCACCGGGAGCTGGGCATGGGCACGGTCCCCACCTTCATCGTCGGTCACATGTCGGGCGAGAACTGGGACCCGGTCTGGCGTGGTGACCGCGACCTGTACGAGGACGTGTGGCTGGTCGGCCGGCAGGCGTGGTTCGTCTCCCAGATGACCCGCCGCTTCAAGGACCACCCGGCCGTCACCGGCTGGCTGATCACCAACGAGATGCCCGGCTACGGGCGGATCTACCAGGTGGACCCCCCGTCGAGCGACGTGGTCACGGCCTGGGCGCAGTTCATGTGCGACGCGGTGCGCGCGGCGGGCGGCACCCAGCCGGTGTCTCTGGGCGACGGCGCCTGGGGCATCGAGGTGACCGGCCGGGACAACGGCTTCTCGCTGCGGGAGACCGCCGAGTACGTCGACTTCGTCGGCCCGCACGTCTACCGCTCCGACACCGACCGGCCGCGCCAGCACTACCGGGCCGCGTTCGAGTGCGAGCTGGCCTCCGTCACCGGGCAGCCCGTCGTCCTGGAGGAGTTCGGGCTCTCCACGGACACGGTGTCGGCGGCGAACGCCGGGATCTACTACCGCCAGACCCTGCACAACTCGCTGCTGGGCGGGGCGACCGGCTGGATGGCGTGGAACAACACGGACTACGACGACCTGTGGGAGCAGTCGCCGTACGACCACCACCCCTTCGAGATGCACTTCGGCATCACCGACAGCTCCGGGCGCCCGAAGGAGCCGCTGCGCGAACTGGCCTCCTTCGCGAAGGTGCTGGAGCAGGTCGACTTCGCGCGCTGCCGTCGCTCCGACGCGGACGCGGCGCTCGTGGTGCCGGCCTTCCTGGAGCGGGGCTACCCGTACAGCAGGCCGGCCGACCGCCCGCTGATCTTCACCTCGCTGCACCAGGGGTACGTGGCCTCGCGCGGCGCGGACCTGCCGGTGGCGTTCGCCCGCGAGGCGGACGGGCTGCCGGAGGACGCCTCGCTGTATCTGCTGCCGTCGACCCGGCAGCTGACCACCCGTACCCGCCGCGACCTGGAGCGCCGGGCGCGGGAGGGTGCCACCGTCTACCTGTCGTTCTGCTCGGGCGAGTACCCGACGACCCGCGGCCCCTGGTTCCACGACCTGGACGGGCTGTTCGGGGTGGAGCTCCAGCTGTCGTACGGGGTCGCGGAGCCGATCGAGGACGACGTGCTGGAGATGACCTTCACCGAGGACTTCGGCACGATCGCGGCGGGTGAGGTGCTGACCTTCCCGGTCGCGGGCAACGAGGACAGCCGGGCCTATCTGCCGGTCGTCCCGGACGGGGCGCGGGTGGTCGCCACCGACGCGCACGGCCGTCCGGCGCTGCTGCGGTACGAGACGGGCGCGGGGCGGACGGTCCTGGCCACCTACCCGCTGGAGCACATGGCCGCCCGTACGGCACGTGCCAACCCGGAGCAGACCCACCGGCTGTACGCGGCGCTCGCCGAACTGGCCGGAGCGGCGCGACCGGTGACGGTGGACACTCCGCACGTCGCCGCCGACACCCTGGTCCGCGAGGACGGCGCACGCTTCGTGTGGCTGGTGAGCCAGTCGGACGAGGAACTGACCGTGCGTCCGTCGGCGGACGGCGAGCTGCGTGAGCTGTCCGGCGGGGACCCGGTGCGGGACGTGACGCTGGCCCCGTACGGGGTGCGCGTCCTCGAACTGGCCTGACCGCGCCCGCCCGCCCGACACGAGAGAAGAGCCGCCGCACCATGTCCGAACCGCTGTTCCGTGACCCCGCGATGCCCGTCGCCGACCGGGTGCGCGACCTCCTGTCGCGGATGACGCTCGCCGAGAAGGTGGGCCAGGTGAACCAGCGGATGTACGGCTGGGACGCGTACGAGCGCACCCCGTCCGGCCACCGGCTGACGGACGCGTTCCGCGCGGAGGTGGCGGCGTACGACGGCATGGGCGCGCTGTACGGACTGCAGCGTGCCGATCCGTGGTCCGGGGTGACCGCGGAGACGGGCATCGGCGCGAGTGACGGCGCGCGGGTCTCCGACGCCGTACAGCGGTACGCCGTGGAGAACACCCGGCTCGGCATCCCCGTCCTGATGGTGGAGGAGATGCCGCACGGACACCAGGCACTGGACGGGACGGTGCTCCCGGTCAACCTGGCGGTCGGCGCCACCTGGGATCCGGAGCTGTACGAGGAGGCCGCCGCCGCGGCCGCCGCTCAGCTCCGGGCCCGCGGCGGGCATGTCGCCCTGGTCTCCGCCCTCGACCTGGTGCGGGATCCGCGCTGGGGCCGGGCGGAGGAGTGCTTCGGCGAGGACCCGTACCTGGCCGCGCGGTTCACCGAGGCGCTGGTACGGGGTGTCCAGGGCGGTCCGGCCCGGGAGGGCATCGGGCAGGACCGGGCGGCGGTCGTCCTCAAGCACTTCGCGGGACAGGGCGCCACGGTCGGCGGCCGCAACAGCGCGGCGACCGAACTCGGGCCGCGGGAGCTGCACGAGATCCATCTGGTGGCGGCGCTGGCGGGTGTGCGGGCGGGTGCCGCCGGTGTGATGGCGGCGTACAACGAGTTCGACGGTGTGCCGTGCGCGGCCAACCGGGAGCTGCTGACCGGGATCCTCCGGGAGCGGTGGGGCTTCGACGGCCTGGTGATGGCCGACGGGCTCGCGCTGGACCGGCTGGTGCGGCTGGCGGGTGATCCGGCGGCGGCCGGGGCGATGGCGCTGCGGGCCGGTACGGACCTGAGCCTGTGGGACGACTGCTACCCGCGGCTGGCGGACGCGGTCGGACGCGGCCTGGTCGACGAGGGGACGCTCGACCGGGCGGCCGGGCGGGTCCTGACCCTGAAGTTCCGTCTCGGGCTGTTCGAGCAGCCGTACACCACCGCGCTCCCCCCGGCACCGGAGGCCGTGGAGCGGCTGAGCGAGCGGGTGGCCCGTGAGGCGGTCACGCTGCTCTCCCACGACGGTGCGACGCTGCCGCTGGCCGGGCAGCGGCTCGGGAGGATCGCGGTCATCGGCCCGAACGCCGACTCCGTCCCCCAGCAGATCGGTGACTACACGGCTCCTCAGCGGCCGGACTCGGGCTTCACCGTGCTCGCCGGTGTCCGCGCGGCCGCGCCCCGGGGCACCGAGGTGGTCCACGCCCGGGGCTGCGACCTGGTCGGCGGGGACATCTCCGGGCTTCCCGAGGCGGTCGCCCTGGCGACCGCGGCCGATGTGGCGGTGCTGGTCCTCGGCGGTTCGAGCGCACGCGAGCAGGACACCCGCTTCGACGCCAACGGCGCGGCGGTCGTCTCCACGGGCAACCCGGTGGAGATGACCTGCGGCGAGGGTGTCGACCTGGCCGAACTCGCGCTTCCGGAAGGCCAGTCGGCGCTGCTCGACGCGGTCGCCTCGACGGGCACCCCGGTGGTGCTGGTGCTGGTGCAGGGCCGCCCGCACGCGCTGCCGGACCTCGGCGGCCGGGTGTCGGCGGTGCTGTCGGCCTGGTATCCGGGCCCGTGGGGCGGCCGGGCCGTCGCGGACGTCCTCTTCGGCGCGGCGGAGCCGCAGGGACGGCTGCCCGTCTCCGTGCCTCGCTCGGCGGCGCAGCTGCCGGTGTTCTACAACGGCAAGGACCACGGCTACCGCGGTTACGTCGACCAGCCCGCGACCGCCCGCCACCCCTTCGGCCACGGGCTCAGCTACACGACCGTCGAGTACGGCACGCCCCGGCTGTCCCGGCCCGAGGTGGAGGCCGAGGAGTTCGCACGGGACGGTGGCGCCGCGCCCGTCGAGTGCGTGGTGCGGGTGGCCAACACGGGGCCCCGTCCGGTGCGCGAGACCGTCCAGCTCTACGTGCGCCGGGTCCTCGGCGGTACCGCGTGGCCCCGGGTGCGTGAGCTCCGCGGCTTCGCCCGGGTGGACCTGGAGCCGGGGGCGGCCGAGGAGGTCACCTTCCGGTTGGACGCGGGGACGCTGGCGTCGTTCACGTACGCGGGTGAATGGGCCGTGGAGCCGGGCGAGTTCGCCATCGGTACGGGCCCGTCGTCCGACCGGACGGACACGGTCGGGCTGCTGGTGACGGAGTCCGGCGCGCGCTGACCGCGGATCGCAGGGGTGCGCCGGGCACTCCGGGGCGGCCCTCAGGGCGCGTGTCTCACCGCACGCGTGCGGTCGAACCCTCGTCCTCCTCGTCCTCGTCCTCATCCGGTACGTGGACGTCGAAGACGTTGATGTTGATCTCGACGACCTCCAGGCCGGTCATCGACTCGACCGCGTCCGTGGCGTTGGTCCTGATCCGGTCGGCGAGCTTGTGGATCTGGACCCCGTACTCCACTTCGACGTCCACGTCGATGGCGGTCTGCTTCTCGCCGACCTCCACCTTGACCGCGCGCCCCGCCCCGGAGGAGCCGGAGCGGCGACCGGTGACCGCGCCAATCGCCTTCGACGCCCCCCGGCCCACCGAGTGCACGCCTTCGGTGTCGCGGATGGCGATTCCGGCGATGGTGGCCACGACACCGTCCGCGATGGTCGTCGTGCCGCGTCCGGCCTGTTCCGTGTTACCGCCCACATCAGCCATGACTGCCTCACAGAGAGTTCGGTGCGACGGGCCGGCCCGTTCGTCACCGGCCCCTCGTCTCACTGTGCGCCTGCCCGAGCCGTGCCGCCATCGGGGTGACAGGGCGCTGCCGGCCGGCACTCTCAGCCACCCTGACCTGCCGGAAACCCGGACCAATCCGCCGCCGGTCCGGCTCCGAATCATCGCCGAGGGTCCGGAACCAGCCCTCACCTCCCTGTCCTGGGGCGTGGTCCGCCCACGCCCCAGGACAGCACCTGACGCGCACCGTCCCCGCGCGGTTCCACCTCTCACCGGCGGCGATCAGCCGCCCCACTCCCCTGCTCTCGAAGCCGTAGGCCGAGGACACCGGCATCGCCCGCCGCGCACAAGCTCCGGGCGTGCTCAGCATCACCCTGGACAGCCACCGTGACCGCCGGGTAACTTCGGAAGAGTCTGAGCAAGCGCTTAGCCACCGCGACCGAAGCCCGAAGCTGACACCAGGAGGCACCCCGTGCGCCGTACGGTTTACAACGAGGACCACGAGGCGTTCAGGGAGACCGTCCGCGCCTTCATCGAGGCCGAGGTCGTCCCCGTCTACGACGAGTGGTTCGCCGCGGGCCAGGCGCCCCGCGACTTCTACTACAAGCTCGCCGAGCTCGGCATCTTCGGCATCGAGGTGCCCGAGGAGTACGGCGGCGCGGGCATGGAGACCTTCAAGTTCGAGGCGATCCTCTACGAGGAGACCACCCGCGCGGGCATCTCCTTCGGCGGCTCCGGCGTGCACGTCCTGCTCTGCCTGCCGTACATCAAGGCGTACGCCACCGAGGAGCAGAAGAAGCGCTGGCTCCCCGACTTCGTCTCCGGCAAGACGATGTACGCGATAGCCATGACGGAGCCGGGCACCGGTTCCGACCTGGCCGGCATGAAGACGACGGCCAAGCTCTCCGAGGACGGCACGCACTACATCCTCAACGGTGCCAAGACCTTCATCACCGGCGGTGTGCACGCCGACAAGGTCATCGTCTGCGCCCGCACGGACGCCCCCAAGGCCGACGACCGCCGTCACGGCATCTCGCTCCTGGTGGTCGACACCAAGTCCGAGGGCTACTCGGTGGGCCGCAAGCTCGACAAGCTCGGCCTGAAGGTCTCCGACACCGCCGAACTGGCCTTCGTCGACGTCAAGGTGCCCGTCGAGGACCTGCTGGGCGAGGAGAACAAGGGCTTCTCCTACCTCGGCCAGAACCTCCCCCAGGAGCGCCTGGGCATCGCGGTCGGCGCGTACGGCCAGGCGAAGGCGGCCATCCGCTTCGCCCAGCAGTACGTCACGGACCGCACGGTCTTCGGCAAGTCCGTCGCGTCCTTCCAGAACACCAAGTTCGAGCTGGCCGCCTGCAAGGCCGAGGTCGACGCGGCCGAGGCCGTCTGCGACCGGGCGATCGAGGCCCTGGACGCCGGCGAGCTCACCCCCGCCGAGGCCGCGTCCGCGAAGCTGTTCTGCACCGAGGTCGCGCACCGGGTGATCGACCGCTGCCTCCAGCTCCACGGCGGCTACGGCTTCATGAACGAGTACCCGATCGCCCGCCTCTACACGGACAACCGGGTCAACCGCATCTACGGCGGCACCAGCGAGGTCATGAAGTCGATCATCGCCAAGTCCATGGGTCTCTGAGAACGGCTACGTTTCTCCTCCATGAGCGAAGCACTCGACTCCCTGCTCGATCTGCTCGACCTCGAGCGGATCGAGCAGGACATATTCCGGGGCCAGAGCCGATCCGCGGTCGTGCCCCGCGTCTTCGGCGGCCAGGTCGCCGCGCAGGCCCTGGTCGCCGCCGGGCGGACGGTTCCGGCCGACCGGGGCGCGCACTCCCTGCACTCCTACTTCCTGCGCCCCGGGGACCCGGGGGCGCCGATCGTCTACAACGTGGACCGGATCCGCGACGGGCGGTCCTTCACCACCCGGCGCGTCGTCGCCGTCCAGCACGGCAAGCCGATCTTCCACCTCTCGGCGTCGTTCCAGGTGTACGAGGAGGGCATGGACCACCAGACGGTCATGCCCCCGGCCCCGGACCCGGAGACCCTGGAGACGACCGAGGAGATGCTCCACCGGTACGTGGACCGGTTCGCCGATCCACGGCTGGCCGACCGGCTGGTCGAGGCCCGCGCCGCGGTCGACCTGCGCTATGTGGACGCTCCTCCCTTCGCCACCGCCGGGCAGCCCCGTGAGCCCCGCTCCCAGGTCTGGTTCAGGACCCGCGGAAAGCTGGCCGACGACGCGCTGCTGCACGTCTGCATGGCGACGTACGTCTCCGACATGACGCTGCTGGACTCGGTGCTCCTCGCGCACGGGCGCGGCGGCTGGTCGGTCGGCGACGTGGTGGGCGCCAGCCTGGACCACGCGATGTGGTTCCACCGCCCCTTCCGGGCGGACGAGTGGCTGCTGTACGACCAGGATTCGCCCTCCTCGTCCGGTGGGCGCGGTCTCGGCCAGGCCAGGATCTGGACGGCCGACGGGAAGCTGGCCATCACGGTCATCCAGGAGGGTCTGGTCCGCGTCCCGAGGGACTGACCGCGCGTATTCGGACATACTGCCCCTCATGGGTGACGACCGGTCAGGCGGCAGCGAGTCCACGTTCACCGTCGTCGTCGCGGCGGCGGCCAACCTCGGCATCGCCGCCGCGAAGCTGGTGGCGGGTCTCATCAGCGGTTCGAGCGCGATGCTCTCGGAGGCGGCGCACTCGGTCGCCGACACCGTCACCGAGCTCATGCTCCTGACCGCGCTGAAGCGGGGCGAGAGGCCGGCCGACGAGGACCATCCGCTGGGCTACGGCCCCGAGCGCTACATCTGGGCGATGCTCGCCGCCGTCGCGACCTTCGTCGGCGGTGCGGTGTTCTCGCTGTACGACGGCATCCACACCCTGGTGCGGGGCGAGGAGCTGGGCGATCCACTGGTCTCCTACATCGTGCTCGCGGTGGCCTTCGTGCTGGAGGGCTTCTCCCTGCGTACGGGGCTCCGCCAGGTGCGCGGGGAGGCGGCCGAGCTGCGGATGCCCGCGCCGCGCTATCTGCGCCGCACCCCCGACACCGCCGTCAAGGCGGTGGTGCTGGAGGACTCGGCGGCCCTGACCGGGCTGGTGCTCGCGGCCGGCGGCCTGCTCGGCGGACAGCTCACCGGGTCGGGCGTCTGGGACGGCATCGCGTCCGTCCTCATCGGCGTCCTGCTGGTGTACGTGGCCTGGGTGCTCGGCCGCTCCAACGCCCAGCTGCTGATCGGCCGTCCGCTGCCCGCCGAGATGCGGGCCGGGGTGCGGCAGGAACTCCTGTCGGTCCCCCACGTCGTGGAGGTGCTGGAGCTGACCACCCTGATCCAGGGGCCGTCGGAGACGCTGGTCGCCGCGAAGGTCGACTTCCGGGACGCCGCCACGGCCGGCGAGATCGAGTGGGCGTGCGAGGAGGCGGAGCAGCAGCTGAGGGAACGCTATCCCTCGATCCGGCGCGTGTACCTGGACCCCACCCCGGGGCGCGAACAGCGTGACGGCACAAGGGGAGACGGCGTCCGGATGTGACGGTCTCGTGGGAGAGGGGTCCGCGGCCCCCGGGCTGGGTAGCTCGGTCTCGCCGACCGACCCCGACCCGGGAGTGCCCCCGTGACCGAGCAAGCGACGCCCATCGTCCTCGACCCCACAGCCCGCGACGCGGACGCGGAGCACGAGGTGTTACGCGCCCAGGGGCCCGCTGCGCGTGTCGACATCCTGGGGGTGGAGGCCTGGTCCGTGACCGATCCCGTCCTGCTGAAGGAGCTGCTGACCAGCCCCGCCGTGTCGAAGGACGCCCGCCGGCACTGGCCCGGGTTCGACCAGGCCGTCCGGAGCTGGCCCCTGGCCCTGTGGGTGGCGGTCGAGAACATGTTCACCGCGTACGGGGGCGACCACCGCCGTCTGCGCCGGATCGTCGCTCCGGCGTTCAGCGCCCGCCGGACGGCCGCACTGAAGCCGACCGTCGAGGCGATCGTGGAGAAGCTGCTGGCCGGTCTCGAGTCCCAGCCCCGTGGCGAGGTCACCGATCTGCGGGACACGTTCGCCTATCCGCTGCCCATCGCGGTCATCAGCCACCTGCTGGGGGTCCCGGACGAGCGGGGCGTCGAGTTCCGCACCCTCGTCGACGGTGTCTTCGACACGACTCTGGACGCGGAGGAGGCCGCCGCCAACACCGCGCGGCTCTACGCCCTGCTCGAAGGCCTCATCGACGCGAAACGGGCCGCCCCCGGCGACGACCTGGCCTCGGTGCTGATCGCGATGGGCGAGGAGGGCGCGGACGGACCGGGGCTGTCGGCGCGGGAGCTGCGGGACACCCTGCTGCTGGTGATCAACGCGGGGTACGAGACGACGGGCAACCTGATCGACCAGGCCGTCCACTCCCTGCTCACGCGGCCCGGTCAGCTCGCCCACGTACGGGCGGGCCGGGCGTCCTGGGCAGACGTCGTGGAGGAGACGCTGCGTCACTCGCCGCCGGTCAAGCACCTGCCGCTGCGGTACGCCGTCACCGACATCCCGCTGCCCGACGGGCGGACCATCGCCGAGGGCGATGCCATCCTCGCCTCCTACGCGGCGGCCAACCGCCATCCGGACTGGCACGACGACCCCGGCACCTTCGACGCCACCCGGGTCACCAAGGACCATCTGGCCTTCGGTCACGGCATCCACTTCTGCCTGGGCGCGGCCCTGGCGAGGATGGAGGCGGAGGTGGCGCTCGGCGCGCTCTTCGACCGCTTCCCGGACGTGTGTGCGGCCCCGTCGGAGGGGGACATGGCACCGGTGGCGTCGCTGATCAGCAACGGCCACCGGTCCCTGCCCGTCCGGCTGCGCCCCTGAGAGAGCGGCCGCCGAGGGCACGTGGTGGCATCCGCGTCAGCGGAGGCCGGCGAAGAACTCCCGTACGTCCTCGGTCAGCAGCTCCGGCTGCTCCAGGGAGAGGAAGTTGCCGCCGCGCTCGAACTCGGTCCAGCGCACCACGTCGTGGTCGCGTTCGGCGAAGCGGCGGATCGCGACGTCGGAGGGGAGCGCCACGGCCACGGCGGTGGGGACGGTGCCCTTCTCCTTCGGCGCCCAGGCGGCGGGGTCGTGGGCCGACTCGTAGTAGAGGTGGGCCGACGATCCCGCTGTGCCGGTGAACCAGTACAGGCTGACGTTGGTGAGCAGGGTGTCGCGGTCGACCGCGTCCTCGGGGAGTTCCTTCGCCGGGTCGGTCCATTCCTTGAACTTCTCGATGATCCAGGCGAGTTGGCCGACCGGCGAGTCGTTCAGGCCGTAGGCCACCGTGTCCGGGCGGGTGGACTGGATGGCGTTGAAGCCCATCTTGTCGTCGCGGAAGTGCTGGAGCCGCTCCAGGCGGGTCTGCTCGGCCTCGGTGAGTCCCGCGAAGTCGGCGGGGTCGTCCGAGGGGAAGGTGACCAGGCCGTTGACGTGGACTCCGATGACCTGACCGGGGGCGATCCGCCCCATCTCGGCGGCGGTCCAGGCGCCGCCGCCGTTCCCCTGGACGCCGTAACGCCCGTACCCGAGGCGGGACATGAGCTCGGTGAAGGCCTTGGCGATCCGGCCGGTGTTCCAGCCCGTCGACGACAGGGGGCCGGAGAAGCCGACTCCGGGTGTGGAGGTGACCACGACGTGGAAGTCGCGGGCCAGCGGCTCGACGACGTCGGCGAACTGGACGAAGGAGCCCGGCCAGTCGTGGATCAGCAGCAGCGGAGTGGCGTCGGCCCTGTCGCTGCGGACATGGGCGAAGTGGATGTCCTGTCCGTCGATCTCCGTGAGGTACTGCGGGAACGCGTTCAGCCTGTCCTCGGCCCGCCGCCAGTCGAAGCCGTCCGCCCAGTACGCGGCGAGCTCCTTCAGATAGCCGGCGGGCACCCCGCGCGACCAGTCTTCGAGCCCGCGCACCCCGGCGTTCCAGCGGGTCCGGGCCAGACGGTCGCGGAGGTCGTCGAGATCGGCCTGCGGGATGTCCACCTTGAAGGGACGGACGGACGTGTCTGCTGTCGCGGTCTTGCTGCTGTGCTCCATGGGTGAAACCATAGGAAAGATATAGGAACGGTTCATTCCTATCGGGACGGCGGGTCGCGATCGATGCTGGAGACTTCGGCACGCCTGCTGCGCCTGCTGTCCCTGCTCCAGACCCCTCGTGAGTGGCCGGGTTCGGAGCTCGCCGAGCGCCTGGGGGTCAGCGGCAGGACCGTACGCAACGACATCGAGCGGCTGCGCACCCTCGGCTATCCGGTGGATGCCACCCGCGGCACCACGGGTGGCTACCGGCTGGCCGCGGGCAGCGCGATGCCTCCGTTGCTCCTGGAGGACGACGAGGCCGTCGCGGTGGCCGTGGCACTGCGCAACGTACCGGGGAGCGCCCTGGCGGGGGCGGAGGAGACCGCGCGGCGCGCGCTGGCGAAACTGGAGCAGGTGCTGCCGTCACGTCTGCGGCGACGGGTCCGCACCCTCCAGGAGTACGCCGTGCCGGTGCCGGCGGACCGGCCGGCACCGGGTGCGGACACCGAGCTGCTGATGACGCTGACGGCCGCGTGCCGTGATCACGAGCGGCTGCGGCTCTACTACCGCGACCACTCCGGGGCGTCGTCACGCCGTCTGGTGGAACCCCAGCGTGTCGTCAACTGGGGGCGCCGCTGGTATCTGGTGGCCTGGGACGTGGACCGCGACGCCTGGCGCACCTTCCGGGTGGACCGGCTCACGCCGCGGCTTCCGGCCGGCCCCCGCTTCACCCCGCGCGAGGACCCGGAGGGCGGGGCCGCCGCGCATGTCGCCGGGAGCGCGTCGGCCGCAGCCTGGCGCCACCGCGCCCGGGTGACGGTGCACGCCCCGGCCGAGGCGGTGCTGGAGCGGATCAACCCGGCGGTGGGCACCGTGGAGACCGTCGACGCGGGCACGTGTGTCCTGGACACCGGCGCCGATTCCCTGGAGTCGCTCGGCGTGCACCTGGGGATGCTCGGCCTGGACTTCACGGTGACCGGCCCGCCGGAACTGGTCGCGCACCTGCGGGAGCTGGCCGCGCGCTACGCCCGGTCGACCGAGGGTGCCAGCCCCGCCGCGTCCAGCAGGTAGTCGGTCATCGGGTCGTAGTAGCGCGGGTCGATGACGTGGTCGTCGAGGGGCACGGTGACCTGGAGGGTTCCCTCCGCCTCACCGAGGAAGAGCGCGGGGTCGTTGCAGTCTGCGTAGCCGACCGAGTCGACGCCGTACTGGCCGGCGCATCCGGCCCAGCCGTGGTCGGCCACGACGAGGTCGGGGCGCGGCCGTCCCTCGCGCTCCATGGCGTCGAGGATCGCGGCCATCGGCGCGGGCGAGTGGGTGTGCCAGAGGGTGGCGCCGCGCTCCAGCACGGCGACACCGGCGAACTGGAGGACCCGGCCCTCGTCGGTCGTCAGGCCCTGGGGGATGCGGACGATCTCGCACCCGGCGGTCCGCAGCGCCTGTGCGGTCTCGCGGTGCACGTCGAGCAGTCCGCCGGGGTGGCCGGTCGCGAACAGCACCCGCTGCCCGCCGGCCGCGGCCTTGCGCAGCCGGGCCGCCATCCGGTCGAGGGCGTCGACGGTCAGCTCCGGGTCGATGGTGTCCTGGCCCTGCCGGTGCTCGGGGTCGTCGTCGACCCCGCACCGCTCGGCCATCACGGCCAGTACGTCCTGCTCGTCGGTCCAGCGGTCGCCGAGCTCCAGCCCGAGCCAGAAGTGGCGGTTGCCGTTGGCGAGCTGGCGGTAGTGGGAGAGGTTGTTGTCGCGGGGAGTGGCGACGTCGCCCGCGATGCGTGTGCGGACGAGGTGCTCGACGAGGGCGGCGCGGCTGGGTATCGGCATGCAGCCATTGTGCCGTCGCCGCCGCGCTGGGTGCCTGGCGTCTCGTACGGCGGGATCGCGCGGACAGCCGCGCCGGGGCTACGCGGGGCCCGTTCCGGCGAGCTCGTCGCGCCCTGGCCGTACTCGCGGACTGGTTTTCACCCGGGCCCTCGAGGCCATGCGGGACGCACTGGAGGAGATCCGGGACGGCGGGGCAGCCGGCGCCTGATCCGCCCGGAGCCCGCCGCGGGGCGTCAGGCCGCGCGACCCGCCGCCTCGAACGCCCCTCGCGCCAGCCGGTGGAGCAGGGCGGCCGTGGCGGCGCGGTCCGGGAGGGCACCCGGGCGGGTGAGGTGGGGCGTGGAGTTCAGCAGGCCGAACACCGCGTGGACGGTGACCCTGGCCTCGCTCTCCACCAGGGAGGGGTAGCGGGCGCGGACCGCGTCCACCCAGACCTCCACGTACTGCCGCTGGAGCTGGCGGACGCGCTTGCGGTCGGTGTCGCGCAGGCGGTCCAGCTCGCGGTCGTGCAGGGTGATCAGAGGGCGGTCGTCCAGGGCGAAGTCGATGTGCCCCTCGATGAGCGCGTCCAGCAGGGCGTCCGGGGAACTGCCGGAGGCGCCGTCCTCGGTGACGCGGAGCCTGCCGCCGGCCAGCAGGCGCTCGCTGATACCGACGAGCAGCTCGGCGAGCATGGCGTCCTTGCCGGGGAAGTGCCGGTAGAGACCGGGACCGCTGATACCGACCGCGGCCCCTATCTCGTCGACCCCGACACCGTGGAAGCCGCGCTCGGCGAAGAGCCGGGCCGCTTCCCGGAGGATCTGCTCGCGGCGGGTGGGAGCCGCGACACGGGCGGCGGCATGGGTGCTCATGGGGATTCATTCTAGACAGGGGGGTTAGCGCTCGTTAACCTGAGCGTCACACGTTAACGCTCACTAACGTCATCCGACTACCGCGGTACGGGCAAGGGGGCTCGACAGGATGCAGCAGGCACCGGTCCTGGTGAGCGCGGCCGATCCCGCCTCGGAGGCCTGGCAGGCCAACGAGGCGGCGCATCACGCGCTCGCCGAGGAGCTGCGCACGCGGCTCGCCACGGCTCGTCTCGGCGGGGGTGAGAAGGCCCGCGCCCGGCATGTGGCGCGCGGCAAGCTGCTGCCACGGGAGCGGGTGGACGCCCTGCTCGACCCGGGCTCACCCTTCCTGGAGCTGGCGCCGCTCGCCGCCGAGGGGCTGTACGGGGGCGCGGCACCGGCCGCCGGGGTGATCGCCGGGATCGGGCGGGTCAGCGGCCGGGAGTGCGTGATCGTCGCCAACGACGCGACCGTCAAGGGCGGCACGTACTACCCGATGACGGTGAAGAAGCACCTGCGGGCCCAGGAGGTCGCGCTGGAGAACCGGCTCCCCTGCCTGTACCTGGTGGACTCGGGCGGCGCCTTCCTCCCGATGCAGGACGAGGTGTTCCCCGACCGGGAGCACTTCGGGCGGATCTTCTACAACCAGGCGCGGATGTCGGGCGCCGGCATCCCGCAGATCGCGGCGGTGCTCGGCTCCTGCACGGCGGGCGGGGCGTACGTCCCCGCGATGAGCGACGAGGCCGTCATCGTCCGGAACCAGGGCACGATCTTCCTGGGCGGTCCCCCGCTGGTGAAGGCCGCGACCGGCGAGGTCGTGACGGCGGAGGAGCTGGGCGGCGGCGAGGTTCACTCCCGTGTGTCCGGGGTGACCGACCATCTCGCCGAGGACGACGCGCACGCGCTGCGGATCGTGCGCAACATCGTCGCGACCCTCCCGGAGCGGGGCCCTCTCCCCTGGACCGTGGAGCCGGCCGAGGAGCCGAAGGCGGACCCGGCGGGGCTGTACGGCGCGGTTCCCGTCGACCCGCGCACGCCCTACGACGTGCGGGAGGTCATCGCACGGGTGGTGGACGGCTCGCGCTTCGCCGAGTTCAAGGCGGAGTACGGCCAGACGCTGATCACCGGCTTCGCCCGGATCCACGGCCACCCGGTCGGTGTCGTCGCCAACAACGGGATCCTCTTCGCCGAGTCCGCCCAGAAGGGCGCCCACTTCATCGAGCTGTGCGACCAGCGCGGCATCCCGCTGGTGTTCCTCCAGAACATCTCGGGCTTCATGGTCGGCCGCGACTACGAGGCGGGCGGCATCGCCAAGCACGGCGCCAAGATGGTGACGGCCGTGGCGTGCACCCGGGTCCCCAAGCTGACGGTCGTGGTGGGCGGGTCCTACGGCGCGGGGAACTACTCCATGTGCGGCAGGGCCTACTCGCCCCGCTTCCTGTGGATGTGGCCCAACGCCAAGATCTCCGTCATGGGCGGCGAGCAGGCCGCGTCGGTGCTGGCCACGGTCAAGCGCGACCAGATCGAGGGCCGGGGCGAGGAGTGGCCCGCCGCGGAGGAGGAGGCCTTCAAGGACCCGGTCCGCGCGCAGTACGAGCAGCAGGGCAACGCCTACTACGCGACCGCCCGGCTCTGGGACGACGGAGTCATCGACCCGATGGAGACCCGGCAGGTGCTGGGTCTCGCCCTGACCGCGTGTGCCAACGCCCCGCTGGGCGAGCCCAGTTTCGGCGTCTTCCGGATGTGATGTGAGGACTTCCATGTTCAGCACTGTTCTGGTCGCCAACCGTGGCGAGATCGCGGTCCGGGTCATCCGGACCCTGCGCGAGCTCGGTGTGCGGTCGGTCGCCGTCTTCAGCGACGCGGACGCGGACGCCCGGCACGTACGCGAGGCGGACACGGCGGTACGGATCGGCCCCGCGCCGGCCTCCGAGAGCTACCTGTCGGTGGACCGGCTCCTCGATGCCGCCCGGCGTACGGGCGCGGAGGCCGTCCACCCGGGGTACGGCTTCCTCGCCGAGAACGCGGGGTTCGCCCGCGCCTGCGCGGAGGCGGGGCTGGTCTTCATCGGCCCGCCGGCCGACGCCATCTCCCTGATGGGCGACAAGATCCGGGCCAAGGAGACCGTCGCGGCCGCCGGGGTGCCGGTGGTGCCCGGCTCCGCCGGCAGCGGCCTCACCGACGGCCAACTGGAGGCGGCGGCACGTGAGATCGGGATGCCCGTGCTGCTGAAGCCGTCGGCGGGCGGCGGCGGCAAGGGCATGCGCCTGGTGCGCGAGGAGACGCTGCTGGCCGAGGAGATCGCGGCCGCCCGGCGCGAGGCGCGCGCCTCGTTCGGCGACGACACCCTGCTCGTGGAGCGGTGGATCGACCGGCCCCGGCACATCGAGATCCAGGTGCTCGCCGACGCGCACGGCACGGTGGTGCACCTCGGTGAGCGCGAGTGCTCGCTGCAGCGCCGCCACCAGAAGATCATCGAGGAGGCGCCCTCGGTCCTGCTCGACGAGTCGACCCGGGCGGCGATGGGCGAGGCGGCCGTGCAGGCGGCGCGGTCCTGCGGGTACGTCGGCGCGGGCACGGTCGAGTTCATCGTCCCGGGCAGCGACCCGTCCTCGTACTACTTCATGGAGATGAACACTCGCCTCCAGGTCGAACACCCCGTCACCGAGCTGATCACCGGGCTCGATCTGGTGGAGTGGCAGCTACGGGTCGCCTCCGGCGAACAGCTCCCCTACACCCAGGCGGACGTCACCCTCACCGGGCACGCCGTCGAGGCCCGGGTGTGCGCGGAGGACCCCGCGCGCGGCTTCCTCCCGTCGGGCGGCACGGTGCTGGCCCTGCGCGAGCCGCAGGGCGGCGGGGTGCGTACGGACTCGGGACTCAGCGAGGGCGTGCCGGTCGGCAGCACCTACGACCCGATGCTCTCGAAGGTCATCGCCTACGGGCCGGACAGGGCGACCGCCCTGCGGCGGCTCCGGGCGGCGCTGGCGGACACGGTGGTGCTGGGTGTCCCGACGAACGCCGGGTTCCTGCGCCGGCTGCTCGCACACCCCGCGGTGGCCGCGGGTGAGCTGGACACCGGCCTGGTGGAGCGGGAGGCGGACGGCCTGGTGCCGGACGGGGTCCCGGAGGAGGTGTACGCGACGGCGGCGCTGCTGCGGCAGCGGGCCCCGGCGCCCACCGGCGGCTGGGTCGACCCCTTCTCGGTGCGCAGCGGCTGGCGCCTCGGCGGCACACCGGCGGAGACCTTCCACCACTTCCGTGTCCCCGGCCATGACCCGGTGCGGGTGGGACTGCGTACGAAGCCGGGCGGCACGGCCTCGCTGACGTTCGGTCACGCCGGGGACCGGGAGGAGCGGGACGACGCGTGCGGTCCCGTACCGCCGCTGCCCGGACCCTCGTCGTCCCGGCTGGTGGAGGCATCCGGGACGCGGGTGGTCGTCGAGGTCGGCGGAGTGACCCACACCTTCAGCCGGGCCGGGTCACCGGACGGTGTCTGGCTCGGCCGGGACGGCGACGCCTGGCACGTCCAGGACCACGACCCGGTGGAGGCGTCCCTGAGCGGGGCCGCCCGGTCCGGGGCGGACACCCTCGCCGCGCCGATGCCGGGGACGGTCACGGTGGTGAAGGTCGCGGTCGGCGACGAGGTCGTGGCCGGGCAGAGCCTGCTGGTCGTCGAGGCGATGAAGATGGAGCACGTCATCTCCGCCCCGCACGCCGGCACCGTCACCGAACTGGACGTCTCGGCGGGCAGCACGGTCGCCATGGACCAGATCCTGGCCGTGGTGGACCGCAAGGAGGAGTCGTGACCGCTGCAGCGCTGCCCATGACCGTGCCCGCCCGGGGGCTGCCCGCCCGGGTGCGCGTCCACGAGGTGGGCGCCCGTGACGGTCTGCAGAACGAGAAGGGCGTCGTCCCCACGGAGGTGAAGGCGGAGTTCGTCCACCGCCTGGCGGGGGCGGGGCTCACCACCATCGAGGCGACCAGCTTCGTGCACCCGAAGTGGGTGCCCCAGCTCGCCGACGCCGAGTCGCTGTTCCCGATGCTCGGTGACCTCGCGGCGGCCGGGGAGGTGGAGCTCCCCGTCCTGGTGCCGAACGAACGCGGCCTGGACCGGGCGCTCGCGCTCGGCGCGCGGGGGATCGCGGTCTTCGGTTCGGCGACGGAGACGTTCGCCGCCCGCAATCTCAACCGCACGGTGGACGAGTCGCTCGCCATGTTCGAGCCGGTCGTGGCCCGTGCGAAGGACGCCGGGGTGCGGGTGCGGGGCTATCTGTCGATGTGCTTCGGCGATCCGTGGGAGGGCGCCGTGCCCGTCCCCCAGGTGGTGCGGGTCGCGAAGGCGCTGATGGACCTGGGCTGCGACGAACTCTCCCTCGGCGACACGATCGGCGTGGCCACCCCCGGCCACGTGGGGGAACTCCTCTCCGCCCTGAACTCCGAGGGCGTGTCCACCGACACGGTCGGGGTGCACTTCCACGACACCTACGGCCAGGCGCTCTCCAACACCCTGGCGGCGCTCCAGCACGGGGTGACCACGGTCGACGCGTCCGCGGGCGGGCTCGGCGGCTGCCCGTACGCGAAGAGCGCGACCGGAAATCTCGCCACCGAGGATCTCGTGTGGATGCTCGACGGCCTCGGCGTGGAAACCGGGGTCGATCTCGGCGCACTCACCGCCACCAGCGTGTGGATGGCCGAACAGCTGGGCCGCCCGAGCCCGTCCCGTACCGTCCGCGCGCTGTCCCACAAGGAGTGAACCACCCATGTCCCTTGACCACCGGCTGACCGCCGAGCACGAGGAACTGCGCCGTACCGTCGAGGAGTTCGCACACGATGTGATCGCCCCGAAGATCGGTGACTTCTACGAGCGTCACGAGTTCCCGTACGAGATCGTGGCCGAGATGGGCCGGATGGGTCTCTTCGGGCTGCCCTTCCCCGAGGAGTACGGCGGCATGGGCGGGGACTACCTCGCCCTGGGGATCGCCCTGGAGGAGCTGGCCAGGGTCGACTCCTCCGTGGCAATCACCCTGGAGGCCGGGGTCTCGCTCGGCGCCATGCCGGTCCACCGCTTCGGCACCGAGGAGCAGAAGCGGCGGTGGCTGCCGAAGCTCTGCTCGGGCGAGGCGCTCGGCGCGTTCGGCCTGACGGAGCCGGACGGCGGTTCGGACGCGGGCGGCACCCGGACGACGGCCGTGCTGGACGAGGCCGCGGGCGAGTGGGTGATCAACGGCTCCAAGTGCTTCATCACCAACTCGGGCACGGACATCACCGAACTGGTGACGGTGACGGCGGTGACCGGGCGCAAGGAGGACGGCGCGCCGCGCATCTCCGCGATCATCGTCCCGTCCGGCACCCCCGGCTTCACTGTGGCCGCCCCCTACTCCAAGGTCGGCTGGAACGCCTCGGACACCCGGGAGCTGTCCTTCTCCGACGTCCGCGTCCCCGCGGCGAACCTGCTGGGCGAGGAGGGCCGCGGCTACGCGCAGTTCCTCCGGATCCTGGACGAGGGACGGATCGCCATCTCGGCGCTGTCGACGGGCCTGGCGCAGGGCTGCGTGGACGAGTCGCTGAAGTACGCGCGGGAGCGCCACGCCTTCGGGAAGCCGATCGGTTCCAACCAGGCCATCCAGTTCAAGATCGCCGACATGGAGATGCGGGCGCACATGGCCCGGATCGGCTGGCGCGACGCGGCCTCCCGGCTGGTGGCGGGTGAGCCCTTCAAGAAGGAGGCGGCGATCGCCAAGCTCTACTCGTCGACGGTCGCGGTGGACAACGCCCGTGAGGCGACGCAGATCCACGGGGGCTACGGCTTCATGAACGAGTATCCGGTGGCCCGGATGTGGCGCGACTCCAAGATCCTGGAGATCGGCGAGGGCACCAGCGAGGTCCAGCGGATGCTGATCGCCCGGGAGCTGGGTGTGGGCGCCTGAGGCAGGGCGCGCGCCGGCCGCCTTCCCTGGTCAGGGAAGGCGGCTTTCACCGAGGCAGGTAACGGAACCACCGCTCCCCCTTGCCCTGCCCGCCCGCGATGTGTGAGGTTAGGCTAGCCTTCCTTTCGAATCGGCATCGGTTACTTCGGCGCGCACGAAAGCAGACACACTCATGCCCAACCTCCGGACCAGCCCCTTCTCCCGCCGCGGCCTGCTGGCCGCCGGTGGCGCCATCGGCCTGGGGGCCGCCCTCACAGCCTGCGGCGACGGCGACGAGAAGGGCTCGGCCTCCGATTCGGGCGCGAAGGACTCCGGCCCCTGGAGCTTCAAGGACGATCGCGGACAGACGGTCAAGGCTGATTCCGTACCGAAGAACATCGTCGCGTTCATCGGTGTCGCCGCCGCGCTCCACGACTACGGCATAGAGGTCAAGGGCGTGTTCGGCCCGACGAAGACCTCCGGCGGCAAGGCCGATGTCCAGGCGGGCGACCTCGACGTGAACAAGGTCGAGGTGCTCGGCAACGTCTGGGGCGAGTTCAACGTCGAGAAGTACGCCGGTCTCGCGCCGGAACTCCTCGTCACCGCCATGTGGGAGAAGGACGCCCTCTGGTACGTGCCGGACCAGTCGAAGGACAAGATCCTCAAGCTGGCCCCGAGCGTCGCCCTGTGGGCCGCGCAGACCACGATGCCGAAGGCGATCCAGCGCCACGAGGATCTGGCCGCCTCGCTCGGCGCCGACGTCAAGGCCAAGAAGGTCACGGACGCCAAGGCGGCCTTCGAGAAGGCCGCGGCCCGGCTGCGCGCGGCCGCCAAGTCACAGCCGAACATCAAGGTCATGATCGGCTCGGCGAGCCAGGACCTCTTCTACGTCTCCCTCGCGAAGACCTCCGCCGACACCCTGTACTTCCAGGAGCTCGGCGTGCAGTTCGTCGAACCGAAGGTCAACGAGGCAGGCTTCTTCGAGGAGTTGAGCTGGGAGAACGTCGACAAGTACGACGCGGACATCATCATGATGGACAACCGCTCCTCAGCTCTGCAGCCGGACGCCCTGACCTCAAAGCCGACATGGGCGAAGCTGCCCGCCGTGAAGGCCGGCCAGGTCATTCCCCGCACCACGGAGCCCATCTACTCCTACGACAAGTGCGCACCGATCCTCGACGCCCTCGCCGAGGCCATCGAGAAGGCCAAGAAGGCAGGCTGACCTGAGGTCCGGCCCGGGTCTCCACCGGGCCGGACCCGCCTCCGTCCAGGTTCCCGGGAGGACCCCCGCATGACGACCGCCACCGCACCCGCCGTCGCCCCATTCCGGTTCTTCGACCTGACGGTCCTGAGAACCCGCCGGCTCGGCCCGTCGATGCTGCGCATCACGCTCGGAGGCCCGGGGGCCGACGGGTTCGCCGCGGGAGGCCGTGACCAGAGCCTCTCGATCTTCCTCCCCCACCCGGGCCAGGCCGAGGCCGTGGTCCCGGTCGACGAGAACGGCGAGTGGTTCCCGGCCTGGCGGGCCCTGCCCCCGGACGTCAGGGCGGTGATGCGCTCGTACACGGTGCGGGCCCAGCGCCGCGCCGCCGACGGCTCCACGGAGGTGGACATCGACTTCGCCGTGCACGAGCACGGCGGACCGGCCTGCCGCTGGGCGGAGGCCGCCGTGCCGGGACAGCGTCTCAAGGTGCTGGGCCCCACCGGCGAGAACAACAGCGGACTCCGCTTCAAGCCTCCGCAGGACACCGGATGGGTCCTGATCGCGGCCGACGAGACGGCCCTGCCGGCCGCGTCGGCCGCCCTCGAATGGCTGCCCGCCGGCACCGAGGCGCGGGTCTGGCTGGAGGTCCCGCACGCCCAGGACCGGCTGGAACTGAGCACCGAGGCCGACGCCCGGATCACCTGGCTGATACGCGAGGAAGGTGCCCCCTCGGCCGTGGAGGCCGTGCGCGCCGCCGAACTGCCGGCAGGCACCCCGTACGCCTGGATCGCGGGCGAGGCCTCCGGGGTCCGCGCGCTGCGCCGCCACCTGGTCGGCGAGCGGGACTTCGACCGGAGGCGCGTCACCTTCGTCGGCTACTGGCGGCGGGGACTGAGCGAGGAGCAGCTGCGGGAGGAGGCGGCGGGGGGTCCCTCGTGACACCTCCGTGCCTCTTGTGGGGTTCGTGTGACGGACGCCGTGGGGGGCGGGAGTCGCGACAATCGTTGGGTTAGGGTTGCCTAACCTAATCGTCGCGGCCCCCGTCCCCCATTTCCGTACCCGGAGGGCGCGACGACGCCCCTACCCGGGAGGCTCCCCCACATGCGTTCCCACCTGCTCAACCGCACGACGGCGGAGGACTACCGTCACTCCGTCTCCGCGGGCGTGGATCAGGTCGCTGACCGACTCACCTCCGTCACGCGGCCGTTCAGCGGTACAGACGTAGAAGCGCTCACCCCCGTCGTCGGCTCCGTCGATCTGGACCGGCCGCTCGGTGACACCGCCGCCGCGCTGGACGAACTCTCGGAGGTCTACCTCCGTGACGCCGTCTACTTCCACCACCCCCGCTACCTCGCCCACCTCAACTGCCCCGTGGTCATACCCGCGCTGGTCGGCGAGGCGGTGCTCAGCGCCGTCAACTCGTCCCTGGACACCTGGGACCAGAGCGCGGGTGGCACCCTGATCGAACGCCGGCTGATCGACTGGACGGCCGGCCGCATCGGGCTCGGCCCGGCGGCGGACGGCGTCTTCACCAGCGGGGGCACCCAGTCCAACCTGCAGGCCCTGCTGCTGGCCCGCGAGGAGGCGAAACTCCGCCCCGAGGAGTTCGGCCGGCTGCGGATACTCGCCTCCGAGTGCAGCCACTTCAGCGTCAGCAAGTCGGCGAAGCTCCTCGGACTGAGCCCCGGCTCCGTCGTCCCCGTCCCCGTCGACCGTGAGAAGCGGATGCGAACCGCCGCCCTGGCGGCGGCCCTGGAGCAGTGCGAGGCCGAGGGCGCCGTACCGATGGCGGTCGTCGCCACGGCGGGCACCACCGACTTCGGCTCCATCGACCCGCTGCCCGAGATCGCCGCGCTCTGCGACCGGTACGCGACCTGGATGCACGTGGACGCCGCCTACGGCTGCGGACTGCTGGCCTCCCGCACCAGGCGGGAGCTGCTCGACGGCATCGAGCGCGCCGACTCCGTGACGGTGGACTACCACAAGTCCTTCTTCCAGCCCGTGAGTTCGTCCGCCGTACTGGTCCGGGACCGGGCCACGCTGCGCCATGCGACGTACCACGCGGAGTACCTCAACCCCGAGCGGGCCGTCGAGGAGCGCATCCCCAACCAGGTGGACAAGTCGCTTCAGACCACCCGCAGGTTCGACGCCCTCAAGCTGTGGATGACGCTGCGGATCATGGGCGCGGACGGCATCGGTGAGCTGTTCGACGAGGTGTGCGAGCGGGCGTCCGAGGGCTGGCGGCTGCTCGCGGCCGACCCGCGCTACGACGTCGTCGTGGAGCCCCGGCTCTCCACCCTGGTCTTCCGCCACGTCCCCGCGGGCGTCACGGCCGCCGCCGACATCGACCGGGCCAACCTGTACGCCCGCAAGGCGCTCGCCGCCTCGGGCGAGGCGGTGGTCGCGGGCACGAAGGTCGACGGTCGCCAGTACCTCAAGTTCACCCTGCTCAACCCCGAGACGACCACGGCCGACCTCCGCACCGTCCTCGATCTGATCGCCGGCCACGCCGAGCAGTACCTGGGAGACTCCCTTGACCGCGCTTCCTGAGCCCGCCGCCACCACGTACGACTTCATCGGCATCGGACTCGGTCCGTTCAACCTCGGACTCGCCTGCCTGACCGAGCACGTCGACGAGCTGAACGGCGTCTTCCTGGAGTCCAAGCCGGACTTCGAGTGGCATTCGGGCATGTTCCTGGAGGGCGCCCATCTCCAGACGCCCTTCATGTCCGACCTGGTGACGATGGCCGACCCGACCTCGCCCTACTCCTTCCTGAACTACCTGAAGGAGCGCGGCCGGCTCTACTCGTTCTACATCCGGGAGAACTTCTACCCGCTGCGGACCGAGTACAACGACTACTGCCGGTGGGCCGCGGCCAAACTGAGCAGTATCCGTTTCAACCAAACCGTACAGTCGGTTACGTACGACGAGGGCGACGGCCTCTACACCGTGCGCACCGGCGGCGCGGCCTTCCGCGCCCGCAGTCTCGTCCTCGGCACCGGCACCCCGCCGCACGTCCCCGAGGCCTGCCGCGGCCTCGGCGGCGACTTCCTGCACAACTCCCGTTATCTGCAGGAGAAGGCATCGCTGCAGGCCAAGCGGTCCATCACACTGGTGGGCAGCGGGCAGAGCGCGGCCGAGATCTACCAGGACCTGCTCTCCGAGATCGATGTGCACGGCTACCGGCTGAACTGGGTGACGCGCTCCCCCCGCTTCTTCCCGCTCGAGTACACCAAGCTCACGCTGGAGATGACCTCGCCCGATTACGTGGACTACTTCCACGCCCTGCCCGAGGACACCCGCTACCGGCTGGAGTCCGGCCAGAAAGGGCTGTTCAAGGGCATCGACGGAGAGCTGATCGACTCGATCTTCGACCTGCTCTACCAGAAGAACCTGGCGGGCCCCGTCCCCACCCGCCTGCTCACCAACTCAAGCCTGAACACCGCGCGTTACGAGGAGTCGACCGGCACGTACACGCTGGGGCTGCGCCAGGAGGAGCAGGGCAGGGACTACGAGATCGACACCGAGGGCCTGATCCTCGCCACCGGCTACCGGTACACCACGCCGGCCTTCCTCGAACCGGTCACCGACCGGATCCGCCACGACAGCCGGGGGAGGTTCGACGTGGCACGCAACTACAGCATCGACACCACCGGACGCGGGATCTTCCTGCAGAACGCCGGGGTGCACACCCACTCGATCACCTCGCCCGACCTCGGCATGGGCGCCTACCGCAACGCGTACATCATCGGCGAGCTGCTCGGCCGCCCGTACTACCCGGTCGAGAAGTCCGTCGCCTTCCAGGAGTTCGCAGCATGACCAGCAAGAAACCTCTCGGAACGTTCACCGTCCGCCCCCTGGACCTCTCCCCCGCCGGGCCGGGAGAGAGGTCGGACACGGAACTGGTGCACGAGTGGGTGACCCACCCCCGGTCGTCGTTCTGGATGATGGGTGACGCCCGGCTCGAGGACGTCGAGCGGGAGTACATGCGGATAGCCGCCCACCCGCACCACGACGCCTACATCGGTCTGCACGACGGTCGTCCCGCCTTCCTGATGGAGCGCTACGACCCGACCGAGGTCGAGCTCAAGGGGCTGTACGAGGCGGAGCCCGGCGATGTCGGGATGCACTTCCTGGTCGCCCCGCCCGTGACCCCGGTGCACGGCTTCACCCGGGCCGTCATCAAAGCCGTCATGGAGGCGCTCTTCGCGGACCCGGAGGTGCGCCGGGTCGTCGTCGAACCGGACGTCACCAACAGCGCCGTCCAGGCGCTGAACAAGGCCGTCGGCTTCGAGGTCGTCCGCGAGATCACCAAGCCGGAGAAGCAGGCACTGCTCTGCACCTGCACCCGGGAGCAGTTCGAGGCCGCGACCACTGGAGACGCCCGATGACCACGACGACCGCGCACCCCGCCACCACCGCCCCCGCGTCCGCCGCGGCGGCCGGCCACCTGACGCCCGAGCGCTGGGCGGCCGCCGGACGGCTGCTGATCCGCAAGGCCCTGGCCGAGTTCTCCCACGAGCGGCTGCTGACCCCCGAACCGCTCGGTGACGACCGCTACCGCGTGCTCAGCGACGACGGGAGCGTGGAGTACCACTTCACCGCGCGCCGTTTCGCCCTGGACCACTGGCAGGTGGACGCCGCTTCGGTCACCCGGCACCGGTACGGCTCGGAGCTCCCGCTGGACGCGCTCGACTTCTTCGTGGAGCTGCGCTCCACCCTGGGCCTCTCGGCGGAGATCCTGCCGGTGTACCTGGAGGAGATCTCGTCGACCCTGGCCGGAACCGCGTACAAACTGACCAAGGAACCGACCACCTCCGCGCAACTGGCCGTGGCCGGTTTCCAGGCGATCGAGACCGGCATGACCGAGGGGCACCCCTGCTTTGTCGCCAACAACGGCCGGCTCGGCTTCGGCGTCGGCGAGTACCGGGCGTACGCCCCCGAGGCGGCGTCCGAGATCGCGCTGGTGTGGCTGGCCGCCCGGCGCGATCGCGCCACCTTCACGGCGGGTGCCGGGCTGGACTACCCCACTCTGATCGCCGGCGAGCTGGGCGAGGAGACCCTCGGCCGGTTCGCCGCGCGCATGGCGGACCTCGGCCTCGACCTCGACGACTACCTGCTGATCCCCGTCCACCCCTGGCAGTGGTGGAACAAGCTCTCCGTCACCTTCGCCGGCGAGGTGGCGCAGCGGCATCTGGTCTGCCTGGGCGAGGGCGACGACTCCTACCTCGCCCAGCAGTCGATCCGGACCTTCTTCAACGCCGACCACCCCGGCAGGCACTACGTGAAGACGGCTCTGTCCGTACTGAACATGGGCTTCATGCGAGGGCTCTCGGCCGCCTACATGGAGGCGACGCCCGCGATCAACGACTGGCTGGCCGGGCTGATCGAACAGGACGAGCTGCTGCGCGGGACGGGCTTCTCGATCATCCGGGAGCGGGCCGCCGTCGGCTACCGCCACCGGACCTACGAGGCGGCCACCACCAAGGGCTCCCCGTACCGGAAGATGCTGGCGGCGCTCTGGCGGGAGAGCCCGGTACCGGCGCTGTCCGGAGGTGAGCGCCTGTCGACGATGGCGGCGCTCATCCACACCGACGCCGAGGGGCGCTCGGTGGCGGGCGCCCTGATCGCCGAGTCGGGGCTCGCGCCGGCCGACTGGCTGCGGCGCTACCTGGACGCCTACCTGGTCCCGGTGCTGCACAGCTTCTACGCGTACGACCTGGTGTTCATGCCGCACGGCGAGAACGTGATCCTGGTGATCGAGGACGGCGTCGTACGGCGGGCGGTCTTCAAGGACATCGCCGAGGAGATCGCGGTCATGGACCCCGAGGCGGTGCTGCCGCCCCAGGTCGAGCGGATCCGCGCGGACGTGCCCGAGGACATGAAGCTGCTGTCGGTGCTCACCGACGTCTTCGACTGCTTCTTCCGCTTCCTCTCGGCCGACCTGGCCACGGAGGGCGTTCTCGACGAGGAGACGTTCTGGCGGACGGTCGCCGAGTGCGTCCGGGGCTACCAGGACTCGGTGCCCCACCTCGCGGAGAAGTTCGAGCGGTACGACATGTTCACGCAGGACTTCGCGCTGTCCTGCCTGAACCGGCTGCAGCTGCGGAACAACCAGGAGATGGTCGACCTGGAGGACCCGGCGGGCGCGCTCCAGCTGACCGGCAGGCTGCGGAACCCGATCGCCGGGCTCTGAGGCCGCCCGGCTCCTCCGACCCCGCTCACCTCCGGTTGTGCCCCTCCGGGGAGAGCAGGGTCGGGGGGCGCGCGCGGCGCGCGAGGGCGCACGACGCACGGCGCGAGAAAGTAGAGATAAGCGACATTCACCCCATACAGATGCCTGAGTGCGTGATTCCTGCCCGATATCGGGCAGATTTCTTGCGTAACGCACCCGCCCGAAGCAGTATCGACGGGTGCTCGAACGCCGCCAGACGCATGACGATCTGATCGACCACCTCGTGCGCTCCACCACGCTCCAGCGCGGGGAGGCCGCCAGGGTGGTCCTGGACGTACTGGCGTACTTCGACGAGACGGCCGAGGTCTTCGTCCGGCGCCGCCACCGCGAACTGCAGGCGGGCGGCCTGGTCAACGCGGAGATCTTCGAGCGGATCGCGGCCGAGCTGCCGCACCGCGCGGTCGCGCCGCAGGAGCTCTCGCTGCGCCAGCTGCGGCGCATCGTCTACGGCTGAGCCGCCGCGGGCGGGCACGGAAACTTGTACGTCGTCGGAGGGGCAGAGACTCTATGTGCGGGATCGTCGGATACATCGGCAAGCGTGACGTGGCTCCGCTGCTGCTTGAAGGGCTGCAGCGGCTGGAGTACCGGGGTTACGACTCCGCGGGCATCGTCATCACGGGCAAGGCCGCGGCGGGCAAGCCCGGCACCCTGAAGACCGTCAAGGCCAAGGGCCGGGTCCGCGACCTGGAGGCCCGCGTCCCCAAGCGGTTCGCGGGCACGACCGGCATCGCCCACACCCGCTGGGCCACCCATGGCGCCCCCAGCGATGAGAACGCCCACCCGCACCTGGACGCGGAGGGCAAGGTCGCCGTCGTCCACAACGGGATCATCGACAACGCCTCCGAGCTCCGCGCCAAGCTGGTCGCGGACGGTGTCACGTTCCTCTCCGAGACCGACACCGAGGTCCTGGTCCACCTGATCTCCCGCTCGCAGGCCCTCACCCTGGAGGAGAAGGTCCGCGAGTCGCTGAAGCTGGTCGAGGGCACCTACGGCGTCGCCGTGCTGCACGCCGACTTCAACGACCGCATCGTCGTCGCCCGCAACGGCTCGCCGGTCGTGCTCGGCATCGGCGAGAAGGAGATGTTCGTCGCCTCCGACGTGGCCGCCCTGGTCGCGCACACCCGCCAGATCGTCACGCTGGACGACGGCGAGATGGCCACCCTCAAGGCCGACGACTTCCGTACGTACACCACCGAGGGCTCGACCACGACGGCCACGCCGACCACGGTGGAGTGGGAGGCGGAGTCGTACGACATGGGCGGCCACGACACGTACATGCACAAGGAGATCTCCGAGCAGGCCGACGCCGTGGACCGCGTGCTGCGCGGCCGGATCGACGACCGCTTCTCCACGGTGCACCTCGGCGGCCTCAACCTGGACGCCCGCGAGGCCCGTGGTGTGCGCCGCATCAAGATCCTCGGCTGCGGCACCTCGTACCACGCGGGCCTGATCGGCGCCGGCCTCATCGAGGAGCTGGCCCGCATCCCCGCCGACGCGGAGCCCGCCTCCGAGTTCCGCTACCGCAACCCGGTGGTCGACCCCGACACCCTCTACGTCGCCGTCTCGCAGTCCGGTGAGACCTACGACGTTCTCGCGGCGGTCCAGGAGCTCAAGCGCAAGGGCGCACGCGTCCTGGGCGTCGTGAACGTCGTCGGTTCGGCGATCGCGCGCGAGGCCGACGGCGGCATGTACGTCCACGCGGGCCCCGAGGTCTGCGTCGTCTCCACCAAGTGCTTCACGAACACGGTCGTCGCGTTCGCCCTGCTCGCCCTCCACCTGGGCCGCATCCGCGACCTGTCGGTCTCCGACGGCAAGCGCATCATCGAGGGCCTGCGCAGGCTTCCCGGGCAGATCAGCGAGATCCTGGAGTCCGAGGACGAGATCAAGAAGCTCGCCGAGGAGTACGCGGGCGCCCAGTCGATGATGTTCATCGGGCGGGTTCGGGGCTACCCGGTCGCCCTGGAGGCCTCCCTGAAGCTCAAGGAGATCTCGTACATCCACGCCGAGGCGTATCCCGCCTCCGAGCTCAAGCACGGCCCGCTCGCCCTCATCGAGCCCGCCCTGCCCACCGTGGCGATCGTCCCGGACGACGACCTCCTCGAGAAGAACCGGGCCGCGCTGGAGGAGATCAAGGCGCGCAGCGGACGCATCCTCGCGGTCGCCCACCGCGAGCAGGAGAGGGCCGATCACACGATCGTCGTCCCGAAGAACGAGAACGAGCTGGACCCGATCCTGATGGGCATCCCGCTCCAGCTGCTCGCCTACCACACCGCGCTGGCGATGGGCCGTGACATCGACAAGCCGCGCAACCTGGCGAAGTCGGTCACCGTGGAGTAGCAGAACCCTCCCGTCCGCCCGGACGGGCACGGAGAAGGCCCCTGACGGCTCGTCAGGGGCCTTTCGCGGCTCAGGGGATGACGATGACCGGGCGCTGGGCCCGGCGCGCCAGACGGCCCGCCACGGACCCGAAGATGCGGCCCACGATGCCGTGCGTCGAACCGACCACGATGGCGTCGGCGGAGTATTCCCGGCCGACCTCCTCCAGCTCGTGGCAGATGTCGCCGCCGCGCTCCACCAGCACCCAGGGAATCTCGGCGAGGTAGTCGGCGCACGCGAGCTCCAGACCGAGGACCTCGGTGCGGTGGTCGGGCACGTCGACGAAGACCGGCGGCTCGCAGCCGGCCCAGACCGTGGTCGGGAGGCGGTTGGCCACATGGACGATGATCAGCCCCGCCCCGTGGCGGTGGGCCATGCCGATCGCGTAGGCGAGAGCTCGCTCGCTGGACATGGAGCCGTCGAAGCCGACCACGACCCCATGCCGGAAGGCGGGATCGCAGGAAGGGCGCGACTCTCCGACCGTCTGCGGTTCCGACCCGGGGTCGGCTACCTGCTTGCGGTCTGCGGGTTCAGGGATTTCGTGACCGGCCATCGGTGTCTCGGCGAAGAGAGTCCTCGTGAGGAGGGAGCGGTTTGGAGGTGTACCTGTGTGCGGCGAAGCTGTGTCCGGGAAACATCTTCCCAACCCCTTACCCCCAAGGGTACGGCGCCACTCCTCCACTGCCCAGCCTTCGCACGGCGCCTTCGGCAATGGGGGGAGCATGCCGGACGCCGCCGCTCATGGCAATGCCGGTTGCGTCGTACATCCAGCTGACGGCGGCCCGAGCGGTCTCGGCACGCGGCTCCGGGCCCCGGCCCCCGCCGGCCGGCGCAAGACGGCCGAATCCGCCACCCGCCACCCGGGGCGGGCCCGTCACACCCCGCCATCAGGTCATCGCGCACCGTTCATCACCGGACTCCGGACGCCCGTGAGAGGCGCGAGAGGCGCACGGAAGCTTCTGGGACCATGGGGCGCACGCCGGTCGTATGACTTGAATACGCGCACGCGACCATCGAATTTCAGCCAACTTCAGCCACACCCCGTTCCCTTGGCGTCATGGCCGCTCAACCCGCGTGCCAGCAGGCAGGAATAGACCGCGCGGTACGCTTTGACCCTATGGGGACGGGCCATGATCGCCACGCGCACTTCCCTGCGGGGCTCGCGGGTGAAACCCTTCGTGATCGAACGCTTCGCGCCAAGTTGCCTTGTCGACATAGTGCCGGTGGGGGAACGTGTCACGTCGACGTCACGGGACGCAGTAGATTCGATCATGAGGGTCGAGGACTGGGGACGCGTGCGAGACCGAGGGGAAACGTGCAGGAGCGACAGGCCCGTAGGGACCAGGAAGACGCGAACACCGAGGGGGGCTTAGCGTCATGAGCCAGGACTCCGCCACCACGACGGAGGCCGCACGGAAGCTGACCGGGCGGCGACGGCGGGAAGTCGTAGCCGTACTGCTGTTCAGTGGCGGCCCTATCTTCGAGAGCTCCATCCCGCTCTCGGTTTTCGGAATCGACCGGCAGGACGCGGGCGTTCCACGCTACCGACTGCTCGTCTGCGGGGGCGAGGAGGGACCGCTGCGCACCACCGGCGGGCTCGAACTCAGCGCGCCCTACGGCCTGGAGGCGATCAGCAGGGCCGGCACCGTCGTGGTGCCCGCCTGGCGGTCCATCACCTCGCCGCCGCCCGCGGAGGCGCTGGACGCGCTGCGCCGCGCCCACGAGGAGGGCGCCCGCATCGTCGGGCTCTGCACGGGTGCCTTCGTCCTCGCCGCGGCCGGGCTCCTGGACGGCCGCCCGGCCACCACGCACTGGATGTACGCGCCGACGCTGGCCAAGCGCTATCCGTCGGTGCACGTCGACCCGCGTGAGCTGTTCGTCGACGACGGCGACGTGCTCACCTCGGCCGGCACCGCCGCCGGTATCGATCTCTGCCTCCACATAGTCCGCACCGACCACGGCACGGAGGCGGCCGGGGCCCTGGCCCGCCGGCTCGTCGTGCCGCCGCGGCGCAGCGGGGGGCAGGAGCGCTACCTCGACAGGTCTTTACCTGAGGAGATCGGCTCCGACCCGCTCGCGGAGGTCGTGGCCTGGGCGCTGGAGCATCTCCATGAGCAGTTCGACGTGGAGACGCTGGCGGCGCGCGCCTACATGAGCAGGCGGACCTTCGACCGCAGGTTCCGTTCGCTCACCGGCAGCGCACCGCTCCAGTGGCTGATCACCCAGCGTGTGCTGCAGGCGCAACGGCTGCTGGAGACCTCGGACTACTCGGTCGACGAGGTGGCCGGCCGCTGCGGCTTCCGCTCGCCGGTCGCGCTGCGCGGGCACTTCCGTCGCCAGCTCGGCTCCTCCCCCGCCGCGTACCGGGCCGCCTACCGGGCCCGCCGTCCGCAGGGAGGGGTGCTGGAGAGCGTCGCCACGGCGCTGGAGACGTCCGTGCCCACCCAGGGCACGCCGTCGAGCCGCCGCGCCGCGGCTGCGTCGTCCCCGGGCCCGTCCCCGGTCACCGCGTCGACCGCCCCGGGCGGCCACGCGGAGCGGCTCACGGCGGGTTCCGAGGCGTATTTTCCGGGGCGCCCGACCCTGCCGGGGCAGCGCAGCGCCCCGTAGGGTGGGGCGCATGAACGACCGCATGGTGTGGATCGACTGCGAGATGACCGGGCTCTCGCTGACGGACGACGCACTCATCGAGGTGGCCGCACTGGTCACCGACTCGGAACTGAACGTGCTCGGTGAAGGGGTGGACATCGTGATCCGCCCGCCGGACGCGGCCCTGGAGACCATGCCCGAGGTGGTGCGGCAGATGCACACCGCCTCGGGCCTCCTCGACGAGCTGGCCGGGGGCACGACCCTGGCCGACGCCGAGGAGCGGGTCCTCGCGTACATCCGCGAGCACGTGAAGGAGCCGGGCAAGGCCCCGCTGTGCGGGAACTCGGTCGGCACCGACCGCGGCTTCCTCGCCCGGGACATGCAGTCGCTGGAGGGTTACCTCCACTACCGGATCGTCGATGTGTCCTCGGTCAAGGAGCTGGCGCGCCGCTGGTACCCGAGGGCGTACTTCAACAGCCCGGAGAAGAACGGCAACCACCGGGCGCTGGCCGACATCCGCGACTCCATCACCGAGCTGCGTTACTACCGGGACGCGGTCTTCGTGCCGCAGCCCGGCCCGGACTCCGCCCACGCCAAGGAGATCGCGGCCCGCCACTCGGCCCCCGCCGGGAAGTAGGCCGCACCGACGTGGTCCCGCCCGGCCCACGGGCGGCGGCGGGACCGGGCGTCCGACCGCTGGTCACGGGCCCTGAGGGGCCCGTGCACCGCGCCCGGGAAACGCGTGCGCGAGCACCCTCCCGGACCCTGTACACTTTTTCTCGTCCGGTCGGGAAAACGACCGGGTGACTTGGTGGGTATAGCTCAGATGGTAGAGCACCTGGTTGTGGTCCAGGATGTCGCGGGTTCAAGTCCCGTTACTCACCCTTTCAGGGAAGCCCCTGATCCGCGGAAACGCGGATCAGGGGCTTTTTTGTCGCCCTCGGTCGGTGACGCCCGGTGGTCCGCGGCCCGGGCCGAGCGGGGCAGCTCACTCGCCTCCGGCTACCGCCTCCGCCGCGTGCCGGCGCAGCGCCACCCGGGCCGGCAGCACCGTGGCCGCCATGGCCAGACCGGCCGCCACGGCGAGGACCGCCGCATAGGTGGCCGGCGGAATGTAGGGGGCGGCCCCCGTCATCCCGCTGCTGAACGCCGTCAGGGTGATCACCGACAGGGCCGTACCGAGCGCAGCGGCGATGACCAGTGCCGTCAGGGTCTCCATGCGCAGCATCCGCAGGACCTGCCGTCGGGTGGCGCCCACCAGCCGCAGCAGCGCCAGCTCGCGAGTGCGGTCGCTGATAGACATCGCGAGGGTGTTGACCACGGCGATCGCGGTGAAGGCGATGATCAGCCCCATGGCCACGTAGTTGACCTCCGAGTCCGGGGCGGCCGCCTCGACTGCCTCTGCCCGGTCGAGGACCGAGGCTCCCGGCACGGCCGCCGCCACCTCCTCACGGCTCAGCTTCGGCGCGGCGACGAGCAGCGTGCCTGTCGGATCGTCCACGTGGCGCGCCATGAGCCCGTGATCCAGGGTCAGGTCACCGAATCCGAGGCCCCGTGCGTACACGGCGACCACCCGCATCCGGACCGGAGTGCCGTCTCCGAGGGTCAGGCTCACCTCTTCGCCGACGGCGACATCCAGCCGGCGGGCCGCGTTCTCGCTCACGGCGACCGTGTCCGGGCCGAGCTCGTCCAACGATCCAGAGGTCACACCGAGGTCCGACGTCCGGGCCAGGCCCTGCCGGGTCACTCCCTGCGCCCCGTACTTCGTCAGCCCCACACGCACCGACGTGTGCAGTACCTCGGTCACCGCCTCGACCCCGGCCCGCTCCCGCAGCCTTGCCGCCGTTACGGAAGGGACATGCGGGCCCAGCACGAAGTCCGCACGGTTGCCCGCCTCGGCCTCCGCCCGCGACGCGTGCCCCGTCGTCGTAGGCACGAACAGGATCGTGCAGCTCACTCCGATCATCAGGGTCAGCGGCGCCACCACCGAAGCGAGCCGGCGCGCCCGCGCCCGCAGATTCGCGGCAGCCAGGTAACCGCTCGTCCGCGAGGCCCGCAGTGCCACCCCGAGCAGTGCCACAGCCGCCCGCACCACCAGCGGTCCCAGCACGGAGACCGACACGGTCCACAGCAGAGCGGTGACCATGGTCAGGGGCCCCGATGCCGCCTCGGTCGTCAGAGTGGACAGGACGATCGTCAGCGTCACCGCCCCTGCCGTCACCAGGACCCCCGCCAGCAGCCGTGACCAGGGCAGCCGGGCGGTCGGCATCGCCGCTTCACCGAGCGCCTCGACCGGCCGGATCCGCGCCGCCCGCCGGGCCGACAGACGCGCCGCGGCCCACGACGCCACCAGCGTGGCCAGCACAGCCGCCACCGCCGGGAACGGGCTGACGACCAGCTGCAACTGCTCCGGCATCGCCCCCAGCTCCACGAACTTCGACCGCAGCCAGAATCCGACCCCCAGCCCGGCCCCCGCTCCGCACACCGAGGCAACGGCGGCGACCAGCAGCGCCTCGCCGCCCAGCAGTCTGCGCAGCTGCTTCGGTGTCGCCGCGACGGCCCGCAGCAGCGCGATCTCCCGCTGCCGCTGCTGCACGGACAGGGCGAACGTGCCGACCACCACGAGCACAGCCACCAGCAGCGCCGTCCCGCCCAGCGCTCCGCCCAGACTGATCAGCTTGATCCGTGCCTGCTCCGCGTCGAAGAACTCGGCCTTGCCCCGCTCCTCGCCCGAGTACGCGACCACCTCGCCGGACCGCTCGATCTTCGAGACGTTCACCTGAGGGAAGACCCCGAAGGCCGTGACCTGCCCGGGCCGCCCGGCCAGCAGGGCGGCCCGCGCCGGGGAGAAGAACACCGTGTGCTGACTGCTCAGGTGCTGCCGTGTCACCCCCACGACCTGGTACGAACCGGGGCCCGCCGGTGTCTGCGCCTCGAGTCGCGAACCCACGCGCAGCCCGGACGCGGCGTCGACAACGACCTCGTCGTCGGCTTTCGGGGCCCGGCCGGCGGCCAGCGTGAACGGTGTGAGGACCGCGGAATCCCATCCGTGGCCCAGCGCCTCACGCCCGCCCTTCTCATGAACCGGAAACGTCACCTCGGCGACAACCTCCTGGACGCCTGGCAGCTCGCGCAACTCGTCCGCCAGCGAGGCGGAGATCCAGCGCCGCTCGGCGATCTGTTTCGCCTTGTGCTTCTTCTTGCCCTCCTTCTTGACGATGGTCTGGTGCACATACTGATCACCCGCGACGACTACCGGTGCGCCCGCGTACCGCTCGGGTGCCACCTTGCCCCGCAGGCCGGTCTCCAGCAGCATCCCGCAGCCCGTGACCAGCGCCGCGGCGCACAGCAGGGTGACGAACGCACCCACGAACGCCGCCTTTCGGTGCCGCAGCGTCTTCAGAGCGAAACCCGCCATCATGTCCATGCCCCCAGTCGCGTCATCCGCTCGGCCACCCGGTCCGCGGTCGGTTCCGTCATCGCGTCCACGATCCGGCCGTCGGCCAGGAACAGCACGGTGTCCGCGTACGAGGCCGCCATCGGGTCGTGCGTCACCATCACGACCGTCTGCCCCATCGCATAGGTCACGCCGCGCAGCAGGGTCAGCACCTCCCGGGCGGTCACCGTGTCCAGCGCACCGGTCGGCTCGTCACCGAAGACCACTTCGGGCCGGGTGACGAGCGCCCGCGCGATCGCCACACGCTGCTGCTGACCGCCGGAAAGCTGAGCAGGACGATGTTCCACGCGGCCCGTGAGGCCGACCCGCACCACGATCTCGTCCAGCCATTCACGCTCCACGCGGGTCTTGGCCAGTCGCATCGGCAGAGTGATGTTCTCCAGTACGTTCAGCGACGGGACGAGATTGAACGACTGGAAGACGAACCCGACCCGGCGGCGCCGCAGCTTCGTCAGCCTCGTCTCGTCCATACCGGCGAGCTCCGTGTCGCCGAGCCGCACCGAACCCGACGACGGGGTGTCGAGCCCGGCCGCACAGTGCAGAAACGTACTCTTGCCCGACCCTGACGGTCCCATCACGGCCGTGAACGAACCCGCGGGGATCCGTACAGACACCTCACGCAGAGCGGCCACCGCGCCCTGCCCCTTGCCGTAGACCTTGCTCACGGCCTCCAACTGCACTGCGTTCGTCATGAGTTCAACTCTGCTGACCTGCGGGGATCACCACCATGGACGACGTCCGGGATCTACCATGATCTCGTCATGATCCGGACACTGCCGCCCATCACGCCCCACCGAGGAGAGGTCCGAAGGTGATCCGCGTACTGCTGGCCGAAGACCAGCACGTGATCCGCACCGCGCTCGCCATGCTGCTCGGCATGGAGGACGACATCGACATCGTCGCGGAAGCCGACACGGGCGCCACCGCCCTCGCCAGGGCCATGGTCCACCAGCCCGACGTGGCGGTGCTCGACATCGACATGCCCGGCGACATGGACGGACTGGACGCTGCGGCCCGCATCACGGCGCAGGTCCCCGGCTGCCGGCTCCTCATGCTCACCGCGTACGGCAAACCCGGCCACCTGCGCAGGGCGCTCGCCGCCCAGGTCCACGGGTTCGTCCTGAAGACCGCACCACCCGACGAACTCCTGACCGCCGTCCGCAAGGTCGCGGGGGGCGAACGGGTGCTCGACCCCTCGCTGGCGGTCACCGCCTGGGATCTGGCCGACAACCCTCTCACCGCCCGTGAGGCAGCCGTGCTCCGGCTGGTGGCGGCAGGCGCGGAGGCCACCGAGGCCGCCGCCCAGCTGCACCTCTCAGCCGGCACCGTACGCAACTACCTCACCGCGATCGTCGCGAAACTCAACGCACGCAACCGCACGGACGCAGCCCGCATCGCCTCGGAGGCAGGCTGGATCTGACGGACGAGATGCCCCGCATCGCACCTCACTCACGATCCGCGGCAGCCGGAAGCCTCGCTTCCAGCGTGAACCAGCCGTCCGCCGCCCCAGCGCTCAACGTGCCGCCCCGAGCAGCCAGACGCGTCGTCAGGTTCCCGATTCCGGACGATCCGGGCCGACCGCCGAGGCCGGACGCCCCGTCGTTGCGGACCCGCAGCACCGTGGCCCCGTCCGTGCACTCCGTACTGATCTCGCAGAGCGCGGCGGAGCTGTGCCGCAGGACGTTCGTCACCGCCTCACGTAACCCGGCGCTCAGCACTGTCTCCGCTGCCGGGGGCAACACACCGTGCCGCAGGCGCACCCTCACCTCGATCTCGGCCGCGTTCAGCACAGCCTTCGCCGACTCCGCCTCCGAAGTCAGCGCCATCCACACCTCCCCGCCCGAAGCCGACCGCAGATCCGCTTCCCCACGCGCCGTCATGGCTACCACGTCGGCCAGTTCCACCCGCGCACGCTCCCACGGCAGCCGACGGGCCAGTTCGCACTTGAGGAGAATGGCCGCCAGGCTGTGCCCCAACAGATCGTGCAGGTCACGGGCTGCACGCAGCCGCTCCTCGACCAGAGCGGCCCGCACCTGGCGACCCTGGTCCCGGTGCAGCTCCCTGATGATCTGCGCCTGCCGCAGCAGCCCATGCACCACCAGGCCCGTCACCACGCACGACACCGTGTAGTTGACTACGGCTCCCGTCGAAAGCCCGAGGCGCACCGCCATCCAGGCCACGGCTCCGGACACGGCGACCACCGACGGCCACGCCAGCCGCCAGGGCAGAGCGAGCAGCAGAGGTCCCACCACGAATCCGGGAACACCCAGCCAGGCCTGCCCGAACACCGGCACGGGAACGAAGGCGAGCAGCGTCATCACCGTCAGCTTGTAAGGGTGGCGCCCGTGCACCGAAGACATCTGGAGGTACACGATCAGCGCGAACACACTCGCCGCGGGCAGCATCAGCCGAGGCGCATCAAGCATCAGCAGCGACTTGACACAGAACCCGGTGAGGACGACCGCGAGCAGGACGATCGACAGCCGGTACGCCCAGCCGTCGTTCCCGGTCTCCGGCACGCCGGAGACCGCTCCAGGAAGGACCGCCTCGGTGAAGTACCGGCCCTCCGGGGTCAGCCCGGTCCTCACACTGCCCCCGGCCTCGGCCACACGGAGTGGTATGTCCCCCAGGATCTCGTCATCGGCTGTCCGCACGGAGTCGCTGACGACGCGCAACCCCACCCGCCCATGCCCCGCCCAGGTCTCGATACGGCATGCGGTGGCACCCCGGCGCACCACACCGGTCACCGCCTCACGCAGAACGTGAGCCAGCAGAGCGCCGGAGGAACCCAACGGCTCCGCATGCCCGGTGAGCACGTCCACCTCGATACCCGCGGCCTCCAACAAGGCGCGAGCGGTTGTCAGTTCCGGGGCGAGCGACATGGCTCTGTACGACGCTGCCGACTGCCGGGCGGACGCGAGGCAGGCCCGTGCCGAATCGGTGACCTCGGCGAGCACTGCAGCAGCGCGGTCGGGGCGGTCCAGCACGGCCCGCGCACCGGTCCCGATCTCGGCGAGACCGCGTCCCAGACCGTCACCGAGTTCGACGGACATCTGCAGCCGCTCCTCGGCGACGGCCGACACCACACTGCCGACACGCGCGGCATCCGCCTCCTCGGCTCGAACGGTGAGCGTGGTCAGCCCGTACACCACCAGGCTGATCAGAACCATGCTGATGGCTTCGTCCGCGGAGCCGAGAAACACCGCGCTCGCCACGACCGGCAGAGCCATCAGCGGCCAGGGACGACGGCACAGCAGCAGCGAACCACCGAGGAATCCCAGAATTCCCACGGACGCCCCGGAGCCCAGCACCGCACCGTAGCCGGCGCACGCCTGTGCGAGCAGCAGCCATCGACCCCGGTACCGGCCCAGCGCGTGCGGGAGTTGCAGCCCGAACACGAGGACGGCCACGACGGAGCCCGCGAGCACGTAGATGGACGCGAAGGCGGCCAGCACGGCCACCGTGCTCGCCCTTGCAGATCTCGTCACAGCGCCCCCGCCCCCAACGACCCAGCGCATCCTACGTCGGCGCCATGTCCTGGTTGTCCGGCACCGCCGGCTCGACCACCCACCGTGCCTGACGGATCGGAATCGTGGCCGGCGCCGTGAGTAGCCGGCAGCCACTCGCGGATCCCACCGGACCCCGGCACGCCACGACCCTGTCCTGGTCGAGGCCGGGCGCAGCCGATGCACGATCCGACGTCGGCTCGGCATGCGGCACCGCACCGTCCGGCGTCTCGCCGACGCGACAGAATGAGGTTTGGTGGTGTGCAGCACGGAGGGACGTAGCCCTGGCGCGCCCGCTCGACGCGGCTCCACCGGGCCGGGTGCCGTGCCCGGTCCTCGGGTGTCGGCGCACACCCGTGTCGATCCATCGGCGTCCCGGAGCCGGGACCTCGCGAAGGGAGCACCAAGGCATGTCGACGTTCATGACGCTGCCCGATGACTGGCGTTCTGTACAGGGCAGTTGGGATGAGCTCAGGCACGGGTATCACGCCGGGGACAAGGACGGCACGGTGCGTGCCTGCGCCCGTCGACTCGATACGACGACGCCCGGGTCGGACGGCGATCCCGTCCTGTTCTGGACGCTGGGTCTTCTGACGCTCGCCCCCTACGTGGCCTTCGGCTCCCCCGGGCCGGGAGTCGAGGACGAGGTCGTTGCCGTACTGAGCCGGGTCGTGCGGCGCGACGACGGCGGAATGTGCGCGCACGGATGGCATCCCTACGAGGCCGACGTGGACGACGTGATCGAGCGCCTTCCCGCCTACCTGGAGGTGCTGGGTTCCCCGGTGGACCAGGCTCTCGACGACCTGCTTCCGGAGGATCTGCTTCCGGAAGACCACGTGGACGGGTTCGACGGGAAGGCCGAACCCGCGAACCTTTCCGGGCCCGATGTCCTGGCCCGCTGGCAGTGCCCGCGTACCGCCCCGGGATTCGCCCGCGCGGCCCTCGACTACCTGGGCGCGGAACCGTCCACCGAACGCGACGGTTCCTCGGGAGTGAGCCGTTGAGCGGCGCCCGCCAAGTGCGGCCTCCGCCCTGTTGAGGCGGGAGGCCGATCTCCCGCTCCCCCGGAGCTTCGGCCGTCCCTTACGCGGACGGGCGCCGGTCGGCCCCCGTGCGGGAAGGGGCCGCGTGTCGCCGGGCCCCCGGGACACGTGCGGTGCGGCGCACATGTCCCGGGTTACCGAACGCCCTACGCCTGGTTGCCCATCGGGAGGTTCGCGCCGCCCGTGCAGTCGAGTACGACTCCGGTGATGAATCCGTTCGTCGCCAGTGAGTGGATAGCCCCCGCCACGTCGGTGGCGCGGCCGACCCGGCCCGCCGGGGTCGTCTTCGCGAGGCCGTCGAAGAGTGCCGTGCGTTGCTCCACCGGGACGCGGTCCCACCACGGGGTGTCGACCACGCCGGGAGAGACAGCGTTGACCCGTAGAGGGGCCAGTTCGACTGCGAGGGGCGGAACCATCGCCTCGAGGGCGCCGTTGATCGCGGCGAGGCCGGACGTGCCCGGGAAGGCGGCGCGAGCCGAGGCGGCCGTGATCAGAGTGACGGAGCCGTGCCGGCGGTCGAGGCGCGGGAGCGCGGCCTGGAGGATGCGGACCTGGGGCCAGAACTTCGCGTCGAAGCCCGTGGCGAGGTCCGCGAGGTCCAGTTCCGCGAAGGGACCGCTGCCCGCGGCGCCGCTGACCGCGATGACCAGATGGTCGATGGGGCCGGACACGGCGAAGAACTCCGCGATGTCCTCCTGTGACGTGGCGTCCATCCGATGGGTGAGCGTCTTGCCGCCGATACGGGTCGCCGCCTCGTCCAAGCGGGCCTGCGAACGCCCGGTGATCGTCACCTCCGCCCCTGTCGCGGCGAAGAGCGCCGCTGTGGCCTCGCCGATCCCGGAGCTGCCGCCCATGACGACGACGCGGGGGGCGGGTGTGTGGTCCGTGGTCATGATGGCGTCCTCCGTAAGCGTTGTGCGCGGTTGTCGTTCATGCCTTGCCTTCGGTCTTCCGCGAGCTTTGACGAGACCGCCGGTCTCGGTAAGATGAGTCTTATCGAGACTGCCGGTCTCGTCAAGTGGTTCGAGTCCAGGAACTCGGAAAGGATGTGTCCCATGGGTCAGCCGGAAGCGGACAAGGACGCGGACGCGGGCACGGGTGGTGCGCGACCGCACACCGGGCGCCGGCGCAATGAAGCGGCGCGACGGGCCATCCTCGACGCCGCGCTGCGGCTGCTCGGCGAAAGCGACGGGGACCCCGTGACCGTCGAGACCATCGCGCGGGCGGCCGGGGTCGGCAAGCAGACGCTCTACCGATGGTGGCCCTCGAAGGGTGCCGTACTCCTGGAGGCCCTGGCGGAACGCGCCCAGCAGACCGTCCCCGCACCGGACCGCGGAAACCTGCGGGGTGACCTCCGGACGGTGATCGCCGCCACCTTCGCCGGGGCTCAGCGGCCCCCTGTGGGCCCGGCGCTCCGGACACTGGCCCTGGAGGCGGCGCGCGACCCCCAGCTGGCCGCACTCATGCGGGAGTTCACCGAGTCCCGCCGCACGGCCCTGCGGGAGGTACTGGAGCGGGGCCAGGAACTCGGCGAACTGGAGCCCGGCAGGGACCTCGACCTGATGGTCGACCAGATCTACGGGGTCTTCTGGTACCGCTTCCTGCTCGGCCACGCCCCCCTCGACGACGCCACCGCCACGGCCCTCGCGGACTCGCTGCTGCGGTGACGTCAGGCTCACGGGTTGGCACGTACGCCGGCGCCCGAGGCCCCGCGCGACCCGGCATCCACGGTTACGGAGCCTCGAACGGCGACACCGCCCACGCCCCGACCACGCCGGACGGAGGCGTGGCATTCAACGGCTGATCCTGGTTGTTGAGGCCCTGTCGACAAGGCCTCGGCCTCCGAAGGGAGGCGCCCAGGCCGCGAACGGCCTGGCTTGTCCGCGCGTCGAGGCTCTCGATCGCGTTCGTCGAGCAGACGGCCTCACGTACCTCGACGTCGCAGGAGAGGAAGGGCACGCAGGACTTCACCCACCGGCCCGTGACGCGCCCCGCAGCCGTGACGCCCGACACAGTTCCGGTCGGACCGCATGGACCGACCGGCGCCGGGCACCCGACAGGACGGCCCCGCCGCGCATTCCCCCGACGCGGCGGGGCCGTCCGGTGTCCGCAGGGAACCGCGCACCGGCCTCAGGACGACTCCCGCACCACCAGTTCCGTCGGCAGGACGATCCTCGGGCGCTCGCGGGCGGTGTCGCCCGAGGAGCGGTGGGCGATCTCCTCGAGCAGGACCCGGGTCATCATGCGGCCCATCTCCTCGATCGGCTGGCGCACGCTCGTGAGGGGCGGGTCCATGTGACGGGCCACGGCGGAGTCGTCGAAGCCGATCAGGGCGACGTCGTCCGGGATGCGCCGGCCCGACTCGCGCAGGACCTGGCGGGCGCCGGCGGCCATGACGTCCGAGGCGGCGAACACCGCGTCCACGTCGGGGCGGCGCTCCAGCAGTTCGCGCATGGCTCGTGCTCCGCCCTCCTCGCTGAAGTCGGCGGGCGCGATCAGCCGCTCGTCGGGGTCGAGGCCGGCCGCGGCGATCGCCTTGCGGTAGCCGTCGAGACGGCGCTGGGCGCCGTAGACGTCGAGGCGGCCGGTGATCGTGGCGATGGACCGGCGGCCGCGCGCTATGAAGTGGTCGACGGCCGACCGGGCGCCCTCGAAGTTGTCGGAGTCGACGGAGGGGAGGGTCTCCGCCGCGTGCCTGCGACCGCTGATCACGGACGGCATCCCGAGCTGTTCCAGGAGGTCCGGCAGGGGATCGTCGGCGTGGACGGACACCAGGATCACGCCGTCGACACGGTGGGCGGTCAGGTACTGGGCCAGCCTGCGCCGTTCGCGGTCGTTGCCGGCGAGGGTCAGCAGGAGCTGCATCTCGGTGTCGGCGAGGGCGGCACCGACACCCCGCACGATGTCGGAGAAGTAGGGCTCGGCGAAGAACCGGGTCTCGGACTCGGGAACGACGAGCGCGATGGCGTCCGTCCGGTTGCCAGCCAGCGCCCTGGCGGCACGGTTGGGCACGTAGCCCAGTTCGGCCACGGCCGCCTCGACGGCTTCCCGGGTCTGCGCGCTGACCCTGGGCGAACCGTTGATGACGCGCGAGGCCGTGCCGCGCCCCACACCCGCCCGGGCCGCCACCTCTTCGAGCGTGGGCCGCCCGCCACTCCGTACTCGTGCTGCCGCCATGGCTGCCTCCCGTTCGCGGTCAATTTCTCACAGCGCCCTGGCCAAACCAAGTCCCGCCGTCCGATCCCCCGGCGCTCGTCCGGCCAACCGGTCCCCTGCGCGCCATATATTTTTGGGAGCGCTCCCAAGCGTACGGGCAAGGGCCCCCGTGCCGGGAGGCGGGCAGCGAAAAAGCGGGACCCGGCGGTGTGCCGGGTCCCGCTCCTCGTGCGTACAGGTCAGACGGTGCCCGCCGGGGGCAGCGCGTTGCGGCGGATCACGTCGGAGTACCAGTGGGCACTCGACTTGGGGATGCGGCGCTGGGTGGCGTAGTCGACGTACACCGCGCCGAAGCGCTTGCCGTAGCCGTACGCCCACTCGAAGTTATCCATCAGCGACCAGAGGAAGTAGCCGCGGACGTCGGCACCGTCCGCGACGGCCCGCTGTACGGCGTCGAGGTGGCCGTGCAGGTAGGAGACCCGCTCGGGGTCCTGGACCTTGCCCTCGGGCGAGACGTAGTCGTCGAAGGCGGCGCCGTTCTCGGTGACCATCAGCGGGAGGCCGGGGTGGTCCCGGGTGACGTCCATGAGCAGGTTGTAGAGCCCGTTCGGGTCGATCGACCAGTCCATGGCGGTGCGCTCCTTCCCCTCGGCGAGGTGGAAGGCGACGTGCTCGGAGCCGGGCCACGGCGAGTGGTCACTGGCACCGTGCGCGTCGCTGCGCGCGTAGTCGGCGCCGTCGACGGGGGTGGAGACGAGGGTCGGCGTGTAGTAGTTGATGCCGAGGGCGTCGACGGGACGGGAGATGGTGGCGAGGTCGCCGTCCTTGACCAGCTTCGACCAGTCCACCAGGTGCGAGGTGTCGGTGATCAGGTCCTCGGGGTACTCCCCGCGCAGCATCGGACCGGTGAAGACCCGGTTGCCGACGGCGTCGATGCGGCGGGCGGCGTCCGCGTCGGCCTCGCTGCCGGTGAGCGGGCGGACCTGGTGGAGATTGAGGGTGACCGAGGTCTGCGCAGCAGCGGGGAGTTGGGCGCGCAGAACCTCGATCGCCCGGCCATGGGCGAGGTTGAGGTGGTGGGCCGCCTGCAGGGCCGCGGCGGGCTCGGTGCGCCCGGGGGCGTGCACCCCCGAGCCGTAGCCGAGGTAGGCCGAGCACCACGGCTCGTTGAGGGTGGTCCACATGCCGACGCGGTCACCGAGGGCGCCGGAGACGATGGCGGCGTAGTCGGCGAAGCGGTCGGCGGTGACACGCTCGGGCCAGCCGCCGGCGTCCTCGAGCTCCTGGGGCAGGTCCCAGTGGTAGAGGGTCGCCACGGGCATGATCCCGGCGTCCAGCAGCTCGTCGACGAGCTTGCGGTAGAAGTCCAGGCCGCGCTCGACGGCCGGACCGCGGCCCGTGGGCTGCACCCGGGACCAGGAGACGGAGAAGCGGTAGGCCTTCAGCCCGAGCTGCTTCATGAGCGCGACGTCGTCGCGGTAGCGGTGGTAGTGGTCGGCGGCGATGTCGCCGGTGTCGCCGTTGCGGACCTTGCCGGGGGTGCGGCTGAAGGTGTCCCAGATGGACGGGGTGCGGCCGTCCTCGGCGGCGGCGCCCTCGACCTGGTAGGAGGCGGTCGCCGCTCCCCAGATGAAGCCCGTGGGGAACTGCGTCCCGGGCGCCTGCTGGGGGGTGGTGTCGGGTCGTACGGCAGTCATGCGGGAGCGCTCCCATGGGTGGAGGGACAAGGACGGGAAGTGCGGGGGCCCCGGCCCCGTACGGCCTGTGGTCAGGTACAGGCCGTACGGAACGGCCGGAGGCCGGTCCGGGGAAGGACAGCGGGCCGGAGTGGGGCCGGGTACCGCGCAGCCGGGTTCGGACCGGGGGTCGCGGCGGTCCGGGGTCAGCCCTTGACGGCGCCGGACATGATTCCCCCGACGATCTGCTTGCCGAAGATCACGAAGACGACGAGCAGGGGGAGGGTGCTGATCAGCGCGCCGGCCATGACGATGCTCTGGTCGGGCACGTAGGACGCGCTCAGCTGCCCGAGGGCCACCTGGAGCGTGGGGTTCTGCTGGTTCAGCGCGAGGTAGGGCCAGAAGAAGTCGTTCCAGGCCTGGACGAAGGTCAGCATGCCGAGCACCATCATCGCCGGGCGGGCGACGGGGAGCACGATGCTCCAGACGATGCGCAGGTTGTTCGCGCCGTCCATGCGGCCCGCCTCGATGAGTTCGTACGGCAGCGCCTCGATGAGGTACTGGCGCATGAAGAACACACCGAACGCGCTGACCAGGGTCGGGAAGATCACCGACTCCAGCTGACCGCCCCATCCGATGTCGGACATCATCATGAACAGCGGTACGACGCTGAGCTGCGGAGGGATCGTCAGGGTCGCGATGACCATCGTCATCAGCAGGTTGCGGCCCTTGAAGCGCATCTTGGCGAAGGCGTAGCCGGCCAGGGTGCAGAAGAACAGCGTCGCCAGCGTGATGCACGAGGAGACGATGAGCGTGTTGACGATGGCCTTGCCGAGGCTGGCCTGCTCCCACGCCGCCTGGAGGTTGTTGAAGAGGTTGCCGCCGGGGATCAGCGGCGGCGTGGTGTCCAGCACCTCGTCCTGCGTGCGGGAAGCGGCCACGAGCGTCCAGTACAGCGGGAAGAGCGAGCCGAGGCCGACGACCACGAGGGCGAAGTAGGCGAACGGGCCCGCGTGGTGCTGGCGGCCGGCGCCCGGCTGGAAGCGACGGCGGCGCGCCGGCGGCTGGCCCTGGACGGCCGACTTCGTGACGCGACGGTGGTCCGGGGCGGTGATGGGGCTGGTGGTGGTCATGGATATCGCTCCCCGTCAGGCCGCGGTCTTGCGCGCGAGGCGCCCGACGAGCCAGTTGATCGCGGCAATGAGCAGCAGCAGCACGAGCATGGCCCACGCCACCGCGGCGGCCGGACCGAGGTGTCCGAGGTTCCAGCCGTAGTTGTAGAGGTAGATGCTGAGCGTCTCGTACTGGTTCTCCGTACCGCCCTGCGCCCCGATCTGGCCGCCTTCGAGGAGCAGCGGCTCACCGAAGAGCTGCATGGACCCGATGGTCGAGATGACGATCGTGAAGAGGATCGTCGGCCGGAGCGCGGGGATCGTCACGTTGCGGAACTGCTGCCAGCGGGAGGCGCCGTCGAGCGAGGCCGCCTCGTAGAGGTCGGACGGGACGGCCTGCATGGCGGCCAGGTAGATCAGGGTGTTGTAGCCGGTCCAGCGCCAGATCACGATGACGGCGATGGCGATGTTGGACGTCCAGTGTCCGTTCGCCCAGTTCGTCTCACCGGCGCCGAAGAAACCGAGGACCCAGTTCAGCAGGCCGCCGTCGGCACGGAACACCAGGGCGAAGACCAGGGCCGCCGAGGCCACCGAGGTGGCGTACGGCGTGAGGATCACGGTGCGCCAGAAGGTGCTGGCCCGCAGCTTGTAGTTCAGCAGGTGTGCCAGGCCGAGCGCCATCATCAGCTGCGGCACGGTCGATATGACACCGATGACGAAGGTGTTGGAGACCGCGGTCCAGAACTCGTCGTCCTGGAGGATGTTGCTGAAGTTCTCCCAGCCGACCCATTCCATCTGATCGAGGCTGGTCATCTCGACGCGGTGCAGGGCGATCCAGCCGGTGTAGATCAGCGGATAGAGCCCGAAGGCACCGAAGACGAGGAAGAACGGTGCGATGTAGGCGTACGGCGATGCTTTGTCGTCGAAACGCCAGAGCCGGCTGCGCCAGGCCTGACGGCCGGGGGACATGGGCTTCGGGGCCCGGCGGCTGGGCCGGGAGCCATGGGCGCCCCGGGTGGGGGTGGTGGTTGCCACAGGTGGGAGTCCTTCCCTGGGGTGTGCCGACACCGCAGGGTCAGGCCGGGCCTCGGTCAGGGCCGGCGGGTGTCGGAAAAGGTGCGCGGTGCCTCGGGGGAACCGGCACCGGTGCGGGCCGGCCGGGGCGTGTGGAAGACGCCCCGGCGGCCCGCACCGGCGAGGATCAGCCGATCACCTTGTCGATGGCCTCGGTGGCGTCGTTCCACGCCTTGTCCGGGGCGGTGCCACGCTGCTCCATGTTGTTGATCTGCGTGGAGATGGTGTCCTTGATGATGCCGTCCTTCGGGCCGAGCACGGCCGCGGGGATGATCTGGGCCTCGTCGGCGTAGATCTCACCGATCGGGGCGTTGTTGAAGTACGGGAGCTTGGCGCTCTTCACGTCGGGGAGCTCGTAGGCGCCCTTGTTCGACGGGAAGACACCGACGGCCTTGAAGACGGCGGCCTGCTGCTCGGGGGCGGTCAGCCACTTGACCAGCTCACCGGCCTCCTTGACGTGCTTGCCCTTGGCGGGCACGGAGAGGAAGGAACCGCCCCAGTTGGCAGCGGTCTCACCCGGGGTCTTGGCGATGTCCCACTTGCCCTTGAACTCGTCACCGGCGTAGGTGGAGATCTGGGCCGCCATCCACGCAGGGCACGCCACGGTGGCGACGCTGCCCTTGCGCAGGGCCGCCTGCCACGGCGGGCTGAACTGGGCGAGGCCCTGGGTCAGCTTCTTGTCGACCGCCTCGGTGGCGAGCTTCCAGCCCGCCTTGACGCCGGCGCTCTCCTTGTAGATCGGCTTGCCGTCCTTGGCGTAGTACTGCTCCGAGTCGGAGCTGACGACGCCGTTGTACATGGCGCTGGCGGAGTCCATGAAGAAGGTGCCCTTGGGCGCCTTCGCCTTGTACTCCTCGCCGAGCTTGAGGTAGTCCTCCCAGCCGCCGGCGTACTTCGCGGCGACTTCCTCGCGGTCGGTGGGCAGACCGGCCTGCTCGAACAGGTCGCGGCGGTAGCAGATCGACATGGGGCCGATGTCGGTGCCGGCGCCGATGACCTTGCCCTGGTCGGTGGTCGCCTGCAGCGCCTTCCAGTTCACCCACTGGTCGGGGTCGATCACCTTGGCGAGGTCGACGAAGGCGTCCGCCTTGGTGTCGACGAGCTCCTTGGCACGGCCGACCTCGATGCCCTGCACGTCGGCCAGACCGCTGCCCGTGTTGAGCTGCTGGAGGAACTTGGGGTAGTAGACCTTCTCGTCGGCCGTGACGTTTTCCTTGACCGTGATGTTCGGGTGGAGCTCGTGGTACTTCGCGAAGAGCCCCGCCTCCTTGTAACCGAACTGGCCGAAGTCGGCGACGGTCAGGGTGATGTTGCCGTCCGCGTCGGCCCCGTCGGACTCGGAACCCGAGTCGCTGCAGCCGGTCAGCAGCAGGGCGGCGGCCGTGAGGCCCGTGGTGGCTATGACGGCGGTTCTGCGGCTTCGACCTGCGACGGTGCGGGTGATGCGCATTCCACTACTCCTTGTTCCAGGGTGGGACTGGCGTTCGATCTGCTCGGTATTCGCACTGGTGGGTGCGGGTCCCGGTGGTACGGAGAGGACATGGGCGGTGCCGTCCCCGTACGAGCGAAAAACCTCGTTCGATATGGGAGCGCTCCCATGCGCTGATGCCGGAAGATTGCTGCCTCAAGGGGGTGGGTGTCAAGAGTTGAAGACGCTTCCGTTGCCCGAGTGTGTCCTGCAAGTCACGCGACCGTGTCCGACGCAGGACTTGCGTTAACCGGCTCGCCCTGCATCCGTCATGGAGCACGCCTGGAATAACCGCAGGTCAGAGGGTATTGGGGGAGAATCCGCGCTCGTGAAGGCCTTGGCCGGCCTGTCCGGCGCGCTCCGACATGCGCCGAGTTCCGGACGGTGCGTCCGGGGGAGCCGGGGCTGATGACGCACACCGGAAGATGAACGTGCCGAAGGCCTGGGAGGCCGCACAGAGGGTCCGTGAGGCGATTCCGCGTTCTTTCCCCGAACTGGTCCCGGGAACAGCGGCGTTACGAAGCCGCGCCCGGTGGCGGAGGGGAAACGGGGCGCGCGCCCCGGCCGGATGTGGGGGGATGTGGGGCCGGCCGGGGCGCGCGGTTCGGGGTGATGGTCCGACGGCCCGGAGTGCGGGCCGGCACGGCTACCCGAAGGCGCCGAACGCCTTGGTGAAGGCCAGGGGTTCCTGGACGATCGAGCTGCACGTCGGGTCGGCGGCCGGCTTCGCGCCTCCCGGACACTGCGCGTCCCGGGTGCCCGACCACATCGCCAGCCGTCCGAGGCCCTTCTCCCGGGCGAACTCGACCAGTTGGGTGGCGTCCTCGACGGTGAAGATCTCGGAGGCCACGTCGTTCACGCCGATCATCGGGGTGACCGCGACGGACTTCCAGGCGGCGGCGTCGGAGAGCCCGAGCACACCCTTGATCTGGGCCTGCGTGGCGGTGGCGGCCTGGACGGCGTACGCGCCCATGTCCCCGCTGTAGGCGGGCCCGTAGTCCATGGCCATGATGTTGACGGCCTCGATCTCCACACCGTTCTTCGCCGCGTCGGCGACCAGGTCCACGCCCGGCTGGGTCAGCCCCTCCGGCATGACGGGCAGCGTGAAGGAGACGTCGAGCCCGGGGTGCTCCTCCTGGAGCTTCGCGATGGCCTGCGAGCGGCGGGAGTTGGCCGCGGTGTCGGGCAGCGCCCCGCCCTCGATGTCGAAGTCGACCTTGGTCAGCCCGTAGGTGTCGACGACCTTGCCGTACGCCTCGGCCAGCTCGGCGGCCGAGGCGCAGTTGAGCGCGAGTTCGGCACCGGCGGCACCTCCGAAGGAGACCCGGACGTCGCCGCCTTCGGCGCGCAGCGCGGAGATCTGGGCGGCCACCTTGTCGTCGGCGAGCCCGGTGACCCCGCCCCAGAGCGGGGCGCAACCGCCGCCGGAGGTGATGAAGGCGAGAGTGAACTCCTTGACGCCCGTCCTGGACGCGGTGTCCAGAAGGTCGTACGCCGGATACAGCGAGGTGTCGACGTACGGGGCGAACCCGGCTCCGCCCGCGGTGCCGGAACCGCCTCCTCCAGGCGTCCCGGTCGGCTCGGCCGTGGGTGTCGGGGTGGCCGTTTCGCTCTGCTGGGGCTCCGGGGTGGAGGTGGGCGTGGGCGTCGGCGTCCCGGTGGGCCGTCCGCTCGGTTCGGGGGTCGCGCCGCCGTCCGCGGAGCACGCGGCGTCGTTGATGACGCAGTGCTCGGGGTCGCCGGCCTTGCCGGTGGAGGCGGTGACGAAACCGATCGTCACGGAGGCGCCGGGGGCGATGTCCTTGTTCCAGTCGAGGGGCTTCACGGTGACGTGGCCGCCGCTGACGGTGTGCTCACCGTTCCAGAGCGAGTCGATCTTCGTCCCGGCGGGCAGGTCGAATTCGAGCGTCCATCCGGACTGGACCGACGCGGTGTCGTTGGAGACGACGTACTGCCCGGTGTACCCGCCGTCCCAGCCGCTGGCCCTGGTGTACGTGGCTCCGACGGCGGCGGCCTGGGCCGTGCCGGTGAGGGCGAATACCGTGCCGCCGACGACGGCGGCGGCGACGAGGGCCCCGATCGCCTTCGTGCGGGTGCTCGTCGTGCGGCGGTGCGTGCTGGTGCCCATCGCGTCTTCCTCTGTCCTGGCGGGGGGTGGCGACTGCACGCTAGCCGCCGCCGACCGGGCGAAAGAGACGCATCGGACCTGCGCGGGGGTTCTTAGGGTTGGCTTAAGGAGGGCATCGGCGCCGGTTAAAGATCAGCCCCCGGAACCTCCCGGAATTCCTGGCTCCGCATCTGTCCGCCCCGCGCTCCACGCCTTCCGGTCCGCCGGCCGAGCCGGTGCCCCCGGCCCGGGCGTTCGGCCGGCCCGCCGTGGAGGCCTATCCGGATGCGCACCTCGGTGCCCCCGAGCACCGAGCGGCCTATCCGCAGGTCACCGCCGGTGGACTCGGCGACCCTGCGGACGATGTCGAGCCCCAGTCCGGTCGATCCCACCTCGCCGCCCCCTCCCCCGCGTCCGCTGGCACCCCTGGCCAGGGCGGATTCCGGATCGGGTATGCCCGGCCCGGCGTCCGAGACCAGGACGAGCACGGCCTCGCCACCGTGGTGGACGTCGACGGCGAAGGAGGTGCCCTCCGGGGTGTGCCGGAAGACGTTGCCGAGCAACGCGTCCAGCGCCGCGGCGAGTTCGGGCCGTGCGACGGGGATGCGGACGGTGCGGTCCACGCCGGCCAGGCGCACCGTGCGCCCTTCGTCCTCGGCGAGCGCCGACCAGAACGCCATCCGCTCCCGGATGACCTCGGAGGCGTCGCACCCGGCCCCCGGGCCCGGCTGTCCGCCCTGCGTCTGCGGGCGCTGCTCGCGAGCGGTGCGGATGATCGTGTCGACCTCGTGCTCCAGCTGCTGCACGGCCGCCCTGGTCTGTTCCGCGGCCGGCCCCTCCCCCAGTGAGGCGGCGTTGAGGCGGAGCACGGTCAGCGGGGTGCGGAGCCGGTGGGAGAGGTCGGCGGCGAGCTCCCGCTCGTTGGCCAGCAGTTGGACCACCTGGTCCGCCATCGAGTTGAACGCGGCGGCCGCGGAGCGCAGTTCGGTCGGCCCCGCTTCCGGGACCCTGGTCCCCAGCCTGCCCTCGCCCAGGTCGTGGGCGGCACCGGCGAGCCGCTGGGCGGGCTCCACCATGCGGACGCCGAGCCGGTCGGCGACGGCCACCGAGCCCACGATCAGGGCGATCCCGACGCCGGCGAGGACCAGCCAGGCCGTCCCCACGCCGTTGGACACCTCGTCCTCGGGCACGAACACCTCGACGACGGCGATGCCCCCGGGGCCGAACGCGGTGGGCTGCAGCAGTACGGAGCCTCCCTTCACCTCCGCGATCGAGGCGCGCCCGGAGGTCCGTACGGTCTCCACGTCCTCCGAGGTCGCGCGCCGGACGCCGATCTCCAGGCGGGTGCCGCCCGGTTCGAGCGCGGGTACGTGCACCGCGAGCCGTCCTCGGCCACCCGGATCGGTGGACAGGGCGGCTTTGGTCAGTTGCTCACGGTCGGTGGTGATGGTGAGGGTGGGGCCGATGGTGGCGGCCTGCCGTTCGGCGTCGGTGAAGGCCCGGTCGCGGGCCATCTCCTTGACGACGAGTCCGAGCGGCACGGCGAACGCGATCACGACCATGGCGGTGACGGCCAGACAGACCTTGACCAGGGCCCATCTCATGCGGGGTGCCCAGGTGCTCCGGCCGGCGGTTCGAGCTTGACGCCGACCCCGCGCAGGGTGTGCAGATAGCGCGGCCGGGCCGCCGTCTCGCCCAGCTTGCGGCGGAGCCAGGAGAGGTGGACGTCGATGGTCTGGTCGTCGCCGTAGGACTGCTGCCAGACCTCGGCCAGCAGTTCACGGCGCGGGACGACGACACCGGGACGGCCTGCGAGGAAGGCGAGCAGGTCGAATTCGCGACGGGTCAGGTCCAGTGCCGTGCCGTCGAGTTCGGCCTGACGGCGCAGCGGGTCGATGGAGAGCCCGCCGACCTGGAGGACGCGCGGCGGCGGCGCCTGGGCGCCCGGCCCCCGGGTACGCCGCAGGACGGCCGCCATCCGGGCCGAGAGGTGTTCCACGGAGAAGGGTTTGGTCAGGTAGTCGTCCGCGCCGTCGTTGAGCAGCCTGACGATCTCCGCCTCGTCGTCCCGCGCGGTCGCGATGATCACGGGGACGTCGGTGATGGACCGCAGCATCTTCAGCGCCTCGGCGCCGTCGAGGTCGGGGAGCCCGAGGTCGAGGACGACGACGTCGAAGCGGAAGTGGGCGACCTCGCGCAGCGCTTCGAGGGCGGTGCCGACACTCCGTACGGTGTGCGAGGCCTCGGTCAGGTGCCGGATGAGGGCGGAACGTACGAACTGGTCGTCCTCGACCACGAGCACACTAGGCATGGGCGGCACCGTAGCCCATCCGGAGGAACCCGGTCCCCTCCGGGACGAACCCCTGCCCCGTGGTGCAGGATGTGCCCGATGCAACGAGGACTCGTACACGCGATCGCGTGGTCGCTCGCCACGGGGGCGGCGGTCACCCTCTCCTGGTGGGGCGTGCACACCGTCATGTCGGGGACGGCGTACGACCCCCCGCGTGCCGTGCCCATCTCGGTGGGGACGCGTGGCGGGCAGGAGACGAGCGTGCCGGTGTCCTCGTCGACGCACCGGGCGCGGCCGACGCCGTCCCCCAGCTCCTCGGCTCCCGCCGCCACCCCCTCGCCCACGCCCTCCCGACAGCCCTCGTCCCGGCCTCCGGCGACGGCGCCGAGCCGGGCGGAGACGTCGGCGCCGCAGGCTGCCGCGGGGGACGTGAAGAGCTACCCGACGCGTGGCGGGAGAGTCGTCCTGGAGCTCGCGAAGGACTCGGCGAAGCTCGTCTCGGCGACACCCGAGCCCGGCTGGTCGATGCAGGTGTGGACCGAACCGGAGTGGATCCGGGTGGACTTCGGCGACGGCTCCGGGGGCACGGTCTCCGTCTTCTGCACCTGGAACGGTCATCCGCCGATGGTGGAGACGGTGGAGCAGTAAGGCCTGTCCGCCGGACTAGGGTCTTTCGTTTGGATCAGGCCGGATCAGGGAGCGGGGCCTGGTGCCGTGCATCGCAAGGCGGAGGAGGGAGTCGACGCGGAGCGTCGGAGACCGACGACAACGCCGCGAGGTGCGGCACCAGGCCCCGCGAGCCCGGCATGATCCAAACGAGAGGCCCTAGGCCCCGGGCCCTCAGTCGAAGGCGTCCGGCGGCGGGGCCGGGGACGCCTTGGCTGAGGCGTCGGTGACGACGGCGGCGCCGCCGGTGAAGTCGGCCAGGGCGCGGCCGTGTTCGACCCGGCCGGGGTGCGGGTCGCTCGCGACCCGGCGGGTGAGTTCCGCGACCGCTATCGGCAGGTCGGAGGCGACCAGGACGGCGTTGCCGAAGCGCCGTCCGCGCCAGACCGTCGGATCGGCGGCGAGGGCGAGTTCGGGGAAGAGCGAGGCGGCGGTGGCGATCTGGCCGCGCAGGTGGGCGAGCGGCGGACCGTCGGCGAGGTTTGCGGCGTACTGGCCACCGGACCTGAGCACCCGCCGTACCTCGCCGAGGAATTCGGCGGAGGTCAGGTGCGCGGGGGTACGGGCGCCGGCGAAGACGTCGGCGACGACGAGGTCGGCCCAGCCGTCGGGGACCTTGCCCAGGCCGGCGCGGGCATCCACCGATCTGACCCGTATCCGGGCCTGCGGGTCCAGCGGCAGCTCCCGGCGGACGAACTGGACGAGGGGCCCGTCGATCTCCACGATCTGCTGGGTGGAGCGGGGGCGGCTCGCGGCGATGTACCGGGCGAGCGTGAAGGCGCCGCCGCCGAGGTGGACCGCCTGCAGGGGGCGTCCGGGCGGTGCGGCGAGATCGATGACATGGCCGAGCCTGCGCTGGTACTCGAAGGAGAGGTACGCCGGGTCGTCCAGGTCGACGTGGGACTGCGGGGCACCGTCCAGCAGGAGGGTCCAGGCGCGCGGGCGCTCACGGTCGGGCACGAGTGCGGCGACGCCGCCGTCCACCGTCGTGGACAGGACTTCCGGCCGGCGTTCGGACCGCTCGCGGCAGCCGGCTCCCCTGGCCGCACCTCGACGTGCCACGTGCTCGTCCTCGCTCACCGTGCGGGTCGTCGGCCTGACCGGCCGGCGGTGGCGGAGGCTCCGCCCACCTGCCCATTATCGCGTCAGCGGCGGTCGTCGGCCGCCTCGATGAGCCGGGCCGCCTGGTCGAGGGCGGCGCGGAGCACGGCGGGGTCGGTGACCGGGGTCTCCGCGACGGGCGGGAGGAGCCAGCCTCCGCCGACGGCGGGCGGCTCGGACGGGATGCGCAGCCCGCGCCCGTCGGTCCTCGTACACGCACTGCCCGGTACGTCCCAGCCCTCCGCCGTACCTGAGGGGACGAGGAAGCCGAGGACCGCGCAGGCACCGTCGTGCAGGACCGGGCCGACGGAGTCCTGGTCCGCCCCCCTGCGCAGGATGTCCACGGCCTCCAGCCCCTGTCGTGCCGGGACGGTCACCAGGTCGCACGGTGCGGTTTCCGGGCCCATGTGAGGCAAGGGAACCCCTCCTCTTCGTCTCGACGAGACAGGACCACGCCCCGTCTCCTCATGGACCAACGGCCGGACGGCGTCAAGGGCTACGGCGGCACGCCGCCGCAAAGGGTGGCAGTTCATGGCGGATCACGGGTGAGATGTCTGATTTATTGGCAAACGCAGCGTGTGCGGCCCGTCACAGCAGGTACGTTCTTGCTCCGCCGGGACACCGGAAGCAGGAGCCCGGCTTGCACCAGAGAGGGCCCAGCCATGGTGTCGACACGGGCAGTTCCCAACCTCGCCTTCCGGCGGCTGCGCGGACAGCGCTCCGCCGGGGAGTTCGCGGCCGCGGTCCGCCGTGCCGCTCGCGAGATCGGTGAGCAGGTCGCGTGCGACGCCCGGTACGTCGGACGCGTGGAGTCCGGGGAGATCCGTTGCCCCAACTACGCGTACGAACGGGTGTTCCTGCACATGTTCCCCGGGGCGAGCCTCGAGGATCTGGGCTTCCTTGCCCGCGAGAGCGTGCGCGGGCGGGGTGCCCGCACGGTGCCCCCTCCCACCACACCCCCCACGCTCGACAGTGACATCCACGAGGAGTGCGACGTGCTGCGTCGCGTGTTCATGACCAGCGGCACCACCACGGTGGCAGCCGCGTCCCTGGGCCTGGCCGGCCGTCCCGCCGCCGCGGGTCCGCCGGGCGTCCCCCCACAGCGCCGTGTCGGCGAGGCCGAGGTGGAGGCCGTCGAGAAGGCGGTACGCCAGATCCGGCTGCTGGACGACCGGCACGGGGCCGACGGCCTCTACCGACGGGCATTCCAGCCGCTCAGAGCGGCGTACGCCCTGCTCGACGCCGGCACCACGTCCCGGCGCAGCACCGCCGACCGGCTGCACGCCGGCGCGGGCGAGCTGGCGATCTCGGTGGGCTGGCTGGCCCACGACTCGGGGCGCTTCGAGGACGCCCGCTCCCACTACGCGGAAGCCTTGGCCACGGCACGGCTGGCGGGGGACGCCGCGCTGGAGGCGCACGCGTTCTGCAACGCCTCGTTCCTGGCCCGCGACACCGGGCGGGCCCGCGAGGCGGTCCGCGCCGCGGAGGCCGGGCAGCGGGCCGCCCGGCCGCTCGGCTCACCGCGGCTGCTCGCCCTGCTGGCGCTGCGGGAGGCCGGGGCGCGGGCGTGGCTCGGGGACCGCGCGGGGTGCGAGCTCGCGATCGGACGGGCGCAGTCGGCGTTCGACCGGGGGCCCCGCGACGCGGACCCGGAGTGGATGAGCTTCTTCCGCGAGGCGGAGCTCGAACTGCTGGAGGCACAGTGCTGGTCGGCGCTGGGCGACTGGCCGCGGGCCGCTCTGCACGCCCGCCGGGCGACCCGGCTCCAGGATCCGCACTTCACCCGCAACCTGGCCCTGTACAGAGCGCAGCTCGCCAACGACCTGGCGCAGGCCGGCACGGCCGACGAGGCCGCCGCCGCCGGGCACGCGGTACTGGACCTGCTGGACCGGGTCCAGTCCTCCCGCATCCGGGGGATGCTGGCGAGCGCAGTCCGGGTGCTGCGGCCGCAGGGCGGCCCGGAGGTGGCCGCGCTGCTGGACCGTTACGAGGAGCTGCCGCCCGTCACCTGAGGGGCACGCGCCCCGCCGGCGTCGAGGTGGCCCGTCGGTCCGGTGGCCCGGCAGCCTGGGCCGAGATTCCCCGTCGGCCCGGGGCCCGGACCGACGGGGCAGGGCTGCCGGAAGGGCGCCTACCGGTCGAGGTGGCCCGTGTCGTTCCACCGCTCCAGGGCCGGGAGGCCGTACGCCCATCCCAGTACCGACAGGGACGTCGGCTCCAGCCTGATGCGCGCGGCGAAGGACACGTCCTCGCCCAGCCAGCGGGCCCCGATCGCCCGCAGGACGTGGCCGTGGGCGAAGACCAGGACGTCACGCTCGGCGGACCGGGCCCACGCCACGACCTCGTCGACCCGTTCCGTGAGCTCCGCGAGCGTCTCGCCGCCGGGGACGCCGTCACGCCAGATGAACCAGTCCGGCCGGTCCGCCTTGATCTGTGCCGGGGTCAGGCCTTCGTAGTCCCCGTAGTCCCATTCCATCAGCGCGTCCCACGGCTCGGCGCGGTCACCGAAGCCGGCGAGCGAGCAGGTCTCGGACGCCCGGACGAGCGGGCTGGTACGGACCTCCACCCCCGGCAGACCGCCCCACGGCTCCCGGTGCAGCCGTTCGCCGAGCAGCTTGGCGCCCTCACGGCCGGTGTCGAGCAGGGGAATGTCGGTCCTGCCGGTGTGATTGCCCTGCACGGACCACTGTGTCTGGCCGTGACGGGCGAGCAGGATTCGCGGTGCCATGACGGCTCTCCCTGAAGAAAATTCTGAGATCCGATGATCCGGTGACCCTAGGATCTGATGGGTCCGGGACAGCGGTGTCCGGGACGGCTGATCGGTGGCGGACGCGGCCGGCCGGCCGGCGGCCGGTACGGGCGCGGAGCCCGTCCCATCATCCCGCACCTGTGCCCCGGGCAACCTGCGGGGCAGCGGCCGCGTCCCTCTCAGGGCCAGGGACCAGGGCAGGCACGCGGGGACGTGCCCCCGGAGGAAAAGCGGGCATACGACCGCCGTACGGTTGAACGCCCGCCGTCCACCGCATGAACAAGGGGAGAGCCACCGGATGCCGTACGCCACCGCCCGGACACCGCTCTCCGGTCACCGGCCGCGCTGGTGGACGGAGCTCCCGCTGATCGCCGTGGTCTACGGGCTGTACGCCGTCGGGCGGCTGCTGGTCCGGGAGGACATACCCGGGGCGGTGCGGAACGGACTGGCGATACTCCGCCTGGAGAAGACCCTCCACATCAACGCGGAGCACCCGCTCAACCGGCTTCTCACCGCCCACCCCTCACTCGGCATACCCGCCGACTTCGCCTACGCCTCCCTGCACTACGTGGTCACCCCTGCGGTCCTGATCTGGATCTTCCGGCGCCGTAGCGCCGCCTACCGCGCGGCGCGCACCTGGCTGATGTCGTCCACGCTCCTCGGGCTGATCGGCTTCACCCTGGTCCCCACCTGCCCGCCCCGCCTCCTCGACGCCCGGCACGGGTTCGTCGACACGATGGCGCAGTACAGCGGATACGGCTGGTGGGGTGCGGGCGCGAGTGCCCCGCGCGGGCTCAGCGGGATGACCAACCAGTACGCGGCGATGCCCAGCCTGCACGTCGGCTGGGCGGTGTGGTGCGGTGTCCTGCTCTGGCGCCACGGCCGCCACCCGCTCGTCCGGGCGGCGGGGATCGCCTACCCCCTGACGATCGTGCTCGTCGTGATGGGCACGGCGAACCACTATTTCCTCGACGCGCTCGCCGGGGTCGCGGTGATGGCCGTCGGCGCCCTGCTGACCAGGCCGTTCATGCGGATCGCCGACCGCGTCAAGTACCGGATGAGCACGGTGTTCGCGCGTATGCCCGGATCCGCCACCCCCACGAGATCCACGATTGTCAGTGACGGATGCAAGACTTCCGCGGGTGAGCGAATACCCGGCCGGCGGACCGCCTCCGCAGATTCCGGCGACGCGAGCGCCCGCTCCGCGGCCGCAGCCGACGACACTCCGGCAGCGGCTCGCTGAGCTGCGCGGGCCGACCGTCGCGCCGCACCCGCTCGACGCGCGCGCACTGGCGGCCCTCGCCGCCAATCCGGGGTGCAGACGTCGCGCCCTGCTCGACGGCGCGGGCGTCGACAAGGCCGGGCTGGCCACGGCGCTCGGCTCCCCCGCGGCGTTCGGGCAGTCCCAGTTCGCCTTCGTCCGGGGCAACGCCTTCGAGGCGCGGGTCAAGGCCGACGGCGGCACCGAGCTGCTGCGCCTTCTCCTGGAGCACCTGGGCGGCGGCGCCGACTCCCCCTCCACGGCCGAGGTACCGGACCTGGCGGCCGCCGGCCCCGAGGGCCGCGCCGCGCGTACGGCACTGGCGCTGCGCGAGGCCACCGCGTCGGGAGGATGGACCCTGCTCGACCATCCGATGCTGGCCCTGGAGGTGGCGGGCTCGCCCGCCTACCTGGAGCCGGACGCCGTGGTGGTGCACCCCGACGGCACCTGGACGGTCGTCGAGATCAAGTCCTTCCCCATGATCGACAGTTCCGCGGACGCCGCGAAGGTCGGCGCCGCCGCCCGCCAGTCCGCGGTGTACGTCCTGGCCCTGGAGCGGACCGCGGCGGTGACCGAGGGGGCCCGGGTCTCCCACCGGATCCTGCTGGTCTGCCCGAAGGACTTCTCCAACCTGCCGACCGCCTCGGTCGTCGACGTCCGCAAGCAGCGCGCCGTCACCGGCCGTCAGCTCACCCGGCTCACCCGCGTCGAGGACATCGCGGCGGCGCTGCCCGAGGGCACCACCTTCGACCCCTGCCGCTCCCCCGAGGAGCTCGGCAGCGCGGTCGAGGCGGTTCCCGCCGCGTACGCCCCCGAGTGCCTGGCCGCGTGCGAGCTCGCCTTCCACTGCCGGGCCAAGGCACGCGCCGAGGGCGCGGTGGAGTCCCTGGGCCGCAGTGTGCGTGGTGAGCTCGGTGGCCTGACCACGGTCGCCGGGGTGCTGGCCGCCGCGGCAGGCAAGGAGGGCGACCCCTCGGACCCGACGGTGGCCGCCCTGCGCAGGGCGGCCGCACTGCGCGCCGAGGCCCTCGCCGGTGTGACGGGCGGCGTCCCGTGTCACTGATCACCACCCTGGCCCGGCTGGAAGCTGTGGAGAGCGGGCGGGCCCAGCCGCTGGCCACCGTGCGCCACCGCCACCTGACGGGCGAGCCCCTGGTCCTGGTGCCGCTGACGACCGCCGGTGAGGCGGGCGCCCCGCTCGGCGCCCTCGTCGGCACGGACCGTTCCGCTCCCCGGCTGCTGGCCGTGGCCCAGCCGCGCGACCGCGACCTGCGGTCCGCCTTCCTGGCCGAGCTGGCGGAGGCCGTGCTGCCGCACATCGAGTCGTACGCCGACGTCGTCGAACTCGTTGCGCATGGGGGCCCCTCCCGGACGAAGTCTGGGGGAGAAACCGACCCCGAGACCGGGAAGAAGGTCAAGGTCGAGGTCGAGCTGTGCGCGGACGCCGCACAGCTGATCGTGCCCAGCAGGGCCGGCGTCGAGTTCGTACGCCTGCTCGGCCGGTCCATGCGGTTCCGGCGCACCGCCGAGGACGACCCGGACACCCCCTACCCGGCTCCGGCCCGTGTGCCGCTGCTCGGCCGCTGGCTGACGCACTACGGGGAGCGGGCGAGGGTGCCCGGCTCCTCGCTGCTGCTGGCCGCGACTGATCTGCTGAACCGCCACTGGGCGACGGGGCAGAGCAGTCTGGAGGACCAGCACCTCGGGGCGCTGCTCGCCTGGCTCGACCCCCGGGACGGGCTGCCGGGGGCGGAGGCGGCCCTCCGGGCGGAGCTCGAGCGGGACGGGGCCGGTCAGCTCCTCTGCCCGCCGGCCGGACCGGCGACGGACCCCGCGTTCGACAACCGGCTGCTGGCTCCGGCGATCGAGCGCTTCGACCGTGCCCGCACCGCGCTGGCGGCGGCCGAGGACGGGCTCGACGCCGACACCCGCCTCGGCGAGCTCCGGGAAGCCGAGAGGGCGATCAGGTCGCTGCTGGAGGAGGTGATGAGGCCCACCTGGGACGCGGTGTGGCGCGGTCTTGACCTGCTGCGGGAGCTGCCGGAGGGCGCCAGGACCGAGGACCGCTGGACACGCGACCGGTGGTCCTTCACCGCGCACCGGGACCGGGTGCGGGCGGGCGAACCCCCGCAGCCCCGCAGGGACGACGCGGTGACGGCGGCCCAGAAGCTGGCCTCGCGCGAGACCGCCCAGGCGCAGCTGGACGCCCAGGAGGCGCTCGACGATCCGCTGGTGCTCGCGGGGCGCAGGCTGGCGGGTGAGGCCTTCGTCGGTGAGGTGACCGGGATCGAGATGGCGTACAGCGAGTCGAAGCGCCCATCCCCCCGCCCCCTGGTCACCGTCCGCACCGGTGAACGCCCGCACCTGGGCGAGCGGACGAAGGTCTACCGCTCGCTGGACGGCAAGCCGCAGACGGCGGAGTTCGTCCGGTACGCGCCCGGCGATGACGAGGACGAGGCCGGCCCCACCGGTTCCGAGGGCCCGGTCCGTCTCGTCCTGCGGATCACCGACCGCATGGGACGGAGCAAGGAGCCCGCGCCCGGATCGGTGCCCGAGCCGGGCGACCTGATCGCCTGGACCCTCTTCGAGCACGACCAGCGGAGCGGTCCCAAGCTGCCCGACCCCGAGGACACCCCCTGGACCCACGGCGGCCCGCCGGGAGCCGCCGCTGGACCCACCGAACTGCCCGACCCCGTGACCTCGGAGGACCTGCTGTGACAGCCGTGACCGACCCGGGCGCCGCGGCGGCACGCGCGACCGGCGCGATCCTGGAGGACACCCTGCGCTCACCCGCTCGGGGTGTCGTGGTGGACTCCCCGCCCGGCGCGGGGAAGTCGACGCTGGTGGTGCGGGCCGCGCTGGAGCTCGCCGCGGCCGGCCGCCCGCTGATGGTGGTCGCTCAGACCAACGCCCAGGTGGACGACCTGGTGGTACGGCTGGCCGAGAAGGCCCCCGAGCTGCCGGTGGGCCGGCTGCACAGCAGCGACTCCGATCCGTACGACAAGGTCCTCGACGGTCTGGACAACGTGCGCAAGTCGGCGAAGGCGGCCGATCTGGCGGGCCTGGACATCGTGATCTCCACGGCCGCGAAGTGGGCCCACGTGAAGAACGTCGAACCGTGGGAGCACGCGATCGTCGACGAGGCCTACCAGATGCGGTCGGACGCGCTGCTGGCCGTGGCGGGGCTGTTCGAGCGGGCCTTGTTCGTGGGGGATCCGGGCCAGCTGGACCCGTTCTCGATCGTGGGCGCCGACCAGTGGGCGGGCCTGACGTACGACCCGTCGGCGAGCGCCGTCTCGACCCTCCTCGCGCACAATCCGGAGCTGCCGCAGCACCGGCTGCCGGTGTCCTGGCGGCTGCCCGCGTCGGCGGCGCCGCTGGTCTCCGACGCCTTCTACCCGTACACCCCGTTCCGCAGCGGTACGGACCACGGCGACCGGCGGCTGTCGTTCGGCGTGCCGTCGGACGGCTCGGGTCCCGACCGGGTGCTGGACGAGGCGGCGGAGTCGGGATGGGGTCTGCTGGAGCTGCCCGCCCGCCACACCCCGCGCACCGACCCCGAGGCGGTCCGGGCGGTGGCCCTGGTGGTCCGCAGGCTGCTCGACAGGGGCGGCGCCGCGACGAGCGAGCGGGAGGCCGGCCCGGTCCCCGTGACGGCGGAGCGGGTCGCGGTCGGCACCGCCCACCGTGACCAGGCCGCCGCGGTCCGCGCCGCTCTCGCCGAGCTGGGGGTGACGGGCGTGGCGGTGGACACGGCGAACCGGCTCCAGGGCCGCGAGTTCGACGTGACGGTGGTCCTGCACCCGCTGTCCGGCCGCCCCGACGCCACGGCGTTCCATCTGGAGACGGGGCGGCTCTGCGTCCTGGCCTCGCGGCACCGCCACGCGTGCGTGGTGGTCTGCCGCGCCGGGGTGGCGGACCTGCTGGACGAGCACCCCTCGACGGAGCCGGTCCAGCTGGGGGTGACGGTCAAGTTCCCGGACGGTTGGGAGGCCAACCACGCGGTGCTGTCCCATCTCGCCGAGCACCGCGTGCATTGGAGGCCCTGATCCTGGGCAGCGCTCTTCTGGTCCCTCCTGCCGCCGATACGCGGAGGGGACCGTCCTGCCGGGCTGGACAATGGAAGGTGGCCGTCCGGCCGTACGAGGAGGGAACAGCACATGGCACAACCCGAGCGGAACGAGCGGCAGAGGCTGCGTCCGGCGCCGCTGCTCTTCGAGCCGTCGGAGGCGGTGGCCGATCCGGAGCACTTCTTCGACCTGGAGTCGATGGAGGATCCGAAGGAGCTGCTGGCCCGCGCGACGGAGCTGACGCTCGCCTTCAGGGCGGCGACGGACCGGGCCGTGGAGTTCCAGGCCGTGGCGGCCGCCCAGCTCGCCGATCCCCGCCGGTTCGACCGGCTCACGCCCGCCGACATAGCCGCGCGGGCGGAGTGGACCGAGGACTACGCCAAGAAGATGATCGAGTTCGGCCGGTCCCTGCTGAACGACCCCGCGCCCTGACATCCGCTCCCGGGACCGGCGCTCCGGCCGGGTCGTCGGGCATGTCCCGAGCGCCGGTGATGCGGGGGCCGGGCGCCACACGCCGGGCGCCCGGTCGCCACACGCCGGTCGCCACGGGTACACCCGTGGCATATGCCGCCGGGCAAGATACCCCTACGAGGTCCGTCCCGTCAGGCGTTTCGGCAACTCCGGGGAACAGTACCGTCACCGCCTGTAGACATGACGTCATGAGCGCATGGCTGAACGACGAAACGACCCTGCAGGCCGGTACGGGCGCGCGCCACGGCAGCGGCCTCTTCGCTCTGCTGCGGGACCGGCCCGACGGGAGGGCCGACGACAGGGCCGCTCATGTCACTCCCTCCGGAGCGGCCTGGCTGGCGGGCGCCACCTCGCACCCCCGCAGCACCCTGGCGCAGTGGGAGGCCCGGCCCGCCTCGCCCGGCGTACTGCCCTGCGGCACCGCGTTCGACATCGTCAGCGTGCCCGCGCTGTTCGGACGGCGGATGCTGGAGCAGCTCTGGGCGGAGGGACCCGGGTCCGGTCCGGTCGCCGTGCACCGGGGCCGGATGCTGCTCTTCGCCTCCCCCGGCACCGCCCAGCGGCTGCCGTCGCTGGTGGCCTGGGAGGAGTGGGGCACGGGCTGCGCCGACGGTGTCCGCGGGCACCGGAGCGCTCTGCCGCCGGTTCTCTGTCACGGCCTCGGCGACGCCGTCACCGTCCCGCCGCTGACCGGCGGTACCGGCTGCGACGGACCCCGCTGGGTCGTCGCGCCGGACACCCGGACCCCCTGGCTGCCCGGCCCGGACGCGCTCCTGTGGGCCTGTGTACGAGTGGGCAGGTCGGCGGCCCCCTCGGCCACCGGGTATTCGATTTTTCCTCCCGCCGATCCGGGTGCTAATGTCTACGACGTCAGCAGGCGCCGTTAGCTCAGTTGGTTAGAGCAGCTGACTCTTAATCAGCGGGTCCGGGGTTCGAGTCCCTGACGGCGCACCGACAGAAGAGGCCCCCTCGCGGAAGCGAGGGGGCCTCTTTCGTGTTCCGACGCCGTTCAGGAGCCGATGGTGATGCGGACGGTCCAGGCCCCGGACCGGGTCCGGTCGGCGACGTCGATACGGACGCGTTCACCGGGGACGGTGTAGCGCTCGCCCTCCCTGAGCGGGGCGTCGGCGAGGGGCGGGTAGACCGACCGGTCCCAGCAGGCGTCGGAGTCGGGGTGGGCGTCCAGGACCTCGACCGGGCCGCCTCCGGACGGGGTGGCGTTGCGGATGCGGTAGACGAGGACGCCTTCGCTGCAGGTCGTCCGGTCGTTGCCCGTGGCGCTGCGGGCCTCGACGGCGAGCGCGGTGTCGATGCCGGTCCTGATGACCGCGAGACGGGGCCCGATGGAAGCACCCGGGACGGGCACCTCGGACATGGGCTCCAGGGTGAGGTCCGTGTCGCCCTGCACGCAGACGACCTGCTCGCCGGAGAGCCAGCCGAGCTTCCACTTGTGCCAGCCGAACAGATCCGGGGAGAGGCCGAACTGGCTGCCCATCACGTCCCAGTCCCCGACGTAGGTGTCCCAGTCCCCTTTGCCGTCCTTCGGCCGGTGGTAGAGGTCGGCGAGGTCGAAGACGTGACCGGTCTCGTGCGCGAGGACGTTCCGGTCAGGCGGGTGCTCCTCGAAGACGGTGACCACCCGCCTGATGTCGGTGCCGTCGGCGCGCACCGGGCGGTCGAAGTTGACGACCTTGGTGGCGTCGGAGTCCACGCCAGGCGCGTCCGGGTCGGCGACGAGGTAGACGATGTCGTACGCGGAGAAGTCGGTCTCCTCGTCCGCGGCCTTGATCGCGTCACGCAGATATGCGCTGCGGCGCTCCGATCCCCAGTCCCGCTGTATGCCGTACCAGGTGGAGGGGCGGGGCATACGGGTCCACTGCCGCTGGGGCTCGGCGTGCAGGGTGAACTTGCCGTACGAGGCCCGCTGGAAGAAGCGGGTGGTCGAGGGGAAGTAGTCGGCCGCGAGGACCTCCGGCGACACGACGGGTTCGGAGTCGGGGAACGAGAGGAAGACCATGACGGCGTCGAGGCCGCGGTCGGGGCGCGGATAGGCGTCGTTCCAGGTGTCGAGGCCGAGGGAGTGGTGCGCCCCGGTGCGGGGCAGGGCGCACGGTCCCGCGTCACGTGTGACGGCCACCGCGGGGCCGGCGACGAGTCCGGTGGCGGCGAGCGCCAGAAGCGAGGTGAGGGCCGCGGCCACGCCACGGAGGCTCGGCCTCTCGACTCCCCCGGATCCGTGCTGACGCGGCACATCTACCTCCGGGTGGCGAATGCGGGACCTCCCCTTCACCCTGTGCCGATTCCGTCGCGCACGCCCTGTTGTGCTGACCCGCACGGGTCAGCCCTGGACGGTCGTGATCATCAGCATTCGACGAACACCAACACGTACAGTCACATTCGCTCACTCGGAATCTTGAATCCATCAGATCAGCGCAAATGAAATCAACCACCACCAAAACGCCTACGGCAGTCGCGCGCGCGTCCGACTCCGAACGGGCGCGGGCCGAGCGCGTACCAGGGGTCCGAAACGCCGGACGCGCTGGAACGGCCGGGGTCGCACCCTCTATGCTTCACCTCGCTTTCCTGCGTGGTTCCCGCCTCCGGCGCGGCTCTCCTCTCCACGCCCTCCGACCGTCCACACCTGTTCAACCGATCTGCACAGCGGGAGCGAGCGGTGAGCGGAACATCCGAAGAGCCGGCGCCCCGCACCGGGGCGTCCCCCGGCACCGGGCCACCTGATCTCACAGAGCGTGATCGCCCGGGGTCGGATCCGGCCGGGCCCCACGACTACCGCGCGGCGTTCGAGGCCGCCGCGCTGCCCATGGCCGTCGTCGACCACCGGGGACGGATCGTCAGCCCGAACGACGCCCTGGGCGGTCTCCTCGGCACCGACCCCACCGCCCTCACCGGGCAGTGCGCGGCCGACCTGGTCGGTCTCACCCGGGACGGTTCCGCCCGGCGTGCGTACACCGAGGTGCTGCGTGGCACCCGCCCCCGTATGAGCTGCACCCTGCGGCTGAAGCACGCCGACGGGCGGCCGCTGTGGGCCGAGGTGACGGTCGTTCCGATGGGCGGCGGCGGGGAGACGGGTCCCGACACGGTGCTGCTGTCCGTCGCCGACGTCAGTGACCGGCGGGAGTTGCGGGAGCGGCTGCGCCATCTGCGGATGCACGATCCGGTGACGCGGCTCCCCAACCGCACTCTCTTCTTCGAGCGGCTCACGGCCGCGCTGGGCTCCGCGCCGCTCCAGGACGGTCCGCCGCCCTCGGAGCCGGCGGGCGGTCGGATCGGGCTCTGCTACCTGGACATCGACGGCTTCAAGGCGGTCAACGACACCCTGGGGCACCACACGGGCGACCGGCTGCTGGCCGCCGTCGCCGGCCGGCTCACCGACTGCGCCGAGGCCGACGACCACCGCACCGGCGCGCATCTGGTTGCGCGGCTGGGCGGTGACGAGTTCGCGATCCTGGTGGACGACTCCTCGGGCACGCACCAGCTCACGGAGCTGGCCCGCTCGGTGCTCGCCGCCCTCCAGCAGCCCTTCGACGTGGCCGGGCACCGGCTCGCCGTCTCGGCGTCGATCGGGGTGGTGGAGCGATCGGTGGCCGGCACCTCGGCAACCGCCCTGATGCAGGCCGCGGACACCACGCTCTTCTGGGCGAAGGACGACGGCCGGGCGCGCTGGACCCTGTTCGACCCGGAGCGCAACGCGAACCGGATGACCCGTCAGGCGCTCTCCTCCACGCTCCGCGCGGCCGTCGAGCGCGGGGAGTTCACTCTGGAGTACCAGCCGCTGGTCGGTATGGCCGACGAGGTCGTACGGGGCGTGGAGGCCCTGGTGCGGTGGAACCACCCGCGCTTCGGGCTGCTGGCGCCGAGCCGGTTCGTGCCGATCGCCGAGGAGGACGGAACCATCGTCGAGCTCGGCCGCTGGGTGCTGCGCACGGCCTGCCGGCAGGCGCGCCGCTGGCAGCTGGAACACCCGGACGAGCCCGCCCTGTTCATCAGCGTCAACGTCGCGGTGCGGCAGGTCAGGGATTCCGACCTGGTCGCCGACGTGGCGGAGATCCTCGCCGAGACCGGCCTGGACCCCTGCCTGCTGCAGCTGGAGCTGACCGAGTCCGCGGTCATGGGGTCGTCGGGCCGGCCGCTGCGGGTGCTGGAGGCGCTCAGCGGGATGGGGGTGCGGATCGCGATCGACGACTTCGGTACGGGCTACTCCAACCTGGCCTATCTGAGCAGGCTGCCCGTGTCGGTGCTGAAGCTGGACGGGTCATTCGTCCGCGGTTTCCGCTACGACGGCGGGGCGCACCCCAGCCCGGCCGACGAGACGATCGTGGAGGCCATGGTGCAGCTGGCGCATCGCCTGGGCCTCACCGTCACCGCGGAGTGCGTGGAGACCTCGGGCCAGGCGGAGCGGCTGCGGCGCATCGGGTGCGACACCGGACAGGGCTGGCTGTACTCGCGGGCGGTGGCCCCCGAGCGGATCGCCGAGCTGATCGGCGCGAGGTCTCCCGGGGACTGATCCGGGGCGGCCGCCGGGAACACCAGGGGCCCGCCCCGGCGGGAGCGGGCCCCGGAGACCCCCGGAGGGTCAGACCGCGCCGGGCAGCCCGTAGGCGTCCGCGATGAGTTCGTACGAGCGGAGGCGGGCCTCGCCGCCGTGCGCGTTGGCCGTGATCATCAGCTCGTCCGCGCCGGTGCGCTTGGCCAGGTCGTCGAGTCCGGTGCGGACCTGGTCCGGCGTTCCGTGGACGATGTCCTTCAGCCAGCCGTCGACGAACTCCCGCTCCATGGGGCTGAAGTCGTACGCCTCCGCCTCCTCGGGGGTGGGCACGAGTCCCGGGCGGCCGGTGCGCAGCCGGACCATGGACAGGGCGCCGGTCAGCACCTGGCGCCTGGCCTCCCGCTCGTCCTCGGCGGCCAGCGCGGCCACGCCGATGAGGGCGTAGGGGGCGTCGAGCACCGCGGAGGGCTTGAAGGACTCCCGGTAGAGGTCGAGGGCCGGGACGGTGTTGCGCGCCGAGAAGTGGTGGGCGAAGGCGAAGGGCAGGCCGAGGACACCGGCGAGGCGCGCGCTGAAGCCGGAGGAGCCGAGCAGCCAGACGGGTGGCCTGCCGGGCGACTGCACCCCGCCGGGAGACGTGGCCTGCACGGGGCCAGGCACCGCGTGGATGCGGGCGTAGGGGTGGCCGTCCGGGAAGTCGTCGTCCAGGAAGCGGATGAGTTCCGCCAACTGCTGCGGAAAGTCTTCCCCAAGGTCTCGGCTTCGCTCGACCAGGGGAGACCCCAATGCCCCCTCGTTCAGCCGGTCGGTGCGGCGCAGGGCGGCCGCGGTGGCGCCGTCCGTACCGGGAGCCCGGCCGAGGCCGAGGTCGACACGGCCCGGGGCCATCGCCTCCAGGGTGCCGAACTGCTCGGCGATGACCAGGGGCGCGTGGTTGGGCAGCATCACGCCACCGGAGCCGAGGCGGATGCGCTCGGTGTGGGCGGCGAGGTGCGCGAGGATCACCGCCGGGGACGAGGAGGCCACACCGGGCATGGAGTGGTGCTCGGCGACCCAGAAACGGTGGAAGCCCCGGTCCTCGGCCAGTTTCGCGATGTCCACGCTGGTGCGCAGCGCCTGGGTGGCGGTCCTGCCCTGTCCCACGGTCACCAGGTCGAGCACGGAGAGGGGTACGGGGGCCGTACCGCCCGCGGTGCCGCGAATCTCGTCGCCTCGGTTCTCGTCCACGTGTTCCGACCTCTCCGGTGCTGCGTCTCTGTACCGGAGGGTGCAAACAGGAGGGGGGCTCCGCTTATTCCCCTGTTCCCCTTCCCCGGCAGAGGGATCCTCCGCGACCGGGGAGCCGGGGCGGCCCCTACTCCCGTACCTCGATGCCCTTGCGTTCGGCGGCTCCCGGCGGGGGCTCGCGCGTGGCGAAGAGGGTGCCCAGGGTGGGGGCCCAGACGCGGCGGTCGGTGAGCCGCAGCCCTTCCCAGACGGCCACCTGGTTGGCGGTGAGCACCGGCTTGCCCACGAGTTCCTCGAGCTCGGGGACGTGCGCGGCGGTGTGCAGGGCGTTGTCGGGGATCAGGACCACCTCGGCGTCGGGGTGGTCACCGGCCACGGCGAGTTCCTTCACGAGCTCCACGTCCGCCGCGGCGGCCTCCGACGCGGAGATGATTCCGCCCCCGCGGGTGGCGGCCACCTCGACGCCTCCCGCCTCCAGGAAGCCCGCGAAGAGCGCGGCCACGTCCTCGGAGTAGGACGCGGCGACCGCGACCCTCGAGGCGCCCAGCTCGCGCAGGGCGTGGACGAAGGCGACCGATGTGCTGGATGCGGGGAGTCCCGCGGTCCTGGCCAGCTCGGCGGCCTGTTCGTGGGCTCCGTCCCATCCGTAGGCGAAGCTGGCACCCGAGCAGGCCCAGACCAGCGACTCGGCGCCGGCCATCCGCAGTTCCTCGACCCCGGCGGCCAGGCGTTCCGGGGTGCCCGCCTCGCGGAGGTTTCCCGCCCTGCGGGCGTCCTCGTCGATGTCGGTGTGGAAGAGCGGGACTCTGATGTCGCTGTCGAGCATGACCTCCATCCGCGGGAAGTCGTCCTCCGCGGCGTGGCCCGGGTAGAGAAGTCCTACGGTCGTCATGTCCATCCTTCCCGTGTGTCCGGATGTCCTGCGTCGCTCGTGTGACCGGTGCCCCTGCCTGGGACAAGTATTCCCCTTGTGCCCCCGGATCGTCGCCCGCAGAGCGCCTGACCAGCGGTTCCTCCTGCGGGCCGGGCCTTCCTGTTGACGCCCGGGGCCCCCGGTGCGAGCGTGGTGATCTCCGATGAACGCTCCCGTGATCCTCGTCCTGGAGGCCGACCCTCCGCCCCGCCTCGGCCGGCTGACCGGCCGGGCCGTCGTCCGGTACGCCGATGAGCGGACCCTGGCCGACGAGCTGCCCGGGGCGGATGTCCTGCTCGTCTGGGACTTCACCTCCGACGCCGTCCGCGAGGCCTGGCCGGGCGAAGGACCCCGCCCCCGCTGGGTGCACACGGCGAGCGCCGGCGTGGACCGGCTGCTCTGCCCGGCGCTGGCGGCCTCCGGCACGGTGGTCACCAACGCGCGCGGGGTCTTCGAGCTGCCGATCGCCGAGTACGTCGCCGGGCTGGTGCTCGCCTTCGCGAAGGATCTGCCCGGGACGCTCGAACTCCAGCGGCGGCGCTCCTGGCGCCACCGCGAGACCAGGACGCTCGCCGGCAGCCGCGCGGTGGTCGTCGGCGCCGGGCCGGTCGGCCGGGAGATCATGCGGCTCCTGCACGGCCTGGGCGTCCGGGTGGCACTGGTCGGCCGGACGGCCCGGCGCACCATCCACGGCGTCGAGGACCTCGAACGCCTGGCGTCCGGCGCGGACTGGGTGATCTCCGCGGCGCCGCTGACGCCGGAGACGCGTGGGATGTTCGACGCGCGCTTCTTCGGGCTGCTCCAGCCCTCCGCCCACTTCGTCAACGTGGGGCGTGGCGCGCTGACGGTCGAGGAGGACCTGGCGGAGGCGCTGCGCAGGCGGTGGCTGGCGGGCGCCGCGCTCGACGTCTTCCAGGAGGAGCCGCTGGGGCCGGACAGCCCGCTGTGGGACGTGCCGGGCCTGCTGGTCTCCCCGCACATGAGCGGGGACACGGCCGGCTGGCGGGACAGGCTGGGTGAGCAGTTCGTCTCGATGTACGAACTCTGGGACAGCGGTGGGCCCTTGCCGAACAAGGTGGACATCGGGCTCGGTTACGTACCTTCCACGGACATCGGCGCCTGATACACGACATGACGGATAGTCACCAAGTCGCGAGCCAGGGAATACGCCCCGCACACCGGTCGTCGCCCTGCGCCCGCGTCGAGACACGGAAGGGTCACCCTCCGGCCACCGTTCGGTTACATGGCAGCGCTTGCTGCATAAGAGTCCGGGATCGGGCAGGTGCTCAACCTGTCCGGACTGTTCGACAACCCCGAATTCTTCAGGAGACCGCGAACCATGGCTGACTTCCCTCACCTGTCCCGTCGGGGCTTCCTCAATCGATCGGCGGCCGTGGGAGGTCTGATCGTCCTCCCCGGCCTCCTCTCGGCCTGCAGCAAGACCGACGCCGGCGCCGCGGACGGTGAGGGTGCGCTCGACAAGCTCCGCAAGCAGGGATTCGTCCGGGTCGCCTACGCCAACGAGGCCCCGTACGGCTACATGGAGGGCAAGGAGCTCAAGGGCGAGGCCCCCACCCTGCACCGCGAGATATTCAAGGCGCTCGGCGTCGAGGAGCTGAAGCCGACCCTCTCCGAGTGGGACGGCCTGATCCCCGGCCTCCAGGCCGGCAAGTACGACGTCGTCAGCGCGGGCATGGCCATCACCCCCGAGCGTTGCGCCAACGCCATCTTCTCCGAACCCGAGTTCATCTCCCCGACGGCCCTGATGGTGAAGAAGGGCAACCCGAAGAAGCTCACCGACCTGGCGTCGGCGAAGGAGGCCGGCATCACCGTCGGTGTGATGTCGGGTGCGGTCGAGGCCTCGTACGCCGAGGGCGCCGGGATCCCCGAGAGCAGGATCAAGACGCTCCAGAAGCCGCAGGACGGTGCGGACGCCGTGAAGGGCGGACGGGTCGACGCGTTCCTGCTGACCGGCATCTCGCTGCGCTGGCTCGCGAAGACCAACCCGGACACCGAGGTGACCGAGGCCTTCGTCCCGGAGCTGGACGGCAAGCAGCAGTTCTCCCCCGGCGGCGCGGTGTTCCGCCAGGGCAACGAGGATCTGCGCGACGCGTTCAACCGGGAGCTCAAGAAGATCGTCTCGGACAAGTCGCGCTATGTGCAGCTGCTCCGGGAGTACGGCTTCGGCGAGACCGAGGTCCCGCCCGCCACGCTGAAGACCGCCGACCTGTGCAAGGGCTGACGGGGACGGGCCGCACGGTATGAGTGACTTCTTCTCCACCTTCGCCGACGAACTGCCGCAGATCTCGTCCGGCCTGTGGGTGACGCTCGAAGCGACCGTCCTGGGCTCCCTGCTCGCACTCGCCCTGTCGTTCGTACTCGGGCTCATGGCGGGCAGCCGCCTGCTGCTGGTACGCGGGGTCTCACGGACCGTCGTGGAGTTCTTCCGTGGTACCTCGCTCTACGTCCAGCTGTTCTGGTTCTACTACGCGATGCCGCAGCTGACGGGGTACGAACTGACCCCGCTGCTCTGCGGGGTGGTGGCCCTGGGGCTCAACTTCGGCGCCTACGGCTCCGAGGTCGTGCGGGGCGCGGTCAACTCCGTGCCGCGCGCCCAGTACGAGGCGGCGGTCGCGCTGAACATGTCCCCGTTCCACCGGATGCGACGGGTGATCCTGCCGCAGGCATGGGTGCAGATGATCCCCTCCTTCACCAACCTGCTGATCCAGCTGCTGAAGGCGACCCCGCTGCTGTGGCTGCTCTCCGCGGCGGATCTGATGACCGCGATCGAGCACGTCCGCAGTCTCACCGGTGAGAGTCTCACGGCCTATCTGCTGCTGCTGGTGGTCTACTTCATGCTCGCCTACGCGCTGACGCTGCTGATGAACCTGCTGGAGCGGAGCGCCAAGCGGCGCCTCGGCCTGCACACCGGAGCCCGGGGCCTGTTCAGGACCCGGAGCGCCGAACCCGTCCCGACGGCCGGAGGTGCCCGGTGAACCAGACGTTCGACTGGGACGCCGCCGGTGAGGCGCTCCCCCTGCTGCTCGAAGGTTTCCGGGTCACCCTGCTGGCGACGCTGCTCGGCACGCTCCTGGCGGCGGTGCTCGGCCTGGCGGTCGCCGTGGCCGGACGCGCCCCCTCCCGCCTCGTCACGGTACCGGTGAAGGCCGTGACGGAGTTCGTCCGCTCCACCCCGCTGCTGGTTCAACTGGTCGGTGCGGCGGCCGTCTTCACCTCGGTGGAGCCGCTGACCGTCGGCACCGTGGTGCTGGGGATCCACTATGCCGCGTACACCTCCGAGGTGTACCGGGCGGGCATCGACGGTGTGCCCAAGGGGCAGTGGGAGGCCTGCCGGGCGCTGTCGATGTCGCCACGCCGGACCTGGCAGGCGGTGATCCTGCCCCAGGCGGTGCGCAACGTGCTGCCGGCGCTGGGCAACTACGCCGTATCGATGTTCAAGGAGACTCCGTTCCTCGCCGTGATCACGGTGCAGGAAATGGTCTTCGAGGCCCGGAAGTACGGGGCCGACCACTTCGCGTACACGGAGGCGTGGACGCTCGCGGGCCTGGTCTTCCTGGTCGCGAGCTACCCGACCTCGCTGCTGATGAGAAAGCTGGAGAAGCGCCTTGGCCACTGAACCCGCCCCCAAGGGACCCGCCCCCCTCGGGAAAGTCACGGACGCGGCGGTGGACCTCCCGGCCGCCGGCGTCGAACCGCTGGTCCGCTTCGACAAGGTCGTCAAGCGTTACGGCGACCATGTGGTCCTGGACGAACTGGACTTCACCGTGCGGCGCGGTGAGCACGTGACGCTCATCGGGCCGAGCGGCTCGGGGAAGACGACGATCCTGCGTCTGCTGATGACCCTGGAGAGGGTCAGCGACGGGGTGATCTGGGTGGACGGCTCCCCGCTCTCGCACGTGCGGACGGCGTCCGGAGCGCTGAAGCCGGCGGGAGAGAAGGAACTGCGGGAGTCCCGGAAGAAGATCGGGATGGTCTTCCAGCAGTTCAACCTCTTCCCCAACATGAAGGTCCTCCAGAACATCACGGAGGCACCCGTCAACGTCCTCGGCATGGACAAGGACGAGGCGGAGGCCAGGGCGAGGGAACTCCTCGACCTCGTAGGACTCTCGGGGAAGGTCGACGCCCACCCGTCCCAGCTGTCCGGCGGCCAGCAGCAGCGGGTGGCCATCGCCCGCGCCCTGGCGATGCGTCCGGAGATCCTGCTGCTCGACGAGGTCACGTCGGCCCTGGACCCCGAACTCGTGGCCGGGGTGCTGGATCTGCTGACCGACATCGCCAGGACCACCGACATCACCATGCTGTGCGTGACCCATGAGATGAACTTCGCCCGCGACGTGTCGGAGAAGGTCCTCATGTTCGACGCGGGACGGGTCGTGGAGTCGGGATCCCCGGAAAAAATATTCTCCGCGCCCGAACACGAACGTACGCGCGAGTTCCTCAACGCGGTGCTGTGACCTTGCCTTTGGCATGAAGCCCGTGACCTTGGCATATGCCAGGAGGGTGCGCCCCAGTTGACAGGACGGGGGCGCACCCTCAACTCCCGGACACACCCCTCCATATGAGCCATCCGGCGACTATCGTGGGTTCCGAGCTTGTGGTCACAACCTCGTAGAGGCCCTGGAGGGGGGAACCGTGGCGTTGAAGCCCGAGCCGAAGGCGCCGTTCCATTCGGTGCAGTACGCCCTGCGCGTGCTCGAGTCCGTGTCCACGCACGGAAACGGCGTGACCGAGGCCCGGATCTCCAGGGAGACCGGACTGCCGCCCGGCCACCTCGCCCCTCTTCTGCTGACGCTGCGCCGCGAGGGATACGTCGAGCAGGTCACCGACGGCGCCTACATCATCGGCTCCTCCCTCCTGGAGCTCGGCTCCGGAGCCGCCCGCAGAAAGGCACTGGAGGGCAGGCTCCAGCAGACGCTGGCGCAGCTGCGGGACTCGGTCGGCGCGGCCGTGTACGTCAGCCGCTACGTCGACGGGGAGATCCGCGTCACGCAGGTGGCGGACGGGCCGCGTACCCCGGCCGTGAACGAGTGGGTGGACTTCCGCTCGGCGGCGCACGCCAGCGCGATCGGCAAGTGCCTGCTGACGCAGCTCGACCAGAACGCCCGGCGCGACCACCTGTCACGGCACCGGATCGCCCGTCTGACGTCCCGCACGATCACCAACGAGAAGGTCCTCTTCTCGAAGCTGGACAGCCAGCCCGCGACGGTGCCCGTTCTGGACCTGCAGGAGTACGCCGTGGGCACGGTGTGCGCGGCCGTTCCGCTGACCGCGGGCTCGTCGGCGGGATGCCTGGCGCTCTCCCTGCCCATCGAGCACGCCCACCGGCTCCGCGCCGCGGCGGCGACGCTGAACCGGCGCGCGGCGCCGGTGCTGCTGTCCCTGTCCCTCTGAGTCCCGCTCCACGGAGCGCGGTGTCCCCGGCGGCCACTGCCAGGGACACCGCGCTCCGTCCTAGAGGGAGAGCCAGACGGCGGTGTCCGTCGGCAGCGCCCCGTCCGTGAGCGGCCCGCCGGCGAGCAGGACGGCGGCGCCCTCGGGCAGCGGCACGGCGGATCCCGAGGCGTTCAGCAGGAAGCGGAAGCCTCCGTCGCGGTCGAAGCACACCGTCCCCGGTCCTGCGTCGACCCAGGTCAGCGACTCCGCGAGGGGGACGAGCCGTTCCCTTCGCAGAGCGAGCGCCGCGCGGTAAAGGGTGAGGAAGGAGTCCGGGTCGTCCTCCTGCGCCTGCACGCTCAGCCCGGTCCAGGCCTCCGGCTGCGGGAGCCAGGGGGCGGCGGTGGATCCCTCGGGCGAGAAGCCGAGCGAGGTCCCCGTACGGCTCCAGGGCAGGGGCACCCGGCAGCCGTCCCTGCCCCGGTCGGTTCCGCCCGACCGTACGAAGGTGGGGTCCTGGAGCAGTTCGTCCGGGAGGTCCTGGACCTCGGGCAGGCCGAGTTCGTCGCCCTGGTAGATGTAGACGCCGCCCGGCAGCGCCAGCGTGAGCAGTGCCGCCGCCCTGGCGCGCCGGCGGCCGAGGACGGGGTCGCTCGGGTCGAGGAGCCGCTTGTCGCCCATGTCGAACGAGGTGTCCTCGCGTCCGTACCGGGTGACGTGGCGGATCGTGTCGTGGTTGGAGAGCACCCAGGTGGGCGGCGCCCCGACGGGCGCGTGCCCGGCGAAGGTGTCCTCGACGACCCCGCGCAGCGCGTCGGCGTCCCAGGGACAGCACAGGAAGTCGAAGTTGAAGGCGGAGTGGAGTTCGTCGGGGCGCAGATAGCGTGCGGACTGCTCGGGGGTCGGCAGCCAGACCTCCCCGACGAAGGTGCGTTCGCCGTCGTAGCCGTCGAGGATCTTGCGCCAGGAGCGGTAGACGTCGTGCACCGCGTCGCAGTCCTGGTAGGGGAGGTCGGTGATGTCGGGGTCCGGTCCGACGTCCGGCAGGCCCGGCTTCTTCGCCAGGCCGTGGGCGACGTCGACGCGGAAGCCGTCCACGCCCCGGTCGAGCCAGAAGCGCAGGATGTCCTCGAACTCGGCCCGTACCTCGGGGTGCTCCCAGTTGAGGTCGGGCTGTTCGGGCGCGAACATGTGCAGGTACCAGGGGCCGGCCGAGCCGTCCGCCTCGGTGATCCGGGTCCATGCGCTGCCGCCGAAGTACGAGGTCCAGTCGTTGGGCGGCAGCTCTCCGTCGGCGCCCTTGCCGGGGACGAACCAGAAGCGTTCGCGTTCCGGCGATCCCGGCCCCGCGGCGAGCGCGTCACGGAACCAGAGGTGCTGGTCGGAGCAGTGGTTGGGCACGAGATCGACGAGGACCCGCAGCCCGTGTTCGTGGGCCTCGGCGATCAGCCGTTCGGCTTCGGCGAGGGTGCCGAAGAGCGGGTCGATGTCGCGGTAGTCAGCCACGTCGTATCCGCCGTCGGCCATCGGCGAGGTGTACCAGGGGTTGAACCACAGGGCGTCGACGCCGAGGTCCCGCAGGTAGGGAAGGCGGCTGCGGACCCCGGCGAGGTCGCCGGTGCCGTTCCCGTCGCCGTCGGCGAAGCTGCGGACGTAGATCTGGTAGATCGCGGCGTGCCGCCACCACTGGGTGGTCACTGAGACTCCTTGCTCGGTATATATGGGGTGGTGCGGGCCCGCAGGTCAGGGGCGGGCCCGCACCGGTTTCGGGCTACCAGCCGGTGTTGCCGGTCCCCCGGGTGACCGTGAAGCCGCCCGCGCTGGAGAGACCGCCCTTGGCTGCTCCGGTGACGGTGACACCGGAGAAGGTTCCGGAGCCCGCGGAGTTGATCTCGATGCCGTACGAACCGGCCTTGTCGATCTTGAGGCCGTTCACGGTGAGGGCGCTGATGTTCTTCTGCCAGGACAGCAGCAGTGCGCTGTAGGTGCTGTCGAGGATCTGGTTGTCCTCGACGAGGACGGGTGCGGTGATGTCGGAGGAGTCGGCGTAGATCCACAGGGCGCCGAGTTCGCTGCCCCAGTTCGGTTCGTAGCCTCCGGTCCGGGTGAGGGTGTTGCGCCGCACGGTGGTCGTCCCGCTGAAGGGGACGGGGGCGAAGCGGCTGCTGATCGCGATGCCGGAGGAACCGGTGACGGTGTCGGAGAGCAGGTTGTCCTCGACCCGGTTGCCGTGGCCGCCGTAGATCCCGACGGTGTTGGCGAGCATGGGCAGCTGGACCGTGTTGAAACGGAACGCGCTGTCGGTGACGGCCTGGGCCTCGGAGAACATCGCGAGTCCGTCGTCACCTGTGTTGCGGACGCTGCTCTGGGAGACCTCGCTTGCCTTCGTGCCCTTGTGGAGGTTGACGCCGTCGGCGAAGGTGTCCCGGATCCGGAGCCCGGAGGCGTACAGGCCGTTCGTCGGGGCGTCGATCCAGAGGCCGACCTTGGTGTGCTGCATCCAGATGCCGGTGAGGGTGGAGTTGTTCCCGAAGTCCCCCTCGATCGCCGCGTCGAAGTTCGCGTCGTCGCGGTAGGAGACGTCCCCCGCGATCATCAGGTCCTGGACGTTGATGGTCCCGCCGCGTCCGAAGAGCCCGCCCTTGCCGTTCTTGCCGCGCAGCACGGTGTGCCACTGTCCGGCACCGCGCAGATCGGCTCCGGTGAGGTTGACGTGACCGGAGATGTCGTAGGTACCGGCGGGCAGCCAGAGCCCCTTGCCCTGCGAGGTGGCGGTGGTGAGGGCGGAATTGAGCGCGTTCGTGTCGTCGCCGGAGTCGTTCGGGGTGACCCCGAGCGTGGTCGCGGAGACGAAACCGGTGGACGGCATGGCCGGCGCGGAGGGCGCGGTCTCGGTCTCGACGAGGTCCAGGGTGTAGGACGCGGCGGTGTCCCCTGAGTCCTTCTGGAACTTCAGCACCGTGCCGGCCGGGAGCGTCCCGGTGAGCAGGGTGCGGGTCTCGTCGAAGAAGTGGTGCCCGGAGCCCTGGGAGGGGTCGTTGCCGTACGGGTATCCGCCGTAGACCCAGCTGTACTTCGAGGTCAGCGGCAGGTCGCGGAACTGGGTGCCGTCGGCGTAGACGCTGAGGGTGGTGTCGATGCCGGTGCCGGCGGCGTTGTCCGGGACGGAGTAGCGCAGGGTCAGTGCGTTGGCGGGCTTGGTCAGGGTGAACTGCACGTATTCGCCGGTGGAGTCGAGGACGACGGCCTTGCGGCCGGACGCCTCGGAGGGGACGGTCAGGTAGGTGCGGTCGGGGCCCGTGGTGGTGGCGTTGGTGCTTCCGCTCTCCGCCTCGTACGTGGTGTACGGGAGCGTGGCTCCCCTGGTGCTGTTGGCCGCCGATCCGGTGACGCCGATGCCGTCGAGCTGGAGCGTGCCGTTGTCTCCCGGGGCGGTCCGCAGGGTGACGTGGTTGAGGGCGGCCCGCAGCGGGACGTCGGTGGCGGCGCTCTTCCAGGCTCCCCCGGTGCCGGGCAGGGTCAGCCGGCGCACGGTGTTCCCGTCGGCGACGAGGGTCACGGTCGAGGCGTTGGCGTCCGGGGTGCGGTAGCGGACGGTCAGCGGGTAGGTGCCCGCCGAGGGGGCGTTCACCTGGAAGACCGCGCGGGCCCCGGTGGCGGTGAAGCCGGAGAGGTAGCCGCCGCCCTCGTAGCCGGTGACGGCGGTGGCCTTGGCCGGACCCCCGGAGACGAAGGCGTCCTCGGCCTGGTGGGTCAGGGTGGTGGGCCCGCCCGGGTCGGTGGGGGTGGTGGGGGTGGCCGGGGTGATGCTGTCGATGTTGACGTTGCCGCTGTCGGCAGTGGTGAACGTCCAGGCGACGGTGTTGGCGCCCTTGGTGTACGTCACGGGCTCCTCGTGCGTCGCCCAGGTGTCCCAGTTCGCGGTGGCCGGCAGGCTGACCTGGCGGACCTTGGAACCGTTGACGTACAGGCTCAGCGTCATCGTCGCCCCGGTGCCGTTCGCGTACCTCAGCGACACCGAACCGGCCCCCGCTTCCGCGGAGCTGACACCGAAGGAGACGGACGCCGAACCCTTGTTGGCGTCGGTGAGGCCCCCGGCGAAGCCGCTCCCGGTGAAGCCCGTGTGCTCGGTGGAGACCGCGGCACCGCCCGACAGCTGCGCCGACTCGGCCTCCAGCGCCCCGGAGGGGGTCGGGGTGACGGACCCGGTGGAGGTGTCGGCGGTGCTGCTGTCGATGTTGACGTTGCCGCTGTCGGCCGTGGTGAAGGTCCAGGCGACGGTGTTGGCGCCCTTGGCGTAGGGCACCGTCTCCCGCCGGGTGGCCCAGGTGTCCCAGTTCGCGGTGGGCGGCAGGCTGACCTGGCGGACCTTGGAACCGTTGACGTACAGGCTCAGCGTCATCGTGGCGCCGGTGCCGTTCGCGTACCTCAGCGACACCGAACCGGTCCCGGCGTCGGCCGAGTCGACCGGGAAGGAGACCGAGGCGGACCCCTTGTTGGCGTCGGTGAAGCCGCCGACGAAGCCGGTGCCGGTGAAGCCCGTGTGGTCGGTGGAGACCGCGGCACCGCCCGTCAGTCGGGCGGACTCGGCCTCCAGGGTGACGGTGGCCGCACGCGCGGTCGCCGTTCCGTACAGGACCGTGCCGAGCAGGGAGAGGAGAACGGGGTAGGTGAGCCGTACGGCGGCCCGGAAGCTCTTTCCTGGTGCAGGAGACACAGCGGTGTGCCCTTCCCTTGGGGTGGAGGTCAGCCCTTGAGGCTGCCTGCGGTGAGACCCGCGATGATGTGGCGCTGGAAGATCAGGAAGAGGACGAGCAGGGGGATGCTCGCCATGACCATCCCGGCGAGCAGCTGGTTGGCCGGCATGAACTCCGAGAGCCGGTTGAGCGCCACGGTGATGGGCTGCTTCGCCTCGTCGGGGAGCACGAGCATGGGCCACAGGAAGTCCTTCCAGACCCCGACGACCGCGAAGATCGAGACGACGGCCAGCACGGGGCGCGACAGCGGCAGGACCACGGAGACCAGGACCCGCAGCGTGCCGGCCCCGTCGATCCGTGCGGAGTCCAGGAGTTCGGCGGGGATCTGGTCGAAGAACCGCTTGAGGATGAAGATGTTGAAGGCGTTGGCAGCGGCGGGCAGCCAGACGGCGAACGGAGTGTTGATCAGGTTGACGTGGAGGAGCGGCACGTCGACCACGGTCAGATAGGTCGGCACCAGCAGCGCCGACACCGGCAGCATCAGGGTCGCCAGCATCATGCCGAGGACGACGTTGCCGAGCAACGGCCGGAGCTTGGACAGGGCGTAGGCGGCGGAGACGTCGATGATCAGCTGGGTCAGCCAGGCACCGAGCGCCAGCACGAGGGTGTTGAGGAAGAACTGGCCGAGGCCGACGTTCGTCCACGCGTCGGCGTAGCTCTCGGGGTGCCAGCTGTCGGGGATCAGGTCGAGTTCCTGGCCCGCGAGCTCCGACGACGACTTCAGTGCTCCGGTCGCCATCCAGTAGAGCGGGAGGACGAAGGCTATGGTGAAGCCGGTCAGGGTGGCGACGAGCACGAAGCGGTGCAGGAACCGGCCGGTGCGCCGGTTCATCTCGGCGGGTGCGATCAGGGTGCGTACGGGGGTTTCGGCGGCCATGGTGGTTCCTCTCAGCCCTTGCTCCGGGTCAGGCGCAGATAGACGACGGAGAAGAGGCCGAGGACCACGAAGAGCAGCGTGCTCAGGGCGCTGGCCAGGCCGAAGTCGTTGTAGACGAAGGCGTAGCGGTAGAGGAGCAGGAGCACGGTGACGGTCGCGTCGTCGGGCCCGCCCCCGGTGAGGACGAACGGCTCGACGAAGACCTGCATGGTGCCGATGACCTGGAGCAGCAGCGTGATCATCAGGATGAACCGCATCTGCGGGATGGTGACGTGCCACAGCCGCTGCCGGATCGAGGCGCCGTCGAGCTCGGCCGCCTCGTAGAGCTCGCCGGGGATGCCGCCGAGCGCCGCCAGGTAGATCAGGGTGGTGGTGCCCATGTTGGCCCAGGTGGAGACGAGGACCAGGGAGACCATGGCGAGGTTCTCCGACTCGAGCCACTGCTGGGCCGGCAGCCGGAACACCTCCAGCACGTGGTTGAAGAGGCCGGGGCCGGGGTCGTAGAACTGCCGCCAGAGCAGCATGGTGACGATCGGCGGGAGCATGACCGGCAGGTAGACGGTCATCCGCAGGTAGGCGCGCCCGTGGCGCAGTTCGTTCAGCACGACGGCGGTGGCGAACGGCGCCGCGAAGCCGAACACGAGGGCGAGCAGCGTGAAGTAGCCGGTGTTCTGCCAGGCGGTGAGGAACAGCGGGTCGTCGAACAGGCGCCGGAAGTTGTCCAGGCCCACCCATCGGGCGGGTTCGGCGAAGGTGACCTGCTGGAAGCCGAGCAGCACTCCGCGGACGATCGGATACCAGGAGAACAGGGCGAAGCAGAGCACTCCGGCCGCGAGGAAGAGGTAGGCGACCAGGTTCTCCCGGACCGCCCGCCGGAGCCGGGGGTTACCGGCTCCGGCCCCCTTCCGTGGTTCCGGCGCGGAGCCGTTCTCCCCGGGGGTCTTCTCCGCGGCCGCGGAGAGCGGCCGTGCGGTCGTCGTCACGTCACTTCACCGAGGCGAGGACGGTGTCGGCCTTCTTGGACGCCTCGGCGAGGAGGGCGTCGATGTCGGCGTCCTCCTTGGTCAGCACGGCCTGCATGACGCCGTCGAGGATCGTGTAGAGCTGCTGGGCGTTGGGCGGCTCGACCTTGGTCTCCACCTGGGCGTTGCGCTCGATGAACGGCTGGTAGTTCCCGACCGGGGTGTTGGCGTACTGCTCGTGGATCTTGTCGATCCTCGCCTGCGCCTCACCCGCGAACAGCCTGGGCTGCGGCAGCCCGATCGGTACGCCCGTCTCCTTGGAGCGCTTGCTGTCGACCGCCTCGCGCTCGGGGCTGCGCAGGTACTTCCACTGGACCCAGGCCAGCCCGGCCTTGATCTTCTCCGGGGACGCCTTCGGGTTGAACATGAAGCCGTCGCCGCCGCCGAGGGTCGCCGTGCCGGGCAGCGCCGCCAGCCCGTACTCGTCGTACTTCCGCTCGAACTGCTTGACGATGGTGGGGATGTTGTCGGGTCCGGCCATGTACATCCCGAGCTTGCCGGAGCCCATCATCTTCTGGACGTCGGCTATCTCCAGGAGCTGCCGGGTGCCCATGCTCCTGTCCGTCCACCGCATGTCGTGCAGGGCCTGGAGTGCCTTGTGTCCCGCCTCGCTGTCGAAGGCGGCCTTCCACCTGCCGTCCTGCCGGGTGGCGACCTCGCCGCCCATGGAGTAGATCCACGAGGTGAGGTGCCAGCCGCCCTGGTTGTTCTTGCTGTAGTCGGCGTAGCCGACGGTGCCGTCGCCGAGCGCGCTGATCTTCTTCGCGGCGGTGCGGACCTCCTCCCAGGTGGTGGGCGGCTGGTCCGGGTCGAGTCCGGCCTTGCTGAACAGGGTGCGGTTGTAGAGCAGACCGAGCGAGTAGTTCCCGGTGGGCAGTCCGTAGGTCTTGCCGTCGGCGTCCTTGAAGACCTTCATCAGTGCCGGGTCGATGTCCTCGAAGTAGGGGACGTCACCGACGTACTCGCTGATGTCGGCGGCCTGGCGGCGCTGGATGAGGCCGGCGGGGTCGGTGAAGTAGACGTAGTAGACGTCCTCCAGCTGGCCCCCGGCGAGCTTGGCCGAGAAGGTCTTGGGGTCCATCTGGCCCTCGCGGGCGTCGATCCGGATCTTCGGGTGGCTCTTCTCGAAGGCCTTCACGTCCTCCAGGAAGTTCTTGCGGTCGACGGCCTGCGTCTTGGCGGGCATGCCGTTCACGCTGATCGTGACCACGCCGTTCTTGTCCACTCCGGAGGACTCGGAACCGGAGCCGCCGCCGCAGGCCGTGAGGGCGAGCGAGAGGGCGACGGCGGTCGCCGAGCCGAGAACCTGACGCCTGCTGATGCCGGGCATGCCAACCATGGCGATGTGCCTTCCTGGAGGTCCGCTGCGGGGCTGTCGGACCCCGAGCACTGAGCTGCGCCGAAGGTAGAAGCTCGTTACGCAAGAAGTCAATGCATCTACGCAAGAAAGTAATCTCGGCGGCTTGTGCAAGAAACACGGACCGTCCTCGCGCCACTCAGGCCGGTGCCGCGGCGGTGGACCCCCTGACGATCAGCTCGGTATCGAACATCATCAGTTCGTTCGCAGTCGCATGGCCGTCGATCTGCGCCACCAGGGAGGCCACGACGGCCGAGGCCATCGCCTGGATCGGCTGCCGGGCAGTGGTCAGCGGCGGGTCGGTGGCCACCATGAACGGGGAATCGTCGAAGCCGACCACCGAGAGGTCCCTCGGCACCGACACTCCTTGCCGACGGGCGCCACGGACCACCCCGAGAGCCAGCGCGTCACTGGCGCAAACGATCCCGGTGACCCCTTCGGCCAGCAGTCGCGGAAGTGCGGTGGCGCCGCCCTCCATGGTGAACAGCGCGTGCGCCACCAGCCGGCGCCAGTCGTCCGGGGCGATTCCCCGGCGCGCGCAGAAGGCGGCGAACCCGGCGAGCTTCCGCGCGGAGGGCACATGGCCGACCGGGCCGAGGACCACCCCGATCCGCTCGTGCCCCAGCGCCTCCAGATGGGTGAGCGCCTGGTCGGCGGAGAGGGAGTCGTCCACCCTGACCTGGGGGACTCCGACGTTCTCGTCGGCGGCGTTGAGCAGCACCATGGGGATCCGGCGTTCTCGCAGCGCACGGCCGTGTTCGGGCCCGGCGTCGGCATAGCTGGCGCCGATGAAGACGATGCCTCCGATGTTCTGCTTCAGCAGCATCTCGATGTAGTGCGCCTCGGAGACACCGTCGGCGGTCCGGGTGCAGAGGACGGGTATGAGACCGCGCTTGTTGAGGAGGCCGCACAGGGCCTCGGCGAAGGCGGAGAAGATCGGGTTCTGCAGGTCGGGCACGACCAGTCCGATCAGCGCGGCCCGCTCGGCCCGGTAGCGGCTCGGCCGCTCGATCCCGCACACGTCCAGGGCGCTCAGCACCGCGTCGCGGGTCGCGCGCGCCACATCGGGGCTGCCGTTGAGGACGCGGCTGACCGTCGCCTCGCTGACACCCGCGTACTCGGCCACCTGGGAGAGTCGTCGTTTCGTCACGGAGCTCACCATACAAAGAGCTACGCAAAAATAGAGATCACTTACGAAAGAAAATGACTTTCTTCTGTGGAGGCGCGAGGAGCCGAACGCCCGCGCGGGCGGGAGGAAGGGGCGACGCGGGTGCCGACCGGGCTGGGGGCGCGGGCAGGCACGAGAACACGGGGGCGGCGGGCCACGGCGACACGGGCACGTACCGGCTGTGGCGAGGGCCACGCCCCGAGAGGGCGGGCGCGTGTCATCGGCACCCCTGAACACCAGGTATTATTTTCGAGTCAGCAGGCGCCGTTAGCTCAGTTGGTTAGAGCAGCTGACTCTTAATCAGCGGGTCCGGGGTTCGAGTCCCTGACGGCGCACAGACACCACAGTGGGCGGTCTCCTTCCAGGGAGACCGCCCACTGTGCGTTGCGCCATGTCAGGCGTTCGCGTCAGAACTTCACGTCGGAGCAGGCGTAGAAGGCGTTCGCCGTGTCCGCGACGTTCCAGACGGCCAGGATGATGTGCTTCCCGGTCTTCTGGGTGGGCATCGAGCCCTGGTGCGTCAGCGTCGCCGGGGGCTGCTGGTTCCCGTACGGCACCGTCATGAAGGGCTGCGACTCCAGTGCGGCCCTGGTGAGCGGCTTGGTGGGGTCCCAGCCGTTCTTGGTGATGTAGTAGCGGAAGTCGCTCGTGGAGTGCCGGGCCGTGAACTGCCAGCGGAAGCTGTAGCCCTGCCCGGCGGTGACCTGGGTGGCGGGCCAGTTGCCGCCGCGCGGGTCGTCGAGCTGCGCGAACTGGCCGTTCCCGCCGGAACAGATCTTGCCGTCCGCCGGTCCTGCCGCCGGGAAGCCCTTGGGGCCCTCGACGCTCTGCGGCTCCCACTGGATGTTGCCGCACCCGGTCACCGTGCCGTTGGCGCACAGCTTCTGCCGGCTGATGGGTGTGTCCGTGTACCCGTGACTGCTGGCGCTGCTGGTCGCGAACATCGAGACACCCGCGATGGCCAGGCCTATGACGGCCGCGCCTGCTCTTTTCCGCATGCTTCGTCGCTCCTCGAGAACGTGGGGGAGGTTCTGGGGATTACGTGGCTCCGCTGCGCGCGTTCCTGCGGTCTAGACCAAGTCCAGATTATTGACAAGCCATGAACATGTCCAGACCAATGTGCGTCCGGTTTCAGCGCGACTCCCCCTGCAACCGGAAGCGCTCAGGCACCCTCTCCCCCGCCGCGGCCCGTGTAGAAGGCGACCGTCAGATCCCTGACCAGCGCCTTGTGTTCGTAGGCGTCGAGCTCCACGAGGCCCCGCGCGGTCAGCCGGCCGACCGTGTCGTCCACGGCGTCGACCACCGAGGTCAGCACGCCGTCGCGGTGCTTCGCGTCGATGGCGGCCACCCGGCACCGCTGCATCGCCGCCGCGACCTCGGGCGCGTACTCGATCCCGGTGGGCTGGGCCGAGTACACCTCGATGCCCACCGGAGCGCAGTCCGCCTGAAGCATCCGGGTCAGCGAGTCCCCCACCGCTTCGGCGTCGCGCAGGGTGCGGGTGTCCTCCTGGAAGGCGTCAGCGGGAAGCTGCGAGAGCACCCGGGCGAGCGCGGCCTCCACCTGGTCGCGCAGGTAGCTCTCGTGATCGGCGACTCCGAGCACCGCCCGCGCGGTGTCCTTCACCCGCCACACGACGAGGACGACGGCGCGCAGGGCCGTACCGCTCGCGTCGACGGCGCGCAGCGGCTCGCTGCGCCAGTGCCGCAGCCGTACGTCGGTGCGGCGGCGCAGCAGGAGGGGGGAGATCCAGAGGAGTCCGGTCCTCCGGACGCTGCCCCGGTAGTCACCGAAGAGGGTCAGCACCGAGGCGTAGCCCGCCCGGCCGCGGCCCAGGCCGCAGAGCGCGAAGAGCACCACGGCCCCCAGCAGCGAGAGCAGCGCCCAGGTCCCGATGCCGAGGCCCTCGTACGTGCGCGTACCGAGACCGACCTTGTCGGTGAGCGCGGTGGGGAGCGCGCCCTGCCACCACAGCGCGGCAAGCCCGGCGGCCGTCCCGGCGGTGGCGGCGAGCATCGCGGCCCAGCCCGGCAGCGCGGGGCCGGGCCGCTCGGTCAGGCGGGGGTCGGCGAGGGGGGCGGGCCGGACGGACCCGCCCGTCTGCGGGGTACGCGCGAGGGGCGGCCGGTGGTTGCCGGGCTGCCGCGCGCCGCTCGCCGTGCCCGGCTTCGCGTCGTCGCGGAAGAGGAGGTGGACGGGGATGGGCGCGGTGGTCTCGGTGGAGATGACGGGCTGCCTGCGTCCCGCCGCCCGCCAGGAGGCGGGGTCCGCGGCGCCGACGGTCATCGTCACGGCGGCCCGGCCGGACTCCTCGCGGGTGCCGGACACGGCGAGGTCCGTCTTCCTCAGGTCAGGTGCCGCTCCCCGCTCCCGGCCCGCGTCCGCCGGCTCCTCGCGGGTGCCGGCAGCCGGCACGGCGAGGGGCAGGATCTCCGTCTCCGGCCCCGGTTCCGGGCCGAGATCCAGGTCCAGGGGGACGGCACTGTCGGCGGGGGCCGCTCGGCCGGCCTCGGCGACCGCGTCCAGAGCCCGGCCGAGATCCGCCGCGATCTCCTCCTCCGCTTCCGTATCAGCGCCGACGTCCACTGCCCCGATCTCCGCCTGACTCGGCGTCACCGGTCGTGCCTCGGCCTCCACCTGCCGCGACTCAACCGCAGGACCCGGATCCGCCGGTCCCAGGTCGACGGCCGCCCCCAGGCCGATCGCCGGCCCCGGATCTGCCGCCGGACCGCTGCCCACCGTCGGCGTCCCATCCACCGCCGGTGCGTCATCCACCGCCGGCCCCGGATCCGTCGCCGGTGTCGGGCCCACCACGGGAAGCCGGTCCAGCGCCCGTGCGCCGTCCACGGAAAGCGGGGCAACCGGCACCGCATCGTCAGCCGGAAGCGGGTCCACCGGCAGCGACTCCTCCGAGGGTGCCTCCACCGCGACGAGGACCTCCCGCCCTCCGGCCGCTTCCGCCTCCACCCGCGCCTGCGCCGTACGCACCTCCGGGACCGTCGGACCCACCGCCGGGCTCGCCGCCGGTGCGCTCACCACCGGCCAGGCGGGCCGCTCGACCACCGGCCACCGCCTCCGCTCCGGCTGCCCCGCCGGCTCCGCTCCCGGCCCCGGCACCCCCGTGACCTGGGACTCGGGAGCCGTCGGCGCCTCTTCCCACTCGTCCCGGACGCCGGGCGGTCCGGGAACCACCACCCGCTGCTCCCGCTCGCCCAGCTCGTCCCACTCGCCCCGTACGTTCTCGGTGGACCGCATTTCCGCCTCCGTCATGTCCGTTCCGTCGCGTTGCGTTGCTTCACACCGTCAAGCCGTCAAGCCGTCAGACCGGTCGCCCGTGGCGCCGTCGCGCGGGCAGGGGCCGTCACGCGAAGAGCCGGCGCCAGGTCTCCGGCCCCGGGTATCCGTCGGCCGCCGCACCGCTCCACCCCTGGGCCCGCTGGAAGGCCTCCACGTTGCGGCGGTCGGCCTCCGTCCAGCGGGGACCGGGACCGGAGGTGTAGTGCGCGCCGTACCCCTTGCGCACCAGCTGCTCCCCGAGCCGCTGGACGTGGCTGCCGGCCTTCCCCGGCTGGAAGTGGCTCCGTCCCGGGTAGGCCACGCTCCCGCCCGGGGAGGTGCCCGTCCCGGTGGCGGGGATCTTGCGCCCGGTGCCCTGGACGAGGAGCTTCCAGGTGTGCGGGCCGGGGATGCCGTCGGCCTGCTTGCCCGTCCAGCCCTGTGCGAGCTGGAAGGCCTGGGTCGCCCGTCTGTCGGCGTCTCCCCAGCGGGGACCGGCGCCCTGGACGTAGAAACGGCCGCCGCCCTGGGCGATGAGCATCTTCCCCAGCCTGGTCACATGCGCGTTGTTCGCGCCGGCACCGAACTTCGCGGCCCCCGGGAAGGCGGTGGCCGAGCCGCTGTCGCTCGACCCGCTGACGATGCCCTTGTAGCGGTAGGCCACGTACTTGGAGGAGTTGCTCCAGTACGCCATCGGCGTCGTCGCCTTGCGGGCCTTCGGGTCGGTCAGCTCGTAGGCGAGGTAGTGGGTGTGCGTGCCGTCGGCCCACCCGCCGAAGATCGTGACGTGCGACCCCACGGCCGGGTCGGCCGGATTGTGGAAGAGGAGGATGTCGCCGGGCTGAAGATCCGCTCTGGCGATCTTCGTGCCGAAGCCGGCGAGGCTGCCGGTCCACTCGTTCGTACCGAGGTTCCAGGCCATCGACACATAGCCGGAGCAGTCCTGCCGGTAGCCGTCCGACCAGTACGCCGTCATGTCGTACGGGACCTTCGCGGTGACCCACTTCTTGGCCCGGTCGATGATCGCGGTGCGGGTCGTCGTGCGCTGGGCCGTGCCCGGAGCGGGCGCCCCCGGAGCCCCGTCGTTGTTCAGCGGACCCACGGAACCCTGCGGGCTGCCCGGCTGGGGGTCGGCGATCGTGCGGGTGGGCGGGCCGTCCCGGTCGGCCTCGTGCGGAGCGGCCTGACCTGCCCCACAGGAGAGGACCACGCCGGTGGCGGTGGCGAGCACCAGTGCGCGGCGCGCACCGTGTGCGGCCGGGTGCCCGCCGTGGCGCGCGGGCAGGGTGGCCGCCGTGCGGCGCTGCTGGGCACAGCCCCTGCAGCCGCAGTCGGCTTCGGGTTCGTACTCCTCGAAGACCGGCACAGTCATGCGCGACCCCTCTTCCTCTCGGCAGTCGTCGGGATCCCTTACATCTCACCTTTTCGGCATATCTCATGTTGAGGTACTAAAGGGAAAAAACGACCATCCGACAGGCCGGGGCGGAGAGGAATTGGTCAGGAGCACCCCCGCGCATCGGGTAATGTTCTCCAGGTCAGCAGGCGCCGTTAGCTCAGTTGGTTAGAGCAGCTGACTCTTAATCAGCGGGTCCGGGGTTCGAGTCCCTGACGGCGCACGCAACGAAGAGGCCCCCTCACTCAGTGAGGGGGCCTCTTCGCTTTCGCCCGCTTTCGCCTCGGGACACGGATCCCGGGCGCCGTCCGCACCTGTCGGATCAGGACAGCCTGCCGGAAATCCACTGGGCCGTGCCCGGCGCCCGTCCTACAGTGGCCCGGTCTCCCGCGCCGTACCTGGGCAGCCTCCCGCGCCCGGACGGCGCGGTCGAGGACCGGCCCGGCCGGCAGCTCCGAGGGGGAGCGGACACCGGCCGGGCCAGGTCGGTCTTCGGCGCCTCCACGGAGGCGTCCTCAGACGCGGCTCTTCGCGCCGTCGATCTCGGCGGTCAGATAGGCGGACACCACGACGTTGGCCGTGTACGCGTGGGACGCACGGTCGTAGGTGCCACCGCAGGTGATCAGGCGGAGCTCGGCCCGCCCGTCGTGACGCTGCCCGTAGGCCTTCTGCGCGTCGAAGCGTTCCCGGGTGAAGACCTGGACGTCGTCGATGGTGAATTCGGCGATCTTCCCGTCCGCGCGGCTCACCCGGACCTTCTCGCCGGGCCTGGCGGCGCTGAGCCCGTAGAAGACCGCGGGCTCGCTCTCGGTGTCGACGTGGCCGACGAAGAGCGCGGCGCCCTCGGCGCCCGGCTCCGTGCCGTCGGCGTACCAGCCGACGGCTTTCGGTGTCGCGAACGGCGGGGGCTCGATGGCCCCTTCCGCGTCCAGACCGCGCCGGACGACGGTTGCCTCGATCCCGATGGAGGGGATCTCGACGCGCTGCGGGGCGGCCCCGTCGAGCGGTTCGTGGGCCGGTGGCAGCGGCACGCCCAGGGGGCGTCCGACCGCGGCGACGTCACCGGTCGTGGGGGCCGAGTTCCCCGCGGTGGCCGCGCGGCCCCAGAGCCACAGTCCCAGCAGGAGCACGGCCCAGGTGACGCCGGTCAGCAGGCGCCCCGTACCGGCGGGGCGGTCCGCGGCGCTCATCTCAGTGCCGCGCCGGACGGCGGCGGCGTGCGGTACGGAAGCCGACGGCCACGGCGGCGACCGCGCCGAGCCCGAGGCCGATCACGGTGTGCGGGGTGCCGGGGCCTTCGTCCGCGGCACCCTCGGCGAGCACCGCCGTGCCTCCGCCGCCGGCCCGGACTGGGGCGACGGGCGAGGGGCGGCTGTGGTGGACCACGGTGAACCTGCCGGTGGCCTTGCCGTGGCCGTCCTTGCAGGTCACCCAGACTTCGTACTCGTCGGGCGCGGTGTCGTCGCTGATCCGGGCCACGGCGACGAGCTCCTTGCCGCCGTCGTACTCGAAGCGAGCCTCCGTGTCGAACGCCTCGGAGTTGCCCCGGGCCGACCTGCCCTTGCCGCAGGCATCGGTCCGGAGCTCCACCTCCTTGCCGGGGGAGACGCGGGACGGGCTGACCGAGACTGTTCCCGAACGCTTCTCGTCCCTGGAGTCATCGGCCTTCGAATCGGCCAGGGCGGCGGACGTGGGAAGGGCTATCGTCCCGGCCGCTATGGCGGCACAGAACGTGAGGGGCAGTGAACGCATCGTAAACCTCCTGAAGGAAGGTTCACGCGCCGGGCGGCACCCCGCATCCGCTGTAGCCCGGTCGGGTTACTTCGCCGGCAGGTCCACCAGGTCGACGAGGTCCGCGATGGAGTCGACGACGGTCGACGGCCGGAAGGGGTAGCGGTCCATGTCGGCCTCGGCGGTGAGACCGGTGAGGACGAGGAAGGTCTGCATCCCCGCTTCGAGGCCGGCGAGCACATCGGTGTCCATCCGGTCGCCGATCATGGCGGAGGTCTCCGAGTGGGCGCCGATGGCGTTGAGGCCGGTGCGCATCATCAGCGGGTTGGGCTTGCCCGCGAAGTACGGCGACTTGCCCGTGGCCTTGGTGATCAGCGCCGCCACCGAACCGGTCGCGGGCAGCGGGCCCTCGGCGGAGGGGCCGGTCTCGTCCGGGTTGGTGCAGATGAAGCGGGCACCGCCGTTGATCAGCCGGATCGCCTTGGTCAGCGCCTCGAAACTGTAGGTCCTGGTCTCGCCGAGGACGACGTAGTCCGGCTCGTGGTCGGTGAGGACGTAGCCGATGTCGTGCAGCGCGGTGGTGAGTCCGGCCTCGCCGATGACGTACGCGGTGCCGCGCGGGCGCTGGTCGTCCAGGAACTGGGCGGTGGCCAGGGCCGAGGTCCAGATGTTCTCCACGGGCACGTCCAGACCCATGCGCTTGAGGCGCGCGTGCAGGTCGCGGGCGGTGTAGATGGAGTTGTTGGTGAGGACCAGGAAGGGCAGACCGGAGTCCCGCAGCCGCTTGATGAAGGCGTCGGCGCCGGGGATGGGCGTGCCCTCGTGGATGAGGACGCCGTCCATGTCGGTCAGCCAGGATTCGATCGGCTTGCGGTCTGCCATGTGACGGGCTCCTGCCGTACGCGCTGTGCACCGGGGTGCTGGACGCCGGCGGCACCGCGCTGTGCAGCGCCGACGCCCCGATCTTAGGCCGCGGGCTCCTCCCGGCGGAACCTGCTGATCAGGAGGATCCTCCGGCCACGGTCAGCGCCCGCGGGCCCCCAGCCGCCTCGCCACGATCATGGCGGCGGCCCCCACGAGGACGAGCGCCCCGGAGGCGAGACCTGCCACGAGCGTGCGCTCCCGGCCGGTGCGGGCGAGTTCGGGCACGGGATCGCCCTCGGTGTCCGCGGTGCGCCCCGGCACCTCGGGGGCCTCGATGCCGCTGTCGACGATGGTGAACTCGTACGCCTGGGACTCCCCCACCCACTCACCGTCGGCGGCCTTGCCGCTCCGCTCCTCGTCGTCACTTGCTCCGGCGTCCCGGGCGGTGTGCCGCTGCACGATCGCGGCGCGGGCCGTGACCGTGCCGGGGAGCGTGTCGGAGGTGAACGCCATCCGCACCTCGACGGTGACAGTCCTCTTCGCGGGGACCGTGAAGCCGGGGAAGTCGTCGCCCTGCTCACCGCTGCCGAAGACACCGATCTGCTCGTCCCGGTCCGTGGACTCCCAGCTCACCCGGTGTTCCTCGTCGGGGTGGGCCCGCTCGGTGAACTCCAGCTGGATCTGCTCGGCGGTGAGCGTCCGCTCCTCGTCGGTGAGGACGAGCACGGGGTGGATGGCGTAGCAGGGGGTGGAGGTGGTGTTCCTCAGGTCCAGGTACCAGGTCCCGTAGCCGCCGCCCGAGGCGTAGGTGTCGGGACCGCCGTGGATCCGCGTCTCGATCGGGAAGTCCTCGGCCTGCCGGTCGCCGCACGCCGCCTGCTCGGCGACGGCCTCCGGGCCTGGCGCGGAGACCGGCGCACCGGACACGGCGGGTGCGGTGACGGGGATGGCGATGGCGGCCGGGACACCGAGGAGGCCGGCGGGTACGACCAGCCCCGCGGCCAGTCCGAGGCGGGTCAGGGCGCTGCCGTCGCGCAGGCGCGCGGGAGGTCTGCTGGGCATGGGGGTCACCCTTCGCTGCTCGCGAACGGCCGGGGCGGTGGGCCATCGGGGGCTGGAGCGCCGACGCGGCCACGCACGGCCGGACATATGGCCTGGGCAGTACGTTTCCGGGTGCGACGCTGCCACGCGCGCGCGTGAGGCTGCCACCTGACAGTGGCGTACACCGCCCGTTCGGGCGCCGAAGTCCACCCGGTCGGCCGGGTCCGCGCGCTCACAAGCTGTTGTCCTACCCCCCTCGGCCCCCGGCCGGGGTAGGACAGCGGCGTCTCAGGCGCGGGTGCCGCCGTCCTCGCCGGCGCGGCCGAAGAGCGGGGCGAGGACCAGCTGGGCCGCTCCCTCGGCGACGGGACGGTCGCCTCCGCCGGCCACGGCGACCGGTACGGCCGGGGTGACGCCCTCCCGCCGGGCCCGTTCCTCGACGACGGCGCGGACGCCTTCGACGTAGGCGTCCTCGTCGGCGGCGACGGTACGGCCGCCGAGGACGACGCGGTCGATGTCGAGCAGGCCCACGAGGTTGGCGGCGCCCGCCCCGAGCACCCTGGCCGCCTCGGCGACGTCGCCGCGTGAGACGGCGGCGAGGCAGAGCGCCTCGATGCAGCCCCGGCCGCCGCAGGAGCAGGGAGGGCCGTCCAGCTGGAGTGTCTGGTGCCCGAACTCGCCGGCGCCGGTGCGCACCCCCCGGTGCAGGGCGCCGCCCAGGACGAGACCCGCGCCGAGGCCGGTGCCCAGGTGGAGGTAGGCGAAGTCGGCGTCGGCGCGTTCACGCAGGGCGAGGCCGAGGGCCGCGGCGTTGGTGTCCTTGTCGAGGACGACGGGGAGGCCGGTGCTCTCGGCGAGGGCGTCCCGCAGCGGGTAGCCGTCCCACCGGGGGAAGCCGGTGACCCGGTGCAGCACCCCGCCGCGGTGGTCCAGCGGGCCGGGCAGTGCCGCCCCCACGCCGAAGACCTGCCGGTCCTGGGTCCGGGGTCCGTCGGCCCGTACCGTCTGCACGGCGTGGGCGGCCGTGGCGAGGACGTCGTCGGCCGGGGCGCCGAGATCGAGCGGGAAGGTGCGGGTCGCGACCGTGGTACCTGCCAGGTCGGCCAGGACGGCGGTCAGTTCGTCGCGGTCCAGGTGGAGGCCGACGGCGTATCCGGCGTCCGGTACGAGGCGGAGCACGGTGCGCGGTTTCCCGCCGGTGGAGGCGAGCCGGCCGGCCTCCGCGGCAAGGCCCTCCGTGCGGAGCCTGGCGGTGATCTTGCTGACCGCCTGCGGGGTGAGGCCGGTCCGCTCGGCGAGCTCCAGCCGGCTGATGCCCTGTTCGCCGGCCACCCGCAGCAGGTCGAGGACGAGCGAGGCGTTGTGGTGGCGAAGGGCCGGGAGGTTGACTCCGCCGCTCCTGCTGTTGCTCCTGTTCACCCCACCATTGTCTCCATCGCTTGCACTTTGGCAACAGCGTTGCTTAAGTGGTCGGTATGACAGCCAACGCTCCACTTCGCGTCGGGCTCGTCGGCTACGGCCTGGCGGGTTCCGTCTTCCACGCCCCGCTGGTCTCCGCGACCGAGGGCCTCGTCCTCGACACGGTCGTCACCTCGAACGAGGAGCGGCGCTCACAGGCCCTCGCCGAGTTCCCCGGCGTGCGGATCGTGGCCACGCCCGAGGAGCTGTGGCCGCTCGCCGGCGAGCTCGACCTGCTGGTGATCGCCTCGCCGAACAAGACCCATGTCCCGCTCGCCAGGGCGGCGCTGGAGGCGGGGCTTCCGGTGGTCGTGGACAAGCCCGTCGCGGGCACGGCGGCCGAGGCCCGTGAGCTGGCCGCGCTGGCGGCGGAGCGCGGGCTGCTGCTGTCGGTCTTCCAGAACCGCCGCTGGGACAACGACTTCCTGACGCTGGCCCGCCTGATCGAGGACGGCGAGCTCGGCGAGGTGCAGCGCTTCGAGTCCCGTTTCGAGCGGTGGCGCCCGCAGCTGAAGGGCGGCTGGCGCGAGTCGGGTGACCCGGAGGAGATCGGAGGGCTGCTCTACGACCTGGGCAGCCATGTCGTCGACCAGGCGCTCACCCTCTTCGGCCCGGCGGTGCAGGTGTACGCGGAGTCCGACGTACGCCGTCCCGGCGCGGCGGCGGACGACGACACGTTCATCGCGATCACCCACACCGGTGGCGTCCGCTCGCACCTGTACGTGAGCGCCACGACGGCGCAGCTGGGCCCCCGCTTCCGGGTGCTCGGCTCGAAGGCCGGCTATGTGAAGTACGGCCTCGACCCGCAGGAGGCGGCCCTGCGCGAGGGTGCCCGTCCGGGGTCCGGTGAGCCGTGGGGCGAGGAGCCGGTGTCCCTGTGGGGCCGGGTCGGTTCGGGCGAGTCCCCGCTGACCGGCGGCGGCGACCCGGTCCGCACGCTGCCCGGCGACTATCCCGCGTACTACGCCGGTGTCGTCGCGGCCCTGCGCGGCGAGGGCGAGAACCCGGTGACGGCCCTCCAGGCCGCCGCCTCGCTGGACGTACTGGAGGCGGCACGGCGCTCGGCCCGCGAGGGCGTGTCCGTGACGCTCGTCCCCCACCACGACGAGGAGCGGCACGCGTGAACCCGAGTGCTCCGACCATCTCCGAGCTGATCGCCCAGGAGCGCCGGCTGACGCTGCCGCGCTTCGGCTACGACGACGCGTACGCGCTGGGGAACCTGCTGGTCTCGCTGGCCCGTGAGCGGCACGCCCCGGTCGCTGTCGACATCCGCCGCGGCGGCCAGCAGCTGTTCCACGCGGCCCTGCCCGGCTCCAGCGCGGACAACGACGCCTGGATCGACCGCAAGCGCCGGGTCGTGGAGCGGTACGGCGAGAGTTCGTACCTGGTGGGGACGCGGTTCCGGGCGAAGGGCACGACCTTCGACGAGGCCTCCCGGCTGGACCCGGATGTGTACGCCGCGCACGGGGGTTCGTTCCCGATCGCGGTGGAGGGCGCGGGCGTGATCGGCTCGGTCACCGTCTCGGGCCTGCCGCAGGCGGAGGACCACGCACTGGTGGTCGAGGCCCTGGAGCAGTTCACCGCGCGGCCCCAGGACTGACGGCCGCGGCCTCCCATGTCGGCCCAGCAGCCACGGCTCGGACACCACGGGGCGGCGCGCCGTACCGCGCGGGCGCCGGGGCCGTACGAGGGGCCGGCGGAGTACGGCGGTCCACGGCCCCTCGCAGGTCCCGGCGTCGTCCGCGAGGGGTCCGGTCAGTCGAACTCCTCGATGTACTCCTCCGTCGGGCCGAGTTCGGGGCGGTCCCGCAACTCGATGTCTCCGCCGAGCCGTTCCAGTTCGAGCACGGTGACGGTGTTCTCGCCGGACCGCAGCAGCGGTGCCGGGATGTACAGGGTGACCTGGGGCCCGATCTCCCAGTGGCGGCCGAGCAGGAACCCGTTGACCCAGACGAAGCCGCGGACCGAACCGGGCAGCGCGAGGAAGGTGTCCGCCGGAGTGCCGACGTGGAACCGGGCGACTGCGAACCCGCTGGCCGCGTCGGCGGCGCCGGTGGGTGCCGGCGAGGGGGCGGCGTCCGCGGCGAGCGCTGTGGACAGCTCCGATTCGGACCACTCCTGGAGCGCCACCGGCACGCTCTCCCAGCCCTGTACCGTGCGCCGGTCGACCAGGACGGGACCGAGCAGGCCCTTGTGCCCGCCGACGGTCGGTCCGTAGTTGATCCGGCCGAGGTTCTCGACCAGGATCTCCACCGTCACGACCTCACCCGCACCCTCCACCTCGAACGCGCGGGAGTCGGCGTCGGCGATGCCGAGGAAGGCGCCGTCGATGAAGACGACGGCGCGGTCGCGCACGTCGGTGAGGGTCAGTCGATGGTCACCTGCCGGGATGCGCGGGCGCGCGGTGTAGAGGACCATGCCCGCGTCCAGACCGAGTTGCTCGAAGGTGGCGGGTCGCGGGGCGGTGCGGGTGGTCGTGGACCCCACGGCCCGCAGCCCGGCGAGAAGTCCGGAGCGGCGGGTGAGCGGGACACGGGCGGGCGGGAGGACCGGCATTCTCTCGGGCGACCGGAGGGGGCCCTCAGCGCCGAGCGCCTCGCGCATGGCGAAGAACTTGGGGGTGAGCGTGCCGTCCTCGGCGATCGGCGCGTCGGAGTCGTAGCTGGTCACGACAGGGTCCAGCCGGCCGTCCGTCTCGTTGGCACCCGCCCAGAGACCGAAGTTGGTGCCGCCGTGCGCCATGTAGACGCTCACGCTGCCACTGTCCGCGACGATGCCGCGCAGGGTGTTCACCGCGCTCTCCACACCGCGTACGTGGTGTTTCTTGCCCCAGTGGTCGAACCAGCCGTTCCAGAACTCGGCTACCAGGAAAGGCTCTTCGGGACGGCGTGCGGCGAGGAGCCGGCGTGCGGCCTCGGGCTTGGAACCCAGAGTGGCCGCCATCAGGGTGCCCGGCAGCGAACCGCCGTCCAGCATCAGCTCGGTGGGGCCGTCCGCCGTGAACAGCAACTCCTGGATGCCGCGTCCGGTCAGAGCGTCACGGCTCCAGCGCATGTAGGCGTGGTCGTCGCCGTAGCTGCCGAACTCGTTCTCCACCTGCACCGCGACGACCGGACCGCCCCGGGACGCCTGGAGCGAAGCGATTCGGGGGATGAGCTCGTCGAACCAGGTGCCGAGAGCAGAGGTGAACGCCGGGTCCGAGCTGCGCAGGGCGAGGTCGCGTCCCGTGATCCAGCCCGGCAGACCGCCATTGGACCATTCTGCGCAGATGTACGGACCGGGTCTGACGATGGCGTCGAGGCCCTCCTCTCCCACCGTACGGATGAACCGTTCGAGGTCGCGCCAGCCGTCGAACGACGGCGCCCGGTCCTCGCGGGGCTGGTGGAAGTTCCACGCCACGTACGTGTCGACGGTGTTGAGCCCGAGATCGGCGATCCGGCGGATGCGGTCCCGCCAGAGGTCGGGATGAACCCGGAAGTAGTGAAGCGCTCCCGACAGAATGCGGTGCGGAACGCCGTCGCGGTACAAGCGGCCATCGCGCCAGGACAGTGCTGCGGTGGCGGGGCCCGCCGTCGCAATTTCCGTGGTGCGTGCCGAGGGGATGTGTGTCGTGGGCGACTCTGTCACGGCGAGAGCGTATGTTATCGATGCCATTTATAACAAGCTTGGTAGAGTCCAGCAGCCGATCCCGGCGGATGGAGCGTCTTGAACGAGGGCAACTTGAACGAGGACATCGCGAAGCCGAAGCAGCCGAGCATGGCCGACGTGGCCCGGATCGCCGGAGTGTCGGCACAGACGGTGTCCCGCGCTCTGCGTGGTTCACCGAACGTCACCCCGGATACCAGCCGGCGCGTGCTCGCCGCGGTGGAGCAGGTCGGCTACCGCTTCAACAGTGCGGCCAGGGCGCTCTCTTCGGGCCGCAGTCACACCATCGGCCTCGTCCTGCTGGAGTCCGGCGGGTACTACTCACGCTCGGCGGTCACCGCCGGTGTCGAGTCGGCGGCCGGTGCGGCGGGGTACGCGGTGAGCATCGCGACCATCGCCGGCCTGGACGCCGGCCTGATGGAACGGTCCCTGGCCAAACTCACCGACCAGGGCGTCGACGGCCTGGTGATCGCCGTGCCGCTCATCTCGGTGACCCAGAAGATCGAGGACCTCACCCGCGAGGTCCCGACCGTCACCCTCGACGGGTCGCGGACGGAGGGCGCCCGGGTACTCGGGATCGACCAGGCGGAGGCGGGCCGACTGGCCACGCGGCACCTGCTCGACCTGGGACACCGCCAGATCTGGCACATCGCGGGGCCGGACGAGTGGATCGAGGCGCGCCAGCGCCGTCAGGGATGGCAGGAATGCCTGGACGCGGCCGGGATCGAGGCGCCGACACCCCTGGAGGGGGACTGGTCGCCCGACTCCGGTTACCGGCAGGGGCAGATCATCGCGATGATCCCGGAGATCACCGCGGTCTTCGTCGCGAGCGACGAGATGGCGTTCGGGGTGATCAGGGCCCTGCGCGAGCGCGGCCGGTCGGTGCCCGACGACGTCTCCATCGTGAGCGTCGACGACATCGCCCTGGCGGCCCACTGCGCGCCGCCGCTGACCACCGTCCGGCAGGACTTCTACAGCTACGGCGCGGCGGCCGTCACACTGCTGCTCCAGGGGGAGGCTGCGGTCGAGGAGTCGGTCGCGACCGCCTCCCTGTCGGTGCGCGGCTCCACCGCACCGCCCCGCCAGGGGTGAGACCAGGTCACCAGTCCTTCTGGAGAACCGCGTTCACTCGCACGGTGACTTCGTCCCATTTTCCAGGAACGGCCACCAGGCGGTCGCGTTCATCGCGATCACCCGGGGCGCACCAGACGCCCGCCTCGAGTGCTCCCTTTCGTCCCACTCACACGCGATTCGCGCCGGTCCGACGCCGACCCGGAGCCATGTGGGCAAGATCCGCGCGAAAAGCCACTCGGTAGCCGTCACGCGGCCCGAGGGGCGCGCGACCGCGTCCGCCCACGCCGGCAGCGATACACCGACACCCTTGTGATCAAGCAGGACTGACGGCTCATCGCGCCCTGCGGACCTTGCGCCCGGGGGCCGCCCGTCGGTCCGTCGCGGCGGGCGGGACGGCCCCGGAGCGAGCCCTTCGGCGAATCGACCGCATCCGACCCTTGCGCCGCCATGTTATCGGTGCCACCGTAACAACGCCGGGTCATCGCAGATCCAAATCCGGCACTGCGGTGGCGCGGCGCGCTGAACGGGCCAGGCGGCGGCGGACTACGGACGCCTGTACGCGGGCCTGGTCATCGTCATCGTCCCCGTCCTGATCGTCTACGCCTTCATCCAGAAGCGGCTCATCGAGGGCATGGCATCCGGCGGAGTCAAGGGCTGACGGGCTCAGGCACCGGTGCACCAGCACCGCGCGCCAGAGCCCTCAAACCCACGGCCCACGGCCTCAGCGGAAGGAAATCGAAGATGAAGGACTCGACGCGTACGGCGCTGCTCGTCGGCGTACGCACGCTCGCCGCGGCGGCCTGCGTGACGCTCGTCGTGGTGGAGCGCAGGACGATCGGGTGGGGACACCTCGGCATCATGCTCATCGCGCCGGCCGGGCTGATGGCCCTGCTCGCCTCGTACAACCGGAGGTACCAGTGACAGCCGCGGCGGCGTCCGCCCGGGCGCTCGCCGAGATCCGGCCCAGCGCGCGACAACTCGCTTGGCAGGAGATGGAGTTCTACGGCTTCATCCACTTCGGCATGAACACCATGACGGGCCGGGAGTGGGGCGAGGGGCACGACGCCCCGGCCCTCTTCGACCCGGCAGACCTCGACGCCGACCAGTGGGTGGCCTCGCTCAAGAGCGCCGGGATGACCGGCGTCATCCTCACCTGCAAGCACCACGACGGCTTCTGCATGTGGCCGAGCGACGCGACGGACTACTCGGTCGCGTCCTCCCCGTGGCGCGGCGGCAAGGGTGACGTGGTCGCCGAGGTCGCCGATGCGGCCCGCCGGCACGGCCTGAAGTTCGGCGTCTACCTGTCCCCGTGGGACCGCACCGAGGCGTCCTACGGTTCCGGCGGCGCGTACGACGACTTCTACGTCGTCCAGCTGACCGAACTGCTCACCCGCTACGGCCCGGTGTTCTCCGTATGGCTGGACGGCGCCAACGGCGAGGGCCCCAACGGCAAGCGCCAGACGTACGACTGGGAGCGCTACTACGCGGTCGTCCGCGAGCTCCAGCCCGACGCGGTGATCAATGTGTGCGGCCCCGATGTCCGCTGGTGCGGCAACGAGGCCGGCGAGACCCGCCCCGACGAGTGGAGCGTCGTCCCGCGCGCCCTCCAGGACGCCGAACGGACCGCTTCCGTCTCGCAGCAGGCCGACGACGGGGTCTTCTCCCGCCTCGTCCGCAGCGACGACCGCGACCTGGGCAGCCGGGCCGCACTCGCCGGACACGAGTCGGACCTGGTCTGGTACCCGGCCGAGGTCAACACCTCGATCCGCCCCGGCTGGTTCCACCACACCGCCGAGGACGACCAGGTCCGCTCCGTGGACGAGCTGTTCACCATCTACCGGCGGGCGGTCGGCGGCAACTCCTGCTTCCTGCTCAACGTCCCCCCGGCCGCCGACGGACGGCTGCGTGATGCCGACGTGGCGGCGCTGAGTGGCCTCGGACAGCGCATCGAGGACTTCCGCTCGCGCCGGATCGAGGCCACCGCGATGGTCACGACCGGCACACCCGGAGATGTCGCCGCCGCGTGGCCCGGCAGGGCGGAGACACCCTGGCGCCCGGCCGACACCGACACCCGCCCCGCGGTGACCCTGGCCTTCGACGGCTCCCGCAGGATCGAGGCGGTCGTCCTGGGCGAGGACATCACCGAGGGCCAGCGCATCGAGCACGTCGTCGTCCGGGCCGGTCTGGAAGGCGAGTGGACCACGCTCGCCGAGACGAGCGCGGTGGGCTACCAGCGCATCCTCACCTTCCCGCCCACCGAGGCCGACACGGTCGTCTTCGAGATCACCGCGACCCGGGACACCCCCGTCGTCGCCCGGGTGGCGGCGATCGGAGCGGGTTCGTGAAGGGCGCGGCGCCCGCCCCCCGGGCGCCGCGCCGACCGGGGGGCTCCGGGAAGCAGGGTCCCAAGGGTTCCCGCAAGCCAGGCGCCCGCAAACCGGCAGCCCCCTGCCCCACCGGTGCCGCGGGGCGGCCGACGGCTGCCTCCCGGCGGCCGGAGCGGCGGACCCTCGCCGTCCTGACCGGAGCCGTACTCGCCCTGATCGCGGTGGTCGTCGTCGCGGTGAACACCCTCGGCGGCGACGGCGACGAGGTCGCCACCCTCGACGGGCGCCCGGTCACCCGCGAGGAACTGCTCTTCCACATGGGGCGGCTCGCCCCCGCCGTGCAGAACGAGCTGACCATCACCTACCACCTGACCTCCCCGTTCCGCTGGGACTCGAAGACGGGGATCAAGACCGCGCTCCAGCGCCTGGAGACCAGCGCACTGGACGAGATCCGCCAGGACAGGGCCGTCCTCGTCCTCGCACAGGAGCAGGGGCTCGTCGACTCCGTGGACTTCGCGGACCTCGCCGCCGAACGCACGGCCGAGAACGAGTCCCGCGCCCAGGCGGTCGCGGCCGGCCGGACGGTCTACGGGGTCACGGACTTCTCCCCGGAGGAGTACTACACCCACCGGCTGACCGAACTCTCCACCGGCCTCAAGGACCTGCTCAGCAAGAACTCCGGCGACCCGCTCCACGTCACCGACGCCGAGGTCCGCAAGGCCTTCGACGCGGACCCCGACTCCTGGAGCGCCAACGCGACCACGTACGCGTACACCCGACTCGTGGTCCAGGTACCCAAAGGCGCACCCGCCGGCTTCGCGGCCGACCTGCAGCGCCGGGTGAAGGCCGCGGGCCGCCTCCCGGACGTCACCGGAGTGGCCGGCGCGAAGCTCACCACCGCCACCTACGGCGGCAATGGCTCGACCGGGCTGAGCACCCACCACCAGGACCTCGTCTCCGTGCTCGGCCAGCTCGACGGGGGGCAGGTCTCGGCGCCGGTCAAGGGCACCGGCCAGATCACGTACTACCAGCTCGACAGCGTGAGAACCGACAAGGAAAAGGCGTTCACCGAGTACTCCCGGCGAATTCGCCAGTCGCTCGTCGAGAAGAAGTACGCCACCTACCTCCAGCGCCGGGCCGACGACGCCTCGATGCACGTCGACAGCTCGGCGTTGGCCGCCATCAACGCGAAGGACGTGCAGCAATGAGACCTGCCGACATCGGCCCGCCCGCCGACGAGGCGTCGGTGAAGCGCCCGTGGTTCACCACCCGGTCGGTTCGCACCGGCCTCGCCTCCGTGCTCGCCGCACTGCTGGTGGGGTCGATCGCCCCGGCCGCGCACGCCGTGGCCGGACCGGGGAGAACCGCCGCCCCCGCCACCAAGGCCTCCGCAGCCGGCAAGTCCTGGCCCGGCAACAAGCACAACGCGACGGGTGGCAAGGACTACTACATCGACGCCACGCTCGGCCACGACACGGCGGCCGGAACCTCGCCGAAGAGCGCCTGGCGCAGCCTGGCCAAGGCGAACGCGACGACGTTCGCCCCCGGCGACCGCATCCTGCTCAAGGCCGGCGAGCAGTGGCAGGACCAGCAGCTGTGGCCGAAGGGCTCCGGCAGCGCGGGCAAGCCGATCACCATCTCCGCGTACGGCGACAAGCGCGCCGGCCGGCCCTACATCGCGACGAACGGCAATGTGCCCAGCCCGTTCGACGCGGACGGCACGAAGAACCCGCAGACCGTCGGTCTGACCGGCGCCATCGTGCTGCGAAACCAGCAGTACTGGAACATCGACAACGTCGAGCTGTCCAACGACGACGACTTCGCGACGGACATCACCAAGGGCAGTTACGTCCGCGACGGAATCATGGTCTCGATCAACGCCGATCTGTTCCCGGCCGGCGCGGACACCGTCATGGACCACTTCCGGATATCCGACGTCTACGTCCACGATCTCGACGGCCCGAGCAACTGGCAGAAGATCCACTACGGTGCGGTCGACTTCCAGGTCTTCGGCAGCAAGAGTTACAAGGCGTACCCGGCAGGCGGATACCACTTCAGCGACGTCCGGATCGAGAACAACACCTTCGAGAACGTCGAACTCCACGCCGTGCAGTTCGCGTTCAACTGGTTCGCCGCCGACAGCGCCGACTCCGGGCAGTACGACGAGGCCGGCAAGTGGCACGAGGGCTGGGAGCAGCTGTGGGTGCGCACCCGCGACCTGTACAGCCGTGACGTCTACATCGGCCACAACTACGCCAAGAGCATCGGTCAGGGCGCCTTCCAGCTCGCCGACTCGCAGCGCATGACGGTCGAGTACAACGAGGTCAACGGCTTCCTGGAGCGCTACGACGCGGTCTCCTGCGGGCTCTACCTGTGGGCAGGCGCCGACTCGACCATGCAGTACAACGAGGTCTACGGCGGTCCGGACAACGAGTACGACGGCACCCCCTGGGACCTGGAATACACCAACTTCAACGTCACTTACCAGTACAACTACTCGCACGACAACGCCGCGGGCTGGATGGCCTACATGGGCAACAGCGCCAACTCGGTGGCGCGTTACAACCTCAGCGTCAACGACAACGGCGTGCTCGTGAAGAACATGCTGTCGACGAACTACACGCCGACGTACTTCACCAACAACACCTTCGTCTACGACGGCGCCGACCTGAACACCGTGCACGACGAGACGTTCCTCAGCCGCGTCTACTTCCTCAACAACATCTTCTACAACACCTCGGAGACCACCCCGACTCCGTGGTACCGCCGCACAGGCGCACTGCGGCAGGCCGTGTTCTCCAACAACGACTACTACGAGGCGTCCGGCACCCACTCCGCGCAGGAGCCGGCCGACCCGGAGGGGCTGCGGGCCGACCCGAAGTTCGTCGGTGACCCCGCCCACCACGTCACCGGTGCAGGCGTCGACAAGATCCGCAAGGCCGCCGCGCCCTTCGCGCTGCGCAAGGATTCACCCCTGATCGACGCGGGCCGGTACAACGCGCACATGGGCACCGAGGACTTCCTCGGCACGCACCTCTACTACGGCGACGCCCCGGACATCGGCATCGCCGAGTACAAGCACGGCCGCAAGGTGGCCCACCCGGTCGACACCGACCCGATCGAGGAGGAGACGGACAACAGGGTGAACCTCGCCCTCGGCAAGTCCGTCACCGCCGGCTCGACCCACCCCGGGGCGAACGGCTCGCTCGGCGCGGAGAAGCTGACCGACGGCAACCTGTCGACCCGCTGGGCCGCCGCCGACGACGCGTCCTACCCGATCACGCTCGATGTCGACTTCGGCGCGGACACCACGTTCGACCAGGTCTACCTGGACGAGTACACCGACTCGGGCACCAACCTCCGGGTACGGTCCTTCGAGCTGCAGCGCTGGGACGCCGCCACCGGCACCTGGGTCACCTTCGCCACCCGTGACGCGGGTGTCGGGCACGACCTCACGGTGACGGGCTTCGGCACCGTCACCAGCTCCAAGCTGCGGGTGGCCCTCACCAGCCAGATCGCCACGGAGCAGTACACCCCGAGCCTGACCGAGATCTCGGTCTACCGCGCGGGCGCGTAACGACACGGACGAGAAAGCCGCCCCCGGTACGCACCAGGGGCGGCTTTCTCATGGGCAGTGTTCACGCGTCCCGTCCCCGGGTCCCCGGGGGCGGCGTGCTCCCGCCTACGCGTCCTTGAGCTCCTGGCGCTGACGGCCCAGGCCCTCGACCTCGAGCTCGACGACGTCGCCGGCCCGGAGGAAGGGCTTGGGGTCGGGGTGGCCCATGGCCACGCCCGCCGGGGTGCCGGTGTTGATGACATCGCCGGGGTAGAGCGTCATGAAGTGGCTCAGGTACCGCACGACCTCACCGACCGGGAAGATCTGGTCGGCGGTGGTGCCGTCCTGCTTGAGCTCGCCGTTCACCCACAGCTTGAGCGGGAGCGCCTGCGGGTCCGGGATCTCGTCCGCGGTGACGAGCCAGGGGCCGAGCGGGTTGAAGGTCTCGCAGTTCTTGCCCTTGTCCCAGGTGCCGCCCCGCTCGATCTGGAACTCCCGCTCGGAGACGTCGTGCGCGGTGGCGTATCCGGCGACGTGTCCGAGTGCCTCCTCGGCGGAGTCGAGGTAGCGGGCGGTCCGGCCGATGACGACGGCCAGCTCGACCTCCCAGTCGGTCTTCCGGCTGCCCCGCGGTACGAGCACGGTGTCCTCGGGGCCCACGACGGTGTCGGGGGCCTTGAAGAAGAGGATCGGCTCCTCGGGGATCGACGCCCCGGTCTCGGCGGCGTGGTCGTGGTAGTTCAGCCCGATGCACACGATCTTGCCGATCCGCCCCACGGGCGGACCGACCCGGAGGCCGCTCGCGTCGAGCGGGGGCAGGACGTCGGGCGTCTGTGCCGCCTCGCGCACCCGGGCCAGCGCCGACGCGTCGGCGAGGAGGTCGCCGTCGATGTCGGCGACAAGGCCCGACAGATCACGCAAAGTCCCGTTACGGTCCAGCAGTGCGGGGCGCTCGGCGCCGGCCGTGCCCACTCGGAGAAGCTTCAACGGTCCATCTCCCCTTGGTCGAGGTCGAGCCCGTCGGTGGGTTGCGGCCAGCGAAAGGCTTGGTCGATCCTCCAAGACATCGGATCAATCCGCAAGACCCTGTTCACACACTGGACCGAGCCGGCTCAGACGGCAGGTGCGACCGCGACCTCGGGGGCGGGACTCAGCCGGTAGAGGAAGGCGCGCTCGACCGCCGTCCAGGTGGTGCTGGTGACGATGTAGAGGGCGGCCGCGAGGGGGACGAAGGCCACCGAGAACAGGGTGAGGAAGGACATCAGCGGCATCACCTTGGTCATGGCCCCCATGCCGGGTACGGGCTGTCCGTCCGGCCCTGTGGTGGGCGTCACCGGGTTCGCGGCCATCTGCTTCTTGGTGCGGCCGTAGTTGAAGGTGGCCACCGCGGCGACGATCGCGAACAGCGCGAGGTAGACCAGCCCCTGCCCGCCGAAGGGGCCGCCGTGGGCGAGAGCGTCGTGCCAGCGCTCACCGAGCGGGGCGCCGAAGAGCTCGTGGCCGAGCAGCGCGTTGGGTTCGCCGCCGATCCGCCCGCTGGAGAACAGGTGGTAGAGCAGGAAGAAGGCGGGCATCTGCAGCAGGCTCGGCAGGCAGCCGGAGAGCGGGGAGACCTTCTCCTTCGCGTGGAGCTCCATGAGCGCCTTCTGCATCCGCTCGGGGTTCTTGGCGTGCTTCTTGCGCAGTTCGGCGATCTGGGGCTGGAGCTTGGTGCGCGCCTTCTGGCCGCGCGCGGCGGCCCGGGAGAGCGGGTGCACGGCGAGCCGCACGAGGGCGGTGAACAGGACGATCGCGGCGGCCGTGGAGGCGTGCTGGAACAGCGGTTCGAGCAGGTCGGCGAAGGCGCCGACCAGGCTGGCGAACGCGGACATGATTGCGGACATGGGTGAGCCCTCCGGGGGTCTCGTCGTGCCGGGGAGTGAATGACTCGGCAGGACGACCCGCGCGGAAGGCGGTGGAAAGGTGTGCCCTCTACGCGGCCGTCAGGAGGGCGGCCCCGGGAGCTCGGGGCCTGGTGCGGCCCCGGGCGTCGGGGTCGCGCTGCGGGAGGAAGGCGGTGCGCTTCTCCCGGTCGCGCATGGCGGTGCGCACCCTCGTACGGGGTACGGGGGCGGCGCAGCGGGCGCTGATGACGGAGCAGACGAGGAGCGCCGAGCCGGCGGCCGCGGTGGCGGCGAGCGCGACGGCGGCGGAGAGGCTGCCGCCCTCGGCGAGCAGGACCTCGGTCAGGAAGAGGACGAGGAAGGCGGCCGGACGGAAGAGGCGGACGACGGCGCGGCGCACACGGTTCATGGCGTCGTTCACCGGCCCTCCTCACCTTTCGCGTTCGAATGTCTCCTTCATTCGTTATACACGATCGGCGTCCAGTGGCTGCAGGAGACGGCGGGGAGCGAGGAGCGCGCGGCTGACCGGGTCGTCGGGGTCGAGGTCGAGTCCGTCGCCGGGGCGCATCTCGATGTCCTCCAGCGGCACAGCGGCGCGGGCGCAGGCCGGGCACTGCCCGTAGGCCCCGAGTTCGGTGCCGCACTCCGCGTGGACGAAGAGGCGCATGGGGCGGGTGCCCTCGATGTGCTCACGGCCCCAGAGCCCGAGGGAGCGCACGGTCGGCCAGAGTGCTTTTCCGCTCTCGGTCAGGACGTACTCGTCGCGCGGGGGTGCCTCCTGGTAGCGCCGCCTGGCCAGGACCCCGGCCTCGGTGAGCGCCTGGAGGCGGGTGGCGAGGACCGCGCGGGGGACGCCGAGGTGGACGAGGAAGTCGTTGTAGCGGCGCACGCCGTAGAAGGCGTCCCGCACCACCAGCAGCGTCCAGCGCTCCCCCACCACCTCGAGTGCGCGGGCGATGGAGCACTGCTGGGCCGCGTAGTCCTTGCCGAGAGCCATGGGCACCACTTTACCTCTGTCAGTTCGATGAACGAACTCACTCGTGCTAGCGTGAGCCACACAGTGAGTTCGTTCATCGAACCTTCACCTCCGGTCCGTACCCGGGCCGGGCCGCCCCCGGAGGGACTCCATGACCCAGCAGCCCGTGCGGACCGTCGCTCCCCCCGTGCGACGGCCGGCAGGTCCCGCCCCCGCGCACCGGCCCGGCGCGACGCTCGCGGTGACCAGCGCCGCCACGACGATCGCCCTGATGAACTACACGGCGCCCATGGCGGCGCTGCCCGCGCTCTCCGCGGCCTTCGCCACCCCGCCGTCCGCCCAGGCCTGGCTCCTCAACGGGGCGCCGCTCGGTCTCGCGGTGCTGCTGCTCGTCGCGGGCAGCCTCGGCGACGACTTCGGGCGCCGCAGGCTCTTCCTCGTCGGCGTCCTCGGGCTGGGCGTCACCGCCGCGCTCGGCTCCCTCACCACCGGCACCCTCGGCTTCACCCTCGCCCGCGCCGGGCAGGGTGCGGCGAGCGCCGCGATCCTGGCCACCAGCCTCGGCCTGCTGGTCGGCGCATACCCGGCGGGTCACACACGGATCAGGGCGATGGGCGTGTGGGGGGCCTTCGTGAGTGCCGGGATCGCCCTCGGCCCCCTCCTGGCCGGCTCGCTCGGCGCCGTCGACTGGCGCCTGACGTACCTGGCCCTCGGCCTCGGCGCACTCGTGACAGCGGCGTTCGCCCGCCGCACGCTCACCGAGTCCCGCGCGCCACGCCCGGGCCGCCCCGACCTGGCCGGCGCCGCGGTGCTCGGCCTCGCGATGGTCGCCCTGCTCACCGCCCTCACCCTCGGCCGGGACGGGTGGCTGCGTACACCGGTCGTACTGCTGCTGCTCGCCACGCTCGTCCTGACCGCCGTGTTCGCCGCCGTGGAGCGCAGGGCCGCCGCCCCGCTGATCGCCCTGTCGCTGTTCCGCAGCCGTGCCTTCCTCGCGGCGTCGGCGGGCGGTCTCTTCACCGGGCTCTCGGTGATCGGCCTGTTCAGCTATCTGCCGACCCTGCTCCAGCACTCCCTGGCCCTCTCGGCGCTCGACTCGGCATGGCTGTTCCTGCTCTGGTCCGGTACGTCGTTCGTCGTGGCCCTGCAGTCACGGCGGCTGGCCGGCCGGGTGGCGGCGCGGCATCAGCTGGCGGCCGGTTTCGCGCTCCACGCGGTGGCGGTGCTGCCGATGCTCGGAACGCTGACCGGCGCGCCCGGCGGTACGGGCGCCTCGGTGTGGTGGCGGCTCGTCCCCGCCCTGGTCGTGGCGGGCGCGGGCAGCGGTCTGATCAACGCGGCACTGCCCCGCCTCGCCGTCGACTCCGTACCTCCGGAGCGGGCGGCGATGGGGTCGGGAGCGAACAACACGGCCAGGTATCTCGGTTCGTCGGCCGGGGTGGCCCTGACCATCTCGGTGGCGGCGACCCCCGCGGGAGTCGACGGGGCGCTCCTGCTGTCGGCGGCCATGGGGCTGCTGGCCACGGTGGGGGTGCTGTTGCTGCGGGAGCGCTGAGTGCCCTCGCCTCCACCGGCGCTCCGGCCCACTCCCTCTCACCTCCCGCCCGTCCCGCAGTACGGTGTGGTCCATGCGCCCCGACACGCCTGCCGACCACATCACCGAAGCCGAGCGCCTGCTCCGCGCCGCGGCGCAGTACCCCGATGACCACGAGCCGCTGTTCCTGCAGGCAGCGGCCCATCTGGAACTCGCCGGTGAGCGCGCCCGCGCGAGCACCCTCTACGACGAGCTGCTGACCTCCGCCGAGATCCCCGTCGAACACCCGCATCTGGTGAAGGCGCTGAAGGCGTCCAACCTGTGGGAGTACGGCCACGAGGCGGAGGCCCGCGCGATCATCGACGGCATCCGTGCCGCGGGCCCCCTCGACGCGGCTCCGTGGGAGGTCGCCGCCGAGACCCTGGAGGCGCACGACGAGCTGGAGGCGGCCCACGACTTCTTCTCGACGGCGCTGACGCTCCTGCTCGCCCCCGGCGAGGAGGTCCCCTATGCGACGCAGTCCCTGCTGACCGGTCGGCACCGGGTGCGCAGGCTGATGGGCGTCGAGCACGACGCCTGGGACGAACTGGCCGGCGCCCTGCACACCGCAGCCGTACCCCTCGACGAGCTGCACGACCCGAAGCGGCTCTGGTCCCTCGGCTCCTCCGACCCGGGCGAGCTGCGGGCCGAGATCACCAGGCTCCGTGCCGAACTGGGCAGCTACCGCACGGCGTTGTCACGGCCGTTCCCGGTCGCCGTGCTGCTCTGGCCCGAGGAGGAGCTGCGCGAGCTCCTGACGGCCTACCCCGGGCTCTCCCAGGAGTACGTCTCGTACGCGGACCACCTGGCTTCCCTGGAGGCCGCGTTGCGGGACCTGCACGCGGCGGGCACCCCCAATCTCGGCATCGTCGCGGGCACGGTCCCCTCCTACGAGGCGTTCGCCGCGTCGGAGGCCTCGTCCCCGTCCGACCCGAACCTGCTCCCCCAGTACGCGACGACGCTGGCGGCCCGCGGCAGGGCCGTCCCGTGGCCCCCCGCGCGCAACGCGGCCTGCTGGTGCGGCTCGGGTCAGCAGTACCGCGAGTGCCACGGGACGGACTGAGTCGGGCCCCGGCCTGGAACCCGGCCGCCGGAATGAGGCTGCCGGAATCCCCCGGCGGCCGATGAGTTCCGCTCCCACCACCGGTCCAACAACCTGACGGCGCCGGGAACGGCCGGTGTTCCCCGGGTGACCAGGGGACGCCGGCGTCCGGCGCTCCAGGACCGACCGACGGATGATGGGACGGACACGAGACATGGCCGCAGCAGTCAAGGGACCCGCCAGCTACTTTCCCTCGATCGAGAAGAAGTACGGCCGTCCGGTCGCGGAGTGGAAGGACCTCATCCGATCCTCGGACCTGACCCGCCACATGGAGCTGGTCGCCTGGCTCAAGACGGAACACGGAATGGGCCACGGCCACGCCAACGCCCTGGTCGCCCACACCCTGGCGGAGGGCTCGTAAGGTCTGTCGGTGATCCGTGTTCCGTGATTCCGGGCCGGGCAGGCGGACGGGTCCGGGTGCGGGCTGCGGCTGCGGGCGGAAGACCGGTGCGGGGCGCGATCAGCCGGGGCTGCCCGCCTCACCGGGTTGGTCTTCGCCCGTCTCACCCTCGCCGTCCTCCTCCCCCTCCCCGACGGCTTCGCCGGCCGGGCCCTCGCCGCGCGGGATGGTCTGCTCCGACCAGACGATCTTGCCCTCGGAGGCGAACCGGGTGCCCCACAGGGAGGCGAGCTGGGAAATGATGAACAGGCCCCGTCCGCCCTCGTCCACCGCCCCGGCGTACTTCATGTACGGGGCGGTACTGCTGCTGTCCCGGATCTCGCAGGTCAGCCCGCGATCCAGGATCAGGCGCAGCTTCACCGGCGGGCTGCCGTAGCGCACGGCGTTTGTCACCAGCTCGCTCACGATCAGCTCCGTCGCCTCACCGGTGTCGGCGCCGACCTGCCAGTCGGCGAGCGTCTTGGAGGTCAGGCGGCGCGCGGTCGCCGGCGCCGTCTTGTCGTAGGGGAGCTCCCAGGTGGCGTAGCGGTCCGAGGGCATGGCGCGGGCACGGGCGAGGAGTACGGCGGCGCCACGCAGCTCCGGGGTGTCGGGAAGCGCGTACGCGATCGCGTCGCAGATCTCCTGGAGCGACCGCTCCGGGCTGCTCAGCGCCCGGCTCATCGCCTCACCGGGCACCGCGTACCGGTCGACGGCGCTGGTGTGAAGCGCGACCATGCTGCCTTCCGCGAGCGGGAAGGAGACCGCTGCGACGGGTCCACGATCCGTCGCTCCGAGCAAGGGTCCCGCGACGACCTCGATGACCTGCACGGAACCGTCCGGCTCGACGACCAGCGGCGCGGTGTGGCCCGCCGAGGCGAGGGTGCAGGTGCCGGCGAACGGGTCGTACACGGCGTACGTACAACTGCCTTCCAGCCGCTCCCGGTGCAGCGGATCACTCTCCGGCAGCTGCATCCGCTCCTCCGCCAGCCGGGCCGCGGTGTCGTAGACGCGCGCCAGCAGTTCGTCCGGTTCCAGATCGAGCGCGGCGAGGGCGTGGACGACCGTGCGCAGCTGCCCCATGGCGGTGGCTCCCTGGATGCCGCGTTCGTACACCTCGCCGATCACCAGCGCGGTCCGGGCCCCCGAGAGCGCGATCGTGTCGAACCAGACGGCCGGCCCCACACCCGGCAGCACCAGGCTGTCCGTCTCCACGGCCGGCTGGGGCACGGTCCGCTGCGGCATCAGCCTGCGCTGGAGCGCGCTGGCGATGGTGTACTCGTGGATGTAGCGGCGGGCGTTGTCGATGCCGAGCGCGGTGCGGGAAGCCATCGCCTCCACCACCGGAATGTCCTCCTCGGTGTACGGATCGGATTCGCCGCAGCGGTACAGCGTCAGCAGCCCGAGCACCGATCCGCGCAGTGTGATCGGTGCCAGCAGGAGCGTGTGCGCCCCGATCTCCCGGATCGAGCGCGCCCTCGCGGGGTCGGAGCCCAGCCAGGTGGCACCGTCCAGCGGTACGACACGGGGCCGCAGGTCGGTCAGGGTCCGCTGGAACGGCGTACCGTAAGGCACCGCCCGCACGTCACCGACCGGGTGGGCGGGCACATTGCTCCCCGCGTACGCGGCGCGGTGCAGCGGAACGCTCCTGCCGAGTGGGCCCGGCGGCTGTGTGTCGCCCCTCAGGACGGTGTCGACGACCTCGACGGCCCCGACGTCGGCGTAGTCCGGCACCAGCGCGTCGACGAGATCACGGCAGGTTGCCTCGATGTCCAGGGTGCGGCCCACCGTGCCACGCACCGCTTCCAGCGCACGTCCCCGGTCCTGGGTCCGTGCCCGTGCGGTGACGTCACGCACGAAGACGAGCAGCCCCAGCACCGAATTCTCGTCGTTCGGGCCCGCCCCGCGGTTCACCTCCAGCCGGAACGCCGTCACCTCGAAGGCGTGCCGCGCCCCGGCGTAGGCGTGCGGGCGCGCCTCGAACACCTGGTCCATGATCGCCACACCGGTGCGCAGGAGTTCCCTCAGAACCCCCTCCGCGGCGTCCGGGTCCTCGAAGGGGCACACGTCGCGGAACGGCTGCCCGCGCAGCCGCGCGGACTCGTCGACGTCACGGTCGGCGGAGGAGTCGCTGACCCGCAGGATCCGGAACTCCGGATCCAGTACGTAGGTGTTCACACGCACCTGCGTGAACAGCACATCCAGCAGGACACCGTCCAGCGTGCCGGCGTCCCCCTCCGCGGCCGCCCGGAACGCCCAGTCGGCCGCTCCCACGGGTTCCAGCCGCATCCCGGCGGCGACCGGCCCCTCCCCCTCCTGCGACGACCGCGCGCCGTCCAGGGCCAGCACGTCCATCACGCGCATGCCCACCACATCGGCCGTGGCCACCCCGAAGCGCTGCTCGGCCTCCCGGCTCCACCCGGTGACCAGCCCGGCGGCGTCCACCACCATCAGCGGCGCATCAGCCATGAACCCAGCTCCTTCGCCCCCCACCACGGCACCCGGGACCGAGCCACCGCCCACGACGACACGTACGCAGACCAGCATCGCCCGGGGGCGGGGTGGGCGCGACCGGAGGGGGCGGTGGTGGCCGGGGCCGGCCTGGGTGCTCGGCGGTGGCATCGGACCGCCGCTCACGAAGGAGCGCCGAGGTCGGCCCCGGACACCGTCCGAGAGGGGCCCCACCGGCCGCGCCGGCGGTGACTACCCTCACCGGGCCGGGCTGGACCGCCCCGGCCGGCCTCAGTCCCCGATCTCGATGTCCAGAACACTGACCTTCGCCGGTCGGCCGGAACCACTGACAGTGACGAGGATCGGGCTCTTGCCCGGCACCCCGTCGGACTTCTTGACGAGCTCACGCAGGTCGTCGAGGGTGATCTCCTTGCCGCTCCTGGGTTTCAAATGCACGCTCACAGGTGACATCGACTCATCTCTCCCGTAGAGGACTACCCACCCATCCGTGCCCAACCCGGTTGCCCGGCAAGCGTTTTGACGGACTCGAGGCGCTACCCGGGCCCCGACCAAGGCGGCTGCCGGCCCGGCCCCAAGCGGATCCGCGCCGGACCGAGGAACCCGATCCGTCCCATCCCTGTAACAGCCCTGGCCGAATTCGCACCGGATTCAGTTTCATGTCGCACCTTTGCAATACCATCACATTCAACAAGTCAGCTTCCGGGCCAACTCACCCCCACGCAGGCCCCGTTCCTCAGCGCGAGGAGGCCCTCATGCCGCCCTATCAGCCGTCCTCGGACTGGCAGTACGAGATCCCGACGACCGGCAGCAAGCGGCTGCCACCCGCGGCTCGTTACGTCGAGTCGCTGACGCACCAGGGATACGGGTTCGAGGCGGCGATCGCCGACCTGGTCGACAACTCCATCGACGCGGGTGCCCGCAACGTCGTCATCAGCTTCCTGCGGGACGAGGACCGTCTGGTCGGCCTGCTCGTGGTCGACGACGGCCGGGGCATGGACGACGCGACGCTCGACACGGCGATGACCGTGGGTGGCCGTCAGGAGTACGGGGACAACGCGCTGGGTCACTTCGGGGCCGGACTGAAGGCGGCCTCCCTCTCCCACGCTGATTCGCTGACGGTGATCAGCCGGACCAAGCGCAGCCCGTCCACCGGCCGCAGGTGGCTGACGGCCCGTGCCCAGGCCGATTTCACCTGCGACATCGTGGACCCCGGCTACTGCCAGAAGCTCGTCGACCGGTACGACGGCCTGATCGAGTGGCACGGCACCATCGTCCGCTGGGACAACGTCCGTGCCTTCGACACCATCACCACCGGCCAGACGGACCGCTATCTCGACGACGCGATCGAGAAGTTGGAGACCCACCTCGGGCTCCATCTCCACCGCTTCCTGGCGGGGGACTCCTTCAACGTCGACATCGTCGTCGAGGACGTCACCACCAAGGAGGAGCTCGACCACCGGGGAGTCGAGCCGATCGACCCGTTCGGCTACCGGGTGCCCGGTCGCGCCGGCTATCCGCGCACGTACCACGCCCCGGTCGAGGGCGTCGGCAAGGTGGAACTGACCGCGCACATCTGGCAGCCCAAGTCCCCGTTGGTCAGCTTCCGAGGGATCGGGTCGCTCGCCGAGCGGCAGGGCTTCTACATCTACCGCAACAACAGGCTCGTGCAGGCGGGCGGCTGGAACAGCACCCGCAGTCCCGAGGGACACCTGGCGCTGGCCCGTATCGCCATCGACCTGCCGGGCAAGCCGAACGACGTCTTCAGCCTCACGGTCAAGAAGGACGGCGTGACGGTCACCCCGGCCTTCGCCCGTGGACTGGAGCAGGCCGAGGACCCGGCGGGCCACACGTTCGCCGAGTACGTCCAGGAGGCGCAGACGACGTATCGGGAGGCCGCGAAGCGAGTCACCGAGGTGACCCGCGAGGCTGTCATCCCGGCCGGCAAGGGCGTGGACCCGAAGCTGCGCCGGACCCTGCGGGACGAGCTGCCCGAGCTCAAGGGCGAGGACCCCATCACTTTCCGATGGGCGTCCCTCGCGCCGGAGCTGTTCTTCGAACTCGACCGCGAGACGCGCGAGATCAGGCTCAACAAGCAGTACCGGACAGCCTTCAACGGCGGGCGCAGAGGCGGGCTCAACGACGCTCCGGTCGTGAAGAGCATGCTCTACCTCATGGTCGAGGAGATCTTCCAGAAGTCCCGGGTCACGGCCGTACGCACGGACAAGATCGCGCTGTGGAACAGCGTCCTGGTGACTGCCGCGCAGTGCGAGATGTCCCGCTGACACCCTCGGCATCCCTTTACCCGCCCCACCTCCGAGAAAGCCGCTCCGCCATGACCGACCACCTGTTCAACCTGCACGGCGATGTGCTCGCCGCCATGCGACGTGGCCCGAAGGCGTTCGCGAAACTGGCCTTCGTCCTCTCCGACGCCGACGAACCCGCGGACACCTATGTCGGCCATTTCCACGACCGGATCGTCGGCGCCGGACCGGGGGACGAACTCACCGCGCTCTGGCACCGCACCCTGACCGCCTGGGACCTGGCCGAGCAGGCCGACTGGTCGGACGCCCCGGCCCGCACGGACGCCCGCCGTGCCGACATCTACGACCGCCTCGGCTTCGGTCCGGACCTGCGCAAGGCGCTCGACGAGGCGGTACCGGTCTTCAAGGAGCCCGGAGCGACGGTCATCAGCAAGGAGTTCACCTCCTGGTACTCCCGGGACACGGCGGCGGCCCGGGCCTTCTACTGGAACTCGTACGAGCAGATGCTCCGCAGGAAGGGCTGGTCCGACTCGGCGGTCGCGAGCCTCGACGAGGCGAGCCACTCGGTGGTGGAACGCCTCTCCGACCCGACGCGCCCCGAGGCGTACGGTGCGCGGGGCCTGGTCGTGGGCTACGTCCAGTCGGGCAAGACGGCCAACTTCACCGGTGTCACGGCAAAGGCGATCGATGCCGGCTACCGCCTGGTGATCGTGCTCGGCGGCACCCTGAACCTGCTGCGCGACCAGACCCAGCGCCGTCTGGACATGGAGCTGATAGGCCAGGAGAACATCCTGCGCGGCGTCGACCCGTCGGACACCGACGCACTGGTCGGCGTCGACTACCAGGACGACGAGGACTGGCCGGGGAAGTTCGTCAGCCACGGGGCCAGGCCCTCGACGCTGGGCTTCTTCGACATCGAGCGCTTCACCACGCGCGGCACGGACTACCTGGGACTCCAGAGCGGCATCCGCGCCCTGGAGTTCGAGAAGCAGGACCGCACCCGGCCACTGCACGATCCGGCCAACCTCCACCACGCCGCGGCGCGCCTGATGGTGGTGAAGAAGAACAAGTCCGTACTGGAAAAACTGATCAAGGACCTCAAGAAGATCGGGCCGATCCTGGCCGAGATTCCGACGCTGATCATCGACGACGAGTCCGACCAGGCTTCGGTGAACACGACCAACCCGAAGAAGTGGGAGGACGGCAAGGTCGAGCGCAAGGCCATCAACGGTCTGATAAGCCAGCTCCTCGGGCTCCTCCCCCGGGCCCAGTACGTCGGTTACACAGCGACCCCGTTCGCCAACGTCTTCGTCGATCCGGGGGACGAGGAGGACATCTTCCCCCGTGACTTCCTGATCTCCCTCCCTCGGCCGACCGGCTACATGGGTGTCCAGGACTTCCACGACCTCGAGTCCGAAGGGACGGCCGAGGAGACCCACGTACGCGGCATCTACGACAGCACCGGCGACCGCCTCCAGGAGGCTCTGGACTCCTTCGTCCTCACCGGTGCGCTGAAGCTGTACCGGGTGGACCACGGCGTGCCGGAGGGCGCGTTCCGCCATCACACGATGCTGGTCCACGAATCGGTGCTCCAGAGTGAACACGCTGCCCTGGCCCTCCGTATCAACTCCATGTGGCACCGGTCGGCCTACACCGGACAGGAAGGCCACAGGCGGCTCGCGGCGCTCCTGGAGGCGGACTTCCGGAAGTACGCGGACGAGGACCTGCCCGTGCCCTCCTCGTACGAGGAGCTGAAGCCGTACGTCTCCCGGGCTCGGCAGCTGATCAACTCCGGCGGCGAGCCGGTGATCATCGTCAACGGGGCCACCGAGCGCGACTACGAGCAGCCCGAGCTCGATTTCGACCGCACCCCACACGTGTGGAAGATCCTCGTCGGCGGCACCAAGCTCGCCCGCGGCTTCACCGTCGAGGGCCTCACCATCACCTACTACCGCCGCCCCGCCCAGCAGGCCGACACCATGATGCAGATGGGCCGCTGGTTCGGCTTCCGCCCGAACTACCGCGACCTGGTCCGCCTGTACATCGGGCGCGAGGTGCCCATGGGCAAGAAGAAGACCGTCGACCTGTACGAGGCCTTCGAGGCGATCTGCCGCGACGAGGAGACCTTCCGCACCCAGCTCACCCGCTACTCCGCGCTGGTCGACGGCAAACCCCAGGTCACCCCGGCCCAGATCCCGCCGCTGGTCTCGCAGCACCTGTCCTGGCTCAGGCCGGCGGCCCGCAACAAGATGTTCAACGCCGAGCTGGTGGAGATCCGCTCGCCGGGGCAGTGGGTGGAGCCGACGGCCTACCCGACGAGCGCGGCGGATCTGCGGCACAACGCGGAGGTGTGGCTGCCCGCTCTGAACGCTTTGGAGCAGGACAATTCCGTCTTCGTTACCCTCTCCGAGGACGACCGGGGCAGCTACATCCGATACCAGGCAAAGACCGCGGTGCTTGCGCACGATCAGCTGCTCGGCATCATGAGCACCCTGGTCTGGGGGCGTCCGGAGCTCATCGAGCCCCACCTCACGTACCTCAAGGACAAGAGCGAATCAGGCTGTGCAACAGACGACTGGGTGCTCATCCTGCCGCAGACATCTGGAGTGACCAGCACGGCGGCGGGCATTCTCGGCTCCCAGCCGCTCACCCTGGTACAGCGTGGCCGGAATACTCGTGGAGTCTTCAACCGCATCTCCGGTGTCTCTCACCGACAGTCCGCAGAACGTATCGCCGGACTCCGTGCACAGAGCGAAGACGACCCCTACGCTTCGCGGCTCCGCCAACCGCGACGCGGGGCTGTGCTTCTCTACCCCGTCGTCGATCCTGAGCTGGGCAATCCATCAGACCTTCTGGCCGCAGGGAGCATCGATCCCGCAAAGGTCGTCTTGGCGGCTGCATTCATCCCTGCCTCTGACCCGCGGGACAAGCCCGTGCCCTGCCTCCGCTTCCGGGCAATCGATTCGACGCGCCGTGAAGAGCCGACTACAGAATCGAAGTAGCGTTCGCCCGCGAGGACGCTCCTGGCTCCTGGCCCGCCACCACCACACGTGGTGGCAGCCAGGAGCCCCGATCGGGCAGACAAAGGGCACGCTGCATCAGCCTGATGGCCTGCGCGACAATCGCAGTACTGACCGACGCGAGTCGGGCGGCCGGGTGAGCATCCCCGAAAGTCCGCAGGTGTCAAGGAGGAGGCGACAATGCCGGAACCCGAGCCCTGGGTCCCACCTGAGGGTTCATGGGCTTCCTCCGCTGCCAGACGTCGGAATATGCAGGCGATCCGGAGCCGCGACACAAAGCCGGAGCAGTCGATCCGTCGACTCGTCCACGCCAGCGGCTTGCGCTACCGCGTTGCCGCGAAGCCGCTCCCAGACCTTCGTCGCACTGCTGACCTGGTATTTCGCCCGGCAAAGGTAGCGGTGTTCATAGACGGCTGCTACTGGCACGGCTGCCCCGAGCATTACGTCTCGCCCAAGACGAACCCCGGTTACTGGTCCGACAAAGTCGCCCGGAACATGGCCCGCGACCGTGACACTGACCAACGCCTCAAGGAAGCTGGCTGGCTCGTCATGCGCTTCTGGGAACACGAGGACTCGGGCGCCTGCGCGCAGACGATCGTCAATACCGTCCGGGCACGGCGAGCAATTCCCACATAGCTATGCCTGTGTCGGATCATCACGCTCGTGGGCAGCACTGAGCACATCGGCAATTGCTCTACCGACCGCCTCCGCAACGGGCGGGGGAAAGGCATTTCCTACCTGACGATACTTTGCCGTCTTGCCGCCAGTAAAATTCCATTCAGGCGGAAAACCTTGAATAATGGCCGCTTGTTCAACCGTCAGCATTGGCCCGTCTTCGCCAAACAGGTCACGCCCTTGACTTTTCTTTTTCTTACCCTCTTCGTAGCCGTTGGCCACACCCATACCCGACACACCCAGCTGCTTCCAGGCAGCCTTTGCACGACTCGGCCCGAGGTCCGCTCCTCCATGCTTCTTGGACCCGCCGACGAGCGTGGGTGCAATCCCACCATCTTTTTTCGTCATAGCAGCTGAAGACGCATACTCTTTCCACCTGTCAAGACACCGCCGTGCAGTGTCCGCCAACCCTTCATCGGCGTTCAAATACGGCTTATAGCGCTCTTCCATCGAAGCCTTGAGTGCATCAAAAACACTCCTGGGAGCACTGACAGGCGTGGGCCAAACGAATTTAATATCACCCAGAACATCTTTTTTGATCGCAACAAGGATTGCACGAGGCCTCAACTGTGGGACCCCAAAATCGCTGGCTTCAAGAACGTCCCACTCGCACACCTCATAACCCAGACCGGGGAAATGTTCCTCGACTCCGGTCTCAGGACGCCGGGCCAGCCCACCCTTCAGGCGAGCCTGAATATAAGTGCGGTATTCCTCAAATTTCGAATCCTTGATACCGCGCACATTTTCAATCATCACGGCTTTTGGGTGCAGCTCTTCGACAAGCGCCAACATGCGCGGAAAGAGGTCTCTCTCGTCGTCCTTGCCCAGCTGCTTGCCCGCATGCGAAAACGGGGGGCACGGGACTCCTCCAGCGAGTAGATCAAGCCTCCCCTTCGCGAGAGGGCCGCCCAGGAATTTCACCGGCTTGTTCAGGCCGGACAGCGGGTTCCTCTTATCAGGGAGCGGAAGGAAGTCATTCACGTCGCCGGAGATAACGTCGCAGTACTCTCGCTCCCAGCTCCACCCTTCCAGGAGCCTGATGTTCTCCCTCAGGGTCTGCACCGCATGCGGGTCGATCTCCACCAGCGCCAAGTGCTTGAAGCCCGCCTGGTGGAGGCCGATGGCCTGGCCCCCCGCGCCCGCACAGATCTCGATCGAGGTAAGCACGTGGTCGCTAGGACCCTTCGGATCCTCTGGGCGGGGCTGCGCGGCCATCGGCTTCGACTCCTCTTCGTAGGCCTGGCGGGACAGGTAAGTGTCGCACCCTCATACGACAGCCAGCCCCGCTCTTACCCCTCACCGCCACAGCCACCCGGCCGGGCTTCGGCAGTCCTAGTGAGTGCCGCGACGTTCCAACGCGTTCACACTCCGGCTCGCTGGCAGCACTGTCTGTCGTCCAGGGGACCGAAACCGGCCTTGTTCCCCGGCTGGAGCCTACCTGGGGGAGACGGCAGTTGGAGCGCCAATGAGCCGTCCGTAAACCTTCCAGGCGGCTGTCTGCAGGCCCACGCGAACGGAGACAGAAACAGCGATGGCGAGATCAGCCGCCACGTATCCATGACGAGCCCCGGTTGAATGGCCTCCGACGGGACCTCCAACCGGACAGATTCCCAGCGCCCGCGCTGCACCTGGTCCACTGGGGCTGCCGAGCAGAGCCAGCCCCTGTCCACGGTGGCGACGCTCAGTGCCTCCCCATCGCGGCCCACCAGCACCGCGGCCAGACACCATTGGGCATCGGCCGTCATGACCTCGTACTCGTGCCGTGAGAGGTGGATAACCAGCCTGGTGGGGTCGGTGGTCGATTTGACCTCAACATGCGCCTTCTCAGCCAGGTCCCCCGACGCGGCTATGTCATATCCGTATGCGTCCGACTCCGCAGACACGTGCCTGACCTGCGATACACCGCATTCCCGCAGAAGCCGGATAAGGGCTTGTTCCCCGGCTCGGCCGACCGCTCTTCTCGCCTCCTCCGCGTCCGCGCTCCACCGAAGCATGGGGACCGCGTTCGCGGAATCCACAGCGGTGAACTCTGCCTCGTTGATATCGACGAGAGGGCGGCCGGCATCGGTCAGCATCCCTGACCGTCTGAGCCACCGGAAGGCTTCCGCATACTGCGCCGGTGTGAGGTCGGCGTAGCGTGGATGGTGAGTGAGGAGGGATCGCACCCGTGGGACGCCGGCGAAGCGCAGCTCGTCCAGCCAGCGAAGCGCCGCCCGGCGCATAGCTTCAGTGAGCGGCGACGGCATCGACGTGCCTGAGGAGTGCGCGAACGTCGGCCATGTCCATACCGGCGGATCCAGATGGCTCTTCCTCCAGGCCTGCCAACTGCTGAACCGAGGGGTCGTCCAGGATTCGCCCCATGAATTCGAGCTTCTCCTCCAGTCTCAGAGCCACCACCTCGTCGATCGTTCCCTCGACGGCCAGCACCGTCACACGTGTCTGAGTACCAGGGGCAAGCCCCAGGCGATGGATGCGGTCCAGGCTCTGAAGGAAGCGTCCCGCCATGAAATCCCTGTCGACGTAGACGGCGTCATGGCAGACATGGTGCAGGCTGATGCCTTCGCCCAAGGTCGCCGGGTTAGAGAGAAGTACGTGGCAGTCAGGGTCCTCACGGAACCTCCTGAGCTGTTCCTCACGGTCTGGGGTGCCACCATGAACGACCGCAGGTTGATACGCGGCGAATAGTCGCTCCATCGTGGTGATGCTGCGGACGAAGGTCGTCCAGACCAGAGTTTTCCTGCCCAGGGACGTATTGGAAGCGACGATCTCAAGAGCTTCCTTGTACTTCGGCGACAGCTCGTGCGCCGGCAGGTTCTGCATGAGCGTGTAGAGGGATTCATCGTGCGGAACAGCGAGCGGCGGAACCTGGTAGTCCAGCGGCTCGAATCTGCTTTCTCCTTCGATGAGCAGGGCCGGGCTTGTAGCAGCCATGAGCAAGCGCAGCATCGCCTTGCCCAGCCCGTCGAAGTCAGCACGCGATGCCTCAGCTCTGGGGGTGAATCGTCCGACGAGTGCGTCATACACCTCTCGGTGCAGATCAGGCATCTGCAGTCGCCGGATCCGCGTCTCGAAGGGGGGAAGCCCCAGTTCACTCTTTGTCGTCCGTGTGAACAGTGGACGCAGGACGGAGCTGGCATGGGCAAGGTCACCACCAGCGACTGCCTGTGTGACTACTCTCCGGCCATGCCCAGGCCATACGAATGACAGCAGATTCTCCAGGTCCCGCGCCCCATTCGGCGCCGGAGTGCCGGTAAGGATCAGCCTGCGGCGGCTGAGCGGGCCCAAGGCCATGCAGGCACTGCCATAGGTGCCCTGAGCGCCCAGCTTCATTCGATGCGCTTCGTCAAGGATGATCATTGAGGGCGAACCCCGCAGCCAGGAGGCCAGCGCCGCCAGATACTTGTCGAGACGCTCGTAATTGACAACGAGAATCTCTGCCCGGAAGTCCGGCTCCTTGCCCATGACGGTAATCACAGGCGGAGCTTTAAAGCAGACCTCGCTCTCTGTCAGCCAGGACTCGTACGCCGACTTCGGGCTCACGACCAGGAGCCGCCGCACTCCACTGCGCTCGCGCATCGCCGCGTACACGGCTAGCCCCACCCGCGTCTTCCCCGCGCCAGGGACGCTGAAGTTGGCCCCGTGCTGAAGCGAGAGCAGACGCGCGATGTCACGCTTCTGGAAGTCCGTAAGCTCAGCCCTCCAGTTGACGCCCAGAGTGGCCTCGACTGCCGCATCGTCCCAAGCTGAAGAAGTTGCGGGAGCCTGGAGTTGATGCTCGGCCTGGTCAGCGTCATCGAGAACGTCGCCGACTAGGGCACTGAGCTCGTCCGCCCAGACCACCGATTCCGGATGGGGCCAATCAGCAAGGACATCAAGACCGACGAGAAAGTCGTCGAGTGACAGTTCCAGGTGGAGACGACCACGCAGGCCGCCCCCAGGAAACCTTGCTGCCAGGCGGTTGAGGTCACTTCGGCAAGGCTCGCTGGCCCGCAGCACAGCCTTCGTGCGCGTCACATCAAAACCAATGTGCAGAGACGATTCCTCCGCCGTCGATGTCACGGCTGCTCCTGCCGGACCGCGTCGCGAAGCCACTCGATCCCCTCGCCTGGAACCGCGATGCATCCGGACGTGGCCCGGGCGAACTTTGTCAGCGTGGTTCGGAGCTTCAGCACCGCTTCGTCCAGCGCCTCCTCATCCAGGCTGCGGGACGCACTCGCCAGCATCATGTCCGTGATGCACTGCTCAACGTCCTGGCATGCGTCGTTGAGCCGGTCCGGAGCGGCTTGCTTCCTCTTGCGTACACGGGCATCCTTACCCGCCGGCTCAAGGGCGTCCTCGACGGCCCGGTGGGCGGCATCGAAGACCGCTGTTGCTCGTTCGGACTGTTCCGCGGGAACCTTCTCCTTCGCGCGGACGACCGCCTTCGCACGCAGGACCGAGTCGGTGAAGGCGCGGGCCGCCGACACCTCTGGCGCCTCGGCCTTGACTGGACGATTGATGCCTGGAATCACGCGGCCGGATGTCTCGGCAGGAGCCGGCTTCAGTTCGTCCGGGAGGCGCTGCTCCAGATACCGCGAACGGAAGTTGGCCTCGATCAGGCGCACGTCGGTCTTGGAGAAGTCCATGACGATGGCAGCCAGCCGACTCTCTTTCAGGAGCTCCGCCTTCCTGGGGTCAGCCTTCACTTCCTTCCCGTAAGCACGGTGCACTTCTCGGAGCTTCTCCTGAGCGTCCTCAAAGTCCAGCAGCCGGAGATGAACGTCCCCCGTAGCCGACCTGTCGCTCAGGTCGCGCAGGCAGGAGAGCACCCAGAGGTCCTGCTCTGCCGTCGACTCCCTGATGCGGAAGTCCCTGGCCACTTCTTTCAGCGGCCGCCCGGCCTCCACCTGCTCGTCGATCGTGAGCAGCCTGTTGATGTACGAATACGGGCGCCGGGTGTCATGGCGAAGCTGCAGAGAGAGCTCGACCTTGTTGATGTCGGCCCAGGTACAGGAGTCGGGCAGCACGGCCACCCGGATGTCTGTGACACCCAGCTCGCGCAGCGCAGCCGCTCTGGTGTTGCCGTTGACCAGGATTCCCTCCCGGGTGATCAGGCCCGGCTCGTTCTGTCGAAAGTCCTTGAGGCTCTGCTGCAGTTCATCAAAGTCCTTGTCCCTCTTGGACGGGTCCGAAGGCTCGGCCTTGAGGAGGTGGTCCAGATAGGACTGGCTCTCATCGCTCCACGGATCCTCGTCCAGCCGGCGATCCCGCTGGATGTCGAAGCTGCGCTGTGCGCGAATCCGATGAGTACCGGGGTTGTAGTAGAGCGAGTCCACTGGCATGTCGATGACCTGCACCACCTGTGGCTTGGTCCGCCACTCAATAGTCAGCGTCTCCTGCAACCCCTCGCCGGCGGCAACTTCACGGAGGCGTTGCTCCACAAGGTCACGGTTCTTGGCCGCGTACGGCGGGAGTCCAAAATCTTCAGCGGTCCTGATCACGATACGTCCTCTTCTGGTTCACGATGAGCGTGCTACCCCTACGGGGATCGCTCGCCAGAGTGATCCCCGTAGGGCCCGACAACTCGCTAGGCCGGCGGCAGTCCCAGTGCCGCCCGGACCTTGTCCCTGGACTCCGCCGGCAAGGTCCGGAAGTGCCCCCAGAGGACTTCCACGGCCCCGAACTCCCTCTCATCTGCGGCAACCCAGTCCGCCAGCAGCTGGCGCTGAAGTCCGCCGAGCCTCGTTACCCGTTGAAGCACGTCATCCAGGTCGGCCTCAAGACCACGCCCCCCCACACGGCACCGGTTGCACTCACTGACCAGCTCGACCCTGGTACTTCCACCGTGCTTCACCTTGCGCCGCGCGATGTCGATCTGTGCCGTCTCGAAAGAGTTCTCATAGGCCTGACCAGGCGAGATCCCGCAGGATCGACAGCGATTTCCGTCCCGGGACAGAACCTTCCGCCGCTCCGTCTCGGTAATGGAGGAACTCTGCCGTGTGGCCTTCACCCAGACAGGCTGCCCCTGCGCGACGAACCGTTGTTCGCTCTGATCGAGCTGGCTGTCATCCCTGTGTGTGTCGATCCGCCAACCGTAATCGCGCAGGTCTCGCACCCTTCGGTCAGCCTGACTGACACCGGGAAACGCGGCCTTGATCTGTTCCTTAGTGAAGACGTTCCCTTCCCCCACCACCGTCACCAGCCACAGAGCAGCGCGCTTCATGGTTCCGAACTTCGTGTCCTGCCAAGAAGGCAGCGTCATCCCGTTCCCCCTCACATCTGGTTCACGACGACCTGCGACGACGTCGTCAGGCAGCCGAAGGTCAGCGATGCCAGTCTGGCCTTCTGGTCCACCACAGGCCAGCCGCAGAGGAGTTTCGAGGGGAGACGGAAAACTATGAGGTGCTGTCAGGAGCTGTCACAGCAACGACAATTGAGGAACCAGCAGGACCGACGCGACACCAGGAGACATCTGTGGCAGTCAGGCCGAGGAAATGGAAAGAGTTGCCCAACAACATCTCCGCAGCTCACCGAGGCTTTGTGACCGCTCTCCGAGACATCCGGAGCTGCAGCCACCGCAATCAAGCTGATATCGCAAGAGATGCGCACCAGGCCCCCACAACCCTGTCGAACCATCTCAATGGCGGCCGTATCCCTGAAGAGGCGCTCTTACGGGACTTCTACCTCGTCATCGAGAAGGACGCCCGGTCCACTGGCCCCCTGCCGCACACCCTGGACGCTCTGCTGGCCATGCGCGCCCATGCCCAGTTGAAGCATTGCGACTGCTGCAGCGTCGGCTTTCCGCGTCCGCCCAGCTCAGCTGCCGGTCCGGCGGTCCGTGAGCAGCCGGCTTCACGCACGCCCCTGCCGCGAGCACGTCACCTTCGCCGCCTCACTCACCTGCACGCTCTATCAACGCGGCGGGAGCGGACCAGGGTGCCGGTCCCCCCGACGAAGGGGGACCGGCACCCTGAAACCCCCGGACCCACCTGGCCGGAGACAGTCCTGGTAAAAGATCTTCTCGCCTCGGGAAGCGGTCGTGAGGCTGATCTTGTGCTCTGGCGGGCAGGGACTTCCTACACCGCCGAAGGTGTCCTGGAAGCAGTGAGGTCCTGCCGCTTGGCAGGCTTGGACTCAGCGGCCGAGACGATACTGATTAACGCGGCTGAACGCCCAGACAGGCAGGCGGTTCTCAATATCGCCGCCACCTTCAGCAGTGCCGGCCGGCACGAGGACGTCGCCTTCCTTCTGGGGTCAGCCGTCGGGGCCGCCAGCTGACGCCATCAAGAACCGTCCCTGGTCGGAACCCTTCACGCCCCGCTGCTTCAGGACTGCGCCTCAGCGGTCCGCCTCGTAAAGGCAGCCCAGACGCAGGGGGAAATCTCCAGCGTGGGCCCGCGGACGACCTTGGAGTCCCTGACCAGCACAGACCCGTGACGGAATGCCACCTCGACGCAGTTGTCACCGGAGCTGCCGCTGTAGCTGCTCTTGAACCAAACCGGTTCCGTGGTCGTCATAGCGCTCCTCGCATCTGGTCCAGCAGGCTTGCCGTGGCCTCACTCCCGAAGGCCTGCGAGCGCAGCTTGCCATAGCGCTGAAGCATCGCGCTCACGTCGTGAGGCGAGGTGATGAGGACGCTGGACTGCTGCCCCTCGGAGTAACCCACCCATTCATGCTGACGGCTCTCCGCGAGGTACATCAACCCGTCGATGCCGGCGTGGTCGTACTGACGCAATGGCATCACCTGGATCTCCACGTTCCGGCGCTCGCCCTGCTCCAACAGATGCCCCATCAGCGTTCGAGTAACTTCGGGCCCGCCCATGTGCCTCTCCAGCAAAGCCTGTTCGATGACGAAGCTGAAGGCTGTGTTCGGCCGCTCAGTGAGCAGATGTTGACGTTCCAACCGCGCGGACACCTGCCGCTCGATCTGCTCGCTCGACAGCGGGGGCAGTCGCCGTTCGAAGACTGCGCGGATGTACGCCTCGGGCTGCAGAAGTCCGGGAATCGCCCGGCACTCGTAAGCGCACAGCGTGATCGCCTCCTCCTCGATCGCCGCCCACTGCAGGAACCACGAGGCCAAGCCCGCCCTGCGGGTCAGGCTGCCGGCTGCGGCGGTGAGCACCCGGGATGCGGTCGCGCCGAGGACGTCCTCCGAGCGGGTCAGCAGATCCCTGGGCGGGAAGCGTTTGCCCTGCTCGATCTTGGCGACGTATGCCACCGAGTACTGCACCCGGGCCGCAAACTGTTCCTGCGTGAGCTGCGATTCCTCCCGGAGAGCCTTCAGCACCGCGCCGAACGCCTTGAGACCGTCCGAGGGGGAAGGGTCGCCGCCCCCGTGGTTCCCGCCGCCGTACTCCGTTGCCATGTCGCGCCCGTATCTCTCCGTGCCGCAGCCCATAACCCGTAACCGGTCGGGCCACCCCGATGGTTACGGGCCGCGACCGACCCGGTCCGTTCGGTGAACCGGTACAAGCCGATCTGTATGGGTGCCGTGTCTGCCGCAGGGGCCTCGCTGCCGTGCACGCTGACGCCATGTCAGAGCTGTACTCCCAACCGGGTCGCACCTTCAGCGCGTTCGACCAGCGCTTCTCGTCCACGCGCCGCGGGGCGCGTCTCGCACGGCTGCTCGCCGCGCTCCACTTCGCCGAGTGGGGGCTCGTGCGGGGGGCCGACGGCCATGAGGCGGCCACGGCCGTCGTCGCCGAGCTGACCTCCAACGCCGTGCTGCACGGCCGGGTCCCGGGCAGGGACTTCGCACTGCGGCTCACCTACGACGGGGTGCGGGAGGTGGTCCGCGTCGAGGTCGCGGACACCCATGATGCGCGCCCGGTTCTCGGCAGGCCGGCGGATGACACGGACGGAGGGCGCGGGCTGATGCTTGTCGACGCGTTCGCCGTGCGGTGGGGCGTACGAGATCGCTCCGGACCGGGCAAGACGGTCTGGGCCGAGTGCTCGTTGGCCGACCGGGCCGGGGCGGCGCACTGAGGTGTGCACACCGCGCAGGAATCGTGGCTTCGCGGACGCACACCGATTCCACTCCTGTCCATTCTGACGCTCTCGCCGCAACATCCCCAAGGGTTTCCATACTTGGCGCAGCCGTCGCTCCGGGGCCTTGAACGCCGGATAGGCATCCCTGACACTTCGTCCATGTGGAGACGCCCGGACGTACCCGGTGATCAGGATGTCGCCCGCCAGATGGGAAGGGCCCTGAAGCGCCTGCCTGCGGATGTCCGCCGTAATCCTGTCGCGGTCGCCGAGATGTACGGACAGTTGATGTTCTCGGGTGCACAGCGACGCCGCCCCCGGTTTCTCGCGGAACGGAATCTCAGGGGCAAACATTTCGACGTCGCCATGGGAGAAGGCGACTTCGGGGGTTTGGTGCAACGATCCGCCTGGATATCGGAGAGCTTGATACTCTCACACGGCACGAATGCCCCCTATCGCCACCTCGGTAAGGTTCACACACAAACCGTCTACACGGATCCTGACACCTTGCAGTGTGACGGCAGCGACGAACGGACCGTGCACTACGGGATGCATTGCCCAGATCTTTCCGCACTCGGATCATGGGTCATCGAACACGAACCGATGATCCGCGCGGGGCTCTGCTGGTATCTTCCACGCTATTCGACCCGATCAGAATTTTCGTCGCAATACAAAGGGCAGACGAACCGGTCATCCTTTGATCGTGCTCCGATGGAACAGATCACGGTGGTCGACTACGTGCTGCGAGGCGGGAGGCTGATCGATTCGTCGGGGTCCGAGCCATCACAGCACCCCCTGGTCAGGACCGCACTGCAGGTCGACCTGCCATCCGTTCAAGGTGTCAATCCGAGAGATTTCAGCAGCATCATGTCCGAAGAATTCAGAGGCCACAAACAGTTCAAATACTTCCTGCGCTCGTTCCTCTTGTCGATGAGCGCGGCGCTGAACGCCGAGCAGTCGCAGTCCGAGATCAACAAGCTGCGTCCGGGGTTTGACGATCGGATCAGCGCGCTTCGAGTTGACATCGATTCCGCCGTGAGGAGCGGCCCCTTGGCGGCGGCCGGCGCCAGGGCCACCTCCACCGCCGCTCTCCTCGTCGCGGTGGCGAGTTCGGTGGCAGACCCCGTGTTGAGATCCCTGGGTCCGGCTTCACCCGAGACGTTCTGGCAATCGATCAGGGAACGCGTCGAGAGCGGGCCCCACGGCGCGCACAACGGGACATGGCGCTACGTGTGGATACTCGACCGGAAGAGCGGAGCCCTCCGATGACGCTCCGCCGTCGGCTGTGAAACCAAGTCGTCGACGACACCTCAAGGAGATCAGGGCCGCTGTCCGACCCCCGGTGCGCGGCCCTCGTCACGGTCGGTGTCGGTAATAGCGGCTTGGCCGGCGACAGGCACACCGGCCGGAGTCCCGGCTTGACCCCCCGCCCGGCGCCCCCCGATGGCCGGAGCCAGGAACACCGCCACGGCGACGAAGGCGAGGACGACGAGCATGGCGGGGCGCAGGCCGTAGTGGTCGCCGAGGAAGCCGAGGCTGGGCGGTCCGACGAGGAAGGCCACGTAGCCGATCATCGCGACCAGGCTGACGCGGGCCGCCGAGTCGGGGCCGGAGTCGCCGGCCGCGGAGAGGGCGACGGGGAAGCCGAGGGAGGCGCCCAGGCCCCAGAGGCAGACCGCGGCACCTGCGAGTACGGCCGAGTCGGCGAAGATGACGAGGGTGAGGCCGAGTGCGGCGGATATCGCGCTGGCCCGTACGACCGGGGCACGGCCGAAGCGGTCGATGAGGAAACTCCCGCAGAAGCGTCCGACGGTCATGGCGGCGGCGAAGCCCGCGTAGACGGTGGAGCCCAGGGCCGGATCCACGCCGTGGCCGTCGACCATGAGGAGGGGCAGCCAGTCGTTGGCGGCGCCTTCGGCGAGTGCCATGGCGAGGATGATGCCGCCGATGAGCAGAAGGCGCCGGTCCTTCCAGACGGGCGCGCCTGCCACCGCGCCGGCCGGCGCCCCTGCCACCGCCCCGGCCCCGGTGGTGGCGCCGTCGGCGGGCCGGGGGCCCTTGGCCTTCCCCACGCCTGAGGGGATGGCGCGGATGCCGTAGCCGAACATGGCGGCGGTGAGCAGGGCCACGATGCCCAGGTGCCACTCCACCGGGAACTCGACGGCCGTGCAGAGGATTCCGGCGCAGGCGCCGACGACAGTGCCGAGGCTGAAGAACCCGTGCAGGGTGGGCAGCACGGGGCGGCCGGTGATCTTCTCGACCTCGGCCCCGTCGACGTTCACGGCGACCTCGCCGCCGCCCATGCCGATGCCGAAGAGGACGAGCCCGGCGGTGACGATGGGCGCCGAGGAGAGCAGGGTGCCGACACCGATGACGGCGATGCTGACGACGAACAGCGCCGTGCCCACGCCCATCACCGGCCTGGTGCCGAAGCGTGCCACCAGGGGCCCGGACATGAGGATGCTCAGCATGGAGCCGACGGACAGGCCGAAGAGGATCAGGCCCATCTGTGTCGTGGAGGCTCCCAGTTGGTCCCTGATGTCCGGTGTCCGTGTCACCCAGGAGGAGATCGACAGGCCGGGGATGAGGAAGAAGAGGAACAGCGCCGTGCGGCGGCGACGTGTGGCCAGGTCCATCAGGGACGAGCTCTTTCGGAAGATCGTTGCGAGGCTCCCCACTGGGTGGCCCACGGTAGTACGTACGAACGTACACTCCTTCGCCGGGTGACGGAAGAGCACCTCGATCCGAGCCTGTCCCGCACCTCACCCCCAGGACGGCCGAACGTCGGCCACCGCACGCCCCCTGTACGGGACGACCGCCTCACACGACCTTCAACTCAACTTTTCAACAAGGCAGTTGATGCAATCGGATCACGTTTTCGTCCAGCTGCCGACGGCGGTCACCGCTTGGTGTTTACTCATGCCGCGTCACGCACGGCACTCCAGCGGCCACCGTCACACCTGGCATGTGGCCTGACCCCCACACACCCGGAGGACGCACCATGAGACCCGTCACTTCCGCCTGCGTCGGAATCGCTTCCGCCCTCGCGGCCTCGTCGTTGCTCCTGACCGCTCCGCTCGCCCAGGCGCAGTCCGCCCGGGCCGAACAGGTGGCCGCCGCCGAGACCATCGGCGTGTACCCGCCGATCCAGGGGAGCTCGACCTGGGACAGGTTCGGCCAGTCCCCGGCCTCCTCGCACCACCGTGTCTTCTCGAACTGGGGCTACGTCAACGACTGGGCCGTGGACATCTACCAGAACCCCGGCGCCACCGTCGTGTCCCCGTTCGGGAGCAAGACGGTGAGCGGGCACCCGGTGAACGTGACGGTCGTGACCGTCCGTCCGGGCTGCGCCACCGGGAACCTCGCCGACGGCGGCTACCGGATCGGGCTGGAGGCGACGGACGCGAGCACCGGAGTCGTCGTGGGCCGGGCCGACGTGATGCACGTCAACAACAAGCCCGCCGCGATCGCGGTCGGAGCCGGTGTCGGTCCCTGGACGAAGCTCGGTGAGACCGGCCGGTTCCGCTACTCGTCCTGCTACCAGGTGAACGGCGACTCCGGGGCCCATATACACCTCGAGGTCATCAACAAGACCCGCTACTCCTGCTACGTCTCCAGGGCCGCCGGTACGGGTCTGGCCGACACCACCGTCGTCGGGCGCGTCGGCACCGTGAACTCCGGACCGCAGCAGGCCTGCTGAACCCCGGCCCGGTAGGCGTACTCGCGCCCTCCCGCACGCGATCGCCCGTACGCACCTCTGCGGCTGTCCGGAGAGCCGCAGAGGTACGCCCTCGGGACGGCAGGCACGGGGGCACTGGCCGCACGACACGGAGGCGTTCGACGGGCGGTGCCCGGTACGCGGTACCAGGGTTACGTACGAACGCACACTCCCTCGGAGTGCAGGGGAAGCACGGGACACGGGGAAGCAGGAGGAGACTCGGGAAGCAGGGGGAAACCACTGCCACTTGCCCTTGGCGCTGTGGGCGGAGCCCGGACCGCCGGTGAAGGACGGCGGACGGAGACGCGACGTCTCCCCCGCGCGGCGGTAGCCCTCGGCGGGGTTCGGCCGGGTGCCCCGGGCTCAGCGCCCCTGCCTCGTCCCGTGTCCGGGCGACGGGCGAGTGGCCTGGTAGGAGTCCCAGTCGGCGCGTCCGCCCGCGCCCAGGGCCCCGGAGGAGGTCATCGTCCCGCGTGGATGTCGCCGCAGCTCGCGCCTGGCCGTACGGGCGACGACTGCCGGGAACAGGGGTCTCAGCGGCTGGCACAAGCGGAGCCACGGTGGGGCGTAGATGTTCGGGGCCCGGTGCTCGATGCCCCGGGTGAGCCATTCGGCGACCTGGCCGGCGGTGTGCACCCGGCGGGCCACGCGGGGCTGATTGCGCCGCAGGGATTGCAGGACGGGGTCTTCGTCGATGCCGCCGAGCATGTCGGTACGGGTCCAGTGGAGGTAGGCGATGCCGACCTGGACTCCGTCCGGCTCGACCTCGCCGCGCAGGGCGAGTGCGAACGACTCCACTCCGGCCTTGGAGGCGCAGTAGGCACTCATCATCGGCGCGGAGCCGAACGCGGCCGTGGAGGCGATTTGCAGGAAGTACCCGCGGGTCGCCGTCAGCTGGGGCAGGAACGCGCGGGCGGTGTCGGCGGACCCGATGAGGTTGACGTCGATCACTCGCTGCCAGAGCTCGGGGGCCGTGCCGGCGAAGGAGCCGCTCACCGCGATGCCCGCGTTGGCCACGACCACGCTCGCGGGACCGAGTCCGGCCTCCACCCGGCGGGCCGCCTCGGCGAGCGTCGCAGGGTCGGTGATGTCGGACTCGATGCAGAGCGCCGGGCCGGGCAGGGAGGCAGCGACCTCTTCCAGCGTCTCCCTCTCCCTCCCGAGCAGGGCGACCCGCATGCCGGTCTCGGAGAGGCTTCGCGAGAGGGCTTCGCCCACACCACGGGCGGCGCCGGTGACCACCGCCACCCGCCCGCGCAGGGGGTGGGAGGGGCGGCGGGTTCGCGTGCTGCCGGGGGCGTCGCGCATGGTCTCTCCTCGCTTCCCGCCCCCGGGGCATCCCGGACAGCGGTACCGCCGCCCCGGTCACCGCACCACCGTCCGGCCGCGAGCGGGTCACCGCAACCTGACGACGCTCCCAGGTGGGCGGGCCGGGTCGGCGCCCGACGGGACGGGCGGAGGCGGGCCCGACGGGACGGGCGGAGAGGAGGCGTTCGACGGGCGGTGTCCGGTGGGCGGTGCCAGGGTGAGGACAAAGCGTCTCCGGAAGGGAATGGCTGTGATCACCACCGATTTCGTCCCCGGCTCGCCCTGCTGGCTGGACCTCGGCACCCCTGACGTCCAGGGCGCCGCCGCGTTCTACGGCTCGGTCCTCGGCTGGAGCTTCGAGGCGATGGGCTCACCCGATGAGCCCGAGGGCGGCATGTTCCGGAAGGACGGAAAGATCGTCGCCGGGCTCGGCAAGCTCACCGAGCAGGGCGCGAAGTCCGCCTGGATGATCTACTACAGCGTCGCCGACGCCGACAGCACCACCCGGGCGGTGGAGGCCGCGAACGGCACGGTCCGGGTGGCGCCGACGGATCTCGACGAGTGGGGCCGGATGGCCCAGTACACCGACCCCCAGGGCGGCCAGTTCGCGGTCTGGCAGCCGGGGAGCACCAAGGGTGTGGAGGTGGTGGACGTTCCGGGCTCGCTGTCGTGGACGGAGTTGTACACCACCGACGCGGCTGCGGCGAAGGGCTTCTACGGCTCCGTGCTGGGCTGGCAGTACAGCGAGACGGAGATGCCGGGCGGAGGTGGCACGTACACCATGATCACGCCTGCCGGGCTCCCCGAGGAGCGGATGCACGGCGGTCTGATGGAGCTGCCCGAGCAGCAACTCGCGCAGGCGGGCGGGCGTCCGTACTGGCACCCGGTGTTCGCCGTCACCGACTGCGACGAGGCGGTCGCCGCGGTGACCGGCAACAAGGGGAAGGTCCAGATGGGGCCCGACGACGCCGAGGGCGTCGGCCGGCTCGCGGTGTGCCTGGACCCGTGGGGCGCGGAGTTCGTGGTGCTCGCGGCGTCGGGGAGCTGACGCCCCGACGGGCGACGAGCATGCCTTGCCTCCGGCGGCTCCGTCGCCGGGGGCAAGGCGGGGGCAAGGCGGGGGCAAGGCGGGGGCGGGCGACGGGGCCCGCGTATCCGCGGGCTGCCCGTCAGACGGGCTGCGGCGCGCCGCGCGTCGCCGGAGCAGCTGCGACCTTGCGGGTCTCGCGCAGTATCAGCAGGCCGTTGACCGCCATCAGTGTCGCGGTCAGCCCGTGGACGCCGAGCGCGGTGGCCGCGGAGCCGTGGTGGGCCAGCACGTTGGCCATGTCCCCGTACGCGGCGAGGGCCTCCACCAGCATCGCTCCGCCCAGCGCCCGGCGGTGGCCTGCCACCAGCAGGAACCCCAGTACCAGGGCCATGACGACGTCGCGGGTCCCCTTGACGATCAGGAAGCCGCCGCCGTCTCCGGGCGGCCAGCTCGGCAGGCCGAAGCCCGGCGCCACCGTCTCCGGGCGCAGGATGAACTCCGACCCGAACCAGAGGATGAAGAGGATGAAGGCGGCTGCCAGGACGGTGTTGATCTTCTTCAGCGGCATCGTTGCTTCTCCTTGCGGGACACGGGAAACGGGAATAGGGACAGAGGATTCGGCGACCGGCGACCGGCCTCAGACGAGCGCGCTGACCAGGAAGGTGAAGGCGGCGATGATGACGGCGACGCGGACGTAGTGGTAGCGAGTCCAGCGGTCCAGCTGCTCCCTCCAGTCGGCGGGCCGGTTCTCGGGGGTCCAGGTCTTGCCCCGGTTGTTGATCGGGACGAGCAGCAGCACCGACATCACCACGCTGACGATCAACAGGGCGGCGGCGATGACGACGAGACCGGTCCCGTCGTGGTGCCACCCGGCGACGGCCCAGACCGCGCTGAGGATGAGCGAGCCGATGTACCAGAACGGCATCAGGGCGCCGAGCATCCGGCCGCCGTGGGCGTGGCCGAGCTGGCTGCTGTCCTCGGGGAGCGCGTTGAGGATCCGGTTCACGACGAAGAGGACCGAGAACTCCACCCCCACCATCAGGCCGACGATCACGGTGGTGAACACCTGGAGTGCGTTGAGCATGATGACCCCTCCTGGGATCTAGCGCTGCTAGATGATGGGCCAACGCTAACCCTTCTACTGCTCGCTTGTCTAGCAGTGCTAGGGTCGAACCATGTCGGTACAAGAACGCAAGCAGCGTGAACGGGCGGAGCGCGAGCGCCTCATCGTGGCGACGGCACGTGAACTCGCCGAGCAGCAGGGCTGGGACGCGGTCACCACCCGCCGACTGGCCGAGCGCATCGAGTACAGCCAGCCCGTCCTCTACAGCCACTTCCGCGGCAAACGCGAGATCATCGGCGCTGTCGCCCTGCAGGGCGCCGCCGAGATGGCCGCGGCGGTGCGGGCCGCGACCTCGGCCGCGGACGGCCCGCGCGAACGGGTCGCCGCGCTGGCCCGGACCTACCTCGACTTCGCCGCACGCAACCCTGCGGTCTACGACGCCCTCTTCCAGCTCGACGGCGGCCTGGCGTACGCACAGGAGGACACCCCGGAGCCGCTGAAGGACGCCTTCGCGGCGCTGCTGGAGAGCCTGGGCGAGGTAGCCGGGGACGGTGTCCACCCGGGGCTGTTCACCGAGGTGTTCTGGGCGTCCCTGCACGGCCTCGCGACCCTGACCCGGTCGGGGCGGCTACTGCCGGAGGACACCACCCTGAGGGTGGAACTGCTGGTGAGCCGGCTCGCCGTGGTCTGACGCACCGCCCCGGAGGGCACTGCACCGGGCCCCGGGCCCCGCCCGCGGCGACGCTTCCGCCAGGGAGCAATGCCTCAGGTGAGCGGTGCCTAGGATCCCTCCATGCTCCCCTACTCGAACAGGCCGTCCGCCGAGACGATAGCCGCCGCCGTGCCCGGCCTCGCGCCCTACGGCCGGCCGGCGGTCGTCCTGCATCCGACGCCCGGGGCACCGTGCGCCCAAGACAGTTCGATCGCCGGCCAGATGCTCTGGCCGGCGGACGAACCCTGGCCGCACTGCTCCACCCCGGACGAACTCGAGCCGTCCGGGCTGCCGCCGGTTGCGATGCTGCCGGTGGCGCAGGTCTTCCGGCGTGACGCGCCCGGCGACTGGTGGCCCGAGGACACCGACGTGTTCCAGCTCCTGTGGTGCCCGAACACCCACTGGGACCCACCAGCACCGCAGGCCGATGTCAGCCCGGTCGTGGAGATCCGCTGGCGCCGGGCCGCCGATCTGTCCCAACAACCCCACTGCGGCCCGGTGCCCGTGCGGCAGGCGGACGAGGACGAGGGCTTCACTCCTCGGCCGTGCGCACTGACTCCGGTACCGCTGACGGACTTCCCCTACCCCGACGTACTGCCGGAAGATCTTCGGGGAGCGGTGAACAGGCTGGTGGAGGAGACCGCCGACGAGGAGGACGGGGACGTCATCACCCGCATCGCGGGTTGCAAGTTCGGCGGCTGGCCGACCTGGCATCTGACCGACCCCAGGGACATCCGCTGCCGGGAGTGCGACGCGTCCATGAGACTGCTGTTCACCGTCGCCAGCGACGACACCACCGGGATCACCGTGGGCAGATGGGGCGACCTGCGGGTCTTCAGCTGCCCGGAGGACATACGGCACGGTTACGAGTTCGACGTGCACTGAGCGAGCAGGAAATCCCCGGCCGCAATTGCGGACCGGGGATTTCCTGACGTATATTGAGTGTTTCTGTGCGCCCACAGAAAAGGCCCCTCAAAGGGGGCCACTAGAAACACCATATCCGGCAGGGAGCGATTTTGTCAACTCGCGAAAACGTCGAATTGCAGAAGGAGCAGGAATTCGTCGACCGGCTCTACGCCCGCGTCGACGCGCTGCGTGGCGACACGGCTCAGCGCGTCGAGGAGGCGCTGACGCCGGTGGGTACGGGCCAGCAGGCCCGGCTGGAGCGGGATGTGCTGGTCTCGGAGCGTTCGGGGCTGCTCGCCGCTCTGAACGCGGTGGACGGCTCCCTCTGTTTCGGCCGTATCGATCTCCGGAACGGCACCGCGCACCATATCGGCCGTATCGGAATTCGTGAGGACGACACCGAGCACACGCCTCTCCTGATCGACTGGCGGGCACCGGTCGCCCGGCCCTTCTATCTCGCGACCGGTCATACGCCGATGGGTCTTCGCCGCCGCAGACACCTCACCACCGAGGGCCGCACGGTGACTGAGCTGCACGACGAGATCCTCGACCTGGGCGACGACGAACGCACCGGCTTCGAGGACCCGAGCGGCGACGCGGTGCTGCTCGCGGCGCTCAGCTCCGCCCGCACCGGCCGCATGGGCGACATCGTGCGGACGATCCAGGCGGAGCAGGACCGCATCATCCGCGCCCCGCACCGGGGGGTCCTCGTCGTGGAGGGCGGCCCTGGCACCGGCAAGACGGCGGTCGCGCTGCACCGCGCGGCGTTCCTGCTCTACGAACACCGGGAGCTGCTCGCCAAGCGCGCCGTCCTGGTCGTGGGCCCGAACCCGGCGTTCCTGCGCTACATCGGCGAGGTGCTGCCGGCTCTGGGCGAGACCGGGGTCATGCTGGCCACGCAGGCCGAGCTCTTCCCCGGGGTGCACGCCCAGGGCACCGACACCGCCCGCGCGGCGGCGGTCAAGGGCGGCGCGGACATGGCGGAGGCGCTGGCACTGGCCGTACGCGACCGGCAGGCGCTGCCCGAGCCGGGTGCGCCGATGATCGTCTCCCACGACGACGGTGACCTCGTGCTGGACTGGGAGATCGCCTACGAGGCCAGGCAGGCGGCCCGCGAGACCCGTCTCCCGCACAACCTCGCGCGGCCGTACTTCGCCTTCCACGTCATCGACGCCCTCACCGCCCAGCTCACCGAGCGCATCGGCGCCGACCCGTACGGCGGCCCCAACTTCCTGGGTGCGGACGATGTCGCGCAGATCGGCAAGGCCGTCGCAGCGAGCGAGGAGGTGCACGCCGCGATCGGTGAGCTGTGGCCCCAGCTCACTCCGGAGGAGTTCGTCACCGACTACCTGGCCGAGCCGGTGTACGTGTCCGAGGAGGACGCGGCGGCGATCCGTCGCGCGCCGGGCGGGGAGTGGACCCCGGCCGATGTGCCGCTGCTCGACGAGTCGGCCGAGCTGCTCGGCTCCGACGACAGCGCCGAGCGGGCCGCCGCCGAGGCCGTACGTCAGGAGCGGGTCGCCTACGCCCAGGGGGTCCTGGACCTGTCGCGGGGTTCGGAGACGTACGAGTTCGAGGATGAGGAGGACTCGGAGGTCCTGGCCGCCCACGACATCATCGACGCCGACCGGATGGCCGAGCGCCATGAGGAGGGCGACCACCGCAGCGCGGCCGAACGCGCCGCCGCGGACCGGACATGGGCGTTCGGGCACATCATCGTCGACGAGGCGCAGGAGCTGTCACCGATGGCGTGGCGGCTGCTGATGCGGCGTTCGCCGACGCGTTCGCTGACGCTGGTCGGCGACCCGGCGCAGACCTCGGAGGAGGCGGGCGTCGGCTCCTGGGAGCGGATCCTCGAACCGTACGTCGGCGACCGGTTCGAGCATGTGCGGCTGGGGGTCAACTACCGTACGCCCGCCGAGATCATGGAGCTGGCGGCGAGGGTGATACAGGCCGAGGACCCGTCGTTCGAGCCGCCGGGATCGGTGCGGTCCACGGGCGAGAAGCCGTGGACACGGGAGTCCGGTACGGATCTGGCGGGCGCGGTCGCGCGGGCGACCGAGGAACTGACGCCACGGGAGGGCCGGCTCGCGGTGATCGCCCCGCGCGAGTTGCACGAGGAGATCGCGGCGCGCATCGACGGGGTCACCGCGGGCGAGGAACCCGACCTGACGCGCGTGGTGGTGCTGCTCGGACCGCGCGACGCGAAGGGGCTGGAGTTCGACAACGTGCTGGTCGTGGAGCCGGGACGGTTCGGGTCCAGCGATCTGTACGTGGCCCTGACCCGGGCGACCCAGCACCTGGGCATCGTCCACCGCGAGGAGCTGCCGGACTCGCTGCGCTGAGCGGGAGCGGGCGGGCGGAGGGGGCCTGGGTGTGAGTGCCGTGCCGCCCTCTCCCGTCCCGAAGCTCGGGTCCCGGAGCTTGGAGCTCAAGCTCCGGGAGTCGAGCTCCGGCCTGATCTGTTCACCCCTTCGAGGGACGAAATCCCGTCGTCCGCCCGAAGCTTGAGCTTCGGGATCCGGGCGTCGGGATTCGAGGGCCGGGACGCGAGAGCCGAGACCCGAGCGATGCCTTCAACCGGGTGGAAAAGAAGGTTGGTCAGGAAGACCTCCCCACCTCCCCTACCCGTCACGGCCAGCAAGTATGACTAATCGTGACCGACTTGCGGCGGAGAGTGGCGACTGCTTACGGTGCCGGAAACGAACGACCCCGACGAGGTGCGACAACACCAGGCCGGGGTCTCACCCAAGATCGAGAGAAAGTCGATCCGTGGCTGCCCAGCAGGTTATCTCCGCCGTGCGCGGAACCGCACCCTCACACCCCGTCGAGCGCACCGCGCGTACGAGCACCGCCTGCCCGATGGCCAAGCCCGGCTACGGCAAGCGCTCGATGCCCGGGCAACGCCCCCGGCGGGCCGATGACTTCGCCCTGCTGCCCGCCCGCGAGCGGTACATCGCCGGGTACATCGACCAACTCCCCGACGGCGCCTCGATGGACGTCAAGAGCCTCGCCAAGCAGCTGCCGCTGTACGGCCAGCAGGCCGTCGCCTCGGCCCTCAAGGCGCTGGCCGCAGCCGGATATCTGCGACGCGTGCGGTGCCTCGTCGGCGATCTCGGCCAAGTCCGCTGGGTCTCGCGGACGTTCTGGTCGCGAACGGCCCACGACAACGAGTGGTGGGCGGCCGCCGAGGTCACGACGCCGAGTGCCGCACCCGCCCCGCACGTCCCGGCAGCGGCCGTCGCTCCCGCTGTGGCCGGGCCCGTCACGCCGCAGCCGCCCCGGACTCCCGAGGCGGCCCCCGCACCGGAGTACGCAGACCTCGCGCCGGACGAACCGGACCCCTGGCCGCCCACGACGGACGCAACAGACACGGTGGACACGGCGGAACTCCCGGCCGAGCCCCTGCGAACGCCCGTACCGCAGCCTCCCGCACCGGCGCAGGCTGCCCCCGCTCCCGTCGTACCTCAGCAGCGGCAACCGGCGGCCGTGGTGGAGCCCGCCCAGGACTCCCCCGCGTACCGCGCTCTGGCGGAGCTCGGCCGTATCGACTCCCGGCTTGCGCTCTCCGCCGCCGACTGCGCGGCTCTGGAGGCACGGGCGGCCGAGTGGCTGGCGCGCGGTGTGGACACCGAGTACCTCACCCAGGCGCTGACAGCGGGACTCCCCGCGACGGTCAGTTCACCGGCCGGTCTCGTCCGCCGCCGCCTCGTCGACAAGATCCCGCCGCACGCCCCCACCGCGCCACAGCCGCCCGCGCCGGGCGGGCCCGTACACCGGGTGATGCTGGAGTGCACCAGGTGCGGCACCCCGGGCCGCCCCGAAGCCCTCCCCGACGGCCTCTGCCGCCCCTGCCGGGAGCCGGGCGACCGGGACGAGACCTCACCGTCGGCGACCGCCCGTCCCAGCGAGGAGGACGTGCGCACGCTCGCCGCCGGGATCAGGACGATGCTCAAGTCCCCCTGAGAGCCGTCCGGTCATGACGCGCTCGGGCAGGTGTGCGGAAACGGGGCGATCACGGGGGTGACCTTCCCGGAAAGCTGGGCAGCCGGTGTCCGAGGAGGGTTCACAACCATGAGTTCGAAGATGAAGAAGAAGTCCAGGTCCCGGCTGTACATATCGATCGGGACCACCGCCTTCGGGGCGCTCGGCGTCGTGAGGGAGGCCAGGCTGGCCCGCGAGGAGAACGACACCCTGCGGCTGGTCGACGCGGTCGTCTCGGCCGCGAAGGTCGTCACCGGCCTCGCCGTGCTCTACCGCGAGGTCAAGCGGCTCGGCGACGACGACGTACTGCTGGGGTGAAGGGCCGGGCCCAGGACCGCTCCCGCGGCGTCCGGTTCCCCGTACGGACGCCGCGGGAGCGCTCGACCGAGCGTTGAGGCCGGCCTCAGCCGACGAGCAGGTCCCGCTTCAGGTCGCGGATGTCCTTGGCGTCCAGACTGAGGGCCCGCCGCTCGTACGCGCCGAACGAGCCGAACTTCTTCGCGACCTCGTCGTAGCCCGAGTTGAGGTACTCGGGGCGCACGTCCATGAGGGGCTTGTAGACGGCGGCCTGCTCGGCCGGCATCGACGCGAGGGCTGCGGCGTTGGCCTCGGCGCGGTAGTCGTTGGAGGCCAGGTAGTCCTCCATGACCGTGGAGCGCGGCACGCCCAGCGCCGTGAGCAGAGCGGCGTTCGCCCAGCCCGTACGGTCCTTGCCCGCCGTGCAGTGGAAGACGACGGCGCGCGAGGAGTCGTCCGCGATGCCGCCGAAGACAGTGCGGTAGGCGGTCTTGGCGGTGTCACCGCTGACCATGAACTTCTCGCCCTCGACCATCATCGCGACGCCCTCCTCGGGCGTCGTCGGCATGGTGGTCATGGACGACGATCCGGCGAGGACGTCGGCCACGACATGGGTCGCACCGGCCGGGACGCGGTCGGCGCCCGCCGCGCGCTCGGACTCCATGCGCAGGTCGTAGACCGTGTGGATCGACAGCCGGCGGAGCTTCGCCAGGTCGCCGTCGGTCAGCTTGTCCAGGGCGTCGGAGCGGTAGACCTCGCCCATCTTCACCCAGTGGCCGTCGGTGGTGCGGTAGCCGCCCGCGTCACGGAAGTTGACGGACCCTTCGAGCTTGATCAGCCGGTCGGCGAGGTGCAGCGAGCCACCCCGCTCGGGCACCAGATCGAACCACTGCCGGTCGGCGGCGCGCAGTCCGCGCACGGTGACCTTGCCGGTGGACCCGCCCGAGGCCACCGTGCGCCCGTTCGCCTTGATCGCGACGTGGCGTATGCCGGGCGCCTTCCACTCGACGGTGTACGAGCCGTCGTCCTGGGCGGTGACCTCGGCCTGGGTGAAGGGGATACGTGCGTGGGACTCACGCCCGGCGTGCGAGGGGGCGCCGTGGGCCGATACGGCGGGGGCGGTGATGCCTACGAGGAGCGCGGCGGCCAGGGCGCAGGAGGAGGCCTTGACACGAGTCATGTGGTTCATGCACGGATCGTCTGGGAGCCTGACGATCCCCCGAGTAATGAACGGTGAACGCACCGAGAACCCGGCTCGAACACCAGGATCGCCTCAGCCACCCGGGCAGGGCTGCTTGACCTTGACACGGTGACAACGTCTCCACTGGTCGGCGAGGAGGTGGTTCCCATGACCACGGCGAATCAGGCGAATCAGGTGAACGGCACGGCACGAGTGCTCCGGGCGCTCGGAGCGGACGAAGCGTCGGTACGGCTGCGGGCGGCGATGGCGGCGGGCACGGCACCGGACCCGTCGTACATCGGCACGCTCGTCGACCGGTGCGCGGTCGAGCCGGACTTCCAGGTGCGCGAGCTGCTCACCTGGGCCCTCACCCGTCACGCGCGCTCGGCGACGGTCCCCGTGCTCGTCGGTGAGCTCCGGTCGGAGTCGGCGCAGGCGCGGAGCCAGGCCCTGCACACGCTGTCCAAGACCGGGGACCGGCGGGCGTGGCCGGCGATCACCCGGGAGCTGCTGACCGACGCGGACGACGAGGTGGCACGCTCCGCCTGGCGCGCGGCGACGGTGCTGGTGCCCGAAGGTGAGGAGGAGGACCTCACGGGTGTGCTGGTGACCCAGTTGGGGCGCGGCGGGCGCGAGATGCGGTTGAGTCTGAGCCGGGCGTTGATCGCGCTCGGTGAAGCGGCCGGGCCGGTGCTCCGTACCGCGGCGAAGGACCCCGACCCCGAGGTCCGGCAGCACGCTCTCGCCACGGAGCGGCTGCTGCGCGACCCGGAGGCGGGATACGAGTTCGCCGTCGAGGAGGCGAAGCGGATCGTGGCCCTCGGCCCGGACGGTGCGAAGGGATGAGAAGCAGTGCTGATCGGTGAGGTGGCCCGGCGGTCCGGGGTCAGTGCCCGCATGCTGCGGCACTACGAGTCGCTGGGCCTGGTGACACCCGCGGACCGTACGGGCGGGGGATACCGGGAGTACTCCGGTGAGGACATCCGGCGGATCTTCCACATCGAGAGCCTGCGGTCGCTGGGGCTGTCGCTGCGCGAGGTCGGACGGGCGCTGGACGACCCCGCGTTCACGCCCGCCGGACTCGTCGACGACCTCGTACGACGGACACAGGAGCGCATCGCCGCCGAGACGGCGCTGCTCACCAAGTTGCGGCGGATCGGGTCGGCGGAGCCGGCCGGCTGGGAGGAGGTGCTGCAGACCGTCGCGCTCCTCCACGGCCTTGGATCGGAGAGTGCGGGTACGCGCCAGCGGGCGGCCCTGTCCTCCGCGGAGGAAGCGCCGGTGCCGGTGGAGGCACTGGTCGAGGCGGCTCTGAACGAGAGCGACCCCCATGTGGCCGGGGCCCTCCGGTGGGCGCTGGCGCAGTCCGGCTCCGGCGGCACGGGGGTGGCCCTGCTGGCGGAAGGCCTCGGCTCACCGGTGGCCGCCGTACGCCGCCGTGCCGCCCGCTCGCTCGCCGGAATCCCGGGCGACGCTGTGGTAGCACCGCTGCGGGGCGCCCTCGACGACTCCGACATCGTGGTCCGCAGGTGCGCCGCCCTGGCGCTCGGGACACGGGTCGCGGCCGATGCCGAGACCGTACCCGCGCTCGTGCCCACGCTCGTCGCCATGGTTGCCGACGGGGTGAACGACGTGGACGCGGCGGACGCACTCCGGGCGCTGGCTCACCGGCCGGCGCCCGGTGACCGGCCCGGCCATGATGAACAGGCCGATGCGGCGGACCTCGTGGCCACTGCGCTGGCCGGGCGCCTGACCGGCCGGGACACCGGTCCGGCCGTACGCCGACGGCTCGCACAGGCCCTCGCGGAGATCCCGGGGGACACGGCGTCCCGCGCCCTGGCGGACCTGGCCGAGGACGAGGACCGCGCCGTGGCCCTCACCGCGGCCTACGTCCTCACCCTGCGCGAAGAACGGCAGCGGTGAGCGACGCCGCTCGACACCGCGCGGCCCCGTACGGGTCCTGAAGCCGCGGTGGGGGCCTTACGGCGGCCGGGCGGTGAGGGAGTGTCAGAGCCGGGTGCCAGCATTGCTGCATGAGTTTCGTACGTACCACTCCGCCTCGGCCGGTCGATGTGGCGGCGGCCTTCCCCGAGCTGGCCGCGTTCGCGCGGCCGGCCGTCCGGCTGCATCCGCGTCCGGGGTCGCCCTCGGTCGGCGAGAGCTCGGCAGGTGGACCGTTGTTGTGGCCGGCGGACGAACCATGGCCGCACTGCGAGGACTCGCACCTGCATCTGGACACCGGGTTCCGCGAGTCACCCACCGCGATACGGCTGCAGAGACGCCTGGCGTCGCGATGGCGCCCCGGCGAACGGCCTCCCGCCCTCACCCCCGAGGAGGAGGCCCTCAAGGAGCGCAGCGCCGCCCAGCTCGCCGACCGGTACGACGCCGGGGCTCCACCCGCCGAACACCCGGTCCCGATGCTGCCGGTCGCTCAGCTGTACCTGCGTGACGTACCGCTGCTGCGGCCACCCGGACAGGCAGATCTGCTTCAGGTCCTGTGGTGCCCGTACGAGCACGAGCCGGACTGCAAGCCGGCGACCGCGCTGTTCTGGAGGTCGGCGGCGGAGGTCGGCGACGTCCTCGCCGCGCCACCCGAACCGTACGAGGCGGACTATCCGGGGTATGTGCCGGAGCCGTGCGTCCTGGCGCCGGAGGCGATCACCGAGTACCCCAACAGCCTGGACCTGAGCCCGGACCTGCGGCGGATGCTGGAGGACCCGGACAACTGGCGGGCGGCCGGAGTCGAGCTCGACAGCCCCTACGACGAGTATCCGCCCGACTTCTACCGCACCCACCTGGGCAACGCTCCCGGCTGGAAGGCCGGCGGCTGGCCCCCCTGGGGCCGCACCGACCCGTATCCGCGGCACTGCGCCGTGTGCGAGGCGCGGATGGTTCCGCTGCTGACGATCGCCTCCTGGGAGTGGGACGGCGGTGACGGGCACAGCTGGGCGCCGCAGGAGGACCAGTCCGACGCCCGCGCCACGTCCCACTACGCGGGCCAGGACCCTTCGCAGCCGACGAAGGTGGAGGTGGGCAGCACGGACAACATGCAGATATACGTCTGCCCGGACTCCCCGGAACATCCGCACACCGACCTGATCCAGTGATCCCTCGGCCTGTCGAGCCGAGCGGTTCAGCGGCGAGGGTTCTCGGGGGCCTGGCGCGGCTGCGGAGAACGCCCCGCACCGGCGGACCCGGCGATGTTCTCCTCCATCCATGTGCGCCCGAAAGCGAGGACGTCGGCTGCTTCGAAGAGGTGGCTGTCGGCCGCGCCCACCTTGCCCCGGCGGCCGATCCCGGCCGCCAGCATGTCCTGACCGATCGTCTCGAACGGATCCTGACCGGCGGGAGTGAGCGGGGAGTAGTCGAACGCCCCCTTGGAGGAGTCGATGTCGCGGAAGCGGCGCCACACCCGGCGCCCGTCCTCCAGCACAGGCTGCTCGTACTCCACGAACCGTTTGCCGGGTGCTTGCGCGAGCGCCTCCGCGTGGTGCAGCAGGGTGAGGGTCTCCAGCGGTGCGCCCAGCATCAGCACCCTGCCGCCGAGTCCGACCAGTTTGGCGAGCGGGCTGCCGGGGCCGTGCGGGTCGTCCCACGGGTGGTCCGCCATCAGCTCACCGGCCGCCGCGCCGAGCGCCGCGCAGCTCACATCGGGATGACGGCTGCGGACGGCGCCCGGCCATCGGCGGAGGGCTTCGGGGAGCCGCCCGTTGTCGTGGTCCGCCTCGCTCAGCACCGGGTCGTACGCGGGATGACCGGACCGTACGGCGTGCTGCCAGGGCTGGGGCCAATCGGTGAAGTCGTAGGGCGGGGCGTCGTTCCAGCCACAGGTGACCATGAGCGTGCCCCGCTCCCCCACGGTGTCCAGGAGCGCACCGATCAGGGTCGGCGGGCCACCCGCGACGTACCCGAGCGAGGACAGCCGCGTATGGAACATCACCGTGTCCCCGTCGGCCAGACCGAGCGCCGTCAGATCGCGGGCGATCCGGGCACGGGTGACAGGGCCGTCGGCGCGTGCGAGCAGAGCATGGTCCATGGGAGCAGACGCTAGCCTCCTATGCTTCCCCCATGGGCGAGGAACGATTCAAGGACGGGAAGCTGTCAGGCGAGGGCGAGTACGCCGACGGTGAGCGGCAGGGACCGTGGACCTTCTACTTCCGCAACGGCAGGGTCAAGGCGCAGGGCGTCTACGAGGCCGGGCAGCTCGAAGGCCACTGGGTGTGGCATCGCGAGGGCGGCGGGCAGCTCCAGGAGGGCGCCTTCGCCGACGGCGAGCAGCACGGCCCGTGGCGGCGCTGGCACAGCAACGGCAACCTGCTGGACGAGGGCTCCTACGCCCACGGGAAGAAGACCGGCGAGTGGGTGACGTACGACAAGGACGGCAACGAGTCGAAGCGCACCAACCACCGCTGAAGCCGGCCGCCGCTCGCACGCCCCGGTCGGAACGCCTCGCACCACGGCGCAGGCCCCGCCCGGACCGGCTCGGCGCTCAGCCGGGGATCCGCCAGAGCTGCGCGTCGTACCCGGAGGCGCAGTCGGTGAGCATGGGCTGCGTACCGGCCCCGCGGCTCGTGAGACAGTCCAGGCCGCCCTTGATCCGGTACGTGCCCGAGGACGCCCTCTCCACCGACCAGTAGGGCGAGCCGTAGGAGAGGACCGTCCCTCCCAGTGACGTCCGCGTCAGTTCGCTGCCCTCGGTGTTGCACACCTGGAAGGTGTCATGGGCCTTGCTCGTGCGCACCCAGCCGTACTTGGTCACCCCGCCCATGGCCAGGCCGCCGCCGGCCTTGACGTTGTCGCTCGCCAGCCCCAGTTTCTGCCCGTCACCGACGTTCACGATGTGCCCCCACCCGGCACCCCCGCAGTCGGAGGGACGACCGGTGTCCGACCCTCCGCCGGAGGAACCGCCGGAACTCGACGAGCCTCCCGAGGTCGTCGAGGAACCGCCTCCGGAGGAAGAACCCCCGGAGGAACCGCCGCCCGAGGAACCGCCGGAGGAACCGCCGGAGGAACCACCCGCGGAGCCGTCGCCCGACGAGCCGCCCGATGTACTCGTCCCCGTACCGCCGCTCCCTCCACCTGCCACCGCCGCACCGCCGGAGGTCCCCGGCGCTTCCCCGGCGTCCCTCCCCCCGGTGGCACCCCCGGTGGCGCCCTTGTCGCCGCCGGAGGGCCCGCCTGCGCTCCCCGACGGGGAGACGGACGCCGTCGGCCCGGTGGTTCCGAGAGCACTCGGCGCTCCCGAAGGCGGGAAGGACGGCGCGGCGGCCGACGGCCCTCCGCCTCGTGAGTCGGCCTGCGACCCCTCCTGCCACGGTGCCATCTGGAGGACAACGGGCGTACCCACGGCGAGCACCACCACGATGCCGACGGGCACGATCAGCGGGCGGCGCCGGCGTCGGCCGCTCCGCTCCTTCTCCCCCCGTGCCGAACCCTTGCGGTCCCTGCCGTCCTTGCCGTCCTTGCCTTCCCTGCCGTCCTCGGCCTCCCCGCCGCGCTTGTCTTCCTCGCCGTCCCGCTCGGTGCTCTCCCCTCCCCCGCCCGTACCGCCGAGCCCTGCGGAGACGGGTTTGCCCTTCCCCGCACGCCGGGCCATGACCGCCATGGTGGCGGCGTCCGTGAACCGGTCCTCCGGCCGTTTGGCGAGGGCGCGGGCCACGAACACGCGCACCGGCTCCGGGAAGTCGTCGGGCAGGTCCGGAGCCGGCTGACGGATGTGCTTCAGCAGTACCTCGACGGCGGACTCCCCGTTGAAGGGCAGCTCTCCGGTGAGGAGTTGATACGTCACGACCCCGAGGGAGTAGAGGTCCGACGCGGGAATGGCACCCGCTCCCTCGGCCTGCTCAGGGGCCATGTAGAGGGCGGTCCCGAGCACGGAGTGCGAGTCGGTCAGCCTGGTCCCGGCGGAAAGGCGCGCGATCCCGAAATCGGTGACGGCGATCCGTCCGTCGCTGCGGAGCATCAGGTTCGCGGGCTTGATGTCCCGGTGGACGACGTCACGCAGGTGGGCGACGTGCAGGGCGTCGAGCACCTGGGCGACCAGGGGCAACGTCCGCTCCGGAGGCATCGGCCCCTCCTCCACCCGTACGTCCTCCAGGGTGCGCCCTTCGAGGAGTTCCATCGCGAAGTAGGCGACGGGCCTGACAGGTTCGGAGTCGCCGTCGGCGTCGCTCGTGCTCCCCGGAGCGGCGGGCTCGGCCGGGACGGCTTCCCCGTAGTCGTGGACCCGTACGATGCCCGGATGGTCGAGGGCGGCCAGGACCTTCGCCTCGCGTCGGAAGCGATCCAGGAAGGCTGCCTCGGAAGCCAGTTCGGTGCGAAGGATCTTCACTGCGACCTGTCTGGAGAGCACCGCGTCGTCCGCACGCCAGACCTCGCCCATGGCGCCGCTGCCGATCCGTTCCGTCAGGGCGTAACGCCCGCCCAGCACCGTGCCCCGCCGCATGGTGTCCACCCCCGTCGCCGGTCCAGCCGTGGTCGTGCTGGACCGTCCGCAGTCTGCCAGAGCAACTTCATGGTGACGTAACAGAGTTGATCGAAGCAGGCATCGGCGCACCGCCCCCGTGCACCTCACCCGCCGCTCCGGGAACCGCCCCACCCGGTCCTGCCGTCCTCACGGCCGAACCACCGCGCGGCTCACAGAAGGTGTCGTGCGGGACACCGCATGTGACCGAGGAGCAGCATGAACACGTACAGCACCACGCGACCATCCGGCAGCCGCCCGGAGAACACCCGCCGCACCCGGCCCCTGCGGCTCGGGTACGCGAAGGGGGCCCTGGTCCTCGCGCTGGCGCTCGGCGGCGCCACGGCTTGCGGCCCGGACATCGGCGGCTCGTCGAACGGCGGCAACCAGCCCGCCAAGGAGTGGAAGGTCGGCGACTGCGCGGGGCCGGACACCAGCCAGTCGAAGGACGGGTTCAAGGCGCTCGACTGCGACGACCCCAAGGCGACGATCAAGGCGCTGGAGGTCAAGGACGGGGAGTTCTTCGCCGGGGCAGTCGAATGCCCCGCAGGCACCGACGAGATCATCTCGGTGAAGGTGGCCATCGGCGGAGGCGACGCGAGCAAGGGCCTCCCCAGCAAGACGATCTGCGGGCGCAACCTCTCGGGCGACCACCCCGGTGACGCGGGTGCGGGCGGCGGACAGCTCGTGGTCGGCGACTGCGTGGACGACCAGGCCAAGGAAGTGGCCTGCGCGAGCGGAGGCAGCAAGGTCCTGGCGCTGACCAAGACACCCGAGGAATGCCCGGCGGACGCCGACAACCCCATCGAGCTCTTCCCGAGCCCGGGCCGCCCCTACAACGCGATCTGCACCAAGAAGGCATGACAAGCGCTACACGCAACACATCTGACGTTTGATCAGGTCTGACCTGATCGCCCATCGGGGCTCGTCGCCACGCGCGCGGGCCCCGATGGCGTGCCACCGGTGCGGCAAAGGGGACACCCCTGCCCGCCGATGCAGCGAAGTCTGCGCGATGTCTTGACGTGCCCCTGCCCAGGTGGCTTTATGGGAGCGCTCCCACGACCCATCCGATGTTTGCGTCACCCGGCACCCACCTTCTGGAGTCGCAGTGAGATCAGCAACGAGCACGGCGCGAAAGAGCCCCCTGGCCGTCCTGATGAAAGGTCTGGCCGCCCTTCTCGGCGTCGCCCTCCTGGGCGCGCTGGGCCCCGCCGCGGCACAGGCCGCCCCCGCACGGGCGGAAGCCGCCGCCACCGGTCTGCACATCAGCGACGGCCGGCTGGTCGAGGGCAACGGCAACGACTTCATCATGCGCGGCGTGAACCACGCGCACACCTGGTACCCAGGTGAGACGCAGTCGCTGGCCGACATCAAGTCCTTCGGCGCGAACACCGTCCGCGTCGTCCTCTCCGACGGCCACCGCTGGACGAGGAACGGCCCCGACGAGGTCGCCGGGATCATCGCCGACTGCAAGAAGAACCGCCTGATCTGCGTACTGGAGGTGCACGACACCACCGGCTACGGGGAGGACGCCGCCGCGGGCACGCTCGACCACGCGGCCGACTACTGGATCAGCCTGAAGGACGTCCTCGCGGGCCAGGAGGACTACGTCATCATCAACATCGGCAACGAGCCCTGGGGCAACACCGACCCGGCCGGCTGGACCGCGCCGACCACCGCCGCCGTCCAGAAGCTGCGCGGTGCCGGATTCGCCCACACGATCATGGTGGACGCGCCCAACTGGGGTCAGGACTGGCAGGGCGTCATGCGCGCCAACGCGCAGGCGGTGTACGACGCCGACACCACCGGCAACCTGATCTTCTCGATCCACATGTACAGCGTCTACAACACGGCGCAGGCGGTCACCGACTACCTCAACGCCTTCGTCGACGCCGGACTCCCGCTGCTCATCGGCGAGTTCGGTGGTCCCGCCGACCAGTGGGGCGACCCGGACGAGGACACCATGATGGCCACGGCCGAGGAGCTCGGCCTCGGATACCTGGCATGGTCGTGGAGCGGCAACACCGACCCGATCCTCGACCTGGCGATCGACTTCGACCCGAGCCGGCTGAGTTCCTGGGGCGAGCGCATCTTCCACGGTGCCGACGGCATCGCGCAGACGTCGAAGGAGGCCACGGTCTTCGGCGGCGGCGGTGACCCCGACGACACCCAGGCACCCACCGCCCCCGGCACCCCCGCCGCGTCCGCGGTGACGGCCACCTCCGCGAACCTCACCTGGGCCGCGTCCACCGACAACGTCGCCGTCACCGGCTACGACGTCGTCCGTGTCAGCGGCTCCACCGAGACCACCGTCGCCTCCGCGACCGGCAACAGCGTCACGGTGACCGGCCTGACCGCCGACACCGCGTACACCTTCGCCGTGTACGCCCGCGACGCGGCCGGCAACCGCTCGGCGCGCTCCGCGACCGCGGCCGTCACCACCGACGAGAACGCGCCCACGCCGGGCGTGGGCTGCTCCGTCGGCTACAAGGTGATCGGCCAGTGGCCGGGCGGCTTCCAGGGTGAGATCACCCTCCGCAACACCGGAACCGCCGTGATCAACGGCTGGAACCTCGGCTTCTCGTTCGCCGACGGCCAGACCGTCTCCAACATGTGGGGCGGGACCCCCACGCAGAGCGGCTCCACGGTCAGCGTCGCCCCGGCCGGCTACACCGCGTCCATCGCGGCGAACGCGTCCGTGACGGTCGGCTTCACCGGTACCACGACCGGCACCACCAACACCGCCCCCAAGGCGTTCACGCTCAACGGCACCTCCTGCACCACGGCCTGACCGGGCCCGTCACCGGCCGGCAGGGGTCCGCGCCCCTGCCGGCCGCGCACGTTCGCGATGATGGTGGCGTGACGAATCGCGACCTCTACAACGTGCGCCCCGTGGGGCCCGCCCCCGGACCGTCCCCGCTGACACCCGATGAGGAACGGCGGGCCAGGGCGACCCTGTTCACCGAGTTGGGCAACGCGATCGCCGACCGGGGCTGGACACGCTTCCCCGCGTACACCCCCGAGGAGCGCCGGCGCCTCGTGGACGTCGGACGGATGCTCGGCGAGCACTGGGGGATCCCGGTGACGGTCGAGGCCGAGGACGAGTGCGCGATGCGGCTGTCGCTGCCCGGGCACGCACTGACCTCCTGACGGCGGGGGCCCGGGCACGCACTACCTCCTGACGGCGGAGGCCCGGGCACGCAACGACCCCCTGACGGCGGAGGCCCGGCCTCAGCGGCGCGCGTGACGGATCTTCAGCCGTCCGTACCCCAAGGCCCCGGTCACACGGATCTCCGGCCCGCCCGGCCGGGAGGCCCGCCGGGGCTTGTAGCGCAGGTCCTTCCACCCCGTGCTGAGCCCTTCGACATCGACCACCGCGTCGCGGGGGACGGTGATCCTGGCCCCGCCGGAGCCGAGTTGCAGTTCGATGTCGACGGCTCCGTGCTCGAAGACCGCACGGGACAGGTCGAGCCTCACCTTCCCGAACGCCGAATGCACCTTGAGGAACCGGGGCACCCGCCACGCTCCGCCACGGCGGATCCGACCGCCGGCGGCCGCGATCGTCGCCGTGGTCTCCGGGGCCTTCGCCGGTTCCGGGAGCGACTCCGTGGCCGTGGCCAGCTCCTCGCGCGTCCTCGCCGCGAGTGCCTGGCCGAGCCGCAGGTCCATCTCCTCGTGCGAGAGGTGCTCGGACGCGTACGCCTCCTGCAGTCGCCGGACGGCGGCCTCACGGTCGTCCTCACCGAGCAGTGGCAGCCGGTCTTCCCGTGGAGAGGTCACCCGCTCACTGTAGTCCGGGACCCGCCCGACCGGCCGCGTACACCCGGAGACGATTTCTCCGTGAAGTGAGGCTCACCCAGCGGTGGTTGATCCCGACGACGCGTACGACCGCCGTGATCTGATGTCCGGCATGAACATACGGGTGAACCCCGCGGAGGCCCTCGTCGTCGTCGACGTCCAGCGAGCGTTCGTCAGGGGAGCCGGTGCGCTGCCGGATGCGGCACGCCTGGTGGACCGGACGGCGGAGCTCATAGCGCGGGCCAGGGCGGCCGGGGCGTACGTCGTCCACGTCCAGAACGACGGGCCGGCCGGCGGTGAGGACGAGCCGCACACGCCCGGCTGGGAGCTCCACCACCCGGTCCGGCCGGGGCCCACCGAGGTGCGGATCCGCAAGACCCACGACGACTCGTTCCAGGAGACCTCGCTCGGCGCCCTGCTGACCGCTTCGGGTGTGCGGTCGCTCGTCGTCTGCGGGCTCATGTCGGAGATGTGCGTGCAGGCGACCGCGCGTACGGCCGTCGCGCTCGGCTACCGCGTCGTGCTGCCGTGGGACGCCCACGCGACCCACGACATCCCGGCGGAGCCCGGCATCAGCGCCGCGGTACCCGCCGCGACCGTCTCCCGGGTGGCGGCATGGCCGCTGAGCAGGGACGCCGACGTCACGGCCCGGACCTCCGACGTCACCTTCACCGCGCCCGCTCCGGCCACGGCCTGAGGACGCCCACCGGGGGGCGGACCGTCGAAAGTTTTCGAACGTTTCGATGTATTGACCGAAATTTATCGGGGCCATTAGCCTGCCGCTCGAATCCCCGGACCTCGCTGAAGACGCTGTCCACCTCCATGGATTCACCCTGCTTCCCCCCATCCAGCCAGAGGGAGCGCCACCGTGATCCGAAGAACGACCGTCCTCAGCCTGTTCGCCGCCGCGGCCCTCGCCGTCGTGGCCGTCTCCCCCGCTACCGGGGCCGGGGACGGCCACGGGCCGGGCAGTTCGCCGTCGCCCGGCGAGCGCAACGCCCGCTGGGTGAGCACCTGGACGTCCATGCCGCAGCTGACGGAGCCCGGCAACATGCCCCCGGCGCCGTTCACCGCCGAGGACTCCGTGCTCACCGACGCGACCCTGCGTCAGACCGTCCACGTCTCCACGGGCGGGGAGCACATCAGGCTGCGCTTCTCGAATGCTTTCGGGGGCGCCGTACTGCCCATCACCAAGGTGTCCGTGGCCCTCCCGCTCGACGGGAAGGCCGGGACGAGCGCGGTGAGGGCCGGGAGCACCCGGACGGTCACCTTCCAGGGCCGGCCCTCGGTGTCGGTCCCGGCGGGCGCCCAGGCCGTGTCCGACCCGCTGGACTTCACGCTCGCGGCGGGTTCGAACCTCACCGCCACCGTGTACCTGGCGAACGGCCAGGCCTCCACCTCGATCACCTCGCACCCCGGCTCCCGTACGACCTCGTACCTGCGGGCGGGTGACCATGTGACGGACACGGACCTGCCCGGGGCGACGCCCACCGACCACTGGTACTTCCTCAGTGGCGTCGAGGTCTGGTCCAGGAGCACCAGCTCGGCGGCGGTCGTCCTCGGCGACTCGCTCACCGACGGCCGGGGGTCCACCACCAACATGAACGACCGCTGGCCGGACCTGCTGCGCGAGCGGCTGAGTTCGGGAGGCGCCACGTCGAAGACCGCGGTGGTCAACCAGGCGGCCGGCGGGAACCGGCTGCTCGACGACGGCCTCGGCCCCAACGGGCTGGCCCGCCTCGACCGCGACGTACTGGCGCAGAGCGGCGTGGACTGGCTGGTCGTCTTCGAGGGCGTCAACGACATCGGTACGGCGGAGGCCACCCCCGCCGCCCAGAAGCAGGTCGCCGCCGACGTCATCGCCGCGTACGAGCAGATCATCACCCGCGCCCATACCCACGGCATCCGCGTCTACGGGGCGACGCTCACCCCGATGGGCGGGAACACCGGGTACGACGACCCGGAGGGTCACCGCGAGGAGGCCCGGCAGACCGTCAACACGTGGATCCGCACGAGCGGCCGCTTCGACAGTGTGATCGACTTCGACCGGGCCGTACGCGACCCCGCGGCGCCCCGGCGGCTCCGGGCCGACCTGGACACCGGCGACCACCTCCACCTCAATCCCGCGGGCTACCGGGTGATGGCCGAGGCCGTCCCCACCCGCCTGTTCCAGCAGGCGCCGCTGCCGAAGGGGTTCGGCTGGAACTGATCCACCGGCCGTGACGGACCGGAGCGGAGCGGCCGGGCTGAGAGGCTGCCCGTATGGCCTCTCTGCCCCGGTTCGACCCGATGCTAGCCACCCCCGGTTCCCTGCCGCCGCCCGCCGTGGACGAGCAGTGGGCGTACGAGGTGAAGCAGGACGGCCAGCGGGCCATGGCCTACCTGCCGGGCGACGGATCGGTCCGGCTGCTGGCCAGGTCCGGGGCGGACATCACCCCGGCCTACCCGGAGCTGGCCGCGCTCGGTCCCGCGCTCGGCGGCGTACCCGCGGTGCTGGACGGCGAGATCGTGGCGCTGGACGGTCAGGGGCGCAGCGACTTCGAGCGGCTCCAGTCGCGGATGGGCCTCTCCGGTTCCCCCGCGAAGGCTGCGCGCATGGCACAGCGGGTCCCCGCCCAACTGGTGCTGTTCGACCTTGTGTTCCTGCGGTCGGGGAGCCTCGTACACCAGCCCTGGACGGAGCGGCGTGCCGCGCTGGAGGCGCTCGGGCTGGACGGGCCGCACTGGTCGACGCCCTCGGTGGTCGTCGGCCACGGCGAACAGGCCCTCACCATGACGCGGGAGGCCGGCCTCGAAGGGGTGGTGGCGAAGCGGCTGAGCTCGGTCTACGAGCCCGGGGTCCGCGCCCGTACCTGGATCAAGATCCGCCACGCCCGCACCGTGGACGTGATCGTCGGGGGGTGGGTACCGGGCCGGGGGCGGCTGGGCGGCCTGCCGGGGGCGCTACTCGTCGGTGAACGCCACCCGGGCGGGCTGCGTTACGCGGGCAGTGTCGGCACGGGGTGGAGCGACGCCGAGCGGACCAGGCTGGCCGAGCTGCTCCGGGTAGCCGCCGTCGACCGCTGCCCCTTCGACGAGACGCCCCCGGTCGCCGGGGCGCACTGGGTGCTGCCGCGGCTGGTCGGGGAGGTGCGGTACTCGACGCGTACGAAGGCGGGACGGCTGCGCCAGCCGTCCTGGCACCGGCTGCGGCCCGACCTGGCGCCGGACGACATCGGATGACCGCCCGGCCCTCTCTCAGGAGGCGGTCCGCTTCCGTGCCGCACTCTTCTTCGCCGCCGTCTTCTTCGAGGTGCTCTTCTTCGCGGCCGTCTTCTTCGCGGTGCTCTTCTTGGCGGCCGGGGCCGCCTTCTTCCGGGTACGGGGCTTCCCGGGTGTCATCTCGTGCACGGTCGCGTCCTCGCCGCGCGTCTCCTTCGCCCGCTCGACCGAGGCGTTCAGCGCGGCCATCAGGTCCATGACCTTGCCCGGCTCCTCCTCCGCCTCCCCGGGTGCCGCCGGAGGCGCCTTGCCCTCGGACTTCGCCGCGAGCAGCTCCTCCAGCGCGTCCCGGTACCGGTCGCGGAAGCCGGAGATGTCGTCGAGGGCCATGCTCTCGGTGAGCTGTACGGCCCGCTGGACCTCGTCCTCGTCCAGCTCGGTCTCCCGGGGGGCGAGCGACTCGGGGCTGCGGATCTCGTCCGGCCAGCGCATCGAGTGCAGCACGATCGCGTCCTCCCGCACCCGCAGCAGCCCCAGCCGCTCACGGTTGTGCCAGGCGAACTTCGCCACTGCGACCTTGTCGCTCCGCTCCAGCGCACGGCGCAGCAGGGTGTACGGCTTGGCCGCCACCTGGCCGTCGACGGCGAGGTAGTAGCTGTCGCTGATCCGTACGGGATCGATGCCGTCGGCGTCGACGAACGCGACGATCTCGATGGCCTTCGCCGTTGGCAGCGGCATCCGGTCGAGTTCCTCGTCGGTGACCGGCACGGTGCGGTCCTTGGCGACCTCGTACCCCTTGCCGATCTCCTCCTGGGAGAGGACCTGGCCGTCGATCTCGCACACCTTGCGGGTGCGGATCCGGCCCATGTCCTCCCGGTGGTACTGATGGAAGGAGATCGAGTGGTTCTCGGTGGCGGACACCACCTTGATCGGAATGGTGACCAGCCCGAAGCTGATCGCTCCGGTCCACAGGGGCCGCGGCATCCGGTACCTCCAGACCCCCCTGACGGCATGGCCGGGAGGCGGACCGGTGCGCCTGGAAGGGAGAAACCGACCCGAGAGGGGCCGAGGCGCGGCCCGGGCCACCGCCCGTACCCCGATCCTCGCGCCCCCTGGGCGGGTCCGCATGTGGATCACCCGCCGGGTGCGGGAGGCGTTCCGGCCGTGGTGGTCACCGGCGGGGCAGGTCCAGCTCGCCGACGACCTGGTCCTCGCTCATCTCCCCGGTCTTCCGGAACCCGAGCCTCAGGTAGAAGTCCTCCGGGCCGTGCTCGCCCTCGCCCCACGTCACCGTCACGCGTCGGCCGCCGCGCCGCAGGATCTCCTCGCACACCTGGTCCACCGCGAAGCGGCCGTAGCCCTTGCCCTGCTCCCCGGCCGCGACGGCCAGCCGCCAGAGGCCCGAACGCGGCCGGTCGTCGGGATCCTCGGGGTCGAAGCGGACGTCGAGGAAGGCCATCACGAAGGCGACGAGCCTGTCGCCGTCGTAGACCAGCCGGGGCCAGGCGGTCTCCGGGTCGGCGTAGGCCTCGGCCAGGGAACGGGCCACCGGGCTGACGAAGCGTGCCTGCTCGGGTGCGACCTCCAGCCGGCACGCGGCGAGGACGTTGTCCGGGGTCACCTTTTCGAGGCGCGGCTGTGTGTTCACCGGCGTACCGTACGAGTCCGGCCGGGCTCCGGACCAGCGAAATTCCGTCCGTCGCCTCCGGGTGACGGCTTCACCAGGCGGCGACGCCCTCCGCGTCGAAGAAGCCGCCGGTCGGGCCGTCGGGGCCGATGAGCGCCATGCGGACGATGATGTCCGCCCCCTCCTCCACGGTGTTGTGGCCGCTGTTGCCGTTGAGGTCGGTGGCGGTGTAGCCGGGGTCCACCGCGTTGAACCTGATGCCCGGGTAGGCCTTGGCGTACTGCGAGTTCACCATGATCAGTGCGGTCTTCGACGAGGTGTAGTCGAGGGAGGCGACGGTGTACTCGATCCGGTCCGGGTCGTTGGTGGCCGCCAGCGAGCCGAGGCCGCTGGCCACGTTCACCACGACCGATTCGGTCCCGGCCTCCAGCAGCGGGAGGAAGGCCCTGGTCACGCGCACGGCGCCGAACACATTGGTCTCGAACGTCCGCCGCATGTCCGCGCCGCTCGTCTCCCCGATGGGCTTGCGGACACCGACGATCCCCGCGTTGTTCACGAGGACGTCGAGCCGGCCCGCGTCCTTCGTGACGAAGTCGGCGGCTGCCTGGACGGACTCCTCGTCGGTGATGTCGAGCTGGACGAAACGCGCTCCGAGCCGCGCCGCCGCCTCCTCCCCGCGCCGGACGTCGCGCGCCCCGACGTAGACGGTGTGGCCTGCCTCGACGAGACGGCGCGCGGTCTCGTAGCCGAGTCCCTTGTTCGCTCCGGTGATGAGGGTGGTGGTCATGGAGTGCTCCCGTGGTCCTGATGCGGCGCTCTGCCGGCGATGTCACCAGCGTGCTCGTTCGCGCGCGGTACAGGCAGTACCCGCCCCAGCGGGTGGACTGCCAGTACCAGGCTGTCCGGGGGCAGCGTGCGGATACTGGAACGGTGAGCACATCGGAGCAGAAGTCGTCCGGCCCGGCGAAGGCACCGGCGAAGTCCCCGGCGACGGGGCCGGGCTCCAACGAGCTGGGCAGGGCACTCCACGGCTGGCGCGACCGGATCTCTCCGGCCACCGTGGGTCTGCCCGCGGGCGGGGTGCGGCGGGCCGTGGGACTCCGTCGCGAGGAGCTGGCCCAGCTGGCCTCCCTGTCGGTGGACTACATCACCCGGCTCGAACAGGGCCGGGCCACCTCGCCCTCCCCGCCGGTCCTGTCCTCGCTGGCCCGTGCCCTGCGCCTCTCGGAGGCCGAACGCACCTATCTGTACCGCCTGGCGGGGCAGCCCGAACCCGGCCCCGGCCAGATCTCCTCGCACGTCCCACCAGGACTGCGCCGACTGCTGGACCGGCTGGACGCCGCACCGATGAGCGTGCACGACGCCGCCTGGAACCTCGTCGAGTGGAACCGGCCCTGGGCGGCACTCCTCGGCGACCCATCCGCGCTGCGCGGACGTGAACGCAGCATCCCGTGGCGCCACTTCACCGGCCGGTACGGCCGGGCGCGGCCCACCCCTGAGCAGCGGTCCGAGTTCGAGGCGGCGATCGTCGCCGACCTGAGGGCCGCCACCGCCCGGTACCCCGCCGACCAGGGGCTGCGCTCCCTGGTCGGGGACCTGCGGGAGGAGAGCGGGCGCTTCGCCGAGTTGTGGGACTCCGGCATCGTCGGCGTCCACGAGTCGGCCGCCAAGACCATCGTCCACCCGGACGTCGGCCCGATCACCCTGGACTGCGACGTGCTGGTCGCCCCGGGCAGCGACCTGCGGGTCGTCGCGTACACGGCGGAACCCGGGAGTGAGGCCGCCGCCCGGCTGGGACTGCTCGACGTGATCGGCATCCAGGCGATGACGTGAGGAGTCGTCGGGCGGCGGCACCTGAGGGCTGCCCATGAGCCGGTGAGGTCGGATCTCGGGACCTCAGCCTCATGGGCAGCACCCACTCAGCGCTTCACGGCATAGCCCGAGTTCGGGCCCGCTCCGATGGCGATGACGCCAGACTCCACCCCGACAGGGGGCGTTCCGCCGTTCTGCCCGTAGCCCCAGGAAATGACTTTGCCGTCCTTCAGCGCCACGCTGAACCACTGACCGGCAGCAATCGCGTCGACCCCGGACAGGGCCTCTTCCGGAACGGCGATCTGGTTGTAGCGGCTGTCACCCCAGGCGATGACCTTGCCGTCCTTGAGCGCCATGCTGAAGTACAGGCCGCCGTCGACCGCGTCGACCCCGGACAGCGCCTCGGTGGGCACATCGATCTGCCCGAAGTAGTTGTCACCCCACGCGATGACCTTGCCGTCCTTCACGGCGAACGAGGTCTTGTCTCCCGCTGCGATCGCCGTGACCCCGGAACGGACTTCGGCCGGCAGGGCCGTCGCACCGTTGTGGGTGGATCCCCAGGCGATGACCTCGCCGTCCTTCAACGCCAGGCTGTGCGACCCTCCGGCCGCTATCGCGTCGACCCCGGACAGGGCCTCGGCCGGAACCTCGGTCTGGCCGTACTCGTCGCTGCCCCAGGCGATCACCCCGCCGTCCTTGAGCGCCAGGTTGTGCCGTGCTCCGGCGGATATCTCAGCCACACCCGACTGGGTGGCGGCAGGCATCGTCAACTGGCCCTGGAAGTTCTGCCCCCAGCCAAGGACCTTGCCGTCCCGCAACGCGAGGCCGTGGAAGGAGCCACCGTCGATTGCGTCCACCCCCGACTTGAGCTCGCCCGGAATGGTGCCCTCGCCGTAATCGTTGTTCCCGCCCCAGGAGACGACCTTGGCCTCGGCGGCCGGCGCCGCGACGGCCGGGCCGCCGGACAGTACGGAGAGCAGGCCGCTCACCATCAACGCCGCGCCGAGGCGCCGCAGTCGGACGATTCCGTTCGACATGAGTGAACCCTCGCAAGGTGCTCGTGAACCGGTGTGTGTCCTCATCCAATCGACAAAGGGGCTTCCTCCAGAGGGAGTTAATCGGCCAACACCCCTCGCGAGAGCGACGGAGAGCCGGCCTCACGCACAGGCCACGACGGCGGAAGCCCCACACCTCACACACCTGGACTTCACACTTTCGTCACAACTTCGCTTCCGTGCGGCCGAATCGGGCCTGACGACGACGCACCGGTGCCAGCATCACCTGTCGGCCGCACATCAGGCACGGCAGTACGCACACGCACGAAGGCACATCTTGGGGGGGGCACATGAAGACGTTCGTGACGCGGAACCGGATCAGGCTGTCGGTGGGGGCCGCGGCTCTCGCGCTGGCTCTGACCGGCTGCTCCGGCGGGGACGACGCGGGCTCGGACGCCAAGGCGGTGGCGGCCGAGGGCTCACCCTCGGCCACGGGCACCAAGGCGCTCGCACTCACCGACGACACGGCGGAGGCCGACGCCGGACAGAAGATCGAGATCGAAGCCCTGTCCAACGACCTGGTGACCAGGGAGGACGACACCGAGGCGCCACTCCTGGACACCTACCGCCCGGCCGAGCTCACCCTGTCCGCCGAGAGCCCGGCGCCGCACGGCACGGTCACGGTCGAGGGCACCACCCTCGTCTACACCCCGACGGACGGCTACTCCGGCGAGGACGAGTTCACGTACACCGTCGCGGTGAAACCGGCGAAGGGCGAGGGCCCGGCCCAGGACAGCGCACTGGTGCGGATCACGGTCTCCGCCCCCAGCCCCTCCCCCACGCCGACACCGACGCCCACACCGACTCCGACGCCGAAGGCCCCGAAGCCGAAGACCACGGCCCAGGCTCCGGCCGCGCCGGCCGTCCACTACGCGAACTGCGACGCCGTACGGGCCGCCGGCAAGGCCCCCGTACGCCGGGGCGACCCCGGGTACGCGTCGCACCTGGACCGCGACGGCGACGGAGTCGGCTGCGAGCCCTACGGATCGTCGAGCGGAGGCTCGTCCGGCGGAGGGTCCTCATCCGGGGGCTCGACCGGGGGCTCGTCCGGTGGGAGCTCCGGCGGCGGGAGCAGCACCTACTACGCCAACTGCTCCGCCGTGCGCGCCGCGGGAGCCGCGCCCATCCACCGGGGCGACCCGGGCTACGGTTCGCACCTGGACCGGGACGGCGACGGAGTCGCCTGCGAGTAGTGACTCGCGAAGCCCGGCAGCCGTGTCCCGGTCACCCGGGGGACGGCTGCCGCGTTAGGCGGGCGTCCGGTGAGCGGGCCCGAGTTCAGCGGTAGTCCTCCGGGTGGTCCTGCATCCAGGTGTTGATCTTGTCGCGGGTGCCCAGCAGCAGCGTGCGGTGCTTCTCCAGGTTGTCGACCCCGAGATCGCCCTTCAGGGCGGTACGCAGGGTTCCGATCCAGGCGATGGGCTCGGGGAAGTGCCCGGGGCCCTTCCCGTCCGCCTTCATCGCCTTGTCGAGCCCGTCCAGCTCGTCCGCCACGCGCCCGAGGAAGTAGGCGCAGTTGCCGTCGCCGGGCTTGCAGCCGTCCTGGTAGGTCGCCTGGAGCCCGGCGAACGCGTCCCGAACCCGGACCGGGCCCGTGGCCGCCTGGATCGGGGGCTCCTCCGTCGGTGTGGGCGTCGCCTCGGCCGAGGCCGCCGCCTTGGCCGCGGCCTCGGCCTTCTCGGGTGCGACGTACGGCACGTCGCCGCCCGGCCCGTCGGTGGTGGTCGCCGCGGAGCAGCCCGCCAGCACCACCCCCAGGACCATGGCGGGTATCGCGGCACGCAGGCCGTTACGGATCAGCATGGAGGCCCCCCTCGTCAGTTGGACCAGACCATACCGCTCGGGACCGTTCAGCTCCCGACCAGGCGCTGGAGCGCGGGGGCGTACAGGTCCGCGAGGTGTTCCGCGGTCGCGCGGGAACTCGCACCCTCGCGGTGGAGGCTGAGCGTGGCCCCCAGGCCCAGGAGGTGACCCGCGATCAGTTCCGCGCGCAGGGCGCGGTCCCGGCCCGGCAGCCGGCCCGTCAGGCGCGCGGTGACCTGCTCGCGGAAGCGCTCACGGAGCAGGGAGCGCTCGTCCTGGTTGCCGAGGGAGAAGACGACCCGCAGCAGCGGGTCACCGCGCTGCGCCCTGCGCACCCGCACGACGGTGAGCACCATGTGGCGGCCGAGCTCGTCCAGCGGGGCGTCGAAGAGCTCGTCCGCGGCGGGGCCGAAGTCGGCGACGGCGTTGAAGAGTTCCTCCTTGCGGCCGAAGTGCTTCACCACGAGAGCGGCGCTCACCCCGGCGTCCGCGGCGATGGCCCGGATGGTCACGTCCGCGTACGGCCGCTGGGTGAAGGCCCTGCGGGCGGCGAGCAGGATCGCGTCCCTGCCGGTGGGGGCCGCCGGCCCGGCGTCCGCCGCCTCGGCGGCGGCGCGGTCGGTACGGGCCGTCATGCACCCTCCTCGATCGGCATCGCCCGCGTACGGGCGCTGCTCCTGCGCTCACCCCCGACCGTACCCGCACGCTCACCGGCCCCGGGCAGGCAGAGCGTCACGGCGAGGGCGAGGAGCGCCGCGCCTCCGGCGATCAGGAAGACGAGCTGGTAGGCGCCGAGGGTGGGGGCCTCACGGCCGGCGGCGAGGAAGGTCATGTTGGCGAGTACGGCCGCCACCGTGGCGCTGCAGAAGGCCTGGCCGATGGACCGCATGAGGGTGTTGAGGCCGTTGGCGGCGCCCGTCTCGGCGACGGGGACGCTCCTCATGACCTGTGCGGGGAGCGCGGAGTACGCGATCGCGGTGCCGGCCGAGACGACCGTGGCGCCCGCGACGATCAGCCAGAGGCTGTGGCTGGTGAAGTAGCGCACCACGTAACCGGCCGCGATGACCACGGAGGCCAGGGCGAGGCTGGTCCTCGGGCCGTACTTGCCGGAGATCCGGGCGGAGACCGGAGAGAGCAGCACCATCGTGACGCCCCCGGGGAGCAGGCAGAGGCCGCTGACGACGATCGAGGCACCGAGCCCGTATCCGGTGGCCTTCGGTTCCTGCACCATCTGGCCGGTGACCAGGGAGTTGGCGTAGAAGGCGAAGCCGATCAGCAGGGCTGCGACGTTGGTGAACAGCACGGCGGGGCGCGCCGAGACCCGCAGGTCGACCATGGGGGTGGGCACCCGCAGTTCGTAGGCGCCCCAGACCAGGGCGATCACGATGGCCCCCGCAAGCAGGCCGAGCGTGAGGGGTGAGGTCCAGCCCCAGCTGCCGCCCTGGGTGACGGCGAGCAGCAGACAGACCAGCGCACCGGTCAGGCCGAGCGTGCCCAGCGTGTCGAAGCGGCCCCGGGAGCGCAGCGGGGACTCCGGTACGAGGCGGAGCACCAGGAGGAAGTCGAGGAGGCCGATGGCACCGGACACCCAGAACATGGTGTGCCACTCGTAGTTCTCGATGACGACGGCCGCGATCGGCAGGCCCACGGCGGCGCCGATCCCCATCGTGGAGCTCATCAGGGCCACGGCGGACAGCACCCGCTCGGGCGGGAGCTCGTCACGCAGAATGCTGATGCCGAGGGGGATGACGGCGATGGCGGCACCCTGCAGGGCGCGGCCGGCGATCAGGACGCCGATGTGGGAGCTGACGGCGCAGAGCACCGATCCCACGACGAGGACGCCGAGAGAGGCGAGGAGAACCCGTCTCTTGCCGTACATGTCGCCGACCCGGCCGAGCACGGGGGTGAACACCGCGCCGGTGAGGAGGGTGACGGTGACCAGCCAGCTGGCGGCCTCGGGGGTCGCGCCGGTGAGGTCCGGTATGTGTGGGAGCAGCGGGACGACGATCGTCTGCATGATCGCGACCACGACGCCGCAGAAGGCCAGCACCCCGACGGCGAGGCGGGGGTGAGGGGCGGCGTCCGTGGTGGCCTCGGTCATCGGGACTCCGTAACGGGAGGGAGGGTGTACACACGTTCACCCTCAGGGTAAACGCATGTACACCCCACCGATACCGGCCGGGCGCACACCCCCACCCGGTCACCCGCATGGGCATTTGCATATCCATACCATCGAGTGCATACTCTTCCTATGTCTAAGGTTCTCACCTCCCTGCCCACCGGCGAGCGCGTCGGCATCGCCTTCTCGGGCGGCCTCGACACCTCGGTCGCGGTCGCGTGGATGCGCGACAAGGGTGCCGTCCCGTGCACCTACACCGCCGACATCGGCCAGTACGACGAGCCCGACATCGCGTCGGTGCCCGGTCGGGCGAAGGCCTACGGCGCCGAGGTCGCGCGCCTGGTCGACTGCCGTGCGGCGCTGGTCGAGGAGGGCCTGGCCGCGCTCGCCTGCGGCGCGTTCCACATCCGCTCGGGCGGCCGCGCGTACTTCAACACCACGCCGCTCGGCCGCGCCGTCACCGGCACCCTGCTGGTCCGGGCGATGCTCGAGGACAACGTACAGATCTGGGGCGACGGATCGACGTTCAAGGGCAACGACATCGAGCGGTTCTACCGCTACGGCCTCCTGGCCAACCCCCACCTGCGGATCTACAAGCCGTGGCTCGACGCCGACTTCGTCACCGAGCTCGGCGGCCGCAAGGAGATGTCGGAGTGGCTGGTGGCCCACGGGCTGCCCTACCGCGACAGCACCGAGAAGGCGTACTCCACCGACGCCAACATCTGGGGCGCCACCCACGAGGCGAAGACCCTGGAGCACCTCGACACCGGTGTGGAGACCGTCGACCCGATCATGGGCGTCCGGTTCTGGGACCCCTCGGTCGAGATCGAGACCGAGGACGTCACCATCGGCTTCGACCAGGGCCGCCCGGTCACGATCAACGGCAAGACGTTCGCGTCCGCCGTGGACCTGGTGATGGAGGCCAACGCCATCGGCGGCCGCCACGGCCTCGGCATGTCGGACCAGATCGAGAACCGCATCATCGAGGCGAAGAGCCGCGGCATCTACGAGGCCCCCGGCCTCGCCCTGCTGCACATCGTCTACGAGCGCCTCGTCAACGCGATCCACAACGAGGACACCCTCGCCCACTACCACAACGAGGGCCGGCGCCTCGGACGGCTGATGTACGAGGGCCGCTGGCTGGACCCGCAGGCCCTGATGGTCCGCGAGTCGCTGCAGCGCTGGGTCGGCTCGGCCGTCACCGGCGAGGTCACCCTGCGGCTGCGCCGCGGCGAGGACTACTCGATCCTCGACACCACCGGCCCCGCCTTCAGCTACCACCCGGACAAGCTCTCCATGGAGCGCACCGAGGACTCGGCGTTCGGTCCCGTGGACCGCATCGGCCAGCTCACCATGCGCAACCTCGACATCGCCGACTCCCGTGCCCGGCTCGAGCAGTTCGCCGGTCTCGGCCTCGTCGGCACGACGCAGCCCTCCCTGATCGGCGCCGCCCAGGCCGCCGCGACCGGCCTGATCGGAGCCATGCCGGAAGGCGGCGCCCAGGCCATCGCCTCGCGCGGCGCGGTCTCCGCCGACGACGAGCTGCTGGACCGCGCCGCGATGGAGCTCGGCACGGACTGACACACAGGCCCCGAGGATAGGCCGCCCGCCCCGCCTCGGGGCGGGCGGCCTATCCTCGGATCCACGAGGTCCCCGGCCCGACGAGGCCGGGGCGGGAAACGTGAGAAGCGAGGATGACGGCCATGGCGAAGGTTCCGGCAGCGGCGGTGGCGGCGAGCGGTCTCGTCGGCGGATACGCGATCGCCCGCTGGACGCGGAAGCGCCCCCTCGGCGGGGCCGCCCTCGCCGCCGCCGGAGCCGTCGCCGCCCACGGATGGAACCGGCAGGCAGGCGCCCCCGCGGCCACCGGGCTGACGGTCGCCTACGTCGCCGCGTTCGCCGGTTCCCACCCGCTCGCCAAGAAGGTCGGCGCCTGGCCCGCCGTGTTCACCGTCGCGGGCGCGATGGCCGCCACCTCCTGGGCCGTCACCCGGCGCTCCGCCTGAGGGCCGTCGGCAAGAAATCCGCTCCCGGGGGATTGAACACACGCGCCCGCGGGTGCGTACTGAGAGACAACTCCCCGCGGTCCCGGGGGCGCGCCCGTACGACAGGACGGGGCACGCGCTCCCGGGTCAGCCCCCCAGCGCGTGCGACACCGAATAGATCGCCAGACCGGCCAGCGCACCCACCACGGTGCCGTTGATCCGGATGAACTGCAGGTCGCGGCCGATGTGCGCCTCGATCTTCCGCGACGTCTGCCGCGCGTCCCACCCGGCCACGGTGTCGCTGATCAGCGACGTGATCTCCGCGCGGTACCTCGTGACGACGTACGCCGCCGCGTCCTCCAGCCAGCCGTCCACCTTGCCCTGCAGCCGCTCGTCCGTGGACAGCCTGGCACCCAGCGACATCAGCGACGCCCTGGCCCGCAGCCGGAGCTCGCTCCGCTCGTCCTCCGCCGCCGAGAGGATCATCGACCTGACGGAGGACCAGGCCGACGCGATGACGTCCTGGACCTCACCGCGCCCCAGGATCTCCGACTTCAGCCGCTCCACCCGCGCCCGGGTGTCCGAGTCCGTCTGGAGATCGGCCGCGAAATCCGTCAGGAACGTGTCGATCGAGCCACGCGCCGGATGGCCCGGCATGTCCCGCATCTCCGTGACGAAGCGCAGCAGTTCCTTGTAGACGCGCTCCCCCACCCGCTTGTCGACGAACCGCGGCGTCCACCCCGGCGCCCCGCCCTGCACCGCGTCCATCACGGAGTCGCCGTGCAGCACCAGCCAGTCGTGCGCCCGCACACAGACGAGGTCGACCACCCTGCGGTGCCCCCCGTCCGCGACGATCCGCTCCAGCATCTTGCCCATGCCCGGACCGATCTCCGCGGCGTCCGCCCGACGGGTGATCGCCTCACCGACCACCGCCTGCACATCGGAGTCCCTGAGCACCGTCAGGGCGCCGCGCAGCGCGGTCGCCAGCTCAGCGGTGACCCGGTCCGCGTGTTCCGGCTCCGCCAGCCACGCACCGACCCGTTTTCCGACGCCCAGAGCGTGAATTCGGTCACGAACGACGTCTCCGGAGAGAAAATTCTCGCCCACGAAGGAACCGAGGGATGCCCCCAACTGGTCCTTCTTGGTAGGAATGATGGCAGTGTGGGGAATGGGCAGACCGAGCGGACGCCGGAAGAGCGCCGTGACGGCGAACCAGTCCGCCAACGCACCCACCATCCCAGCCTCGGCAGCCGCTGCGACGTAGCCCGGCCAGCCGCCCACACCCGAGTTCTCCGCCCAGGTGGCGAGGACGTACACGAGCGCGACGAGCAGGAGCAGACCCGTGGCGGTGGTCTTCATACGGCGCACACCGCGCTGCTTCTCCTCGTCGGCGGCGGTGTACGAGAAGCCGCCCAGAGACCGCCCCGGCCGCCCCCGGGCCTCGGCCCCGGACCCCGTCCCCTGTCCCGCGTCCTGTTCCATCCGCTCCACCCGTCCGCGTACGCCTGAGACCGTGCCGTACGCATTGTCCCTACTTCACCTACTCCCGGGCCGCACTCCGAGTTCCCCGGGACCTGTCGCATCATGAGAGTGACCCGAACTCCGGGCCGGACACCACAAGGAGAAACACCGCACATGCCAAGGCGCCAGGGGTACGCCCTGCCCATCGCCCTCGCCGCGGGCACCGCCGTGCTCGCCGCCGTCGCCGCGTACGGCACGTCACTGGTCGTCAACGACCGGTCGCAGCCGTTCGGCGGGAGCGAGACACACGCCGCCGCCCGCAACCCCGCCGCACCGGCCGCCGCGGCCGGAACGTGGGTCGCCACCTGGACCGGAGCCCCCGTCAGCGCGGAGCCGAACGCCGGACGCGGCTACCCCGGCAGCACCGTCCGCAACATCGTGCACACCAGCGTCGGCGGCGACGCCGCCCGCATCACCCTCTCCAACCTGTTCGGCTCCGCCCCGCTCGTCATCGACCAGGTCGGCGTCAACACCCGCCGGGTGACCTTCGGCGGCTCCCCCACCGTCACCATCGCCGCGGGCCGACAGGTCGTCAGCGACCCTGTCGTCGTCCCCGTGGCACCCGACTCCGACCTCGAGGTCACCCTCCGCACGCCCTACGCCACCGGAGCCGTCACCCAGCACCCCAACACCCACCAGACGTCCTACCTCGCCGACACCCGAGGCACCTGGAGCACCACCCGGTGGCGCTACCTGACAGCCGTCGACGTCCGCAACAAGACGTCACCCGGCGCGATCGTCGTCATCGGAGACTCCCTCACCGCGGGGACCGGCTCCACCACCGACGCCGACGCCCGCTGGACCGACGTACTCGCCGACCGCCTCCGGCACACCTACGGCATAGCCAACCAAGGCATCGCCGGCAACCGCCTGCTGATCGACAGTCCGCGCACCCTGCAGGGCGTCGCCAACCTCGGCGGCCTCAGCGCGACCCGGCGCTTCGAACGCGACGTCCTGTCCGTCAGCGGGGCCAAAACCGTGATCATCGCGCTCGGCATCAACGACGTGCAGCAGTACCCCCGGGAGACCGACCCCCGGCACATCACCGCCGGACTCCGCGCCCTCACCGAGCGCGCCCACGCCCGCGGACTGCGCGTGGTCGGAGCGACCCTGACGCCGTTCCAGGGCTACCCCTCCTGGTCACCCGAGAGCAACGCCGTGCGCCAGGCGGTCAACGCGGAGATCCGCTCCGGCCGCATCTTCGACGCCTACGTGGACTTCGACCGGGCAGTCCGCGACCCCTACGCACCCAACAGGATCCTGCCCGAGTACGACTCCGGGGACCACCTGCACTTCAACGACGCCGGCTACCAGGCCCTGGGACACGCCATCGACCTCTCCACCGTGGACGGCACCCCGAAGTCCGACTCCTTCTGACCCGGACAGCCGGGCGCGGACCGATCCGCGCCCGGGCGACCCCGACACATACGGCACAGGACTCAGCCGAGCTCCTTGCGCCCGTCCCCCGAGCCCGGCCCCCGCAGCCGCTGCCGCTCCTCCTGCAGCCGCCGCTTCTGCGCCTTGGTCCGCTTGCGCTCCACACCGACCCCGCCCATCAGCGCGAAGCCGACGACCCGCACCCGCGGCGAGTCCGGAGCGGGCTCCGGCTCCTCGTCGAGCTTGGAATGCTCACCGAAACCGCCCATGATGCCGATCCCACCGACCTCGACGTTGAGGTCCGGTGGCACGGTCACCTGCATCCCGCCCATGATCGTGAAACAGCGGATCACCACCTCCCGCTCCGCGAAGTGGGCCTCACGCAGATCGATCTCACCACCACCCCACATCGCGAAAGCGGTGAACCTCGGCCCCACCGTCCAGCGCCCCTTGCGGCTGAACCCGCCCCAGAAGGCGAACGCACCCGACGAGGTCTGCGTCCCCCCGATCCGCGAGGACCACTCGGCCGACGACCCACTGCGCCCGGCCATCGCACCCGCAGCCGGACGGGCGAGCGCGCCCGGCACCGGAAGATCCCTGACGAGCGGTTCCAACTCCCCGTGCGTACGCGCCTTGTAGGTCGCGTCCAACCTCTGCTCGAACTCGTCCATCTCCAGACGGCCCTCGGCCACAGCCTCCCGCAGGGTCTCCGCGACCCGCTCACGTTCCGCGTCGGAGGCACGCATGTCCGGGCTCTCACTTGTCATACCGGCACCCTATAGAGCCCCCGGGGGACGGGCCTAGAGAGCAGGATCCGACACGTACATCTTCGCGATCACGGACTCGATGTCCGGCTCACGCACCGACAGATCGACCAGCGGATAATCCGACGCGATACGCGCCACCAGCGGCGCGGCCGACATCGCCGCCGGGAACGCCAGCCACTGCCGGGGCCCCTCCACCTTCACCACCCGCACCGGAAGTTCGGACCCCAGCTCGATCGGCGGCAGCTCCCGCTCCAGATCGACGACCAGAGTCCGCTCGCTCTCCCCCACCTCGTGCAACGCGGCCGGCGCACCGTCGTACACCAGACGCCCGTGGTCGATCACCATCACCCGCTTGCACAACTGCTCGATGTCCTGCAGATCGTGCGTGGTCAGCAGCACCGTCGTGGAACGCTCCGCGTTCAAGTCCCGCAGGAAACCACGCACCTTGGACTTCGAGACGACATCCAGCCCGATCGTCGGCTCGTCCAGGTACAGCACCTCCGGATCGTGCAGCAGCGCCGCCGCGATATCGCCCCGCATCCGCTGCCCCAGCGACAGCTGACGCACCGGGACCTCCAACAGCGGTGCGAGATCCAGCAGTTCCACGCAGCGGTCCAGGTTCTCCCGGAAGCGGGAGTCGGGAATCCGGTACATCCGGTGCATCAGCCGGTAGGAATCCCTCAGCGGAAGATCCCACCACAACGTCGTCCGCTGCCCGAACACCACACCGATCCGGTGCGCCAGCCGCGTACGCTCTCTGCTGGGATCGATCCCCGCGACCCGCAGCCGGCCCGCGCTCGGCGTCAGGATGCCCGTCAGCATCTTGATCGTCGTCGACTTCCCCGCCCCGTTCGGACCGATGTAACCGACCATCTCCCCCCGCGCCACCCGGAAGCTGATGCCGTCGACCGCCCGCACCTCACGCCGCTCCCGGCGCATGAAACCCGTCCGGCGGCGCACCTCGAAGACCTTCTCCACGCCGTCGAGCTCGATGAAGTCCATCCCGTCCACGCCCACTCCTCAGCTTCCCGTGCTGCGGTACGACCGCAGCCCCACCCGCCACGCCATACCCGCGAGCACCCAGCACCCCACCGCCACCACCGGCGGCAGGAACGCCACCCACTCCGGCAGGTCCAGCGGATAGTCCCGCCCCAGCACGTACAGCGCCGGCAGCCAGCTCGCGAAGGCCAGCGGCACCACGAACGTCACCCCCCGCACCAGCTCCTTCGCGAACACCGACGGCGGATACGTCAGCAACGACGTCCCCCCGTAGGTGAACGCGTTCTGCACCTCCGACGCGTCCTGCGCCCAGAACTGGAACGCCGCACCCGCCACGAACACCGCCCCGAAGATCGCCCCACCGCTCAGCACCATCAGCGGCAGCATCAGCACCTTCAGCGGGCTCCACGCGATGTCCAGCGTCAGCAGCGCGTACCCCAGCACCAGCAGCCCCTGCGTGATCCGCCCCAGCCTCCGCAACGCGAACCGGTCCGCCGCCACCTGCGCCAGCACCGGCACCGGCCGCACCAGCAGCGTGTCCAGCGTGCCGTCCCGCACCCGCCGGCCCAGCCGGTCCATCGACCCCAGCACCAGGTCCGACAGCCCGAAAGCCGTCCCCGACGCCCCGTACAGCAACGCCACCTCCGGCAGGGTGAACCCGCCGAGCGCGTCGACGTGCGAGAACATCAGCATGATCGCCACGAAGTCGAACGCGGTCGCCACGAAGTTGCCCAGCGCCGTCATCACGAACGACGCCCGGTACGCCATCGTCGAACGCACCCACATCGCCACGATCAGGCCGTACGCCCGCACCCCCTCCACCAGCCGCGAACGCTCACCGGGCGCGGCCACCCGCTCCACGACGGCCACCCGACCGGCCCCGGCCTCAGCCACCCTGGACCACCACCCTCCTGGTCGCCACCGACTGGAGCAGCCGCCCCGCCAGGAGCAGAGCCACCGCCCAGCCCGCCTGGAACGCGTACGCGCCCAGCAGATCCCCGCCCCGGTACGTCCCGAGGAACACGTCGGCGGGCACCTGCAGCAGCGACGACCACGGCAGCACGCCCGCCACCTCGCCCAGCAGCCCCGGGAACAGGTTCAGCGGCAGCAGCATCCCCGAGAAGAACAGCCCGGCAAGCCAGGCCATCTGCATCGCCCCCGCCCCGTCCAGCAGCCAGAACGCCGACAGGGCCACCAGGAACCGCACCGCGAAACTCACCACCACCCCCAGCGCCACCGACACCAGGAAGGCCAGCCACGTCCACGCGGAGGACGGCAGAGCGAGGTCGAAGGCCAGGGCCCCCAGCACCATCGGCACGATCCCCCGCCCCAGCAGATGGAACGCCGCCCGCCCCAGATCCCCCGCCAGCCACCACAGCTGCAGATCGGCCGGCCGGTACAGGTCGACGGCGATGTCACCCGTACGGATGCGCTCCATCAACTCGTCCTCGAAACCGCCGCCCAGCATCGCGTTGGTCATCAGCAGGGCCTGCCCGAGCCAGACATAGGTCACCGCCTGCGACACGTCATAGCCGCCGAGGTGCGGGCGCTCGTCCCACAGGGCGATGTAGGTGTACGCCATGATGAAACCGAAGACGGTGTTGGTGAACACACCCGCGAGAGTCGCCACCCGATAGGTGGCGTACCGCCGGAACCCACCCGCCGCCACCACGGCATAGAGCCGCACCGCGTCCCCCTCGTCCTCGCCAAAGGGCACGACGTTAGTGCACGGCGAGACGCCGCCGCGACCCCATTTCTCCGTGAGGGATCCCGGGGTTCTCCGCCCGAAAAGTGCACTATAGGAAAATCATCCGCAGTCGAGGAGCCTCCACAGTCATGAGCCAAGAGCCACCGCAGCACAGCGGAGACCCTGGTCAGCAGGGCCCCGAGGGATGGGCACCCCGAGACCCCTCGGCAACGGCCCCCGCCACGGACGCCGAACACCCGGACGGCGCACAGGAACCGAAAGAGCGCACAAAGCGCTCCAAACGGCCCAAGCGCACCGGCTGGCGCCGCGCCATCCCCACCTGGCGCATGACCCTCGCCGCAGTCGTCCTCCTCGCACTGCTCCTCGTCGGCGGATTCATCGCCGGCTACCAGCTCATCGACATCCCCGCCGCCAACGCCGCCGCCACCGCCCAGTCCAACGTCTACCTCTACAAGGACGGCACCGTCATCGCCCGCGACGGCGAGATCAACCGCGAGAACATCCCCCTCCGCCGCATCCCCCGCCCCATCCAGCACGCCGTACTCGCAGCCGAGGACCGGGACTTCTACTCCGAGGACGCCATCGACATCAAGGCCACCATCCGGGCCGGCTGGAACACCGCCACCGGAAAGGGCAGGCAGGGCGGCTCCACCATCACCCAGCAGTACGTCAAGAACTACTACCTCGGCCAGGAACAGACCCTCGTCCGCAAGGCCAAGGAACTCTTCATCTCCATCAAGCTCGACCGCGAACAGAGCAAGGACGAGATCCTCGAGGGCTACCTCAACACCAGCTACTTCGGACGCAACGCCTACGGCATCCAGGCCGCCTCCCACGCCTACTACGGCAAGGACGTCGAAGACCTCGACACCGGAGAAGGCGCCTACCTCGCCTCCCTCCTCAACGCCCCCAGCTCCTACGACGTCGTCGCCCACCCCCAGAACAAGAAAGCCGTACTCGCCCGCTGGAACTACGTACTCGACGGCATGGTCGAACACCACTGGCTCACCGAGACCCAGCGCAAGACCATGACCTTCCCCGTCCCCGACAAGGCCAAGCCCGCCACCGCCCTCTCCGGACAACGCGGCTACATCGTCAACGCCGTCGAGGACTACCTCGCCGCCAACGACATCGTCGACGAGAAGACCCTCGCCACCGGCGGCTACCGCATCACCACCACACTCCAGAAGAAGAACCAGGACGCCCTCGTCGAAGCCGTCGAGGAGAACGTCCTCTCCAAGACCAGCGACGACCGCGACACCGACCGCATCGTCCGCGCCGGCGGCACCTCCATCGACCCCTCCAACGGCCACGTCGTCGCCCTCTACGGCGGAATCGACTACACCCAGCAGTTCGTCAACAACGCCACCCGCCGCGACTACCAGGTCGGCTCCACCTTCAAACCGTTCGTCCTCGCCTCCGCCCTCGCCAACGGGTCCACCACCCAGAAGGACAAACCCATCACCCCCAACACCCACTACAACGGCGACAACGAACGCACCGTCGTGGCCGCCACCGGCCCCACCGACTACTCCCCCGCCAACGAGGACGACGTCGACTACGGCTCCATCACCGTCCGCGAAGCCACCGACAAATCCGTCAACGCCGTCTACGCCCAGATGGCCCAGGACGTCGGCCCCGAAGAGGTCAAGAACACCGCCATCTCCCTCGGCATCCCCGCCAACACCCCCGACCTCACCGCCTCACCCTCCATCGCCCTCGGCCCCGCCACCGCCAGCACCGTCGACATGGCATCGGCCTACGCCACCCTCGCCGACCACGGCAGACACCGCCCCTGGACCCTCGTCTCCAAGGTCAGCAAGAACGCCGAGGACATCGACATCCCCGCCAGAACCACCCGCCGCGCCATCAGCCGCGAAGCCGCCGACACCACCACCTCCGTCCTGCGCAGCGTCGTCGACGGCGGCACCGGCACCGCCGCCTCTGCCGCCGGCCGCCCCGCCGCGGGAAAGACCGGCACCGCCGAGGAGGACAAGGCCGCCTGGTTCGCCGGCTACACCCCCGACCTCGCCACCGTCATCACCGTCATGGGCCAGGACCCCAAGACCGGCGTCCAGAAACCCCTCTACGGCGCACTCGGCCTCGGCCGCATGAACGGCGGCGGCCCCCCCGCCCAGACCTGGGCCTCCTACACCCGGGCCGCCCTCGAAGGCACCCCGGTGAAGGCCTTCGACCTCCACGCCGACGAAGGCCCCGAGGAACCCGACCCCGACGAGAGCGGCGGAACCGACGAGGGCGACGACACCGAAGAAGCCGAGAACACCGACGGCCGCCGCGACCGCGAGGAACGACGCGAACGACGGGACGGCTCGGAGACCCGCGACAGCCAGGAACGCGGCACCGGCGAATCCGACGAGGACCAGGACGGCACCCGCACACCGGACACCACCGGCGACACCCCGCCGGTCCCCGGAGCCCCCCACCCCTCCCGGACCGCCAAACCGGCCAAACCCGCCGACACCCCACGAGGCGCACCCCGCGTCCAGCAGCCCGCCGTCCTCCGCCCCGCGCACGACACCCGCCGGGCAGAACCCCGCCCCGGCGAAGAACGCCCCGCCGACGCGGACCCCGGCCACCAGGACCACCACGACGACGAAGGCGGCCAGGACCACCAAGGTCCCGGCCGCCCCTGACCGGTCAGTGCCCGGACGTCGCCTTCAGCCCCACCACGGCCACCAGCAGCAGACACACGAAGAAAATACGGGCGGCGGTCACCGGCTCGTTCAGCACCACCATGCCCAGCACCGCCGCCCCAGCAGCACCGATCCCGACCCACACGCCGTACGCCGTACCGATCGGCAACGTCTTCGCCGCCTGCGACAGCAGCACCATGCTGGCCACGATCCCGAGGCCCGTACCCACACTCGGCCACAGCCGGGTGAACCCCTCGGTGTACTTCATCCCGATCGACCAGCCCACTTCCAGCAGACCGGCGACTATCAACAGAACCCACGCCACGACGGCACCTCCACGACGGATCACGCGAACAACACGGGTGCGTCGTCTTTACGGAAACCCGGTACGGCGCGTCTCGTCGGGATGCCTCCACCGTAGCAACAAAAAACGAAAAGGCCTGGTGACAACGGTCACCAGGCCACCCCACCCACAGCTGCCTACAGATACAGCCCCGTCGAATCCACCGAACCCTCGAAACGGTCCGCCGCCACCGCGTGCAGATCCCGCTCACGCATCAGCACGTACGCCACACCCCGCACCTCGACCTCCGCACGGTCCTCCGGGTCGTACAGCACCCGGTCACCCGCCTCCACGGTCCGCACGTTCTGCCCGACCGCGACCACCTCGGCCCACGCCAGACGCCGGCCCACAGCCGCAGTCGCCGGAATCAGGATGCCGCCGCCCGACCGGCGCTCGCCCTCGGGCGAATCCGACCGGACCAGCACACGGTCGTGCAGCATCCGGATCGGCAGCTTGTCGTCGGTCTTGCTCATGCCGTTGTCGCTCACGCCCCGAAACCTACCTGCCCCGGAGCCACCCACACGCCCCAGGGCCCGCCAGGAACCCGCAGTCAGCGACTCTTACGCCGACCACACCGCGACGAACGCGAGGACCCCGACGACCGCGACGTCGCCGTCAGCAGCACCACCCCGCCCACCAGGAGCAGCGCGGCCGGAATCACCCGCCCCATACGCGGCGAACCGTCCTCCGTCACGAACTGCGCCTTCACATCCGAAACCGAACGGTTCACCGCGACATACGCCCGCCCGGCGGTCCGGTCCACCGTGGAGGCGACCTTCGCCTTCGCGTCACCCATGATCGTCTTCGGGTGCACCCGCACCCCGATCTCGTCCAGCATCACAGCCAGCTGCTCACGCCGGCTGATGATGTCCGCCTCGATCTGCGCAGGGGTCCTGGTATCCGACACTGCGCCGCCTCCGTGGTCGTCGTCGGGTAAACCTTCATCGACAGTCTGTCAGCTCGGCCGCCCCCGCACCCGGCGGCACCCCCTATTACGCTCGGTGCCACACAGCCCACGTGCCACTCGAGGAGAAAAATGAGCGAGCGACTCCAGACCGGCGACACCGCACCCGCCTTCACCCTTCCGGACGCCGACGGCAACGAGATCTCGCTCGCGGACCACAAGGGCCGCAAGGTCATCGTCTACTTCTACCCCGCCGCGCTTACCCCCGGATGCACCAAGCAGGCCTGCGACTTCACGGACAACCTCGACCTCCTCACCGGCGCCGGGTACGACGTCATCGGCGTCTCCCCCGACAAGCCCGAGAAGCTCGCGAAGTTCCGCGAGAAGGAGAACCTCAAGGTCACACTGGTGGGCGACCCCTCCAAGGAGATCCTGGAGGCCTACGGCGCGTACGGCGAGAAGAAGCTCTACGGCAAAGTGGTGACAGGCGTCATCCGCTCCACGATCGTGGTCGACGAAGAGGGCAAGGTGGAGAAGGCCCTCTACAACGTCAAGGCGACCGGACACGTCGCCAAGATCATCAAGGACCTCGGCATCTGACCCCTTCCGGCCGATCTTGGCCGAAATGGATGTGACCGAGGTCGCAATCGACCGCTGATTCGGTTTGCAACCGCCATGACTGCGCAGAAGCCTTTCCTGGAACACACTGTTCGACGAAAGGAACCGGCCATGGCGGCCTCCGACCCCCAGCAGGCGGCCGACCCTGAAGCGGTCAAACGCCACCCCGCGCTCTTCCGGGCCATCCGGAAGCGCCAGAACCCCCGGCTCCGTCGGACCGACATCACGGTCACCGACGACCAGGCGGTCAAGCGCGCGGTGAAAGCGGCGTCACTCGGTAACGCCATGGAGTGGTTCGACTTCGGCATCTACTCCTACCTGGCCGTCACCATCGGGCACGTCTTCTTCCCCTCCGGGAACGACACCACCCAGCTCCTCTCGTCGTTCGCGACCTTCGCCGTGGCCTTCCTCGTCCGGCCCCTCGGCGGCATGTTCTTCGGCCCCATGGGCGACAAGATCGGCCGCAAGAAGGTCCTCGCCCTCACCATGATCCTCATGGCGATCGGCACCTTCGCGATCGGACTCATCCCCTCCCACGGCACCATCGGCGTCTGGGCCGCCGTCCTGCTGATCTTCTTCCGCATGCTCCAGGGCTTCTCCACCGGCGGCGAGTACGGCGGCGCGTCCACCTTCATCGCCGAGTACGCCCCCGACAAGCGCCGCGGCTTCTTCGGCAGCTTCCTCGAATTCGGCACCCTCGCCGGCTACGTCGGCGCCGCGGGCCTCGTCACCGCCCTCTACGCCATCCTCGACGACGGCCAGATGGAGTCCTGGGGCTGGCGCATCCCCTTCCTCGTCGCCGGTCCCCTCGGGCTCGTAGGCCTCTACCTGCGACTCCGCCTCGACGAGACCCCCGCCTTCCAGAAGCTGGAAGGCGGCACCGCGCACGCCACCGAGGCCGCCGACCACGTCGAGTCCACCGCCAAGGGCGACCTCGCCAAGATCTTCCGCCAGTACTGGCCGACCCTGATCCTCTGCATCGCCCTCGTCGGCGCTTACAACATCGCCGACTACATGCTGCTGTCCTACATGCCGACGTACCTCTCGGACGAACTCGGCTACAGCGAGACCCACGGACTGCTCATCCTGCTCGGCGTCATGGTCTTCCTGATGCTGATCATCAGCCAGTTCGGCAAGCTCTCCGACCGCTTCGGCCGCAAGCCGCTGCTGATGACCGGGATGATCGGCTTCCTGGTCCTGTCGCTGCCGGCCTTCCTCCTGATCCGCCAGGGCAGCATCGCGGCGATCATCATCGGCATGCTGATGCTGGGCCTCTCCCTGGTCTGCATGCTGGGCACCATGTCCGCCGCCCTCCCGGCCCTCTTCCCGACCAACGTCCGCTACGGCTCCCTGTCGGTCGGCTACAACCTCTCCGCCTCGATCTTCGGCGGCACGACCCCGCTGGTCATCACCGCACTGATCAGCTGGAGCGGCTCCAACCTCATGCCCGCCTACTACGCGATGGCCGCCGCCCTGGTCGGCGTGATCGCGGTGGCCTGCATGAAGGAGACCGCCAACAAGCCGCTGACCGGTTCCCCGCCCTCGGTGGAGACGGAGGAGGAGGCGGCGGAACTGGTCCACGCCCAGAGCCCGGACCCGAAGTTCTGACCCCGTCCCCACGCAGAGGGCCCGTACCGCTTCCTGAAGCGGTACGGGCCCTTCCGCATCTCATCGGATTTCGGACGTGACCATCCGATTACCGGTTCGTTGCTCCGTACGAGGCCGCGAACGCGCGGCCGGATGGGGAGAGGACATGCCGGTGAGCCCGTACACGCGAGAACGCCTCGCAGAGGCGGCTTCGTCATCGCAGACGCTTTCGGAGGCCCTGACCAAGCTCGGGGTGGAACCGAAAAGTCCGACGCGGTCATACCTCCTCGCACGCATGAAGAAGATGGACATCGACACCCGGCACTTCACACGCGAAGGTGCTCGATGGACCGAAGAAATCCTGAAGCCAGCGGTGGCCGCGTCGACGAGTGTGTACGAGGTACTCCACCACCTGGGGCTGGAAGCCGTGGGCGGCCACCACACCAACATCAGCCGACGCATCAAGGCGTACGGGATCGACACCTCTCACTTCGCCCCGCGATCCAGAGCGGGAGTGCCGCAGCGGCGCCGGACACCGCAGGAGTGGCTGGTCGAGGACACCTCCCCACACGCCCGTCGAGTTCCAGGCATCCGCCTCAAGGCCGCCATGACAGCACTCGGTGTCACGGAACGCTGCGCCCTGTGCAAAATTGAACCGATCTGGCGTGGACGACCGCTCCCCCTCGAAGTGGATCACATCAACGGGAACTGGCGCGACAACCGCCTGGAGAATCTGCGCTTCCTGTGTCCCAACTGCCATTCAGCCACTGATACATATCGAGGTCGCGCCAAAGGCAGGCATGCACGATGAGTCGGCGAAACCCGGACACGGATACCGTCAGATCGCGTGCGGACCAGGAGGAGTTCCGCCGAGCCGTGGCGAACTCCCACTCCTTGGCAGAGTTGCTGCGCAGACTCGGACGCCGGGACAACAAACAGCAGCGGAACCTGGTGCGTCAGTGGGTCGCGGAACTAGGCATCTCGACCTCGCACTTCCTCGGTCAGGCACACCAGCGCGGCAAACCTGCGACGACACGCACAAGGCACGCCTCTGATCTGCTGGTCAGGCACGACGGAAGACGGCGTACCAAGACCGCACTGCTACGTCGGGCCCTCTTCGAGATCGGTGTACCCACAAGGTGCGATATCTGCGAGAGCGGCCCGATCTGGCACGGAAAGCCGATTACTTTGGAGATCGATCACATCAACGGCGACTGGAGCGACGACCGCGCCGAGAACCTTCGGCTCCTGTGCCCGAACTGCCATGCCGTCACCACTACATGGTGCAGAGGAGGCTCACTCGGGGCAGCACACGAAGGAGACTCGCCGAACCCGGTTCCTCGCCCGGTAGGATGACACCGGCGAGCGGCGGTGGTGCAACTGGCGACACAGCAGACTTAGGATCTGTGGCCCGTGAAACGGCTTGAGGGTTCGAATCCCTTCCGCCGCACCGACACGGCCTGCGAATCGAAGCTCGATTCGCAGGCCGTTTTCATGCTTGCGTCACCTCACCAGCTCCCGCACCACCGGCACCAGGGCCCGGAAGGCCTTGCCGCGGTGGCTGATGGCGTTCTTCTCCGCCGGGGTGAGCTCCGCGCAGGTCCGGGTCTCGTCGTCGGGCTGGAGGATCGGGTCGTAGCCGAAGCCGTGTGTGCCGGCCGGGACCGTGCGCAGGGTGCCCGTGAGGCGGCCTTCGACGACGCGTTCGGTGCCGTCGGGGAGGGCGAGGGCGGCGGCGCAGGCGAAGTAGGCGCCGCGGTGCGGGTCGGAGATGTCGGAGAGCTGGGCGAGGAGCAGGTCGAGGTTGGCCTGGTCGTCGCCGTGGGTGCCGGCCCAGCGGGCGGAGAAGATGCCGGGGGCGCCGTTCAGCACGTCGACGCAGAGGCCGGAGTCGTCGGCGACTGCGGGGTGGCCGGTGGCCTGGGCGAGGGCGTGTGCCTTGAGGAGTGCGTTCTCGGCGAAGGTGACGCCGGTTTCCTTGACGTCGGGGATGTCGGGGTACGCGTCCGCGCCGACGAGGTCGTGGGTGAGGCCCGCGTCGGCGAGGATCGCGTGGAGTTCGGTGATTTTCCCGGCGTTACGGGTGGCGAGGATCAAGCGCGTCATGCCCCGATTATCCGCCCGGCCGGGAGGGGGTGCCGTCCCCGGGTCAGGGGGTGCAGACCTTGCCGATCTCGGTGGCGGCGTCGGTGACGGGGGTGATGTCGGGGGTGGCGTCGCCGCTCTCGATGGAGTCGCGGACGTTGGTGACGCCGGCTTGGAGGTCGTCGACGGCTTTGCTGAGGTCGGCGTTGTCGGTGGTGTCGCCGAGGTCCTTGAGTTCCTTGTCGATCTGGTCGAGGGACTCGGATGCCTGTGTGGGGTCGTCGGAGGCGTTGGAGACGGCCTGTTGGAGGTTGTCGACGCTGGTGGCGATGGCGTCGGCGGTGCGGACGCAGTCCAGGGCCTTGTCGACGGCGCCGCAGCCGACTGCGGCGGTCAGCGTCAGCAGCGTGGCGGTGACGGCGAGTGCGGTGCGGCGTCGGTGGTGTCGGCGCGTGGCCATGGTGCGGTCCCTCCCCGGGGCGGATACGTGGACGGACGCACGGTTCGACCCGTGCGCCCGTATCCGTCATGACGCCGTGTGCTGCGTATTTGGTTGCTTCTTTACTCGCCGAGTGTGCGGGCGAGGGCCTCTTCCTGGAGTTTGGCGAGGTCGGTGCAGCCGGCGGTGGCGAGGTCGAGGAGTGCGTTGAGCTCGGTGCGGTCGAAGGGTTCGGCTTCGGCGGTGCCCTGTACTTCGACGAAGCGGCCGTCGCCGGTGCAGACGACGTTCATGTCGGTCTCGGCGCGGACGTCTTCCTCGTAGCAGAGGTCGAGGAGGGGGGTGCCGTCGACGATGCCGACGCTGATGGCGGCGACGGTGCCGGTGAGGGGCTTGCGGCCGTGCTTGATGATCTTCTTGCCCTGGGCCCAGGTGATGGCGTCGGCGAGGGCGACGTAGGCGCCGGTGATGGCGGCGGTGCGGGTGCCGCCGTCGGCCTGGAGGACGTCGCAGTCGAGGACGATGGTGTTCTCGCCGAGGGCCTTGTAGTCGATGACTGCGCGGAGTGAGCGGCCGATGAGGCGGCTGATCTCGTGGGTGCGGCCGCCGATCTTGCCGCGGACGGATTCGCGGTCGCCGCGGGTGTTGGTGGAGCGGGGCAGCATGGAGTATTCGGCGGTGACCCAGCCTTCGCCGCTGCCCTTGCGCCAGCGGGGGACGCCTTCGGTGACGGAGGCGGTGCAGAAGACCTTGGTGTCTCCGAAGGAGATGAGTACGGAGCCTTCGGCGTGCTTGCTCCATCCGCGTTCGATGGTGACGGGGCGGAGCTGTTCGGGGGTGCGGCCGTCGATGCGAGACATGGTGTCGAGCCTAGTGCCACGGCAGGCAACGTTTGCCCGTCAAGGAGCGGCGTTCGGTGCGTGCTATCGGCGTGCCGGCCGGAAGCCCTCGTACTGGACGTACTTGGGCTTTCGGCCGGTGCGGCGAGTGGGGGACCCCCCTGCTCGAAGAGCTTGGGGGAGTGCCGGGCGTCGCGACGGGGCGAACGTTGCCTGCCGTGGCACCAGCGGCTGATGCGGCCGGGTCCGTTCGGGTGCACGGCAGGCCCCGCTCCTGTCCGGTCGGGGGCGGAGCGGGGCCTGCGCGTGGGACTGGGGTGTGGGCCTCAGGGGTGGGCCGGCTGGGTCAGCCGGTCACATCATGTCTTCGATGTCGGCGGCGATGGGGTCGGCGTCGGTGCCGATGACGACCTGGATCGCGGTGCCCATCTTGACGACGCCGTGGGCTCCGGCGGCCTTGAGCGCGGCTTCGTCGACCTTGCTGGGGTCGTGGACCTCGGTGCGGAGGCGGGTGATGCAGCCTTCGATCTCGTCGATGTTCTCGATACCGCCGAGGCCGGCGACGATCTTCTCTGCCTTGCTGGCCATGTCCTTCTCCCTGGTCTGTGCGTGTGCGGGGCGGCCCGCCATGGGTCCCGTTTCGTCACGGTAACGCACGGTTGGCCCAACTTCACGGGCGGGTGAACGTGCGGTCCCCAATGATGACGATCACCGGCGCTCTGTCATGTGGGCAGTGCTCCGAACCGTATCGCGACTGGTCTACACCAGTTTCGGACGACCGCCAAACCCTACGTGTTCCGGGAGGATGCCGATGAGCTCCGACGCGGCGGCTGCACCGCAGCGCAAGTGGTGGAACGGGCCGGTCCAGGGCTTGCAGAAGGTGGGGCGCAGCCTGCAGTTGCCGGTGGCGGTGCTGCCCGCGGCGGGGCTGCTCGTCAGTCTCGGCAATCTCATCGACTCGGTACTGGACGGTGCCTTCTGGGACAAGGTCTCGAAGGTGCTGCTCAACGGTGGTGGGGCGATCCTCGATGGTGAGCTGGGGTTGCCGCTGCTGTTCTGCATCGGTGTGGCGATCGGGTTCGCGAAGAAGGCGGACGGTTCGACGGCGCTGGCGGCGGTGGCGGGTTTCCTGGTCTACCGGGGTGTGCTGACGGCGTTCCCGGTGGACGGGACGGTGACAGAGGCGTTGCCGGACGGGGAGCCGCAGAATCCGGGGGTGCTGGGCGGGATCATCATCGGTCTGCTGACGGCTGTGGTGTGGCAGCGGTTCCACCGTACGAAGTTGGTGGACTGGCTGGGCTTCTTCAACGGCCGTCGGCTGGTGCCGATCCTGATGGCGTTCATCTGCGTGATCCTGGGGACGCTCTTCGGGTTGTTGTGGCAGCCGGTGGGTGACGCGCTGACATGGTTCGCGAAGCAGTTGATCGATCTGGGTGCGTGGGGTGCGGCGATCTTCGGTTTCGCGAACCGGTTGCTGATCCCGATCGGGATGCACCAGTTCCTGAACACGTTCTTCTGGTTCCAGGCGGGCGAGTACACGGGTGACGGCGGCACGGTGCAGGGTGACATCTCCCGGTTCTTCGCCGGGGACCCCTCTGCCGGGCAGTTCACTTCGGGCTTCTTCCCGATCATGATGTTCGGCCTTCCGGCGGCGGCTCTGGCGATCGCGCACACCGCGCGTCCGGAGCGGCGTAAGGAGGTGTCGGGGCTGATGCTGTCGGTGGCTCTGACGTCGTTCGTGACGGGTGTGACGGAGCCGTTGGAGTTCTCGTTCCTGTTCGTGGCGCCGGTGCTGTACGGGGTGCACGCGATCCTGACGGGTGTGTCGATGGGGGTCACGTGGGCGTTCGGGGTGCACGCGGGGTTCGCCTTCTCGGCGGGGTTGATCGACTACGTCGTCAACTGGCATCTGGATACGAAGCCGTGGCTGATCATCCCGATCGGGCTGTGTTTCGCGGTGATCTACTATGTGATCTTCCGGTTCGCGATCACGAAGTTCAATCTCCAGACCCCGGGGCGTGAGCCCGTGGAGGAGGAGCAGAGGACGGAGGAGGACCTCACGAAGTAGAGGTCGTCCGCCCGCTCGGCAAGGCCCCCGGACCACTGGTCCGGGGGCTTTCGTGCGTCACCCAGGGTGGTGGTGGGACCACGGCGCAGAGTGTGAGGAATTGCAGGTTCCTTATCTAACCCTCACCGTGCTAAAACTGGTCTACACCACTGAGTGGTCCAGACCACGCGGCCGTCTCTGCCGCCGCGTTCCTCGAGTCGCCGCCCCCTTTCTTTACCCCTGTCCCCTGGCGGCGCCTTGCCTACTGGAGGAAGTTGATGAGTACGGACACCGCTCCGGCGGCTCCCGCGAAGAAGCGCGGCGCCGGCGTGATGGCTGTCATGCAGCGCATCGGCCGCAGCCTCATGCTGCCGGTCGCGGTCCTGCCCGCGGCGGCCCTGCTGGTCCGGCTCGGCAATGCCGACATGCTCGGCCGCGAGTCGTTCCCCACCGTGATCACGAAGCTGGCCGGTTACATGGCGGCCGGCGGTGGCGCCATCCTCGACAACATGGCGCTGCTGTTCGCCGTCGGCATCGCGATCGGCTTCGCCAAGAAGTCGGACGGTTCGACGGCGCTCGCTGCGGTCACCGGCTACCTGGTCTTCCAGAAGGTGCTCGCCACCTTCACCGACAGCAACCTGCCGCAGGTCGCGAGCGTCACCGACGGCAAGATCGTCATGAACGACGCCCCGGTCAACGCCGGTGTGCTCGGCGGTGTCGTGATGGGCATAGTCGTGGCCCTGATCTACCAGCGTTTCTACCGGACGAAGCTGCCCGACTGGGCGGGCTTCTTCAGCGGCCGCCGTCTGGTCCCGATCCTCTCCGCCTTCGCGGGTCTGGTCATCGGCATCATCTTCGGTCTCATCTGGCCGGTCCTCGGCACGGGTCTGCACAACTTCGGTGAGTGGCTGGTCGGTTCCGGCGCTGTCGGCGCGGGCATCTTCGGTGTCGCCAACCGTGCGCTGATCCCCGTAGGCATGCACCACCTGCTGAACTCCTTCCCGTGGTTCCAGGCCGGCGAGTACAACGGCGCCCACGGCGACATCGCCCGCTTCCTCGCGGGTGACCCGAACGCCGGGCAGTTCATGACCGGCTTCTTCCCGATCATGATGTTCGCCCTTCCGGCGGCCTGCCTCGCGATCGTGCACTGCGCACGCCCGGAGCGCCGCAAGGTCGTCGGCGGCATGATGTTCTCGCTCGCGCTGACCTCCTTCGTCACCGGCGTGACCGAGCCCATCGAGTTCACCTTCATGTTCATCGCCCCGGTGCTGTACGCGATCCACGCGGTGCTCACCGGTGTCTCGATGGCTCTGACCTGGGCGCTCGGTATGAAGGACGGCTTCGGCTTCTCGGCCGGCCTCGTCGACTTCGGCCTCAACCTCGGCATCGCGTCGAAGCCCTGGCTGCTGGTCCTGGTCGGCCTCTGCTTCGCGGTGGTCTACTACGTGGTCTTCCGCTTCGCGATCACGAAGTTCAACCTTCCGACGCCGGGCCGTGAGTCCGACGAGGAGCTCGCCGAGCTCCAGAAGGCCGAGGCGAAGTAACACTTCCCCGCCGCAACGACGAAGCCTCCTCCTCCCGCCGTGCGGGAGGAGGAGGCTTCGTCGTACCTGGAGGCAGTCGGAGCTCAGACCTCGTACACCGCGCCCGGCACCGCCAGCTCGACCGGGCCGTCGTAGACCTCGCGGGCGTCGGAGAGGTTGCGTTCGGCGTCGGTCCACGGCGGGATGTGGGTGAGGATGAGGCGTCCGGCCCCGGCGCGCGCGGCGTACTCGCCTGCTTCGCGGCCGTTGAGGTGGAGGTCCGGGATGTCCTCCTTGCCGTGGACGAAGGACGCCTCGCAGAGGAACAGGTCGCTGCCTTCGGCGAGTTCGGCGAGGGCGTCGCAGGTGCCGGTGTCGCCGGAGTAGGCGAGGGTGCGGCCGCCGTGCTCGATCCTGATGCCGAAGGTGTCGACGGGGTGGCAGAGTTTCTCCGTGCGGACCGAGAAGGGGCCGATGTCGAAGGACCCGGACTTCAGGGTGTGGAAGTCGAAGACCTCACCCATCGCGTGGTCGGAGGGGGTGTCGGCGTGGGCGGTGGTCAGCCGCTGCTCGGTTCCCTCGGGGCCGTACACGGGGATGGCCTGGGGCCGTCCGCCGTCGAAGCGGTAGTAGCGGACGACGAAGTACGCGCACATGTCGATGCAGTGATCGGCGTGGAGGTGGCTGAGGAAGATGGCGTCGAGGTCGTAGAGACCTACGTGGCGCTGCAGCTCGCCGAGGGCGCCGTTGCCCATGTCGAGGAGCAGCCGGAAGCCGTCGGCCTCTACGAGGTAGCTCGAGCATGCCGAACCCGTGGAGGGGAACGAGCCGGAGCAGCCGACGACGGTGAGCTTCATGGAGCGTGAACCTCCGTGGCAGCGGGACGGGGAGGGTTCGTGCGGTCCGTCGAGCGTAAGGCGCGAAACCGGTGGTCGCTCCTCCGTGGCCTGCCGTTGTGGGGGAACTCACCTGTGGTGTCACCGGTTCGATGGAAGGCGGGGTGGTGGCGGGGTGCGGGTACGGTCGGGTGATGAACACGTGGTGGTGGGTTGCCCTGGTCGTTGTGGTCCTGCTCGCCGTGGTCGCTGCGGTGTCCGACGGGCGGGGTCGTGGTGGGCGTGGGCCGAGGCGTCCTGGGGGCCGGACGCGTCCGCCGGGGCGGGCTCCGGAGCGGAAGAAGGGCGGGCCGCACGGGGTTCCTCGGCCTGGGGAGATCTGGTGGGCGGATGTGCCGTTCGAGGACGGGCCTGGTTCGAAGGACCGGCCGTGTCTGGTGCTGTCGGTGCGGGGTGGCACGGCGGTCGTCGCCAAGATCACCAGCAAGCATCACGCGGAGCGGCCGGGGGTGATCGCGTTGCCGCCGGGTGCGGTGGGTGATGCCCGGGGGCGGATGAGCTTCCTGGAGACGGATGAGCTCCGGGACGTCGCGGTGTCGGGTTTCCGGCGGAAGGCGGGGGATCTGGATCCGTCGGTGTGGGGCCGGGTGCGGGGGCTGGGCTGAGCGTGCGGGAGGCGCGGGGCGGGATGGTCGTCCCACCCCGCGCCTCCCCGGGCTTCGAAAGTCCCTACGCCCAGAGCTGGCCGTGCAGGGTCTCGATGGCGGCTTCGGTGGTGGGTGCGGTGTAGACGCCGGTGGAGAGGTACTTCCAGCCTCCGTCGGCGACGACGAAGACGATGTCCGCGGTTTCTCCGGCCTTGACGGCCTTCTTGCCGACGCCTATGGCGGCGTGGAGTGCGGCTCCGGTGGAGACGCCGGCGAAGATGCCCTCCTGCTGGAGGAGCTCGCGGGTGCGGGTGACGGCGTCGGCGGAGCCGACGGAGAAGCGGGTGGTGAGTACGGAGGCGTCGTAGAGCTCGGGGACGAAGCCCTCGTCGAGGTTGCGGAGGCCGTAGACGAGGTCGTCGTAGCGGGGTTCGGCGGCGACGACGGCGACGTCGGGCTTGTTCTCGCGGAGGTAGCGGCCGACGCCCATGAGGGTGCCGGTGGTGCCGAGTCCGGCGACGAAGTGGGTGACGGACGGGAGGTCGGCGAGGATCTCGGGGCCGGTGGTGGCGTAGTGGGCGCCGGCGTTGTCGGGGTTTCCGTACTGGTAGAGCATGACCCAGTCGGGGTGTTCGGCCGAGAGTTCCTTGGCGACGCGTACGGCGGTGTTGGAGCCGCCGGCTGCGGGTGAGGAGATGATCTCGGCGCCCCACATGGTGAGCAGGTCGCGCCGTTCCTGCGAGGTGTTCTCCGGCATGACGCAGACGATGCGGTAGCCCTTGAGCCTGGCCGCCATGGCGAGTGAGATGCCGGTGTTGCCGCTGGTGGGTTCGAGGATGGTGCAGCCCGGGGTCAGGCGGCCGTCCTTCTCCGCCTGTTCGACCATGTGGAGCGCGGGGCGGTCCTTGATCGAGCCGGTGGGGTTGCGGTCCTCCAGCTTGGCCCAGATCCGGACGTCCTCGGACGGGGACAGGCGTGGGAGGCGGACCAGCGGCGTGTTGCCGACGACCGCGAGCGGGGAGTCGTACCGCATCAGCGCATTCCGCCGGCGACGGCCGGGAGGATGGTGACGTTGTCGCCGTCGGCGAGCTTGGTGGAGATGCCGTCGAGGAAGCGGACGTCCTCGTCGTTGAGGTAGACGTTCACGAAGCGGCGGAGCTGGTCGCCGTCGACGATGCGCTCACGGATGCCGTTGTGGCGGGTCTCCAGGTCGGCGAGGAGGTCGGCGAGGGTGTCCCCGGTGCCTTCGACGGCCTTGGCGCCGTCGGTGTAGGTGCGGAGGATGGTCGGGATGCGGACCTCGATGGCCATGGCGTGGGCTCCTGTCGAAAGCGGGGAGGGCGTGGGGCGCGCGTCTGCTTGCCCCCGCGCGGGGTGGTGCGTACGTGGTGGCGCTCGGACCGCGGCTCAGGCCGTGCGGTTCACGGGCAGGCGGCAGCGGGACACATCGCGCTGGAGAGCCTGCACAGGTCGACGTGCAGCCGCGCGACGAGCAGCATGCCCGGCGTCTTGTCGCTCACGTCATGGGGAACCATGCGCTCATCGTATCGATTCCCCACCCCGGATTCGGAGTGTGATCCCACATGGTGGATGGTGAGCGTTCGCCATTCGGGCATGTGTCGCTTGTGGACGGTCCCGGAGCCGCCCGCGGGCCTCAGACGGTGGTCGGGTAGGCGTCGACGACCTCGACCTCTTCCTCGGTGATCTCTCCGTCCGCGATGCGGTACGAGCGGAACTGGAAGGGGCCGGCGTCGTCGGTGTCCGCGGTGGAGACCAGGACGTAGTGTGCGCCGGGCTCGTTGGCGTAGGTGAGGTCGGTGCGGGAGGGGTAGGCCTCGGTCGCGGTGTGGGAGTGGTAGATGATCACCGGCTCCTCGTCGCGGTCGTCCATCTCTCGGTAGAGCTTCAGCAGGTCCGAGGAGTCGAACTCGTAGAAGGTGGGCGAGCGCGCGGCGTTCAGCATGGGGACGAAGCGTTCAGGGCGGCCGGTGCCGGCGGGTCCGGCGACGACACCGCACGCCTCGTCGGGGTGGTCGGCGCGGGCGTGCGCGACGATCTGGTCGTAGAGGGCCTGGGTAAGGGTCAGCATGGCGCCAGGATAAGCAGACGGGCCCCCGCGTACCGAGGAGTGGTACGTGGGGGCCCGTATGCCGGACAGGGCCGTTGGGGCGGCCGGTGTCCCGCGGGCGCCGTGGCGCGGGTCAGCGCTTGCTGAAGGCGGCGTTGTCGGGGTTGCGGGCCCGGAGCACCAGGTAGGAGACGCCGAGCAGGAGCGCCCACACGGGGGCGCAGTAGAGGGAGATCCTGGCGTCCTTGTCGACGGCCATCATGACGATGACGAGGCCGATGAAGGCGAGGGCGAACCAGCTGGTGAAGGGTGCTCCGGGGGCCTTGAAGGAGGACTGGGGCAGTTCTCCGCGGTCGGCCTTGGCGCGGTAGCGGATCTGGCAGACGAGGATCATGATCCAGGCCCACATGCCGGAGATGGTCGCGAAGGAGACGACGTAGTTGAACGCGTCGCCGGGCCACTGGTAGTTGATCCAGACGCCGACGAGCATCAGGGCGGCGGAGAAGGTGGTTCCGGTGAACGGCAGGCCGGTCTTGGTGAGCTTGGTGAAGACCTTGGGGCCCTGTCCGTTGAGCGCGAGGTCGCGCAGCATGCGTCCGGTGGAGTACATGCCGGAGTTGCAGGAGGAGAGCGCGGCGGTCAGTACGACGAAGTTGACGATCGCGGCGCCGATGCCGAGGCCCATCTCCTGGAAGGCGGCGACGAACGGGGAGACGCCGGGCTTGAAGGTGCTCCAGGGGACCACGGAGAGGATCATGATGAGCGCGCCGACGTAGAAGACGGCGATGCGCCAGGGCACGGTGTTGATGGCCTTGGGCAGGACGGTCTTGGGGTCCTTGGACTCGCCGGCGGTGACGCCGACGAGTTCGACGGCGAGGAAGGCGAACATCACGATCTGGAGGGTCATCAGCGTGCCGCCGATGCCTTCGGGGAAGAAGCCGCCGTCGTTCCACAGGTTGGAGACGGTCGCGGTGTCACCGGCGTCGGAGAAGCCGATGGTGAGTACGCCGGCGCAGATGAGGATCATGCCGAGGATGGCGGTGACCTTGACCATCGAGAACCAGAACTCGAGCTCGCCGAAGAGTTTCACCGAGATCAGGTTGGCGCCGTACAGGATGAAGGTGAACACCAGCGCGGACAGCCATTGCGGAATGTCCCACCAATACGTCATGTAGGTGGCGGCGGCGGTCACTTCGGTGATTCCGGTGACGACCCAGAAGAGCCAGTAGGTCCAGCCGGTGACGAATCCGAAGAAGGGGCCGAGGAATTCGCGCGCGTACTCCGAGAACGATCCCGACACCGGTCGGTACATGAGGAGTTCGCCGAGGGCGCGCATGATGAAGAAGATGACCAGGCCGGCGATGGCGTAGGCCAGGATGAGGCTCGGTCCGGCCCTGTCGATGGCCTTGCCGGCGCCGAGGAAGAGCCCTGTTCCGATGGCTCCGCCGATGGCGATCATCTGGATCTGGCGGGCTCCGAGGCCACGCTGGTAGCCCTCGCCCGCCGGGGCGTCGACGGCGTCCCGGCCGCCTTGCTGCCCCTTGTCGACCTTCGCCGATGTCATGGTGGTGCGCCTTTCTCCACGCCGATCCGCGCCGCCTTCGGCAGCGGATCAGGTCCTGATCCCCCCGGATATGGATGGAGTGCCTCCGGCGTTCGGCCGGTCTGTGGCGCCCCCGGGGACAGGGGTGGCGTCCCCGGGCGGTCGTGAAGATTTATCACGGGGGCCGGGCGACGCCACCGGACTTCCTGTGGCGCACGCCACAGGAAAAAGCGGACAAGTGTTTCCAGGTGCAGCAAAGAAGACGATCCCCATGACGGGATCGTTATTCGGATTTGAGGATCCGTTGAGCGAACGCTTCGGGCTCAGTCGGGCATCAGCGTTTCGACGAGTGTTTCCTGGAGTGCGCCGAGCCAGAGGTAGGCCATGACCATCGGCTTGCGCGGGTCGCTGTCGGGGAGGCGGTAGAGCGCGCCGTCCTGCCCTTCGTCCTCGTCGGACACCTCCAGGCGGGTCCCGATGGTGAGCCTGAGGTCGTTGAGGGAGCCCAGCCAGTGGTGGCATTCGCCGGGGGTGAGGGCGAGGACCGCGCCGCCGTCCGTCACCGGCTGGAGGGCGTCGAGCGTGCGTACGACGGCGAGGGCGTCGTCGCGCTTGCGGCTGCGCAGGTCGTTCTCGGTGAAGCGGCGGAACTCTGCGGACGCCTCGCGCGTCTCCTTGTCCTCGTCGCCGTAGGCCTCGGGGAAGAGCCGGGCGAGGGCGGGGTCGGAGGGCGGCTCGCTGGGTCCTTCGGCGAAGAGCGCCGCGAGGGGGTCCTCGCCTTCGGCGGGCTGGTCGCCGGGGCCGATCAGTTCGAGCAGCTGGACGGTGAGGGAACGCAGGATGGCGATCTCGACCTCGTCGAGGGCGACGGACGCGCCGCCGCCTGGGGTGGCCTCGAAGTGGCCGGCCATGGATTCTCCGATGGGTGGGTCGGACGGAGGAGCAGCGGTCGGGTCAGTTGCGGTCCTGGGTCAGCGTGGCCCAGAGCCCGTAGCCGTGCATGGCCTGGACGTCGCGCTCCATCTCCTCGCGGCTGCCGCTGGACACGACCGCGCGGCCCTTCTGGTGGACGTCGAGCATGAGCTTGTGCGCCTTGTCCTTGGAGTAGCCGAAGTAGGCCTGGAAGACGTACGTCACGTAGCTCATGAGATTGACCGGATCGTTGTGCACCAGCGTCACCCAGGGGACGTCGGGCTCGGGGACGGCGAAGGTCTCCTCGGCCGATTCGGGACGTTCGATCTCTACGGGGGCAGCAACGCTCACCTACCCCATGCTGCCACCAGTGCGGGGCCCGCGCACAAACGGCGCCCCCATCTCGTCACTTTGACGAATAGGGAGTAGCATCCCCGGCATGAACTCAGCGGACCTTGGGCGACGGGTCGGTGTGCCGTCGACCGCGCTCTTCACCGACCAGTACGAGCTCACGATGGTGCAGGCGGCCCTGAAGGCCGGCACCGCGGACCGGCGCTCCGTCTTCGAGGCGTTCACCCGGCGGCTGCCCGAGGGGCGGCGCTACGGCGTCGTCGCGGGTACCGGTCGGGTGCTGGACGCGGTGGAGAACTTCCACTTCGACGACGAGATGCTCGGCTTCCTGCGTGACCAGCGGATCGTCGACGCGGCGACCGTGGACTGGCTGGCCGACTACCGCTTCGGCGGCGACATCTGGGGCTACCCGGAGGGCGAGGTGTACTTCCCCGGCTCGCCGCTGCTGCGGGTGGAGGGCTCGTTCGCCGAGTGCGTGCTGCTGGAGACCGTGATCCTCTCGATCCTCAACCACGACTCCGCGATCGCCGCGGCCGCGTCCCGGATGTCGGCGGCCGCGGGGGGCCGCCGGCTGATCGAGATGGGCGCCCGGCGGACCCACGAGCTGTCGGCGGTGGCGTCGGCGCGTGCCGCCTACATCGGCGGCTTCCACACCACCTCGGACCTGGCGGCGGGCTTCCGCTACAACATCCCCACAGTGGGTACGAGCGCGCACGCCTTCACCCTGCTGCACGACAGCGAGCGGGACGCCTTCCGGGCCCAGGTGGACTCGCTGGGCCGCGGGACCTCTCTCCTGGTCGACACCTACGACGTGGCCGAGGCGGTGCGCACGGCGGTGGAGATCGCGGGGCCCGAACTCGGCGCCGTACGCATCGACTCGGGCGACCTGCTGCTCGTCGCGCACCGGGTGCGCCAGCAGCTGGACGAGCTGGGCGCCACGGAGACGAAGATTGTGGTGACGTCGGACCTGGACGAGTACGCGATCGCCTCGCTGGCCGCGGCGCCCGTGGACTCCTACGGGGTCGGCACCCAGCTGGTCACCGGGAGCGGGCACCCGACGTGCTCGATGGTCTACAAGCTGGTGGCGCGTGCCCGGTCCGCCGATCCGGCCGATCCGCTGCTCCCGGTGGTGAAGAAGTCGCTGGGCGCGAAGTCGTCCCGTGGCGGCCGCAAGTGGGCGGCCCGCCGGCTGGACGCGGCGGGGGTCGCCGAGGCCGAGGTGATCGGCAGCGGGGAGGTCCCGACGGAGCTGGAGGGCCGACAGCTGCAGGTGGAGCTGGTCAGGGGCGGCGAGGTGGTCGGCCGGGAGCCGCTGGAGGCGGCCAGGGACCGGCACGTCGCGGCGCGGGCGGGGCTGCCGATGTCGGCGATGCAGCTGTCCCGCGGCGAACCGGTGCTGCCCACCGAGTACCTGTGAGAGGGCCGCGCCGCGCCCGGCGCGAGAGCCGGCCCGCATGCCCCCTCCCGCAGGGTGCGCCGAGTCTCTAGGCTCGGTGGCGTCCCCGCCCGTCCCTCCTCGTACACACGGCCCCCATCGAAGGACACCCGTCATGCATCGCGCCTTGATCGTCGTCGACGTTCAGAACGACTTCTGCGAGGGCGGCAGCCTCGCGGTGGCGGGCGGCGCCGATGTCGCCGCCGCCATCACCGACCTGATCGGTGCCGCCCAGCCGGGATACAGCCATGTGGTGGCCACCCGTGACCACCACATCGACCCGGGTGACCACTTCTCCCCCTCCCCCGACTTCGAGCACTCCTGGCCGCCGCACTGCGTGGCCGGCACGGAGGGGGTGGGCTTCCACCCGAACTTCGCTCCCGCGGTGGCCTCGGGCGCGATCGACACCGTCTTCGACAAGGGCGCCTACGCGGCTGCCTACAGCGGCTTCGAGGGCGTCGACGAGAACGGTGTCGGCCTCGCGCAGTGGCTGCGGGACCGCTCCGTGACCGCCGTCGACGTGGTGGGCATCGCCACGGACCACTGCGTGCGGGCCACGGCCCTGGACGCGGCCCGGGAGGGCTTCGCCACGCAGGTGCTCCTGGACCTGACGGCCGGGGTCGCCGAGGGGACCACGGAACGGGCCCTGGAGGAGCTGCGGACCGCCGGCGTGGAGCTGACGGGCAAGCCGGTCGTCTGAGACTCCCCTGCGGCCCTCACGGCCTAGGTGTATTGACCCGAAGCGTTGTTGACGCGGCTGATGGGCGGGAGTCCGCCGAGTGCGGTGCACCTAGGCCGCCGGCCGGGCGGGGCCCGCGTATCCGGCGGTCCCCAGCAGGGCCCGTATCGGGTGCCAGAGCTCCTGGCCGGCCGGGGAGGCCGTGCGGCGCCACAGCAGCCCGTCCGGGTGGTGCAGGACGGCCGTTATCTCGTCCGGGGTGGGCGGCTGGGCGTTGCCCCGCAGGTAGACCGCCCGCAGCCCCAGGTTGCGCAGCCTGGTCAGGGCGCGCGCCCGGTTCGCCGCGTGTACGAGCACCCGTACGGGCGCCCCGGGACCGGCATCGTCCGCCGGACCGTGCAGAGCCAGCGCCACGACCACGGTGCCGCCCGGCAACCTGCAGAAACCTCCGCCTGCCATGCTTCGCGCTCCCCCGTAAGACTTCGTGTCAATAAGGATCGGTAGGACGCACCTAAACACGACCGGCCGCCACCCCGCTAGAGGGCGACGGCCGATCATGGTTTGACCAGGCGTTTTTCGGACTACTTGCCCGAGGGGCCGACCTTCACGGTCATCGTCGAGCCGCTGAGCGGCTCGTTGACGATGGTGATCCGGGTGTTGGTGTCAGCAACCTTGACGCTTCCGGTCGGGTTCTCCTCGTACCAGTAGGTTCCCTTGCGGTCGTCGAAGACCGGGACTCCCAGCGAGGGCTTGATCTTCAGCGCCACGTCCGCGTTGTGCAGCGTGAATCCCTTGTTCGGGTACCAGCTGAACGGCGCGTCGAACGGCTGGATCTTGTTGCGCAGGAGCGAGCCGTTCGTCCACTTCAGCGGCTTGGCGTGCGAGTCCACCGGAAGGATCAGACCCTGGCCCGGGTGGACCGAGGTGTTGTTGTCCTTCTGGGAGGTGTCCCAGAGCCACACCATCAGACCGTTCTGGTACGAGTAGTGCTCGACCCAGTCGGGGCGGGTGGTGGTGAAGCCGAAGTTGTACGGGCCGACCTCGAGGGTCTTGTCGTACGAGACGTACTGGCGGTTCTCGGCGATGTAGTACTGCGGGTAGTCGTTGGTGAACGACTCCGCGATGCGCGAGAAGCCCTTGCTGGTCCAGCCGTTGTCGTCACCCTCGGCGTCGTCCGAGAAGAGGACCGCGCCGTCGGCGGTGACGGTGATGGCGTCGGCGGTGAAGCCCTTGCCGCCCGCGCCGCCGTCCGTCTGGTAGCGGAAGCGGAGGTCGATCTTCTGGCCGGCGTAGGCGTCCAGCGGGTACGAGAGCTTCTTGTACGCGCCGGAGACGTCGGTCAGGGCCGGCTTGTCGCTGGCGTCGCGCGGGATGGCCTTGCCGTCGGCGGTGCCGTCGAGCGCGGTCCAGCTGGTGCCGCCGTTGGTGGACACCTCGGTGTAGAGGTAGTCGTAGTCGGCCTCGATGTCGTACCAGCCGGACAGGTCCAGCGAGGCAGACGTCTTGCCGGTCAGGTCGACCGAGCGGGTCAGGGTGTTCGACAGGTCGTCACCCATGTCGCTCCACCACTGCTTCGAGCCCTGAGCGGGCTTCGTCACCGTGGTGGTGACTTCCTTGTCGGGAAGCTCGACGACCAGCGCCTGCTTGTCCTTGGTGTTGTACTCCGAGACACCCAGCTTGTGGACCGAGTTCGTCGCGGCCTTGGCCGTGGCGTAGTCGAGCCAGCCCAGCTGGAGCTTGTCCCAGGCGGTCATGTCGCCCGGGAGGTTGCCTATCTGGCCGTCGCCGGTGCCGAGCCAGGAACCGGCCGACATCAGGGACCAGAAGCCTACGGAGTTCTCGCCGCCACCGGAGGTGTCGTAGAGGTCCGGGAGGCCGAGGTCGTGGGCGTACTCGTGGGCGAAGACGCCCAGGCCGCCGTTCTCGGGCTGCGCGGTGTAGTCACCCACCCACATGCCGGTGTCGCCGATCTCGGCGCCGCCCGCCTTGTTGCCCTCGGGGCCCGTCGCTCCGGCGTTGGTGCCGTAGGCGTACCAGCGGTGTGCCCAGATGGCGTTGGTGCCCTCGACGCCGCCGCCCGCGGACTCGTCCTCGCCGGCGTGGACCAGCTGGAAGTGGTCGATGTAGCCGTCGGGCTCGTTGAAGTTGCCGTCACCGTCGTAGTCGTAACGGTCCCACTGGTCGTACTGGGCGAGGTCGGCCTTGATCTGGTCCAGGGTGCGGCCCTTGGCCTTCTGGTCGGCGACCCAGGCGTTGACGCCGTCGCGGACGGTGTCCCAGACGTTGGCGCAGTTGGTGGAGCCGCAGTAGTTGGAGCCGTAACGCGCCTCGTTGTAGGGGACCTTGACCCAGTCCGAGACCTCGCCGTCGACCGAGTAGCGCCCGGAGGACGTCTTCTCGTAGTAGGTCTTGAGCGATTCCTTGCCCTTGCCCTCACCGAAGTAGAGGTCCTGGAAGTGCGCCTGGTTGTAGTCGGCCTGCCAGGCGGTGCTGTTGTCCTTCGCCGGGTCGGGCTCGGCTATCTGGTTGTGCAGCGGGCCGGGCGTCCCGCCGTACTTCTTGACGGGCGGCTTCGGGCCGTCTCCGTCGGGGTCGAACATCGTGGTGTCGTCGACCTTGTCGCCGAACTCCACGAGGATGGTGAAGATCTTGTCGGTCTTCTCGCGGCCGAGCTCGACGTACTTGCTCCTGCCGAGCTGTACGACCTTGGAGCCGCCGCGGGTGGTCACCTTCTTGTCCCCGGACAGGACCTGCTCCAGGGCGGCCTGCCGCTGGGCGTCCTGCTCCTTGCTGAAGGGGCCTTCCAGGTCGTGCTCCTGCGCCTTGACCGGCGCGGGGTCGCGCCGGTCGACGACGGAGGCCCCGGATCCCGGTGCCTTGTCATCCGCCTGGGCCGTGGCGAAGGTGGACGCCGTCGCGGCGGTGGCGGCCAGCGCCACGGCTACCGCGGTGGCGCGTAGCGCCCGTCTCTGAGTGGTCACTTGATGCAGTCCTCCCCGGCGTTCGCGTCCGCGGCCGGGTGGTGGGTATGGGGCCGCGCGCGATTGAACGCGTCACAAGTGACGACATTCGATCGGAGTTGTGAGAGAAAAGACAGACCTTGACTTGCACAGGCCAAGTGCACTATGCGGGAGCCGAATTCCGATATCCGGACACCTTGTCGGCGGAACTGCGGCCTCCGACCGGCGCGCCGAAGACCCCGCCGGGCATCCGCGTGACTCCGTGCGCCCCCCGTGCACCGGTACCGTGGGTTAGGTCACGCTTACTAATCGTTCCTCCCGGGCATCCACCGTCGTAGAGTCGACCGACAGTGCGAACGTGTCGAGAGACTCCCCAACTGACGCCCCGAGGACGGAAATCGCCATGCCGCGTCCGACTGCCGCACAGTACTTCTCCGGTTCGGCCACCGTCGTCGTCTCCGCTCTGGTCCTGCTGCTGCTCCTCGGCGTGGAATCGGGCCCAGGCGTCGTGGTCGTCTGCGCCGTCTCGATGGTCCTGGGACTGCTGGTGGCACTGGCCCTGCCGGGCCGGGCGGCCGCCGCCCCGACGACGGCGGCACCCACGATCGCGGTCCGGGCGCACCGCACGGCCGAGGACATGGAGCGCGCCGCCCGCCGGGAGCGCGTCGGCGGTCAGACCTCGCGTCGCTGAACGTCCGGGACGGAGACGACCACCGTCTTGCCCGCCTTGTCCTGCAGCCCCTGCCGGTAGGGCTTGTCCGTGAACATCAGCACGATGTTGATGAGCCACCACAGACAGGGGCAGCAGAGCAGCGCCGGGACCCAGAGCACGACGGCGCGCATCAGCGACGAGCTGGTGTCGGGGACCGACCCGTCGTTGAGCATCGCGACGCGCATCTTCAGCAGTCGCTTGCCGGGCGTCCGGCCGTCCTTGTGGGTGAAGTAGGTGTCGTAGGCGACGTAGACGACCAGCCCGATGAGCGACCAGACCAGCTGGTGCCCGCTGTAGGCGTCGCCGACGGCGTTGCCGAAGTCCTCCCCGTCCTCCGCGGTGACGTCGACCGCCCCGCCGAAGGGCAGCGAGATCAGGTACAGCGGGATCGAGATGATGAGGAAGTCGATCAGCCGCGCCAGGATCCGCTTGCCGGGTTCGGCCAGCGGCGGCATGCCCGCCAGAGGATCCGCACCGCCGTAGGGGCCCCCGCCGCCGTACGGGTCGCCCGGCGGCGGCGGAGGCGGCGGTCCGCTGTCGTGAGGGGAACCGCCCTGGGGCGGCCGCTTCGAGAAGGGGTCGTCGTCGGGCGGCGGGGGCGGCGGCACGTTGCTCATGGGGGCAGTGCACCCCGGCCCGCCGGGGCCCGCAACGGCTGAGGTCCCTTCGGGGGACGGGGCGTCAGCACACGGGCGTACGGGGCGTCAGCACGCCTGCCGGCAGACCGGTCTCACCCTGCGACGAAGGTGCGCGCGGCCTTGTCGTGCCAGCACTGACGCCACGGACGGTCGATCAGGCACCAGAGCACGCCGACGACTCCGACGAGCAGCAGGCCGAGCACCCCGTAGACCAGCCAGCGGCGCAGCGCGGCGCCCATGCCGGGTGAGTCGTGGGACTCGATGTCCCGGACCTCGATGCCGAGGAGCTTCTTCCCCAGTGTGCGGCCCCACTTGGCGGTGGGCAGCGCCTCCAGGAGGAGGCCGAGGACCAGGAAGGCGGCGAGGACACCGCCGAGGAGGGAGGCCGTGGTGGAGTCCAGGAGCCAGACCGTGACGGTCTCCCCCGACAGCTTCGCGGCGTCGATCTTCCGGTCGATGTGTTCCGTCGCCCGGGTGACCAGGGGCACGGCGACCGCGCCGACGAGCGCCCCGAGGACGACGGTGTCCACCAGCCGGGCGGCGAACCGCTTGCCGAGCCCGGCGGGTCTGGCGGACGCCTGGGACCGGGCGAGCTGCTGGAAGGGATCGTCGACCGGCGGCTTCCAGGGCACCACGGGCTGCTGCTCGGGTCCCGCGCCCGGCTGCGGGGGCCGTGCCTGCGCGGGACCGGTACGCGGCGCGGGGGCGGGCAGTTGGTGGGCCTGCTGCGGCCAGGAGGCGGATCCTCCGCCCGGACCGGGCGTCAGAGGTGTGTGCGGCGCGGGGGCCTGGGACCGCGGCGGGACGGGTGCGGGCGCCTGGGGCTGGGGGGCGGGTGCGGTGCGTGCGGGCGGCTGTGCGGTGGAGCCGGGCTGTACGGCGCGGATCGCCATGGTGCCTTCGCCGAGTGCGGAGGCCTCGTCGCGCGGCTTCGGGGTCCGCGCCTCACCGCCGGGGCCGACCGCCCGGATCGTGACGGTGCCTTCGGACGGGGGGCGGCCGGTGGAGCCGTCCCCGGTACGGGCGGAGGCCGTGCCGCCGGGAACCTCGTCGCCGCCGCGCATGCCGGGCAGTGCGCCGCGCGCGGGGTCATGGGCGGCGGGGCGTCCGGCGTCCGCCGGGGAGCCGTCGGGCCGGCCGGCAACGGCGGGGGCCTGTCCGCGGGGCTCGGGCGTACGGGGGTCAGGGCCGCCGCCCCACGAGACCCGGTTGTCGCGTTCGCCGCCGAAGCCGGTCTGCCGGGAGGTGTCCGCCTGCCAGGCGGAGGCGGGCAGGGAGCGGCCGGGGGCCATGTGGTCCTCGTCGCCGCGACCCGTCTCGTCGACCTCGTCGAGGTACATCGGCCCGGTCTCGTCCACCGGAGCGGTGCGGGACACCGCGGCCGGGGCGGAGGAGGGGGCGGCGCCGGACGACGGTGCCTGTCCCTGGGCGGTACCGGACACCGGAGCGGGGGTCGTCCCCTCCTGCTGGGGCGCGGGCCGGCTCGTGCCGGGGACCCACGAGGCGCCGTTCCAGTACCGGACGTATCCGGGGATGGACGGGTCGGGGTAGTAACCCTCGCGGGGGCTTTCGTCACCGGGTGCCGGGGTTGGGGCGCTCATCACCGTGGTCCCGTATCTCTTCGTGGCCTCAGGCCGGCGGGCCTCAATACAAGGGTCCACATCTATCAGACCTCCGAGCGCCCCCGGGCCTGTCCTGACGTTTGGACCACTTTCAGGGTCCGGAGAAGATTTTCTGGGAAGTCGCGTCATAGACGTCGGGGAGGGCGCTCTCTCCTTGTGCGGACCGGTCGAGGGACCGGCCCCTACGAGTATCGGAAGGTCGTGCACCCGCATGCAGAACGCCGTGGAACGCGAGCTGGAAGTCAAGCTGGTCCTGTCGCCCGAGCGGTCCGTCCCGGTGCCCGCCCGGCTGTCGTACTTCACCGACGACCCGTACGCCGTGCACGTCACCTTCCACATCGGCTCGGAGACGCCCGTGCACTGGACGTTCGCCCGGGAGCTGCTGGTGGAAGGGGTGTTCAGGCCGTGCGGACACGGGGACGTGCGGATCTGGCCGGCCAAGGTCGACGACCGGGGCGTCATCTGTGTCGCCCTCACCTCACCGGACGGCAACGCGCTGCTGGAACTGCCGTCGGTCGCGGTGTCGGCGTGGACGGAGCGCACCCTGCGGATCGTCCCGCCGGGGACCGAGAGCACGCTGCTCGGGCTGGAGGACGCCCTCGCGCAACTGCTCACCCCTCTGCCGGCCGACGACCTGTGGCTGAGCGACCCCTGGTCGCAGGAGGAACAGCAGGACGGCGAGGGCTGAGCCGTTGCGTGCGGACGTCAGAAGAGCTTGCCGGGGTTGAGGAGTCCGAGGGGGTCGAAGGCGGCCTTGATGCCGCGCTGCACCTCGACGCCCACCTCGCCCAGTTCGCGGGAGAGCCATTCCTTCTTCAGGACACCGACCCCGTGTTCGCCGGTGATGGTGCCGCCCAGTTCGAGGCCGAGCGCCATGATCTCGTCGAAGGACTCGCGCGCCCTGCGGGACTCGTCGGCGTCGGTGTGGTCGAAGCAGACGACGGGGTGGGTGTTGCCGTCGCCCGCGTGGGCGCAGACACCGATGGTCAGCCCGAACTTCTCCGCGATGGCGGCGGTCCCCTCGATCATCGCGCCGAGCCGGGAGCGGGGCACGCACACGTCGTCGATCATCGTGGCGGACCGGACGGTCTCCAGTGCGGGGAGCGACAGCCGGCGCGCCTGCAGCAGGAGTTCGGACTCGGCGGCGTCCTCGGCGGGCACCACCTCGGTCGCCCCGGCCGCGGTGCAGAGCTCTCCGACCGCGGCGAGGTCGGCGGACGGATCGGGTGTGTCGAAGGCGCAGAGGAGCAGCGCCTCCGTGGACTCGGGGAGGCCCATGGACGCCATCGCGTTGACGGCACGGACGGTCGTACGGTCCATCAGTTCGAGGAGTGACGGGGTGTGCCCACGCTCCATGATCTTGCACACCGCGTCGCAGGCGGCGGCCGCGGAGGGGAACTCGGCGGCGAGCACGAGCTGCTGGGGCGGCTGCGGGCGCAGGGCGAGGACGGCTTTGACAACGATGCCGAGGCTGCCCTCGGAGCCGACGAAGAGACGGGTGAGGTCGTAGCCGGCGACGCCCTTCGCGGTGCGCCGTCCGGTGTTCAGCAGCCGCCCGTCGGCCAGGACGACCTCCAGGCCGAGGACGTACTCGGCGGTCACCCCGTACTTCACGCAGCACAGGCCGCCGGAGGCCGTGCCGATGTTGCCGCCGATCGTGCACATCTCCCAGCTCGACGGGTCGGGCGGGTAGTAGAGGCCATGCTCGTTCACCGCGCGCGAGAGCGTGGCGTTGACGACGCCCGGTTCGACGACCGCGATGCGGTCGACCGGGTTGATCTCCAGGATGCGGTCCATCTTCACCAGCGAGAGCACGATGCAGCCGTCGGAGGCGTTCGCGGCACCCGAGAGACCGGTCCGCGCGCCCTGGGGCACGACCGGGACCCGGAGGGCGGTGGCGGTCCGCATCACGTGCTGGACCTCTTCGACCGTGCGCGGGAGCACCACGACGGCGGGGGTGCCGGCCTCGCAGAAGCTCGCCATGTCGTGGGCGTACGAGGCGGTGACGTCGGGGTCCGTGATCAGCGCCTCGGCCGGGAGTCCGGCGCGCAGTCGTTCGAGAAGATCATCCATGATCCAAGCCTGTCACCCGGGGCCAATGGTGTGAACCCGTCTGCGTCACCCTTCCGGCACCACGATGTGATCTTCGTACTGACGCAGAGTGATGGCCATGGATGCCAAGTCGCAGCAGATCCCGGAGCCTCTCCCCTCCACCCTGCCGCCCCAGGGTGCGACGGCCGTCCCCCCGCCCCCCGCGCCGATGCGCACCACGCTGCGCCGGGCGGCGTTCGGCGCGGTGGCGGGCGCCGTGCTCGTGGCCGGCGCGGTCATCGCCGTACCGGACGAGGCCGAGAAGGCCGCACCGCCCGTGGCGGGGCCCGTCGCGCGGGCCGAGGCGGCCGCGGCGGCAGGTTCGCCGGCGTCCCTGTCGGACCTGACCGCGCTCATCGGCGACCGGCAGAAGTGGGTGGAGACGCATCCGGCGGACGCCCCGTCCTGGGCGGTGCTCGGCACCGCGTACGTCGAGTGGGGGCGGCGTTCGGCGGACGCCTCCTACTACACCCGGGCCGAGCAGGCGCTCCAGCGCTCGCTGGCCGCACAGCCCGGCGAGCGCGGCAACACCGGGGCCTGGGTGGGGCTCGCGACACTCGCCAACGCCCGTAACGACTTCCTCGCGGCCAAGAGGTGGGGCGAGACGGTCCGTGCCCGGCAGCCGAAGAACTGGACGGCCTACCCGGTGCTGATCGACGCCTACGAGGGACTCGGCGAGTACGCGTCGGCCGCCAAGGCCGCGGAGAAGTTCGCCTCCCTGCGCAAGGGCGTCCCCGCCCTGGCCAGGACCTCCGAGGTGTACCGCAACCAGGGCTGGCGCGAGGACGCCCTCGCCACGGCCCAGGAGGCGGCCGACCGGGCCGCCACCCCCACCGAGAAGGCCGAGGCGCTGAACCGGCTGGGCATGCTGGCCGCCGAGCGCGGGGAGCCGGAGGAGGCGCTCGCCCAGTACGACGCGGCCCTGCGCACCGACCGCTCCAGCCTCACCTCCCTCGCGGGCCGGGCACGCGCCCTGGTCGCCCTGGACCGGGCGGACGAGGCGCTGGTGGACTACCGGACGGTGACGACGAAGCTGCCGCGCCCCGCGTACGTGCTCGAACTGGGCGAGCTCTACGAGTCGCTCGACCTGGACGGTGACGCCCGCACGCAGTACACCCGGCTCCGCGGCCTCCTGACGCAGGCGAGGACCTCCGGGGTGGACGAGTCGCTGACCGAGGCCCGCTTCGAGGCCGACCACGGCGACCCGGAGGCGGCGGTGGACCTCATGCGCACCGCGTGGGAGGGGCAGCGCCGCAGCGCGGCGGTCGCCGACACCCTGGCCTGGTCCCTGCACCGGGCCGGCCACAGCGAGGAGGCGATGCAGTACGCGGAACGGGCGGTGGAGACCGGCGTACGGAACGCCTCGTACTCCTACCACCTGGGCGTGATCGAGAGCTCCCTCGGCCAGGACGGCCCGGCCCGCGGGCACCTCCAGGACGCGCTCCGCACCGACCCGCGCTTCTCGCCGCTGGCGGCCCCGCTGGCACGGGAGGCGCTGGACGCGCTGGGCGAGCCCGCGGAGGGGGGACCGGCTCAGATCCTGCCGCCCTCCCAGGACCCGGCCCCCGAGCCCACGGCGGCGCCGTCCGCTCCCGCGCCGTCGCCGTCGCCGGAGGCCGAGGACGAGCCGGCGGCGGACGCCTCGCCCGCCCCGAAGCCCTCGCGGTCCGCCTCCCCGTCCGCCGGCGCGCCACGGACGGGGGCTTCGGCGAGTCCTCAGGGGTGACGGAACCGACGACAGCAGAACGCGGGAGGACCGCCCGGGGCTTCGGGCGGTCCTCCCGCGTTCGGTACGGGGCTCCCCGGCACAGGTGTACTGAGTTCCGCGTCGTCCGCCCGTAGGGCCGGCGCAGCGGCGGCCGGGGAGCACGTGCCCGCGGGGCCGGGGTCACCCGGCCACGGGATCCGTCAGAGGTTTCCGCGCTTCTCCTGCTCGCGCTCGATCGCCTCGAACAGGGCCTTGAAGTTGCCCTTGCCGAAGCCCATCGAGCCGTGGCGCTCGATCATCTCGAAGAAGACCGTCGGCCGGTCCTGGACCGGCTTGGTGAAGATCTGCAGCAGGTAGCCGTCCTCGTCACGGTCGACGAGGATCTTCTGCTCGCGCAGGACCTCCACGGGCACCCGGGTCTCTCCCGCCCACTCGCCCAGGGTGTCGTAGTAGGAGTCCGGGGTGTCCAGGAACTGCACACCCGCGGCCCGCATGGCCCGGACGGAGGCGACGATGTCGTTCGTGGCGAGGGCGATGTGCTGGACGCCTGCCTCGCCGTAGAACTCCAGGTACTCGTCGATCTGCGACTTCTTCTTCGCGATCGCCGGCTCGTTGATCGGGAACTTCACCTTGAGCGTGCCGTCGGCGACGACCTTCGACATCAGGGCGGAGTACTCGGTGGCGATGTCGTCGCCGACGAACTCCTTCATGTTGGTGAAGCCCATGACCTTGTTGTAGAAGGCCACCCACTCGTTCATCCGGCCGAGCTCGACGTTGCCGACGCAGTGGTCGACCGCCTGGAAGGTGCGCTTGGCCGGCGGCTCGACGATCGGGTCCGCCGCGACGTAGCCGGGGAGGTAGGGGCCGTCGTAGCCGCCGCGCTCGACGAGCGTGTGCCGGGTCTTGCCGTAGGTGGCGATGGCCGCGAGGACGACGGTGCCGTTCTCGTCCTTGACCTCGTGGGGCTCGGTGATGCCCCGGGCGCCGTGCTCGACCGCGTAGGCGTAGGCGGCGCGTGCGTCGGGGACCTCGATGGCCAGGTCGACCACGCCGTCGCCGTGGGCGTGCACGTGGTCGGCGAGGAAGGTGCCCCACTCGGTGGACGCCTTGATGACGGACGTGAGGACGAAGCGGGCCGAGCCGTTCGTCAGGACGTAGCTCGCGGTCTCCCGGCTGCCGTTCTCCGGTCCGGAGTAGGCGACGAGCTTCATGCCGAAGGCGGTCGAGTAGTAGTGCGCCGCCTGCTTGGCGTTGCCCACCGCGAAGACCACCGCGTCCATTCCCTTGACCGGGAAGGGGTCGGCCTGCCGGGCGGTGTCGGGGGTGGTGTGCACAGTCTCAGTCATGTCCGAAGGTTCCCGCCGCTTCGCAAGGTGCGCAACAGTTCGCTGATGCCCTGGTCAATCTGTCCAGTGAGACGCGAGGATGAGCGGGCTATCTGTACAGGCTGACCATCAGGGGGCGGACCATGGCGATCGATCGACTCGACGGCCGGCTCATCGTGCTGCTGGCCCGGGAGCCCCGTATCGGTGTACTCGAGGCGTCACGGAGGCTCGGTGTGGCGCGCGGCACGGTGCAGGCCCGGCTCGACCGTCTTCAGTCCAATGGCGTCATCCGGGGCCTCGGACCCGACGTGGACCCGGCCGCCCTCGGCTACCCGGTCACCGCGTTCGCCACGCTGGAGATCAAGCAGGGCCAAGGCTCTGACGTACGGGCCCACTTGAGTGGCGTACCGGAGGTGCTGGAGCTGCACACCACGACCGGCCACGGGGACATGCTCTGCAGGCTCGTGGCCCGCTCCAACGCCGATCTCCAGCGGGTGATCGACCTGGTGGTCGGCTTTGATGGGATTGTCCGGGCCTCCACGGCGATCGTCATGGAAAACCCGGTGCCCCTGCGTATTATCCCGCTGGTTGAGCAGGCTGCAGGGGACACCGACTGAGCCTACGGAGCACCATGTGAACTTCTGGGAGTATTTGGGCACCCGCCACCAACAACTGCTCACTGACACGTATCAACACGCCAGCGCCGTCTTCCAGTGCATGGTCATCGCGACCCTGCTCGGCGTTCTGATCGGCGTGGTCAGCTACCGCAGCAACTGGGGCGGGTCGCTCGCGATCACGTCGACCTCGGCGATCCTCACCATTCCGTCGCTCGCCGCGATCGGTCTGCTGATCCCCCTGGTCGGTCTGGGGGTCCCGCCCACCGTGATCATCCTGACCCTCTACGGGCTGCTGCCCATCGTCCGCAACTGCATCGTCGGGCTGCGCGGGGTCGACCCCGCCCTCGTCGACGCGGCGAAGGGCATCGGCATGTCCCGTACCCGTCGGCTTCTGAAAGTCGAACTTCCCCTCGCATGGCCGCCCATTCTCACCGGCATCCGGGTCTCCACCCAGATGCTGATGGGCATCGCCGCGATCGCCGCCTACGCCTCGGGCCCCGGACTCGGAAACGAGATCTTCCGGGGCCTCGCCTCACTCGGAAGCGCCAACGCCATCAACCAGGTCCTCGCCGGCACCGTCGGCATCGTCATTCTCGCTCTGCTCTTCGACGCCGCGTACGTACTGCTCGGGCGGCTCACCATCCCCAGGGGGATCCGTGCCTGAGACCGTCACCACGCCCGCGGACGCCACCCCGGCCCGCCCGGCCAGCACCTCCGGCGCGACCATCCAGCTGGAGAACCTCACCAAGTCCTACCCGGGCAGCCCCTCCCCCGCCGTGGACGACGTGTCCATGGACATCAAGGCAGGTGAGACGGTCATCCTCGTCGGCCCCTCGGGCTGCGGGAAGTCCACCACCCTGAAGATGATCAACCGGCTGATCGAGCCGACCTCCGGGCGGATCAGGATCAACGACGAGGACGTCACCGACATGGATCCGGTGAAGCTCCGCCGGAAGATCGGCTACGCCATCCAGTCCTCCGGTCTCTTCCCGCACATGACGGTCGCGGAGAACATCGCCCTGGTGCCGAAGATGACCGGCTGGTCGAAGTCCGGGGTGAAGGACCGCGTCGAGGAGATGCTCGACCTGGTCGGGCTCGACCCCCGGGAGTTCCACGGCCGCTACCCGCGCCAGCTCTCCGGAGGCCAGCAGCAGCGCGTCGGTGTGGCGCGGGCGCTGGCCGCGGACCCGCCGGTGCTGCTGATGGACGAACCGTTCGGCGCCGTCGACCCGATCACGCGTGACCACCTCCAGGACGAACTGATCCGGCTCCAGCACGAGCTGCACAAGACGATCGTCTTCGTCACCCATGACTTCGACGAGGCCATCAAGCTCGGCGACCGCATCGCGGTGCTCCGGGAGCGGTCCCACATCGCGCAGTTCGACACCCCCGAGGCGATCCTCACCAACCCGACGGACGACTTCGTCTCCGGATTCGTCGGTGCGGGCGCGGCGCTGAAGCGGCTCAACCTCACCCGGGTACGGGACGTCGGCATCGCCGAGTTCCCCACGGTGACGGTCGAGGACCCTCTCCAGTCGATCTTCGACAAGCTGCGGGACGGCCGGCAGAACGAGCTGCTGATGCTGGACCGCAACAACCGCCCCTACAAGTGGCTGCGGCGCGGAGACCTGATGCGTGCCAAGGGCTCGCTGGCCAGGGCAGGACAGCTGGTGCACGACACGGTGACCGCCGACGCGACGCTGCACGACGCGCTGGAGGCCGTGCTCACCGACAGCGGCGGCCGGGTCGCCGTGACGGGGCGGCGCGGTGAGTTCATCGGCGTCGTCGACATGCAGACCCTGATGGACTCCGTGCACGAGCTCCTGGAGGCCGACCGGCTCACCGCGATGGAGCACGAGCACGACCTGGAGACGCTGCGCGCCCACCGCACGGAGCACGAGCTGGAGGGGGGTGACGGCGGACTGTGACCCCCAGTCATCAGGCTCCTCCCAAGGGGGAACGGCCACCGGGCGAGCACGATGTGGGCGGCAAGGCCTTCCGCGACGAGGAGACGGAACCCACCTCGCCGTCCGCACCGGCCCGCCGCATCACCTGGAAGAAGCTCGTCGTCGTACCGGCCGTCTGCGCGGTCGTGCTCGTGGTGACGTACCTGTGGATCTCCAACGTCGAGCTGGACTCGATCGCGGAGAACTCACTGGCGGGCGACAACGTGCAGGTCCGCTGGTGGCAGCACGTCAGGCTGACCGCGATCTCCACCTTCTGGGTGCTGATCATCGCGATCCCGCTGGGCATCGCGCTGACCCGCCGCGGGATCAGCAAGGCCGCCCCGGTCGTCACCGCCATCGCCAACATCGGCCAGGCCACCCCCGCGATCGGCCTGCTGGCCCTGCTGGTCATCTGGCTGGGCATCGGGCCTTCGACGGCCATCACCGGCATGGTGATCTACGCCGTCCTGCCGGTGCTCTCCAACACGGTCGCCGGCCTGAACGCGATCGAGCCGACGCTCGTCGAGGCGTCCAAGGGCATCGGCATGTCCCCGATGGGCACACTCACCAGGGTCGAGCTGCCGCTCGCGGTCCCGCTGATCCTGGCCGGCGTCCGTACGGCCCTCGTACTGAACGTGGGCACCGCGACGCTGGCCACCTTCGGCGGCGGCGGCGGGCTCGGCGACCTCATCACCTCGGGGATCCAGACCCAGCGCATGCCCGTGCTGATCCTGGGATCCGTCCTGACGGTGGTACTGGCGCTGCTGGTGGACTGGCTGGCCTCGCTGGTCGAACTGTGGCTGACGCCGCGCGGGCTGGAGGAAGCATGAGGATACGCACGGGCCTCGCATCGGTGGCCGCGCTCGCCCTCCTGCTCACGGGGTGCGGGCTGAAGAGCGGTTCACCGATGGTGGACGAAGTGGAACCGGGGTCCATCGGCAAGGGGCAGCCCCTCAAGGGTGCCTCGCTGACGGTGACCTCGAAGAATTTCAGCGAGAACATCATCCTCGGCCAGATCATGGGACTGGTCTTCAAGGCCGCCGGCGCGGAGGTACTGGACCGGACGAACCTGCCGGGTTCGATCAGCGCGCGTGAGGCGGTCGTCAAGGGCGACGCCGACGCGCTCTACGACTACACGGGCACGGCCTGGATCACCTACCTGGGCCACGCCAAGCCGATCGTCGACCCGTACGACCAGTGGAAGGCGGTACGCGACGAGGACAAGGGCAACGGGGTGACCTGGCTGCCGCCGTCCACGCTCGACAACACCTACGCCCTCGCGATCAGCAAGAAGAACAACGCCAAGTACCACCTGAAGAACCTGTCCGACGTCGCCGCGCTGGCGAAGAAGGACCCGAAGGCGGTGACCGTCTGCGTGGAGAACGAGTTCGCCTCGCGTGACGACGGGCTTCCCGGCATGCAGAAGCACTACGGGATGAACCTGCCTGCCGCGAACATCAAGAAGATGGACGCGGGGATCATCTACACCCAGGTGAACTCGGGCGGCTGCCTGCTGGGCGAGGTGTACACCACGGACGGCCGGATCAAGGCGATGAACCTCGACGTCCTGGAGGACGACAAGCAGTTCTTCCCCAACTACAACGCCGCTCCCCTGATCCACACGGCGACGCTCGAGAAGTACCCCGAGATCGCCGAACTGCTGGCCCCGGTGACCAAGAAGCTGACCACCCCGCTCGCCCAGGAGCTCAACTCCAAGGTGGACGTGGACGGGGAGGACCCGCACGAGGTCGCCCTGGACTGGCTGGTGCAGGAAGGATTCATCCAGGAGAACTGAGCGCACCCCCTCAACGACCCTCGCCGGGGCCCGCACCGCAGCACGCGGTGCGGGCCCCGGCGTTGTCAGGCCTGGTGGACCAGCGGTCTTCCGCCCCGCGACGTTCCGATCCCGTCGGCCCTCCCCGCCTGGCGGGGGATGGACGCACCGGGCTCCGATGTCAGCAGCTCGGGACCTTGCCGCCCTCGTCCAGAGCCCGCAGCGAGGACACCGCGCTCTTCAGTGTCGTGACGGGGATCAGCCGCAGCCCTTCGGGACGCTCGGCCTCCGCCTGCCTGCACTCGGCCTTGGGTACGAGGAAGACGGTGGCGCCGTCGCGCCGGGCGGCCTGGGTCTTGAGGGAGACACCGCCGACCGCGCCGACGGTGCCGTCGGCGTCGATCGTGCCCGTCCCGGCGACGGTGCGGCCGCCGGTCAGGTCACCGCCGGAGCCGTTGCCGTCCAGCTTGTCGATGATGCCCAGGGAGAAGAAGAGTCCCGCGCTGGGCCCGCCGACGTCGGCGAGGTGGAGGGTGACGTCCACCGAGCCGGGCTTCCGGTCCAGGTACCCGAGCGCGGCGTCGACGGCCGCGTTCTGCGACTTCGCCATGTCCTGGAGGTTGTGCTGCTCGATCTCCGTCTCGGAGTCGCCGGTCGGGTAGACCGAGTCGCGTGGCATGACCGCCCGGTCCGTGCGGAACCAGCTGTCGACGATGTCCCCGATGCCGACGTCGGCCGTCGGGCTCGTCGCCAGGATGGTCGTCATCCGCAGCTCACCGTCGGTGGGGCGGGTCGGGGCGCCCTTGATCGTGATGACCGGCCTGCCCTTGTCGTCCCCGAGCACGTCCGCCGTGGTGCCCGGCTGCGCCACGGTGAACGGCAGCGGCGCGAAGGCGGCCGTGGCGCAGAGCGCGACGACGGGCAGCGCGCAGACGGCGAGGAAGCGGGGGCGGGAGAGACGAATGGCCACCCGCCCAATCTAACCGCCGGCGCGGTCCGCCCGGACCGCGCCCTGACCGCCCTTACCGGTCTAACGCAGCGCGTCGGCGACCTCACGGGCCGCGTCGAGGACCCGGGGCCCGACCCGCTCCGGCACGGCGTCGGCGAGCATGACGACGCCGACACTTCCCTCGACACCCGACACCCCGACGAGCGGGGCGGCCGCCCCGCAGGCACCGGCTTCGAGTTCGCCCTGGGTGAGGGTGTAGCCCGGGTGGTCGACCGTCTTCTGCCTGGCGGTGAGGATCGCACGGCCCGCTGCGCCCCGGTCCAGGGAGTGGCGGAAACCGGCCCGGTAGGCCACGTGGTAGTCGGTCCAGGTCGGCTCGACCACGGCGACCGCGAGCGCTTCCGACCCGTCGACGAGGGTGAGGTGGGCGGTGGCCCCTATGTCCTCGGCCAGGGAACGCAGCGCGGGCAGCGCCGCCTCCCTGACGAGGGGATGCACCTGTCGGCCCAGCCGCAGGACGCCGAGCCCCACCCGCGCCCGGCCGCCCAGGTCACGCCGGACGAGGGCGTGCTGTTCCAGGGTGGCGAGCAGGCGGTAGACGACGGTGCGGTTGACCCCGAGTTTGTTGGACAACTCGGTGACGGTCAGGCCGTGATCGGTATCGGCGAGCAACTTGAGGACGCGCAGTCCTCTGTCGAGCGTCTGGGAAGTCTCCGCGGTCACGACGCCCTCTCCCTCGTGGTGAAGCGGGGCGGTTGTCTCTGGCGGGTCCGTCGGCGCCGGTCCCACGGCGCGACGCACCGAGAGGCCGCCGACTGGCCATGGCACCGGCTGCGCTCCGCGGCCACATTGCCACGGGGCGTTCATGTTTCGGGGACATTAGCGAGAGGGTTCGCTGAGCGGAAGACCTCGTCCAGAATCCGGTCTCCCTCCGAACGCGCGCCACATAACCGCCGGTCAGCGGCAGACCGTCCGGAACGCGAACATCTACGCGCGTTCACGTCGGGTGACTCCGCGCAACGCTCCGTAGAACTTTCGTGAACGGCTGTTAACCCATCGTGAAGAACGGTCGCGAAAAAATTCTCGCCCGGGGGCGCTAGGCCCTCACGCTCACGCCCCAGCGGGCGACGCGCGCCGGGACCCACATCTAGGGGTGCACACCCTTGCCGCCGTAGCTCACACCCCGGGCGAACACCGCATCGAATGAGCCACAATCGCCGACCACGACCCCGACGCTTAGCCTGTCTCACCCCGGTTGATGTACGACTGTCGTACGACCGGCGCGACACGGCTCGGCACATCACGGGGAGGGTGGCCTTGAATGGCATGGGATGAGTGGGAACAGCTGAAATCCGAAGCAGCGGAGAGGCGATCCGCGCACATGCGGTTGAACCAGGTGCCGCCGGAGGCCGGAGGCGGGCCCACACCTCAAGGCGACCTGAAGGTCAATCAGAAGGATCTGGCGTCCATCGGCAACGTCGCCTACCGGATGTACGGCGACCTCGAGAAGGCCGGTGACCACGCCCGCGCCTCCACCCAGAAGGCAGCCGGAACCCTGAAGACGGAAACGTTCGCCTTGGGCGGTGCCCTCGACCACGTGGCCTCACGCTGGATCGACCAGGTCCGCTCCCTGCTGGACGCCTGCGCCCACATTTCGAACCACTTGGACTACACCAAGGGCGCCCACGCCGGCGACGAGGCGTACATAGCCACGGTGGTCAGCAACATCGACACACTCGACAAGGGCTTCGACGAGAGGTCCGGGAACTGATGGATCTCGACTCCCTGCGCTTCGCGAACTTCTCGGATCTCGATGCGGCGATCACCGACTGGGAACAGATGGTCGCAAAACTGAAGGTTCTTCAGGAAGACGCCAAGGACGACCTGAAGGCCAAGTCCGACAAGGCGAACTGGGCCGGAGAGAATGCCACCGTCACCCGTGCTTTCGTGGACAAGACAGCGGGCGAGTTCGCCGATGCCTACACCCAGGCCGAGACGATCAAGAAGATCGTCACTGACACCCGTGGTGAACTGGTCAGCTATCGCACCCAGCTGAACGCGGCCATAGACCGCGGGCTCCAGAAGAACCTCACCGTGCGGGACACCGGCGAGGGCTCCTTCACCGTCACGATGAACATCCACCCCGACCGGGCAGCGAAGGGCACCACGGTGCCCGAGCACACCCAGCAGGATGTCGATGCCTACCGGGACGAGATACAGAACATCTTGAAGAAGGCCACGGAGAGCGACACCTCGGCCGCCAAGGTGCTCACACTCCTGGTCGACCAGGCGAAGTACGGCTTCTCCGACGCCAGCTACGCGGACCGGGACTCAGCGGCCAAGGCCGTGGAGGAGGCGGAGAAGGCCGCCAAGATCCTCAAGAAGGATCCCCACGACGTCACGCTCACCGAGCTCAACTCCCTGAACACCACCTTGGCCGCCTACAAGAACGACCCGCTCTTCGCCGAGCGATTCGCCACCCAGGTGGAGCCGAAGAAGGTTCTCGACTTCTACGCGGGAGTCGCCGACCCGTACCAGGGCATGGGCAGGGACCCGAAGTTCTACGAGCAGGCCAAGCAACTGCAGAAGAACCTCGGCATCACCCTCGGCACCGCCACTCTCTCCGACAGCGACAAGATGCAGGGCTGGGAAAAGAAGATGGTGGAGCTGGGTCCGGACCGGCTCGGTATCGACGATGCCAACGACCCCACCGGCTTCGGTGTCATGAGCAACCTCATGCGCTTCGGCGACTACGACGATCAGTTCCTCAACTCCTACGGCGACAAACTCATCGCGTACGACAAGGAACGCAACGTCGAGGACATGAGTCCCTGGGTCAACAACTGGAACCAGGGCGACCTCAACTTCTGGGACAAGAACGACCGAGGCCGCGACCCGATGACCGGCTTCATGCAGGCTCTGGGGCACAACCCGGAGGCTTCTACCCAGTTCTTTGCCCAGCCGGAGGGAGCGGGTGACTCCGTCAACAAGGACGGCGAGGTCAACGAGCACCTCAAGTACCTCACCCAGGACCGTATCTGGCTGGCGGATCCTACGGGTGACGGCGACGACAAGTTCAACGCCGGCAAGGACTCACTCGGCCACGCCCTGGAGTCCGCCACTACCGGTTACGCGTACGACGCCGACCCGATGACCGGCAAAGACCCCCTGCATCCAGGCAGCGGAGACCACCGTACTGCTGCTACGGCAGGGGTCATGGAGCAGGTGGCCTATCTGTACGGGAGCGAGAAGGGCCCGGAAATGCTGCACAAGCAGTCCGAGCTGGCCGACAGCCTCGGCAAGATGGGCGCGGCGTATATCGACGACATCGACTACAGCCTGTCGGGAATCGGCAACCACGCCCTGGACGACTCCGCCTACCCCGCGAAGTACGCCGGGCGGGCGAACTTCGGCAACGAGGGCGCTGTCAACTTCCTGAGCGTGCTGGGCCAGAACGAGACATCCCATGGAGTTGTCTCAGCTGCGCAGCACCTTTACACCCTCAGCGCGCTGGACGCGTTCCCGGCAACGAGCGAAAGGAACATCGACAACGCTCACGACGCCATGACGACGGGTGCCGAGGCACGCGGCATCCTGGACCACTCACGCGTGCAGCAGGCCGAAACGACGTACAAGGATGACGCCGAACAGGCCAACAAGTCTCTCGGGCGCTCCGGAGACTGGGTCAAGCTGGGCGCCGGGGTGGTCGTCGGAGGCGGAATCGCAGCCATCCCTCTGCCCGGTTCCACTGCCGCCGCACTGGTCGTAGCCCCCATGGCAGCTGACACCGTCGGTGACATGGTGAATACGTTCATCGGCCACGAGGTCGACAAGAGTATCGAGGACGCTGAGCAGGACGCCACGGAGAAGTCGCAGGCGACGAGTCAGGAGTTCTACAACAAGGGGACCGAACAGCTCGGCAGTACTTACGAGGCGTACCTGAAGGAGAACCCCGAGCTGGGAGATTCGACGGACTTCAAGGACTGGACGCAGGACATCGAGAACGGGTACGACCTGGGATCGAGTCAGAACGACTACCGCGGGCGTGCCCCGTTCAAGGGCTGATCATGCGACGGAAGGTCATGCACATGAAGGACTTCGCCTCCATGGGGGCTACGGTTCGTTTGGCCCTTTGTGGAGCGCTGGTCGTCACCGTGGTCTCCGGATGCAGCGACACCGGCTCCGAGGAGGCGGAGGGACTCGCTCCGTCTCAGATCTGCGACGGAGCCTTGGGGGCCTCAGGAGCGTCCGCGTTGGAGCGCATCAGCGGGGCGGACCGTTTCACGGAGCTGGACGGCTCCCAGGCGAACGGAGATCCGAACGCGTTCTCCCTTCCGCTCGCCGCGAAGCGTCTCCACGACGACCTGGGCGACCGCAACCAGTGCCAGCCGTACAAAATCGACAGCGACTTCCCGGTGCTCACCATCGACTTCGAAGCGAGGACCAGCCATGCGGATCCGAAGAAGGTGCCCACGGACGACCTGTCGGTCTACCCTCTGGGCCGGTTCGCGGTCACGCACCAAGGCGGCGGGGCCACGCTGGTCTTCTCCTGCCCCACGAAGGGGGACGAGGAGAAGACCACTCCGTACATAAGGGCGAAAATCACCGTGACGAAAAGCCAGGTCGCACCCGACAGTACAGACAAGGACCAGATGACCGTCCTCACTGCGGCGTCCCGAGCCATGGCCGACGAACTCGGCTGCGCCGCGCAGGCGAAGCTGCCTTCCGAGGTCCCGGACGCCCTGGCCGGATGACAGCGAGGCCCCGGTGCACGGACGAATCTCACCGTCCGCGCACCGGGGCCGTCCGTGGCGTCCGCCTCACCTCATCCGGGTCGCCCACTCCTGGACCTTCTTGATCCGGTCCTGGATCTGCCCGGCCGTCGCCTCGGCGCTGGGCGGGCCGCCGCACACCCGGCGCAGTTCGTTGTGGATCACCCCGTGCGGCTTGCCGCTCTGGTGGGTGTACGCCGACACCATGGTGTTGAGCTGCTTGCGCAGCTCAAGCAGCTTCTTGTGGGTGACGACGGGCCGCCCCTCGGCCGGCTTCTCCAGCAGGTCGGCCTCCTCGGCCGGCTTCTGCCTGCTGTGCGCGATCTGCCTGGTCTGCCGCTTCTGGAGCAGCAGCTGCACCTGGTCGGGTTCGAGGAGGCCGGGGATGCCGAGGTAGTCCTGCTCCTCCTCGCTGCCCGGGTGGGCCTGCATGCCGAACTCGGCGCCGTCGTAGAGCACCCGGTCGAAGACGGCGTCGGACTCCAGCGCCTCGAAGGGCAGCTGGTCCTCGGTCTCCTCGTCCTCCAGCTTCTCGGCGTCGGCGAGGAGCTGGTCCTCCTCGGCGAAGGGGTTCTCCTCGTCGCTGCCCTTCTTCGGCTTGTCGAGGACGTGGTCGCGCTCGACCTCCATCTCGTTGGCGAAGTCGAGCAGCATGGGGATGGTCGGCAGGAACACCGAGGCGGTCTCGCCGCGCCTGCGTGACCGTACGAAACGTCCGACGGCCTGGGCGAAGAAGAGCGGGGTGGAGATCGTCGTGGCGTAGACGCCGACCGCGAGGCGCGGGACGTCGACGCCCTCCGACACCATGCGGACGGCGACCATCCAGCGCGAGGTGTCGTGGCTGAAGGCGTCGATGTTCTTGGACGCGGCCTTCTCGTCGGAGAGGACCACGGTCGGCTTCTCGCCGGTGACCGACTTGAGGATCTTGGCGTAGGCGCGCGCCGACTCCTGGTCGGTGGCGATGACCAGCCCGCCCGCGTCGGGGATGCCCTTGCGCACCTCGGTCAGCCGCTTGTCGGCGGCGGCCAGCACGTTGGGGATCCAGTCCCCGGTGGGTGAGAGCGCGGTGCGCCAGGCCTGCCCGATGGCGTCCTTGGTCATCGGCTCACCGAGCCGTGCGGCGATCTCGTCCCCGGCCTTGGTGCGCCAGCGCATGTTGCCGCTGTAGCTGAGGAAGATCACCGGGCGGACGACACCGTCGGCGAGGGCGTTGCCGTAGCCGTAGGTGTAGTCGGCCGAGGAGCGGCGGATGCCGTCGTTGCCCTCCTCGTACGCGACGAAGGGGATCGGGTTGGTGTCGGAGCGGAACGGGGTGCCGGTGAGCGCGAGGCGCCTGGTGGCCGGGTCGAATGCCTCCTGGCATGCCTCGCCCCAGGACTTGGAGTCACCGGCGTGGTGGATCTCGTCGAGGATCACCAGGGTCTTGCGCTGCTCGCAGCGGTTGCGGTGCAGCATGGGGCGTACGCCGACACCGGCGTAGGTGACCGCGACGCCGTGGTACTCCTTGCTCAGCGGTCCGGCGCTGTAGTCCGGGTCGAGCTTGATCCCTATGCGGGCGGCCGCCTCCGCCCACTGCTTCTTGAGGTGCTCGGTCGGCGCCACGACGGTGACCTGCTGCACCACGTGGTGGTGCAGCAGCCATGAGGCGAGGGTCAGCGCGAAGGTGGTCTTCCCCGCGCCGGGGGTCGCGACGGCGAGGAAGTCGCGCGGCTGGTCCTGGATGTACCTGTCCATCGCGCCCTGCTGCCAGGCTCGCAGCTTGCCGGCCGTACCCCAGGGGGCGCGGCCGGGAAAGGCGGGTGAGAGGTGGTGGGAGGCGGTAGTAGTCACGGTCTCCGGTTCGGGGCACTCGGGTACGTGGGGCGCTGGCCGTGCGGCCCGGAAGCGGCCCGCACGCGATACGACAACCGGGCCACCCTACCGGCGTGCGGAGCGGAACCCGGTACGACCAACCGTGGCGACCCCGGCGCTGAGACCGGCCTCACAGCGGAGGCCGGCCGGGAGACGCGGGGCCTTCGACGGCTCCCGGTTCAGGGGGCGAAGGCCCTGAGGGTGGCGTCGACGAGGGCGTCGGCGTAATCGGCGGTCAGCGGGCCTGTGCGGTGCAGCCAGCGCTGGAAGAGGGGCGCGTAGAGCATCGCCAGAACGAGGCCCAGGTCGGCGTCCGGAGCGAGCTGACCAGCCTGCTGGGCGCTGCGCAGGCGCGCCCTCTTTGCGTCCTCCAGCGGCCGGTCGAGCTTCTCGCGGTACTCGGCCGCCAGCTCGGCGTCGTTCGCGATCTCCGTGTTGAGGGCGCGGACCAGCCGGTCGAAGGACGGGTCGTTGAATTCCTCGACCGTGGCGCGCAGGACGAGCTTGAGGTCGGCCGAGATGTCGCCGGTGTCCGGGAGCGCGAGTGAGGAGGTGTCCGCGTCCTGGCTGAGATCCAGGAGGGCGGCGAAGACGACCGCGCTCTTGGTGGGCCACCGCCGGTAGATCGTCTGCTTGCCGACACCCGCGCGGGCCGCGATGCCCTCGACGGTGACCTTCTCGTACGCCTCCTCCGCGACCAGGGCGCGGGTCGCCGCGAGGATCGCCTGCCGGGACCGTTCCTTGCGCCGGGAGTGGTCCGGCCCCTTCTCGGTTCGCATGGGACCACTCTAGCGAAACGAGACGCACCGTATTGCCAAGCCGTCGACGGCGCCGTACTCTTCCCGAAACGAGACGAACCGTCTCCTTTACTGGGAGTGAGAAGACATGACCGACGCACGAGTCTGGTTCATCACCGGCGCTTCCCGCGGGCTCGGCAGGGCCTTCGCCGAGGCCGCCCTGGCGGGTGGCGACCGGGTGGTGGCGGCCGCCCGCGACGTCAGTTCCCTGGAGGACCTGGCGGAGAAGTACCCGGACCACCTGGTCGCGCTCTCCTTGGACGTCTCCGACCGCCGGCAGGTGTTCGACGGCGTGGAGCGCGCGGCAGCCGCGTTCGGCGGGCTGGACGTGGTCGTCAACAACGCCGGCGGAATGCTCTACGGCATGGTCGAGGAGGCCGGCGAGGAGCAGATCCGGGCCCATATGGACGTGAACTTCTTCGGCGCCGTGTGGGTCGCGCAGGCCGTCCTGCCCCATCTGCGAGCCGCCCGGGACGGAGGGCGCCTGCTCCAGGTGACCTCGATGGGCAGCGGCGGCGGCATGGCCACCGTCGGCTTCTACGGCGCGGGCAAGGCCGCGCTCGACTCGGTCAGCGAGGCGCTGGCCATGGAGGTGGAACGGTTCGGCGTCAAGGTCACCGTCCTGCAGATGGGCGGCTACGACACCGGCCTCTTCACCACCGGCACCACGGCCACCGAACCGCAGGAGCGATACCAGCCGCTGCGCACCGAGATGGAGGCCATGTGGGGCGACGCCGTGTCACCCGCGCCGGAGACCGCCGCCCCGGTCGTCATGGAAGTGGCGTCGATGCCGGACCCGCCCCGGCGGCTGATCGTCGGCAGCCAGTCCTTCGACCAGGTCATGGAGTTGCGGCGGGCGCAGGAGGAGCACTACCGGGCGTGGGAGCGCCTCAGCCGCCTGGCCCCGGGGTGAGCGGCGCCCGGGGCGCGACCAACGCTCGTGGGCCTGCGGGGCTCAGCCGCGTGAACCGGCGGCGATCAGGGGGCCGCCCGTACCCGGGTGGCGACCCACACCCCCACCGCGGCCACCGCCGCCATCGGCAGGAAGACCACCGTGAACGCGCCCGGGTGGGCGGCGGCCGTACCGCCGCCCACCGCCCCGTGCGCGGCCGCGCCCACCGCGCCGCCGCCGAGCGCGGCGAAGGCGGCCCCACCCGCCGCGAGCAGCAGCACGTTGGACAGTCCGTCGGCGATCTGGAGGGAGGCGGAGTTGGCTCCCGCCTCCTCCGGCGCCGACAGCTTCAGCAGCAGCACGCTGGTGGAGGCGATCACGATGCCCATCCCGAAGCAGCCGACCGCCCAGATCAGGGCCAGGGTCCACGCCGGTACGGCCTCGATCAGGACGCTCGGGGCGGCGACGATCGCGAGCGTCACCAGGACCATCCCGGCCACCATGAGGGCCCCCTTGTGGGGCTCCAGCCGCGGCCGGGCCAGTACGTACGAGCCGAGCGCCCAGGTCAGACCGCCGGCGGCGAGGGAGAGCCCGGCCAGTGTCGGGGAGAGCCCGCGCTGGGTGACCAGCATCAGCGGTACGAACGACTCCGCGACGATGAAGGAACCGGCGGCGATCCCCCGCAGCAGGATCACCGCGGGCAGGCCCCGCGCCGCGCGCATGGTCCCTCGCGGAAGGAGCCCGCGTACGGCGGGGACCAGCAGCGCGGCACCCGCCAGCGCCGGCGCCAGCGACAGCCACCTCAGCTCCTGCCCCGCGTACTGGAGCAGCCCGGCGCCCGCCGAGATACCGAGGGCGAGCCGGAGGCGGCGCATGTCGAACGGTTCCGCCGCCGCCGAGGCGTCCGTGGGTCCGCCCGCCATCCGGCGGATGGCGGGCAGCGCGAGGCCCAGCGGCAGAAGGATCAGGACCGGAATGCCGACGAAGACCCAGCGCCAGCCGAGGTGCTCCGTCACGGTCCCCGAGGCGAGCGGGCCGACGACCGACGGGACGATCCATGCGGCCGAGAACGCGGCCATGATGCTCGGCCGGATCCGCTCCGGGTAGGCCCGCCCGATCACCACGTACAGCGCGACGATCACGAGCCCGCCGCCGATGCCCTGGACGGCCCGGCCCAGGATGAACACCAGCATGTTCGCCGCCGTGCCGGAGAGCAGCAGCCCCGCACCGAAGGCGCCGATACCCGTGGCGAGCGGGGCGAGCGGCCCCCGCCGGTCGGCCCACTGCCCGGAGAGGACCATGGCGAAGAGGCTGGTGGTGAAGTACGCGGAGAAGGCGAACGCGTAGAGCGGGATGCCGTGCAGTTCCCTGGCGGCCACGGGCATGGCGGTGCCGACCGCGGTCGCCTCGAACGCGATGAGCAGGACTACGGAGACGATGCCGACGCTGAGCGCCCGGTAGGTACGGCCCAGAACGCCTTCCGCCGGTTCTTCGACGGTGGTCTCGACGAGGGCGGCGGTGACCTCGGCGTCACGGGGTTCCAGGGCAGACATGGGATTCAGGGTAAGGGCCTAAACCACGGATGAACCCTGTCGGTGGAGGTATGGGTGGTGAGACCTTGGTCGTACGTCCGCGAGCCGCCGCAGAGGGGCGGCGACGGCACCCACCCGGTGCGGGCGCCGCCCCCGGCCGTGCTTTCGCACAGATGCCACCAGGCCGAATATCGCCTGAATCGGGCGGTTCGGAGTCCATGGCTGCGGTCAGGCACCAGCCCTTCCGGGCTCACATCGCCCGAGCCTGAACGGCCAGCCACCGCTTCACTTCCTGCCAGGCGGCCTGCTCTTCCGCCTCTGTGCCCCACCACCATGTGAAGGGCGAGTCGTCGGACGTCAACTCCTCCCGCCACCGGTCCAGGCTGTCTGCCAGGTGACGGCGGGCGATCGGGCACATCTCAGCCTCCCAGCGGGCGAGCCACGGGGCGACCGAGGAACTCGCGGTCACACAGCTCTCGAACACCGCACTCGCTGAAGTGGGCGGCGACTTCGTCCTCAGGGTCTGCGTCCACCATGCGTCCAGGAATCCGGTCACAGCCCCAGCCTGCTCGCGGGGCCAGTGCGACCAACCCGCCGCGGCCAGTCCACGGGCCATGAGGTCGGACTCGGTCTCGCCCTCGGCGAGTACCACGACGAGTTGCGGCAGAACCCGACGGATGATCGCGGACCGGTCGTCCCAGTGGAAGGGATCCTTCCGCGCGACCCTGCGGACGAGGTCCGCGGGGAGCGGGACGTCAGGAGTCCGCAGCAGCTCGACCTCGCCCTCATCGAAACACCGGCCGCATCCGGCCTCACCGGCTTGTGCCGTCATACCGCCGAAGACCTTCGCGACCCGCGTTGTCGCAGCGCCAAGAAGACTGTCATCCGGAGAATTCACCATGCGTCCCGTCAGGACTCCAGCAGGCTGCCCCAGCCGAAGAGAGGGACGCTACCAGGCACCAACTCAACGATCAGCACAGGACGAACCTTGCCTGACACGGCATTGGAGTTCGAGCTCTGGACCGCCCGCACCTCACCATCCCGGCTGGGGCATCCAGATCCTCGACTCCAGCATCGACGACCAAGCTGCTGTACGGGCTGGTGATCGCGCAACTCGCCCCGGCGGATTCCCGCGCGTGGCCGACGCCGGACCGCTCAGGGGGTGCGCATCAGGTTCCGGAGGCTCGCGACGAGGGCAGGGACGTCGCGTTCGACCTCCGCCGGGGCTGCGGCACCCCCTGACGGTTCCGCCGGCTGGTTCGCGGTCGTACAGGGACGGCACAGGCCGTCCGGGAGCGCTTCGGCCGGTCCGGGGCGTCCGCAGTCGGTGCACTCGACCAGGACGCTTCGGGCGGGGCTGCCGGGGAGGCCACCCTGGCTCGGTGCGGGTGCTGCGGGCAGGTGGGGCGGCATCTTGTCGGTGAGGCGGCGGCGTACCAGGCCGATGGGTGATCCGATGCGTTCGGGCAGGCCGGCGGTGAGCGCCGAGGTCAGGTAGTCGGCGCTGACGCCCCGCGCGAACCAGGCGGCGGCGAGCGGTTCCAGCGCGGCGCAGTCGGCGGCGGAGAGCGCCAGGCGGGGTTCGCTGCGGCCGAGTCCGGCGAGGGCGAGGTAGGCGAGGGACGGGGGCGCGACAGCCGGAGCCTCCGCGCTCGGCTCGGCCTGCGGCACCTGAGGCATGTGCGGCTCGTGGCTGGGGAGCTCCGGTGTGCGCTGCTGAGGCACGGCCGGTGTGCGCTGCTGGAGTACGGCCGGTGTGCGCTGCTGGGGTACGTCCGCCGATTCGGCGGCCGGGTCGGGTGCCTGCTCGCCTGCGAGTCCGGCGGCCCACCACTCGTTGTCGTGGGCGATGCGGGACCAGTAGGTGAGCGTTACCCACCGCCACTGGCCGTCCCCTTCGACCCGGCAGCGGACCCGGCGGAGGTGCCCGGCCACGGCGAGGGCGCGCAGCGCGCTGCCGATGGCCATCTGGCCGTACAGGGGCAGGTCCTTGGCCAGCGACTTGATGTCCATCGCGGCGCCGTCGGGCAGGTGGTCGATGTACCCGGCAACGTAGCGTTCGCGCTCGGGCAGATAGGCGAAGGCGCCTGCACCGGAAGGGCTTTGGGCCGGGATGGTCCGCTTGCCGTAGCCGGTGTGCGCCTTGCGGTACGGGCGCGAGCCTGCGGGAGCGGGCCGGGCGGAGCTAATCTGCTGGGTAGCCACGAGATCGTCCTTCTTGGGTAAGCGATCTTGGGTCAGACCCCGGCCGGTGCGGCTAACACCGTGTCGGGGTCGTCTCGTTGTGGGCACCGTAGACAGCGGCGACTCTCTGCTGCAACTCGATCACGATTAGTCATACTTGCTGGCCGTGACGGGGCGGGAGGGAGGGGAGGTTTCCCAAAAGCCTTTACCTACCTCCCGGATGAACAACACCGCTCGAACCTCGGCCCTCGTGTCTCAGCCCTCGAAGCCCGAAGCTCAAGCGTCGGCCCGCAGGCCTCCCCCGACGCCCCGAACGAGTGACAGGCCACATTCGGCGCTCGGGGCCCGAGACTCGGGGGCCGAGCGCCGAGGTCACCGTCCGGGACGTCCACAGTGACGAGGTATGGGCCCAGGACTCACTCCTGCTCATTAGTTTAGGAACCGTGGAACGCGCGCGCCGTTCATGAACGGCGTATGGCAGTCGTATTGCGACGGTCGGAGATCTGTTGGCGTCGCCGGGTCCGGGCCGTACGGTCGTGAGCACAGGGGGAAGCGACACACCCCAGCGACACACCCCAGCGACACACCCCGACCGTGTGCCCGAGAGGCTCAGGGGCTCGACTGCAACTCGAGTTACACCGGTTCGAATCCGGTCACGGTCTCCAGCGGAAGGCAACGGCCACCCCCGATGTGCGGGGGTGGCTGTCATCCTCGTGCCGGGGGCCGCACCGGCCAGTTCCCCGTCTCGATCGCCGGGCGCCTCGTACTTGGGCCCCACACTCAGGGTTTCGGCTGAGCCCTCTGCCGGGCGCGCTCCTGGGACTCCTGCATCTCGAGGATTCGGAAGACATGGGAACTCGCCCGCTTGCGTGCGCTCCCGCTCGTGAACAGTGCCGCGCCCGCGACAGCCGGCGGCACGGCAAGAAGTCCGAGCCCGAGGAGTTCCGGCCAGTCCCGCTCGGCGCTGCAAAGCTTCCCCGCACCCTGGCTGTACGAGGTGCTCTCGCTGTCGTAGAACACCGGCGCCTCGCAGGCGATTTCATCTTGATAGTCGTGGACCGTGAACGGGATCATCAGCAAGTACCCCAACCAGAGGAAAAGGGCTGCGGACACCACAAGCAGGCCCGCCCCCCAGCTCTGCTGTCGTCCGGCGACACGGTCGAACTCCTGTCGGGCCGGCCATTGCATGAGCAGTCTCCCGTCGTTGTCGGCTCTCTCACCTCACCGAGGATCGTACGGACGCGTCCGGTCCCGATGGGCCGGTTCCCTGGCGGACCGCATGCGGGATCGTTCAACCTCGCCCCGACGATTCCGCCGAGTTCTCCACAAGATGCACACACCAGGGCTCCGGGTTCGGGCTCCGCCCAAGAAGACATCCTGAGGGGTTGCTAGCTTGGCCTGCGGGCCTGGACGCCCACCGGGGCACGCCGGCGCAGGACAAGCAGACGGGGGAAGGGTCACCCATGGCATGGGACGAGTGGGAGCAACTGAAGACGCAGGCCGCCGACCGGCGGTCGACCGGAATGCAGTTGAACCAACTCGACCCCGGAGGCGGGGGCTCTGCGGCTCTGCCTGGGCAGACGGGTGATCTCAAGGTGGGGCACAGCGATCTGGCGAAGATCGGTAGCCAGGCCCACGGCCTCTACAACGACCTCTGGAACAAGGCCCGGGTGGCCGTTCCCAGCAGCGACAAGGCCGCCGGTGATCTGAGTGGTCAGGGCTTCGCGCTGGGCGGCGGGCTCAAGCATGTGTCGACCCGGTGGGACGAGCAGCTGAAGTCGCTCATGGACGCATGTGCCCACATCTCCAACCACATGCAGGTCACCAAAAAGGTGCATGCCGGCGACGAGGCCTACATCCACCGGGCGGTGAGCAGCATCGACGCCCTGGATGCCGGATTCGACGAACGGGTCGGTGATCCGGGCAAGAAGAACCCGGCGTACGAGCCCAAGAAGTAACGGCGCGACCACAGAGTCATACAGGAGAAACGACACCTCATGGATCTCAACGCGCTGCGCTTCGCCAACTTCACCACGCTCGACGAGGCCGTCTCGGACTGGGGCCTGCTCGTACGGCACCTCGTCGAACTGAAGAGGCAAGCCGAGGACGGGCTGCACAAGGCCGCCAACTCGGCCGACTGGACCGGTCTGAACGCCCAGGTCACCAAGGAATTCGTCGGCAAGACAGCCGGCGAGTTCGGAGATGCCCACACACAGGCCAACACCATTCACAAGATCCTCACGGACACTCGGGACGAGCTGCGCCAGTACAAGAAGGATCTCGAGGCCGCCATCAGCCGGGGTCAGAAGAAGAATCTGACCGTCACCAGCACGGGCGGCGGCGGTTTCACCGTCACCATGAACATCCACCCTGACCGGGCGGCCCGGGGCACCACCGTGCCGGACCACAGCGAGAGCGATGTCACCGCGCTGCGCGACGAGGTACAGGCGATCCTCAAGAACGCCTCGGAGAGCGACGAGTCGGCGAGCAAGGTGCTGACCGCGATAGCCGACCAGGCCAGAATGGGCTTCTCGGACGCCAACTACAAGGACCGCGACTCTGCGGCGGAAGCGGTCCAGGCGGCTGAGGACCTCGCCAAGATCGCGGCGAAGAATCCCGAGGACCTCACGCCCGCCGACTTCGACAGGATCAACAACGGCCTGGAGAAGTACAAGGACGATCCGCTGTTCTCCGAGCGGTTCGCCACGCAGCTCGGCCCCAAGAAGACCCTCGAGTTCTGGCAGGGCATCAACGACCCAGCCATGAACCCCTCCCTCGGCCAGGAACGGGTCGACAAGTTCGACGACCTCCAGCGCAATCTCGGGATGACGCTCGCCACCGCCACGCAGAGCGACTCCGCCGACATGACGAGCTGGAAGGGCAACATGATCAAGCTCGGCGACCAGCCCATCGGACGGGACGGCGGCGGCCCCATGGGCTTCCAGGTCATGAGCAACCTGATGCGGACCGGCGACTACGACGACCAGTTCCTCAAGAGCTACGGCACCAAGCTCATGGAGACGGAACGCAAGCTCACCGGCAACGGCGAGCACGCCAACATGGCGTGGCAGCACATGGGCATGGACCCGTGGCTCAACAGGATCGGTGACGACAGCGGAGACGACCCGCTGACCGGCTACCTCAAGGGTCTGTCCAACAGCCCTGACGCGGCGACCGACTTCTTCAACGAGGAGTATGTCTCCAAGGACGACTCCCCCTTCGAGCGCGACACGGACGGCAACGGCAAGAACGGGAAGGTCCCACTCTCCAACTTCCAGTACCTCTTCGAGGAGCGGGAGTGGCCGCAGGAGACGAACCTCAAGGGCGACGACGACATCACCGGCCGCAACAATCTCGCCCTCGCTCTGGAGGCCGCCACGACCGGGCACCCTGCGGGCGAGCTGCCGACGGCGGACACGCCCGCGCACAACGAGGGGCAGACCAAGCTGTTCGAATCGCTCGTGGCCTCCGTCTCGGACGACAACGAACGGCTCACGAAGTACAACTACATGTCCGACAGCATCGGGCAGATCACATCGGAGTACCTGCCGGACATCAACCGGGCCATGACCGACGACCAGGACGAGGACACGAACAAGCTGTTCCCCGTCGCCGGCAGCTCCGCCACGCTCAACCACCGTGATGTGAACGCCCTGTTGCTGACTGTGGGACAGAACCCCGAGGGGTATGCCGCCGTGGAGGTGGCCAACAAGGCCTACATGGCGAACCTCATGGACTACCACCTGAACCCGGATCTGGCAGCCGATCAGCGGTACTCCAATGACACGCAGTTCACCATCGAGCAGGTTGCTCACGGTTCTGGCGAAGTGTCCGGCACGCTCGCCATCGGCCGCCAGGAGGCGGTCGCCGGGCCCGCCGAGGAGTCCGACAAGGAGTTCGACCAGTCCGTGGGGCAGTGGAAGAACGCGATCTCCGGAGGGATCGGGACGGGCATCGGCGTCGGTACGTCGTTCATCGCCAGCCCTGTGGGCGGTGCAGTTGCAGGCGGCGTGGCGGGGACCGTGAGCAGCATGGTCCTCGAAGCCCTCTTCCAGGATGCAGAGGGGCACGCCAAGGACGACGCGGGCCCGGTCATGGGCGAGTACTGGGAGAGCGGCAACGACCAGAACTCGGGGTACACCGAGTCGGCCGTGGAGAACGCGGCGAAGGCGCACCACCGTGATGACGTGATGGACGACAGCCTCGATGAGAAGGCGCGCGCTGCCGCCCAGGAGGGCTTCCGCGCAGCAGGCGTCAACACCGCGCACATGTCTCCACACCTGAAGACGGACATCTGATCGACTGTCCAAGGACGGCGTCCCGCCGCGTCGCTCCCTGTCCGAACCTCGAAAGGCTGCTCACGTTGTCTGCCCGTGCATCTCTCCGACGTCACCGGTTCACTGGCACGCTGGTCTCCCTGTCGGTCACCGTCGTTCTCACGTCCAGCCTGTCGGCGTGCTCCGGCGACGACACGCCCGAGAAGGCGTACACCGTGCCCACTTCGCTGTGCGGAACCCCCGTGGACCCTGCACTGGTGAAGGCCGTGCTGCCGGGTGGTGACTCCATCGCGTCGGCAAAGTCGAGGCTGAGCGGCGGAGCGACACGCTGCGACGTGACCGTGGACGGCAAGGCTGCCCTGAGCCTCACCCAATCATGGTGGAACGAAAGGGACACCACGGCGATGGTCTCGGAGGGATACGCCGGCATGGACGGCGGAACGTTGTCGGACGACGGGCGCTTCGTCTACACCGGGAAGGCCGGCGTCGGCAAGACCTCTTCCTGCACGTCGCCGGAGCACCCTGAACAGAACCTCTACGCGGTGGTTCAGGTCTCCGACTCCGGAACCGACGACCAGACGGTCATGAAGCGCCTGATCGTCGACTACACCAAGGCCGTCGAGCAGTCTGCAGCCTGTGAGTAGCCTCGCCGCGAGATGAGAGCGCGGAGAGCCGCGCCCGAGGCGCCGGCGCGGAACATCCGCCCGGCGCCTCGGCGTTGCCTCGATCCGTCTACCGGCGGCCGAGGCCCCTCAGCCCTTCGGCGTCGCCGCCACCGCCGCCTGCGGGCGGATCGGGAGGCGGTTGACGGGGCGGCCCGTGGCGGCGCGTACCGCGGAGGCCACCGCCGCGGGAGAGGTGACCACCGGGACCGCGGAGGCCGCCTTGGCGCCGAAGGGGGCGACCACGTCGCGTTCCTCGACGAGCTTGACGATCCGGATGTCCGGGGCGTCCAGGGCGGTCGGCAGGGCGTACCCGGTGAAGTCCGGGTGGCGGACGATCCCGCGGGCGGTACGGAGGTTCTCCGTCAGGGCCGCGCCGACGCCCTGGGTGACGCCCGCCTCGATACGGGTCGCCAGCTGGGCGGGGTTGAGGACGCGGCCGACGTCCTGGGCGACGGCCATCTCGACCACGCGGACGGACCCGAGTTCGATGTCGACGTCGACGACCGCGCGGATCGCGCAGAAGGCCAGGCCGACGAACGCGTCGCCCTGCCCCGCCTCGTCCAGCGGCTCGGTGGGGTGCGGGCGGCACTGGGCGGTGGCCCAGAGTTCCTTGCCGTCCATCGCCTCGGTGACGGTTGTGGAGAGCACCCCGTCGTACGAGGTGATCTTGCCGTCGGCGATCTGGAGGAGCTCGGTGGACATGCCGAACTTGTGGGCCAGGGGCTGGAGGAGCTGGGTACGGACCATCTTCGCGGCCCGCTCGATCGCGCCGCCCGAGACCCAGGTGTGGCGCCCGTGCGTGGCGGGGCCGGCGGGGGGCTGGTCGGTGTCGACCGCCGCCACGTGCACCTCTTCGACGCCCAGGGTCTCCTGGACGATCTGGCGGGCGAGGGTGGTGAAGCCCTGGCCGGTCTCGACGGCCGCGCAGATGACCGTGGCCACACCGTCGTGGACCCGGACCGTGGCCGTGGAGACCTCGTCCGCGCCCTCGGCGCCGAGCATGTGGACCATGCCCAGGGCGTAGCCCACGCCCCTGCGGACCGCCCCGGGTTCCCCGGCGCCTTCCAGACCGCCGGGGAGCAGCCAGTCGTCCTCCGGAGCGTCCTTGGGGAGCACCGGGAGGGGGAAGTCCCTGAGTGAGTCGAGGAGTTCGGCGACGGGGGCGGGGCAGGTGACGGTCTGTCCGGTGGGGAGTATGTCGCCCGTGGCGATGGCGTTGCGCAGCCTGAGCTCGACCGGGTCGATGTCCAGCTTGGCGGCGAGCTTGTCCATCTGGCCCTCGTAGGCGGCGCAGACCTGCAGGGCACCCTCGCCTCGCACGTGCCCCGAGGGCGGGTTGTTGGTGCGGACCGCCCAGCCCTCGATGAAGGCGTGCGGGACGACGTACGGGCCGCAGGCGAAGGCCACGGCCGCGGCGAGGGATTCGGACGAGGCGTCGGCGTACGCGCCCGCGTCGAGGAGGATCTGCGCCTCGACCTTGACCAGCCTGCCGTCCGTGTCCGCGTGGTGGCGGTAGCGCAGCAGTGTGGGGTGGCGGTGGGCGTGCCCGAGGAAGGACTCCTCGCGGGTGGCCGCCAGCTTGACGGGGCAGCCGGTGCGCAGGGCGAGCAGGCCGAGCGGGATCTGGAAGCCCGGGTCCTCCCGGTCGCCCGTCGCTCCGGGGACGCCGGTGACGACCACCTTGACCCGCTCGGGGTCCAGTCCGAAGCAGGCGGCGGCCAGGTCCCGGTCGGTGTGCGGGTCGGTGGAGGCGGTGTACAGCTCGACGCCGCCGTCGGGCCGGGGGACGGCGAGGCCGGCCTCGGCGCCGATCGGGGCGGGGTCCTGGCGGCCGATGCGGTACAGGCCCTCGACGATGACCTCGCCCACGGTGTCCGGGTCGCCGTAGCGGAGCGGGATGTGGCGGATCAGGTTGCCGTCGGGGTGCAGGGGTTCGGCGGCGAAGGCCTTCTCCGGGTCGGTGACCGGTTCGAGGACCTCGTAGTCGACGATGATCGCCGCGGCGGCCAGCCGGGCGGTGTCGGGGTGGTCGGCGGCGACCGCGGCGATGGCCTCCCCGTGGTGACGTACGAGGTCGGAGGCGAAGACGGGGCGGTCGACGACCCCGCGGCCGTAGGCGCCGTCCCCGGGGATGTCCTCGTGGGTGACGACGGCGCGGACGCCGGGCATGCCGGCGGCGGCCGTCGTGTCGATGGACAGGATGCGCGCGTGCGGGTGCGGCGAGCGCAGCAGCGCGGCCCACAGCAGGCCCTCGGCCCACAGGTCGGCGGCGTAGGGGAAGGTGCCCTCGGTCTTCGCGCGGGCGTCGGCGGGCGGCAGCGAGGTGCCCAGTCCGAGCGCGGGCCGCTCCTGGTCCGGGCCGGTGGCCTCGGGCGGCGCCGGCGCGAGGGGGGTGCTGGTCGCGGTGGCTGCGTCGCTGGTCACGCCGCCTCCTTGTCGTACGCCGCGCTGCGGCTGCTGGTGGGGGTGACCGGTCGTGCGGGGGACGGCACGGTGCTCACCGGACGTCTCCCTCGTCTGCCTGGGCGCTGCCCGCGCCCGGGGCGGCCTGGTGCGGGATGCGCGGCTCGGCGTCGTCGGTGGCGGTGAGCGCCGCCTCCGCGGTGGCCTCCCGGCCCGCCACGACCTCGCGTACGGCGTTTAGCACACCCCGGTAGCCGGAACACCGGCAGAGGTTGCCGCACAGGGCCTGGCGGGTCTCCAGCTCGCTGGGGGCGTGGTTGCCCTCCAGGAGGTCGTGCACGGTCATGGCCATGCCGGGGATGCAGAAGCCGCACTGGACGGCGCCGCACTCGGCCAGGGCCCGCTGGACGTCGGAGGGTTCACCGTCGACCGCGAGTCCCTCTACGGTACGGACCTCGCTGCCGGCGGTCGTCGCGGCGGGGACCAGGCAGGACGCCACGAGGCGGCCGTCGACCTGGACGTTGCAGGCGCCGCACTCGCCCTGCGAGCAGCCGTCCTTGGCCCCGGCGAGCCCGAGCCGCTCGCGGAGCACGTAGAGCAGCGACTCCCCGATCCAGGCGTCGCTCACGGGCCGGTCCACGCCGTTGACGTGCAGGACGTACGAGGCGGAGGGGTGCTCGCTGGGGCCGCCGGGCAGGGCGGTCGGGGCGGGCTCGTCGGCGTGCCCGGGGAGGTGCGCGGCGTCGGCCTCATGCGGTTCGGCCGTACCGGCCTCCGGCGCGGGCTCCCCGGTGGCGGGGTCCTCCGAGGGGGTCGTCTCGGAGGCCGGAGTCTCGGGGCGCTCCGGGTCGGTGCCGTCGGGCTCGGCGTGAAGGTCGTCGGGGGCGTCGGGGGCGTCGGCCGCCTCCGGGGCCCGGCGGTCCTCCTCGGGCTCCGAGTGGACGACCGAGGAGTGGACTGGTGAGGAGTGGACGGCCGGGGAGGGAGCGGCCGGAGCGACCGGCGCCTCCTCCGGCTCGGCCGGGGTGCCGGGGGTCCCGGGGGTCTCCTCGGCGGCCGGCCCGGTCTCCGGTTCCGGGGCCGCCCAGGGGGCGGGGGCTCCGCCCGGCAGCGTGGCCGGGGGCGTCTCCGTGTACCAGGACGAGGCCATCGCCGAGGCTGAGAACTCGCCGGACTCGTCCGGGAGGTCGCCGTCGGCCACCGGGATCGTCCACTGGCCGGTGTGTCCAGCCGGTTCCGGCACCGGCTCGGGCTCGGGCGGGACGGCGGCGGTGAAGTTCCACTGGGCGGTCGTGGACGACGTCTGCGCGTACTGCGAGGTGTCCGGGTACGGCTGCTGGTAAGGGTCCTGCGGCTGGTTCGGGTCCGGCCAGTGGACCGCCTCCGGGGCGTCCTCCTGCCGGTGGGCGGCGCGCTCCTGCTGCCCCTGCGTCTGCACGACCCAGCTACCCGTCGCCGCGGGGTCGAGTCCCGCCGCCGGGGTCAGCGGCAGGATCATCGGCGGGACGTAGCTGTGGCCCGGGGCGGCCAGCGGGTCGTTCCCGAGGCCCGCGAGGTCCTCCGGGGGCAGGTGGACGAAGGCGGTCGCCTCGGCGTCGTACTCGCCGCCCTGCGGGGTCGGCTCCCAGCCGGCGTACGGGTCGGGCTGCCGACCGTGCTCCGGGTTCTCCTCGTTGGTCACGACAGTGCCCTCCCCAGTGCGCGTCGGGCGAGCGCGGCGACGGTGCGCCGCAGGTGGAGTACGGCGGGCGAGAGCGGAGGAGCCTCTCCGCCGTCGTCCGGTGGTGCCTGGTCCGGGATGCAGGCGGCCGCGACGTACTCGCCGAAGGCGGCCAGCGCGTCGGGGGCCAGGCCCCGCTCACCGTCCCAGTCGATCAGTGAGGCGATCCAGCGTTCGGCCTCCAGCGGCCGCAGCGGCATCGGCGCGATCGCGCCGACCGCGCAGCGCACCCCGCGCCGGGCCGGGTCCAGGACGATCGCGACGGAGGCGGTGGCCCGGCCGGGACCGGTGCGCCCGGTCGCCTTGAGGAAGACCTGCGGGGCGTGCAGGAGGGGCACCCGGACGAAGGCGATCAGCTCCGCGGGTTCGAGCATCTCGCGGCCCGCGAGGAGGTGCGAGACGGGCATCTCACGGCGCGCCCCTTCGGCGCCCGCGATGACCAGCTCGGCCTCCAGCGCGGCCAGGACCGGCAGGGTGTCGCCCGTGGGGGCGGCGCCGGCGATGTTGCCGCCGAGGGTTCCGGCGTTACGGATCTGGGGCGGACCCGCGGCCCGGGCGGACGCGGCCAGCGCGGGGATCAGCGCGGCGAAGTCGGGGCGGCCCATGCGCGCGTGGGTGAGGCCCGCCCCGAGCAGGGCGTGGCCGTCCTGGTAGTGCCAGCCGCGCAGTTCGCTGATCCGGCTGAGGCCGACCAGCCCCGAGGGCCTCAGCAGGCCCTTGTTGACCGCCGACATCAGGTCCGTGCCGCCGGCCACCGGTACGGCGGCGGGCATGGCGCGGAGAGCCGCCACGGCCTCGTCGAGCGAGGCCGGCAGCATCACCGACCGCATGGCCTGCGGTGCGTGCGTGGTCAACCCAGCTGCCCCTTCCCGGTGTCCCGGCAGTCCCGCCTGTCCGCCGTACGGTACGTGCTCACGGCCGGGACGTGGCAACTCTGGCACATCTTCCGGGCTGCCCGTCGCGAGGGTCCGCGAAGGGTGCTTCCGTCCCCGGCCAGGGGAAAAGTCGCCTTTGGCAGCGCATCTGCCGCACGTACGAATTGCCACCCTTCAGGAGATTCGTACGACTTACTCATCTCCCCCGGCCGGACTCCGGAGCACCGGTCACGCGATCGGGGGCGGCCCCTCCATCGGGCGGCCCAGGACACCGGGGCGGCGTTGCCACGGCTTCGGGCCCGTGGGCGGCCGGTAGGCGACGCCCAGGGCGTCGAGGCGGGCGTAGTGGGCGGTCATCCTGCGCTCGAACCCGGCGAAGTCCCTTTCCCTGGGGGCCGGGAGACGGGACCAGGCGACCTCGGCGAAGGCGGCGAGGCGGGGGAAGACCTGGTAGTCGACGCGGTCCTGGTTCTGCATGACCTCGGTCCAGACGTTGGCCTGGGTCCCCATCACATGACGGGCCGCCTCCTCGGAGAGGCCCGGGGGCACGGGCTCGAAGCGGTAGACGTCCTCCAGGGTGCGGACGTACGCGATGGGCATCGGCTCGTCCGGCCCGTCGGCCTGGCGGTAGTCCAGGTACACCTGCTGCAGCGGGCACATCACCACGTCGTGCCCGGCCTCGGCGGCGGCGATCCCGCCCCCGTAACCGCGCCACGAGGTCACGGCCGCTCCCTCGGCGAGGCCGCCCTCCAGGATCTCGTCCCAGCCGATGACCCGGCGTCCGCGGTCGGCGAACCAGCGGTCGAAGTGCCGGATGAACCAGGACTGGAGCTCGTCCTCGTCCGCCAGACCGAACTCCGCGATGCGCGCCTGCGCCGTCGGGGACTGCCTCCACTGGTCCTTGGGGCATTCGTCGCCGCCGATGTGGAAGAAGGGCGACGTGTCCGCGGGGAAGAGTTCGAGCAGTTCCTCGAAGACCCCTTCGAAGAACCGCAGGGTGTTGTCGGTGGGCGCGAGTACGTTCGGGTTGACGCCCCAGGTGTCCCACACGGAGAGCGCGGAGGTGTCGACGACGTCGGTGTTGCCCAGTTCCGGATAGGCGCTGATCGCCGCCTGCGAGTGGCCCGGGATGTCGATCTCGGGGACCACCCGGATGTGCCGCTCGGCGGCGTAGGCGACGATCTCCCGGATGTCGTCCTTGGTGTAGAAGCCTCCGTGCGGGGTCTCGTCCCAGAGCTCGGAGGCACGGTGGCCGTGCTTGGAGCGAGCACGCCAGGAGCCGACCTCGGTGAGCCGGGGGTGGCGTTCGATCTCCACCCGCCAGCCCTGGTCGTCGGTGAGGTGGAAGTGGAAGACGTTCAGCTTGTGGGCGGCCAGCAGGTCGAGCATGCGCAGCACGCCCTCCTTGGGCGTGAAGTGCCGGGCCACGTCCAGCATCATCCCGCGCCAGCCGAAGCGGGGACCGTCCTCGATCTCCATGGCGGCGAGGCCCCTGGGCCCCGAAACGCCGACGGGAGCGCGGCGGAAGGCCTCGGGCCCGAGGAGCTGACGGAGCGTCTGCGCGCCCCAGAACACACCGGCCGCGCTCCCTCCGGTGATGCGTACGCCCCACGCGGGCGAGACGACCAGCCGGTAGCCCTCGGGCTCCAGCGAGGGGTCGACGCGCAGTTCGACGGTGTTCGGGTCGCTCGCGGCGCCTTCGGCGTCCACGGCCCCGGGAGCGAGCCGCAGGCCGAAGGCGGCCCCGAGGGTGCTGCGGAGCCACCGCTCCGTGCCTTCGGTGCCGGGTCCCGCCGTGAGGGTGGTGGCCTCGTCGAGGACGAAGCCGCGGCGGCCTTCGCCCTCCACGCGTGCGGGTGCCGGAATCAGGTCGTGCATGTCAGTCCTTCACCGCGCCGCCGAGTCCGGAGACCAGGCGCCGCTGTACGAGGACGAAGAAGACCAGCACGGGAATGGTCATCACCGTCGAGGCCGCCATGATCCCTCCCCAGTCGTTCTCGTCGGGTTTGAAGAAGACCAGCAGCGCCATCGGAAGCGTCGACTGGGAGGTGTCGCTGATGATGAACGACTTCGCGAACAGGAAGTCGTTCCACGTCGAGATGAAGGAGAACACGCTGGTCGCCACGAGGCCCGGGAAGACGAGCGGGAAGAGGATCTGCCACAGGAAGCGCGTGCGGCTCGCCCCGTCGATGTACGCGGCCTCCTCCAGGGCCTCCGGTACGGCCTTGACGAAGCCGCGCAGCATCCAGATCGCGAACGGCAGCGAGAAGGCGAGGTGCGGGAGGATCAGCGAACCCAGGGTGTTCAGCTGGCCGACGTCGCGCATCAGGAAGAACAGCGGGATGGTCAGCGCCTCCACCGGCACCATCTGCGCCACCAGGAACATGATCAGCAGCGTGGTGCGGAAGCGGAAGCGGAACCTCGTCACGGCGGTCGCGGCGAGGAAGGCGATCAGGGCGGAGACGACGACCACGGTGCCCGCGACGGCCAGGCTGTTCAGGAAGTAGCGCCCGAAGTCCTGTTGTTCGAAGACCCTGCGGAACGAGTCGAGGGACGGTGCGAGGGTCCAGGGCCGGGCCTCGGTGGACTGGATCTCGCCCGTCGGCTTGAAGGCCGAGAGCACCATCCAGTACAGCGGGAAGGCGACGACGACGGCGATCAGCAGGGCGGCCGCCTCGGCCGCGAGCCGTCCGGGCCGCCGGACGCGCAGAAGCGTGCGTGGGCTCACAGTTCCTCCCCCTGCCGCCGCACCAGGCGCAGGTACACCAGCGTCACGGCCAGCAGGATCAGCAGCATCACGATGCCGATGGCCGATCCGAGGCTGTACTGCGAGGAGGCGAACGCCTTCTGGTACGCGTACACGTTGAGCACCAGGTTCTGTCCGGCGATGCCACCGCCGCCGGTCATGACGTAGATCTGGGTGAAGACCTTGAAGTCCCAGATGACCGACTGGATGGTGACGACGGTGAGGATCGGCCGGAGCATCGGTGCCATGACCGACCGCCAGATCCGCCACTGGGAGGCGCCGTCGAGCGAGGCGGCCTCCAGCACCTCCGCGGGGATCGCCCTGATGCCGGCGTACACGGTCACCATCACGAACGGGAACGAGCACCAGAGCACTTCGAGGAGGACCAGGGCGAAGGCGCTCCAGCGCCCGTAGGTCCAGGAGAAGTCGCCGAGCCCCAGCACCTTGTTGATAGGGCCGAAGTCCGGGTCGAAGAGGAAGACCCAGACGGTCGATCCGGTGATCGCCGGTGTCGCCCAGGCGCCGAGTGCGGCCAGCATCAGCGCGAGCCGGGGCAGGGCGCGGATGCGGGTGAGCAGGACGGCCAGGGCGCAGCCGACGAGGAGGGTGGCGAGGACGCAGGCCGCGGCGAAGAGCACCGTCGAGAGGAGGACCTGCCAGAACTGGCTGTCCCCGAAGAGCGTGGCGTAGTTGCCGAAGCCCTGGAAGGTGGTCGGTTCGCCGCCGCTGACCTGGGCCTGGGTGTACTCCAGGAAGGAGATCAGGCCCAGTTGATAGATCGGGTAGACGAGCAGTCCGCCGAGGAGGACGAGCGCGGGGAGCAGGTAGAGCCAGGGTGTCCAGCCGGAGCGCCGTGCGGGTGACGCCGGCCGGCGGCGGGGCGGGCGGGGGCGCTCCCCGCCCGCCCCGGCACTTGCGGGGGCCTTGTGCAGTGTGGTGTCCGCGGTCATCGGTCAGCCCGCTTCGGCGAACGCCGCGTCCATCTTCTTCGCCGCGTCGTCCGAGGCGGCGGCCACGTCCTTACGGCCGCTGACGATCTCCTGGAACATGGTCGGAAGCACCAGCGAGGCGTCGATCTGGCCCCAGGCCGGGGAGGCGGGGACGAACTTGGCTCCCGCGTCGAGCGTCCGGACGAAGGGGCCGACGAAGGGCTCCTTCTTCGCGGCGTTGTCCAGGACGTCCGTGTACGTGGGCAGGAATCCCATGGCGTCGAACATCGCGGCCTGCGTCTTCTTGCCGGCCAGTGACTTCATGAGGTCGACGGCGAGGGTGCGGTGCGAACTGCTCTTGAGGACACCGATGTTGTTGCCTCCGGCGAAGGCGGGGGCGATCGAGCCCTCGGCGACCCCGGGCAGCGGCACGACCGCGTACCTGCCCTTCACCGAGCCCGCCTCGACCGCCGCGTGGCTGAAGTCGCCGCCGATGGCCATGGCGGCCTTCCCGGAGGCGAAGGCCGTGACGGTCGCGTTGCCGCCCATGGAGGCGCACTTGGCGGCCGGGCAGTTGTCGTCGCCGAAGAGCGAGGTGTAGGCCTCGATGCCCTTGCGGGCCTTGGGGCTGTTGACGGCGGACTTGTAGGTGACCCCGGTCTCGCCGGCGAGTTCGCCGCCGTTGGCCCAGATGAAGGGCATCGCCCCGTAGGTGTAGGCGCCTCCGACGGCGAGGCCGTAGAGGTCCTTCCTCTCCTTGTGGATCTTCTTCGCGGTGGTGATCAGTTCGCCCTGGGACTTGGGCGGCTCGATGCCGAGCTCCTCGAAGACGTCGGTGCGGTAGTACAGGGCGCGCACGCCGACGAAGAGGGGCGCCCCGTAGATCCGGCCGTCCACCGTCACGGACTGCTTGGCGGTCGGGTCGGTGTCCTTCGCCTCGTCCCAGGCCCCGAACTCCTCGGTGACGTCGGCCAGTCCGCCGTCCTTGACGTATCCGGCGGTGTCGGTGTTGCCGTACTCGATGACGTCGGGGGCGCTCTTCGGGTCGTTGAAGGCGGCCTTGACGCGCTGGGCCCGGGTGTCGACGGGTATGTACTCGACCTCGACCTCGGCCCCCTCGTGGGCCTTCTCGAACTCGGCCACCGCGGCGTCGACGACCTTCTCCTTGGGCTTGTTGCCGACCTCCTGGAACAGCCAGACGCGGAGCGTGCCGGTCTTGCCGTCCCCCTTGGAACTGGTGTCGGAGGTCTGCGGCGCGCACGCGGTGGCGGTGATTCCCGCCAGCACAAGTGCCGCGGCCGGAGCGGCGATTCGGGCAGAAAGCTTCATCCGGGACCCCTACCGGTCAATCGTTGCATTCCTTGCAACGGACGTTTCGTTCTGCACAACTTGCAGGAGACTAAGGGGGCGTCCGCGCTCCGACAAGTGGTCTCTACCACTCTGTGACCACGCGGAGCGGCCCGCGCGACGCGCACCTGTGGGACCCCGCCCGGACATGCGGACGGCCCCCGGGGCACGCGTCGTGGCGTGCCCCGGGGGCCGTGGTCAGGTCAGGTCAGGCGGGAAACGGGGAGAGGTAAAAGGGTGCCGGGCGGGCTACTTCTTGCCGCCGTCCTTGCCCTTGCCCTTGTCCTTGTCGCCTCCGGCGCCCATGGACTCGTAGATCTCTTTGCACATGGGACAGACCGGGTACTTCTTGGGGTCGCGCCCCGGGACCCAGACCTTGCCGCACAGTGCGACCACGGGAGTGCCCTCGAGGGCACTCGCCATGATCTTGTCCTTCTGGACGTAGTGGGCGTAGCGCTCGTGGTCGCCGTCGCCGTTCGACACCTGCGGCGTCGGCTCTACGAGGGTCCCCGTACCTGCCCCGCGCTCGGGCTCAAGAGTGCTCATAACTGCCAAGCGTACTGAAAGCTCCGTGCATCAGTTCAGCGAAGGGTCGTCCGGATACGTGGCGATCATCGCCAGCTCGCTCCGCTGCCTGCGCAGAACCGCGCGCCAGAGATTCTCGGGGTGCGGCGAGGAGACGTCGCCCGGCTCCGACTCCACCACGTACCAGGCGCCGTCGGTGAGCTCGGTCTCCAGCTGGCCGGGCCCCCAGCCGGCGTATCCGGCAAAGATCCGCAGCGAGGCCAGGGCGGCTCCGAGCAGCTCGGGAGGGGCTTCGAGGTCGACCAGGCCGATCGCCCCGTGGACCCTTCGCCACCCCAGGGGGCCTTCGTCCCCGGGGATCACCGCGAGCGCGAGGGCGGAGTCCAGGGAGACCGGGCCGCCCTGGAAGACGACGTCCGGTTCACCGGTCAGCCCGGCCCAGGAGGCCAGGATGTCCGCGACGCCGACCGGGGTCGGGCGGTTCAGGACCACGCCGAGCGAGCCCTCCTCGTCGTGGTCGAGGAGCAGCACCACCGCACGGTCGAAATTCGGATCCGCCAGGGCGGGCGCGGCCACGAGCAGCCGTCCTGTGAGCGAGGACACCTCCGTCATGGCACAGATGATCCCGCATTCCCGCCCTCCGCGGGGACCGGGCGCCCGGTCTCCTCGCCGCGGGGGCGCGTCCGCAGCTCAGGGCGTACGGAGGCGCGCCGGGCACGCGGGGAGCGCACGCCCGCAGGGGTCCGGAAGGGCCGGGCGGGACGGTGACCCTCCGCAAGGCGGGGCGAGCGGAACGTATCGGGCCGCGTTCAGGTTGTCCGTCCCGCGCCGGGCGGCCTACTGAAGGGGTGCCGGAGCCCATTACCCTTTTGATGGCCCCCTGCCCGACCACTCCGGAACGCGAGATACATGACCGGCACAGACGATGTCCTGCTTGTCCACGGCGGAACCCCGCTGGAGGGCGAGATCCGCGTCCGAGGCGCCAAGAACCTGGTGCCGAAGGCAATGGTCGCCGCGCTGCTCGGCAGCGGGCCCAGCCGACTGCGCAACGTGCCCGACATCCGCGACGTGCGGGTCGTCCGCGGGCTCCTGCAGCTGCACGGCGTGACCGTCCGGCCCGGCGACGAGCCGGGCGAACTCATCCTCGACCCGTCGCACGTCGAGAGCGCGAACGTCGCCGACATCGATGCCCACGCGGGCTCGTCGCGCATCCCGATCCTGTTCTGCGGCCCCCTGCTGCACCGGCTCGGGCACGCCTTCATCCCGGGTCTCGGCGGCTGCGACATCGGCGGCCGGCCGATCGACTTCCACTTCGAGGTGCTCCGCCAGTTCGGCGCGACCATCGAGAAGCGCGCCGACGGCCAGTACCTGGAGGCCCCGCAGCGCCTGCGCGGCACCAAGATCCGTCTGCCGTACCCGTCGGTGGGTTCCACCGAGCAGGTGCTGCTGACCGCAGTTCTCGCCGAGGGCGTCACGGAGCTGTCCAACGCCGCCGTCGAGCCGGAGATCGAGGACCTCATCTGCGTCCTGCAGAAGATGGGCGCGATCATCTCGATGGACACCGACCGGACCATCCGGATCACCGGTGTCGACAAGCTCGACGGTTACACCCACCGGGCCATCCCGGACCGGCTGGAGGCCGCCTCCTGGGCCTCCGCGGCCCTGGCGACCGAGGGCAACATCTACGTGCGCGGCGCGCAGCAGCGCTCGATGATGACCTTCCTCAACACCTACCGCAAGGTGGGCGGCGCCTTCGAGATCGACGACGAGGGCATCCGCTTCTGGCACCCGGGCGGCGCGCTCAACGCGATCGCCCTGGAGACGGACGTCCACCCCGGCTTCCAGACCGACTGGCAGCAGCCGCTGGTCGTGGCCCTGACGCAGGCCGCCGGTCTCTCGATCGTCCACGAGACGGTCTACGAGTCCCGGCTCGGCTTCACCTCGGCGCTCAATCAGATGGGTGCGCACATCCAGCTGTACCGCGAGTGCCTCGGGGGCTCGGACTGCCGCTTCGGCCAGCGGAACTTCCTCCACTCGGCGGTCGTGTCCGGTCCGACGAAGCTCCAGGGCGCGGATCTGGTCATCCCCGACCTGCGCGGCGGGTTCTCGTACCTGATCGCCGCCCTGGCCGCCCAGGGCACGTCCCGGGTGCACGGCATCGACCTGATCAACCGCGGATACGAGAACTTCATGGAGAAGCTCGAGAAGCTCGGCGCGAAGGTCGAGCTGCCGGGCGGCTCGCTCGTCTGAGGCGTACGCGCCCCGGCGCGCACAGCGCTGCCGCACACAGCACTGCGCACCCGCACCACCCGTGAAGACCGCCGCCCCGGCCCCGTACACACCGTACGGACGCCGGGGCGGCGGTCTTGTGCCGTGGTCGCTCCCCGCTCCCCCGCCCGGTGACCGCACGTCACCGCCCGCCTTCCGGGCCGGACGCGTGAGGGCACGGGACCGGCAACCGGGGCACGGGCCGCAGAACGCCCGTACAGGGCCGAACGAGGCGCCGCGCCTCCCGGGGGCCGGGCAGCGCGCCGCGAAGGCCGCAGCCAGCCTCTCAACGCCCGCACGGCCGCTGTGCGGAACGGTGAACGCCCCGTACGGGTGCCCGGGTACGCCGAAGGGCGGCCGCCCCGGTGGGGGACGGCCGCCCTTCCTGACGCCTCGGGGGACTTACTTGCCCTTGGCGGCTTCCTTGAGCTTCGAGCCCGCGGAGACCTTCACGCTGTAGCCGGCCGGGATGTTGATCGGGTCGCCGGTCTGCGGGTTACGAGCGGTGCGAGCGGCACGGTGGGTGCGCTCGAAGGTCAGGAAGCCGGGGATGGTGACCTTCTCGTCGCCCTTGGCGACGATCTCGCCGACGGTCTCGGCGAGGGCGGCCAGAACGGCGTCGGCGTCCTTGCGGGTCACCTCGGCACGGTCGGCCAGGGCGGCCACCAGCTCACTGCGGTTCATGTTTGTACTCCCGTGTTCTTCTTGCCTGTGAGGCGTGAGATCGAAGCCGATGCTGCCAGGGCCCTCTGACAGTCCCCGGACCCGGGTCTGATGTCAGACCCTCGCGCCCGAATACGCATCCTGCCCCCACCTGCGGCGCTAACGCCAATCCGGACCCCCCGACGTCATACGAAAACCACCACCACGTGGCCGTGATGACGTTCCGTCGACTTGTCGGAGCGGTACGCAGCGGATGCAGGGCCTGCGGGGCTCGCTGCCCGCCCACCCTAAAGGGGCGTTTGGGACGCCGCGACCCGCGACGCGCCGTACGAAGCCGTACGGACACGCCCGTACGCGGGCGGGGGCGCCGTCGGCGGGAGCCGTGGCCGGCCCCCGCCGACGGCGCGGTGCGGGATGCTACGCCGGGTCGCCCGCGGCCTCGGCGACCCCGGCCGCCTTGGCCGCCTCGCGGACGGCGCCCGCGACCGCTCCGGCGACCTTGTCGTTGAAGACCGAGGGGATGATGTAGTTGGCGTTCACCTCGTCCTCGGCGACGACGTCGGCCAGGGCGCGCGCGGCGGCGAGCATCATCTCCGTGTTGACGGTGCGGGACTGGGCGTCCAGCAGACCGCGGAAGACACCCGGGAAGACCAGCACGTTGTTGATCTGGTTCGGGAAGTCGGAGCGGCCGGTGGCCACGACGGCAGCCGTCTCGCGGGCGATCGCCGGGTCCACCTCGGGGTCCGGATTCGCGAGCGCGAACACGATGGCGCCCTCCGCCATGGCCGCCACGTCGTCACCGTCCAGGACGTTGGGGGCGGACACGCCGATGAACACGTCGGCGTCGACGACGGCCTGCTTGAGGGTGCCGGTGACACCCTCCGGGTTGGTGTTGTCGGCGATCCAGCGCAGCGGGGAGTCCGGGGTGGCGTCCACCAGGTCCTCGCGGCCGGCGTGCACCACACCGTGGATGTCGGCCACGACCGTGTGCTTCACGCCGGCGGCGATGAGCAGCTTGAGGATGGCCGTGCCGGCGGCGCCGGCTCCGGACATGACGACCCGTACGTCGCCGATCCCCTTGCCGACCACGCGCAGGGCGTTGGTCAGGGCGGCGAGGACGACGATGGCGGTGCCGTGCTGGTCGTCGTGGAAGACGGGGATGTCCAGGGCCTCGCGCAGTCGCGCCTCGATCTCGAAGCAGCGGGGCGCGGAGATGTCCTCCAGGTTGATGCCCGCGAAGCCGGGGGCGATCGCCTTGACGATCTCCACGATGGCGTCGGTGTCCTGGGTGTCCAGGCAGATCGGCCAGGCGTCGATGCCCGCGAAGCGCTTGAAGAGGGCCGCCTTGCCCTCCATGACGGGCAGCGAGGCCATCGGGCCGATGTTGCCCAGGCCGAGCACCGCGGAGCCGTCGGTCACCACGGCGACGGAGTTCCGCTTGATGGTCAGACGGCGCGCGTCCTCGGGGTTCTCGGCGATGGCCATGCAGACGCGCGCCACACCGGGGGTGTAGATCATCGAGAGGTCGTCACGGCTGCGGATGGGGTGCTTGGACGCCATCTCGATCTTGCCGCCGAGGTGCATCAGGAACGTACGGTCGGAGACCTTGCCGAGGATGACGCCCTCGATGTCGCGCAGCCCCTCGACGATCTCGTCCGCGTGCGAGGTGGAGGAGGCCGCGATCGTGACGTCGATCCGCAGCTTCTCGTGGCCGGAAGCGGTCACGTCGAGGCCGGTGACCGAGCCACCGGAGGACTCCACGGCCGTGGTGAGCTGGGAGACCGCTGTGCCGCTCGCGGGCACCTCCAGCCTGACCGTCATCGAGTACGAGACGCTGGGCGCCGTTGCCATGGCCGAGTCCTTCGCTTTCCTGAGCTTCGTTGCCGCACGCGGATGGCCCGGGGGCCCCGTACGTGCGTTCCGATGGTCGCACCTACCGGCCGGTAGCAGGTAATGACTGCCACCTTTCGGAAACTTTTTTCCACCATACGAGAAGTGGCGGTTGTACGTAACCCCGGAAGGCTGTGAAAACGGCTGTGCGAACCGACGGGCCCGAACCGGCCACGTCCCGGGTGCCCCGTGCGGGCACGGACGGGGCACCCGGGGAAACAGAAACAGACCCGCGCCACCAGCAGGTGACGCGGGTCTGTCTTCTCACTCAGGTGGCACCGGCCCGCCATGCTCGCCTCGCGGCAAGTGGTCGCTCGTAGCGACGAAGGTTGGGCCCGGGGGCTTGGATCGAACCGGTGCCGCCACCAGGCTAACAAACACCCCGGAGAAGTGATTCCTGTGCGACGTGTTGACTCGGAGAAGTCCTCCGCACGCGCGGCCGCCTTCCGCGGTCTCAGTCCCGCAGCAGGTCCGGAACCCCGTCCTCGTCCGGCATGTCGCGCTCGCCGGAGACGACGGTGAGCTGTTGCGTCGCACGGGTGAGAGCCACGTACAGCACGCGCAGCCCGGCCGGGGACTCGTCGGCGATCTCCGCGGGAGAGACCACCACCGTGGCGTCGTACTCCAGCCCCTTCGCCTCCAGGCTGCCCAGCGCGACGACCCGGTCCCCGAGCTCCGCCAGCCAGGCGGCCGCCTCGGCCCTGCGGTTCATCGCGACGACCACACCGACGGTGCCGTCGACCTCCGCCAGCAGCCTGCGGGCCTCCTCCCGCACGGTCGAGGCGAGATCGCCGTCCCGCACCCGCTCGAAGCGCGGCACCACACCCGTCGAACGCACCGCCGACGGGGACTCCATCCCCGGCATGGCCAGCGCCAGCACCTTGGCCGCCAGCTCGGCGATCTCGGCCGGGTTGCGGTAGTTCACGGTGAGGGTGAACCGGCGCCGCGGCCGGTTGCCGAGCGCCTCGTCGCGGGCCGCGGCCGCCTCGTCCGGATCGGACCAGGAGGACTGGGCGGCGTCCCCGACGATCGTCCAGGTCGCGTGCCGACCACGGCGTCCGACCATCCGCCACTGCATCGGCGTCAGGTCCTGCGCCTCGTCGACGATGACGTGCGCGTACTCGGTGCGCTCCGCGGCCAGCCGCTCGGCCCGCTCGCGCTGCGTCTCCTCGCGCTGCGGCATCAGCTCCTCCAGCCCCGTGAGCTGGTCCAGCGGGTCGTACTCGCGCTTCTTCTTCGGACGTGCCGGGCTGCCCAGCAGCGTCTGGAGCTCGTCCAGAAGCGCCACGTCGTGGACGGAGAGCGGGCCGCCGCCCGCCGCGTCCAGCCGTCTCAGCGAACGGGCGAGGCGGCGCACCTCACCCTGGTTGAGGATCCGGCGGGACCACTTGCCGAGGCGCCGCTCGTCGGCCATGGCCACCAGCACCTGGCGCGGGGTCAGCTCAGGCCACCAGGCGTCCAGGAAGGTGAGGAAGGGGGTCTCGGTGGACACGTCCTCGTCGAACGACGAGCGCAGCTCCGCCGCCAGTTCGGGATCGGTGTAGCGCCCCCGGCCCGACGACTTGTTCCACAGGGCGTCCAGGAGGAGCTTGCGGGCGCGCGGGCGCAGCAGGTTGACCGGGGCCGTACCGCCGAGGACGTTGTGCCGGATCCGCCGGAGCTCGTCGGCCTCCAGCTCCAGCCGGGCCCCGAAGGCGACCACACGCAGCCGGGTGGGCGTGCCCGGCCCACCGGCCTCCTCCTCCCCGAGGGCGAGCTGCCCCGCCTGGGCGGCGGGCCTGGGCGCGGACTGTTCGAGGGCGCCCCGGGAGGCCTTGCGCAGCACCTGGAGCATCCGGGACGAACCCTTGATCCGGGCGACGGCGGGCTCGTCGTAGACGGTCGCCCCCTCCGGTCCTGCGGCCTCGTCGGAGAGCGAGCCGACGGCGCGGATCGCGACCTGGCCCTCCTCGCCGAGCGACGGCAGCACCCCTTCGGTGTAGGCGACCAGGAGCGGGGTCGGCGAGACGACGAGGATGCCGCCCGAGTAGCGCCGGCGGTCCTGGTACAGCAGATAGGCGGCCCGGTGCAGCGCCACCGCCGTCTTGCCGGTGCCGGGTCCGCCGGAGACCTCGGTGACGGAGGCGGCGGGCGCCCTGATCACCAGGTCCTGCTCGGCCTGGATCGACGAGACGATGTCGCGCATGGTGTGGCTGCGGGCCTGGCCGAGCGCGGCCATCAGCGCCCCGTCACCGATGACGGGCAGCGCGGCGCCGTCGAGGAAGGCGGTCAGCTCCGGGCGCATGAGGTCGTCCTCGACCCCGAGGACCCTGCGGCCCTTGGAGCGGATGACCCGGCGTCGGACGACCCGGCCGGGCTCCTTGGGCGTCGAACGGTAGAACGGCGCGGCCGCCGGTGCCCGCCAGTCGATGACCAGCGGCGCGTAGTCGGAGTCGAGGACTCCGATACGGCCGATGTGGAGCGTCTCCGCGATCTGCGCGGTGCTGTCCTCCCCCACCGCGTCGTCGGCCGCCTCGACGGAGGTGAAGGCGCCGTCCGGGCCGCGTTCGCCGTCCTTGCCCCGAAGCAGGTCGATCCGCCCGAAGAGGAAGTCCTCGAACTCGTTGTTCAGACGGTTGAGATGCACCCCGGCGCGGAAGACCTGGGCATCCCGTTCGGCGAGCGCGCCCGGGGTGCCTACCTGGCCCCGTTTGCCGGCGTCCCGCATGAGAAATTCCGCCTCGTCGATCTTCTCTTCGAGACGGCGGTAGACCCGGTCCAGATGTTCTTGCTCGGCACCGATCTCCCGGTCCCGCAACGAATCGACAGCGGCATCCTGCGCGGCCACCGAGGCCCCCTTCTGACGTGCATCGGGCAGCCGTCAACCGTACGCGAAAGGAGGGCCCGGGCGCACCTGCCGCCCAGGTCGCGTTTACGCGTCGATCTCCACCAGCCGCTCGCCGTCGAAGGTGCGGACCTCGAAGTGGTCGATCTCCCCGCGCGCCATCGCCGTGCCGCCGTGGACGTACAGCGGGTGCTGCCCGCTCTCGTGGGCGGAGCCCTGGATGCCGTAGCCCCACTTCGGCACCGACCAGGAGGTGACGACCTCCTCGTCGCCCGCCTTCGACACGGCGACCAGACTGCACTTGCGCGGGCCGCTGACGTTCTTCAGCTCCAGCACCGTGTGCGTACCCCAGGTCTTGGCCTCCAGACCGACCGTGGCGTCCACCCGGGTCACGGGGTCGGTGGCCTGTCGCTTCTCCTCCATGTGGTGGAAGAACGCGTCCTCGGCGGGGCTGGTGGGATGCGGGTCGGCCGCCTCGGTCCGCCGGCCGCTCTCGTCACCGCCCGTGGCGGTGACCGCGGCCACCGGGCCGCCGATCACCAGGACCGCCGCGGCCGCGACCAGGTAACGGGCGCGCCTGCGCCGCCGGGACCGCTTCCGGGCGACCTCGTCCACCAGCCCGTCGAGCATCCGTGGCGCGGGAGTGACCGGGGCGCGCGGTACCGCCTCCGGCGTCCCGGCCAGCGCCGCGAGTAGGGGCTCCATCCCGGCGAACTCGTCCAGGTGGGCGGCGCACCGCGCGCAGCCGTCGAGGTGCGCCTCGAAGGCCCTCGCCTCGGCGTCGTCGAGGATGCCCAGCGCGTAGCCGGCGGCACCGTCGTGCCCCGGTTCCCCGGGCGGGAATCCGGGGGGCCGCCCCGGGGGGTCCGCCGGTACACGGGGACCGGCCGGCCGGTGTCCGAACGCTTCCCATTCGTCGTCGTTCACGCCGTGATCCCCCTCTCCTCGAGTGCGAGCTTCATCGAGCGCAGCGCGTAGAACACCCGGGACCGTACGGTGCCGCTGGGGATGCCCAGGACCTCTGCCGCCTCGTTGACCGTACGGCCCCGGAAGTACGTCTCGACCAATGCTTCCCGGTGGGCGGGGCTCAAATCGTCGAGCGCCGCCGACAGCGTCATCAGCCACAGTGCCTTGTCTATCTCGTCCTCCGCGGGAATGACCTCCAGCGGCGACGGATCGACCTCGCGCGGCCGGGCCTGCCGGCTGCGGTGGTTGTCGATGACGATGCGCCGGGCGACCGTCACCAGCCAGGGTCGGACGGAGCCGGTGGCCCGGTTGAGCGAACCGGCGTTCTTCCAGGCGCGGATGAGCGTCTCCTGCACCACGTCCTCGGCCCGCTGGCGGTCGCCGGCGACCAGACGGAGCACGTAGGCGAGCAGGGGGCCGGCGTGTTCGCGGTAGAGCGCCCGCATCAACTCCTCTTCGGGGACCGCGGAGTGAGGACGCGAAGGCACACCACGATGCCGTGCCCTGCGCGGACGGTCATCGGCCACGGCCGCATCCTTACGCACCCGCACCTCCCGGTCGAGACCTTGTCGAGCTCTGTGGCCATCGGTACGTAAGCGGGGCGTGGTTCATTCAGATTCGGGGCAACTTCCTTTCACGGAAGGCGTTCCGGGACCGCCGGCGTCACTCCGGATCACGGCGCGGCCTTCGTGCGGCGCCGGTGCCGGGCCACCCGTTCCCGGTTGCCGCAGACCTCGCTGGAGCACCAGCGGCGGCGCGAGCCCCGTGACGTGTCCAGGTAGAGCCGGCTGCACTCGTCCCCCTCGCAGCGGCGCAGCCCGGCCCGCGCGTCCGGGTCCGTCAGGAGGTCAACCGCGTCCCGGGCGACCGCCGCGAGCAGGGCCCCGCACGCGGGGTCGGCGCTCAGCGCGCGTACGAGTGTCCCGCCCTGCCCTCGGACGGCCCGCAGGCCCGGCGGGGCCCCCGCCGCCAGTGTGTTGACCCGTGCCAGTGCGTCGTCGGCCCTGCGGCCCGCGAGCTGGGCCCCCATCAGCCGGTCCAGCAGCGCCCGCAGGCGTCTGAAGCGCGCCACCCAGGTCACGTCCACCGCCCCGAGACCGGTCCCGCGCGGGACCAGCCCGGAGGTGACCAGCCAGTCGGCGAGGTGTGCGGGTGAGTCCAGCCGCTCGCGCCCGCCGGGCGTCGCCGGGGCGGTCGCGATCAGATCCAGGCAGAGCCTGCCGGAGTCGAACCGCCTGGAGGCGCCCTCGGTGCCCGCCGTGCCCTCTGTGCCCGCCGTCATGGCGTGTCACCCCCAGGGAGGAGAGTCACCCCCCAGAGTGCCCACATCCCGCCCGCCCGGGAACCCCTCCCGGCGGGTGCCGTACGGTGGTTCAGCTCTCCGGAGGACCGTCGTGCAGGATCCGCTGGAACATCCGGTGGTCGCGCCAGGCGCCGTTGATGTGCAGATAGCGCGGCGCGGTGCCGTAGAGCTCGAACCCCGCCTTGGCCAGGACCCGTTGGGAGGCCGCGTTGTCGACGACGGTCCCGGCGGCGATCCGGTGCAGTCCCAGCCCGTCACGCGCCAGTTCGCAGACTCGGTTGACGGCCGCGGTGGCCAGGCCCCGGCCGGCCCGGTCCACATCGATCCAGTAGCCGAGCCGGGCGTTGTGGAACGCGCCGCGTTCGATGGAGGCGAGGGTCATCGCCCCCACGACCAGGTCCTCCTCGTCGGCCAGCACCCAGGGCATGGCGCGCCCCGCGTCCCGGTCGGCCAGGAGTCCGGTCAGCCTCCGGGTCTGGCCCTCCGTGGTGTAGAAGGCCTCGGGCCGCACGGGGTCCCAGCGCCGCATGTACGCGCGGCTGCGGGTCAGGGTCACCGCGAACGAGGCGGCGTCACCGAGAGCGGCGGGCCTGAGACGGACCCCTTCGGCCAGGGGATGGCTGTCGTCGATCATCCCGGCACCGTACCGGGGCCGGGTCCCGGCCACGCGGGGGCGTCCGGGACCGGCCGTCAGGAACCGTCGTACTTGGAGTCCGCGGAGGGGTCCAGCGCCAGCCGGTACCCCCGCTTGACGACCGTCTGGATCAGTCGCGGAGCCCCCAGGGAGGTGCGCAGCCGGGCCATCGCGGTCTCCACGGCGTGCTCGTCCGTGCCGCTGCCGGGCAGGGCCCGCAGCAGATCGGCGCGGGAGACGACCCAGCCCGGCCTACGGGCCAGGGTGTGCAGCAGCGCCATACCGGCCGGGGGCACCGGGCGCAGCGCCCCGTCCACCAGCACCGCGTGGCCCCGGATCTCGACCGTGTGGCCGGCGACGGGCAGCGTGCGGGCACGGGCGGGCAGTTGGGAGCAGAGCACCTGGACGAGCGGGCCGAGCCGGAAGCGCTCCGGCTGGACGGTGTCGATCCCCTTGGCCTGGAGGGGCAGGGCGGTGACCGGCCCCACGCAGGCGCTCAGGACGTCGTGGCTCAGGGCGTCCAGCACCTCGGGGAGCATCCCGCGGGCCTCCGCCCTGTTCAGGTAGGAGGCCACGGCGGGGGCACTGGTGAAGGTGACGGCGTCCAGGCCCCGGGCGACCGTGATATCGAGCATGCGGTCGAGCGGGGCGATGTCCTCCGGCTCCATCCACCGGTAGACGGGTACGCCGACGACCTCGGCGCCGGCCGCCCGGAGCGACTCCACGAAGCCGGGCAGCGGCTCACCGTGCAACTGGAGGGCGACCCGGCGGCCGGACACCCCCTCCTCCAGCAGCCGGTCCATGACCTCGGCCATCGACTCCGACTGGGGCGACCATGCCTCGGTGAGTCCGGCCGCCCTGATGGCGCCCTTGACCTTGGGGCCGCGGGCCAGGAGTTCGACTCCCCGGAGCAGGTCGAGGAGTCCGTCGCCGATGCCCCAGCCGTCGGCGGCCTCCACCCAGCCCCTGAAGCCGATCGCCGTCGTCGCGATCACGATGTCGGGGGCGTCGTCGATCAGTTCCTTGGTGGCGGCGAGGAGTTCGCTGTCGTCCGCGAGCGGCACGATCCGCAGGGCGGGGGCGTGCAGCACCGAGGCACCGCGGCGCGTGAGGAGCGTTGCCAGCTCCTCCGCGCGACGGGCTGCGGTCACCCCGACCGTGAAGCCCGCCAGGGGCCCGTGCTGTGCGTCGTCGTCGTGCATGGCGTGATACCCGGCTCTCGTCCCGCTGTTGCTCGATGATGCGGAGGACCGAGACTGTCAACGCCTCGTGACAGTCTCGGTTCTCCCGTATTTCCCGCCCGTTACGTCCTGCGACACCCTGTGTCCGTGCTCACACCTCGGCGTAGCTGAGCTGCGGCTTCGCGGCCACCTGTTCCGTACGCCGAAGGTATACCGCCCAGGTGAGGCCGAAGCAGACGGCGTAGAAGGCGAGGAAGCACCAGAAGGCCGCCGTTCCCGTACCCGAGGCCGCGAAGGACTGGCGGAACGCGAGGTTGATCGCGAGGCCGCCCAGGGCGCCGATCGCCCCGATGAGCCCCATGGAGGCTCCGGAGAGGCGTCGGCCGTAGGCGGCGGCCTCCTCGCCACGCAGTCCCTTCGCGATTCCCTGGGCGTGGAAGATGCCCGGGATCATCTTGAAGGTGGAGCCGTTGCCCAGTCCGGTCAGCACGAAGAGGGCGATGAAGCCGACGAGGAACACGGGCAGCGACTCGATGCCGGAGGCGTAGACGACGACCCCGGTCGCCGCCGCCATCGCCGCGAAGGTCCACAGGGTGATCCGCGCACCGCCGTACCGGTCGGCGAGCAGGCCGCCGGCGGGCCGGATCAGGGACCCGAGGAGGGGGCCGATGAAGGTGAGCGAGGCCGCCTGGAGCGGGGTGCGGCCGAACTGCGTCTGCAGGACGAGGCCGAAGGCGAAGCTGTAGCCGATGAACGAGCCGAAGGTGCCGATGTAGAGCACCGACATCAGCCAGGTGTGCGGTTCACGGACGGCCTGGAGCGCTGCCCCGGTGTCGTTCTGCACGGGCCGGAGGTTGTCCATCCGCGTCAGCGCGCCGAGTGCCGCCACCAGGATCAGCGGGATGTACGCCCCGAGCAGGATCCGCGGGTGGGTCGCACCGGCGGTGCCGATGACCAGCAGGCCGATGAGCTGGACGACCGGTACGCCGATGTTGCCGCCGCCGGCGTTGAGCCCGAGGGCCCAGCCCTTCTTGCGCAGCGGGAAGAAGGCGTTGATGTTGGTCATCGAGGAGGCGAAGTTGCCGCCCCCGATCCCGGTGAGCGCGGCGACGGCGAGGAAGGTGCCGTACGAGGTGCCCGGCTCCATCACCCAGAACGCGGCGATGGTCGGCACCAGGAGCGACAGCGCGCTGAAGATGGTCCAGTTGCGCCCGCCGAACAGCGCGACCGCGAAGGTGTAGGGAACCCGCGCGATGGCCCCGACCAGAGTGGCGGTGGAGATGAGGAAGAACTTCCCCGCCGGGTCGACCCCGTACTCCGGGCCCATGAAGAGGACCATCACGGACCACAGGGACCAGATGGAGAATCCGATGTGCTCCGAGAGGACGGAGAACCACAGGTTCCTGCGGGCGACCTTCTCGCCCGTCTCACGCCAGAAGGTCTCGTCCTCCGGGTCCCACTGCTCGATCCAACGACCGGCCATCACGCGCCTCCACACGGGTCGGGGTGTTGTCATGCCGACGCTAGGGAGTCCGCGTTTCGACGCGGTGCCGTGAGGTGACCGGTGCGCAACCTTGCTCTCACTCGGTGCGAGGGGGTGCGGTGAGCCCGGCTCACCGCACCCCGGGGGGCCGTCAGGCCCGGCGCCCGCGGTCCGCGCCGTTCGGCCACAGGCGGGGGCGCCGCTTGGCCGCGACGTCCTCGACCCAGCCGAACGCCATGATCGCGAGCCCTATCAGCGGCCAGACCGCTATCAGGACCAGCACCTCGTACGAGCGCTCTATGTACGTCCCGAAGGTGTCCCCGAACCACGGGACGGCCCAGAGCTGGTCCACGAGGTGGGCGGAGGCCATCAGCAGCAGGTTGTGCCAGAGGTAGATCGTCACGGCCCTGTTGTTGGCCAGCGTGACCAGGCTGTCCCACGCGGCGAACCGGCCTGGGAGCTTCTGCCAGGACGGCGAGTAGACCAGGAGGATCGCGCAGAAGCCGAGGGACCAGGTGGCCTGGGCGAGCGGGATCTCGTCCAGGTTCCAGCCCTCCGCGGTGAGGTGCCCGGAGGCCCACCACAGGCCGAAGCCCATGACGATCGCGGCGGACGAGACCGCGAGGTAGCGCGGGATCTGCTTCAGCAGGCCGTCGTGGTGGGCGAAGCCCAGGACCCAGCAGGCCCCGAACACCGCGAAGTCGACGAGGCCCTCACCGAACGTGCCGGGCACCGTCACCAGACCGGTGCCGATCACGGCGGTCAGCGCCACCGGGGCGAGCATCGTCACCCACGGCAGCCTGCGGAACGCCTTCAGCAGCAGGGGCGAGGCGAGGACGAACCAGAGGTACGCCCGGATGTACCAGAGCGGCCCCGCGGCCTGGTCCGCCCAGGACAGTTCCAGCCAGCCCCCGGCGGATCCGCTCTCCTCGGGGTAGGGCGGGGATCCCAGCGGGAGGATGTAGCTGCCCAGCTTGATGAACCACCACAGCCCCTCCTCCCGCACGGGCTTCCAGCTCAGGGCGAACATCGCCGGCACGACGATCAGGGCGAACAGCCACATCGGCGGCAGCAGCCTGCGCAGCCGTCCGCGGACGACGCTCCCGGCCGGGCGGCTCAGCGAACGCGCCATCAGCGACCCCGCCAGGGCGAACATCACGCCCATGGACGGGAAGACGACGGTCAGCCATCCCCATCCGAAGAGGTGGAAGCAGACGACCCGGACCAGCGCCACGGCCCTGAGCAGGTCGAGGTAGCGGTCCCGGCCCGGCCTGGCGGGGGACGCCGCGCCGGTGGTGGAACCGGCACCGGCACCGGTGGCCCGCCCGTCGCCGCCCGACGGGGCGGGGACGGGGGCGGCCGGGGTGCGGGGTGCGGGCGGGGCGGCGGTGTACGCGGGGGCGGCCTCGGGGAACGCCCCGCCCTGCTGGGGCGGGGGCGCCCACGTGGTGCCGGAGGACTGCCAGGAGGCGTCGTCGTGTCCGTCGTACCCGGTGTCGTACCGGCGTGTCCGGTCCTGAGATGTCATGCCACCGGCCTCCGGTCCCTGTCCGTGTCCTTGCGCCGGGTCTGGGTACCGCCGGGCGCCTCCACCACGCCGGTACGGCGCAGCTTCTGCCAGCGCAGCCGGCCGCCGGTGAGAGCGGTGATCCACGACTGGAGCAGCACGACGTACATCAGCTGCCGGTAGAGGACCTGCTGGAGCGGCAGGGAGATCAGGTGGGTCATGCGCTCCCGGTCCAGCCGGAAGGCGTAGGCGGCGCACACCGCCTGGACCAGCAGGACGCCGAACCAGGCGGCGACCGTCTTGCCGGTCGGGCCGAAGACCAGTCCGTACAGCAGGAACACGTCGATGAGCGGCGCCAGCAGCGGCGCGACCACCATGAAGAGGGAGACGAAGGGCAGTCCCACCCGGCCGAACCGGCCCGAGGGGCCCTTCTCGACGACGGCGCGGCGGTGCTTCCAGATGGCCTGCATCGTGCCGTACGACCACCGGTACCGCTGCGACCACAGCTGCTGCACCGACTCGGGTGCCTCGGTCCAGGCGCGGGCGTTCTCCGCGTAGACCACACGCCAGCCGTCGCGGTGCAGCGCCATGGTGACGTCGGTGTCCTCGGCGAGGGTGTCCTCGCTCATGCCGCCGATCCGGTCCAGCGCGTCCCGGCGGAAGGCGCCCACGGCACCGGGGATGGTGGGCATGCAGCCCAGGAGGTCGTACATGCGCCGGTCGAGGTTGAAGCCCATCACGTACTCGATGTGCTGCCACGCGCCGATCAGCGAGTCCCGGTTGCCGACCTTGGCGTTGCCCGCGACCGCGCCGACCCGGTGGTCCGCGAACGGCTGGACGAGCTCCCGCACCGTGGACGGCTCGAAGACCGTGTCACCGTCCATCATCACGACGATGTCGTAACGGGCGTTCGCGATGCCGTTGTTGAGTGCCGCGGGCTTGCCCGCGTTGCGCTGCCGCACGACGCGGACGTTGGGGATCCACATCGCCTCGACGAGGTCGGCCGTACCGTCCGTCGAGCCGTCGTCGATGACGATGACCTCGATGGGGTAGTCGCTGGCCACCAGCGAACGCACGGTGGCCTCGATGCACTCCCGCTCGTTGTACGCGGGTACGAGGACCGAGACGGGGCGGGTGAAGGGCTCACCCCAGCTGAAGTTCTTACGGCGCACCTTCCTGGCGTGCAGGAAGGACAGCAGCAGCATCAGACCGAATCGCACCATGACCAGGACACCGATGGCGGCGAGGCCGACCACCAGGACCCCGGTGATGTTCTCGGAGATCTTCACCGCCCCGATGAAGGCCTTGCCCTTCCAGAGCGCGAGGCCGGTGGCGGGGGTGTGCGCGCTGGGCGCTCCGAGCGCCGAGGTCAGGTTGGTGAAGTCGTAGCCCCGCTCCTGCATCTTCGGCAGGAACCTCCCCAGGGCGGTCACGGTCTGGGACCGGTCGCCTCCGGAGTCGTGCATCAGGATGATGGCGCCCTTGCCGTGCTTCGGCGTGGCCCGCTCGATGATCGCGTGGACTCCGGGCCGCTTCCAGTCCTCGCTGTCGGTGTTGTTCACGACGGTGAGGTAGCCGCGGCTGCCGATGTACTGCGTGACCGGCCAGGACTCGTTGTCCATGGCGTCGGAGAACGAGGAGTAGGGCGGCCGGAACAGCGACGTGCGGACGCCGGCGGCACCCGCCAGCACCAGCTGGTTCTGGGAGAGCTCCCAGTCGATGCGACTGGTGGACTGGAACGAGAGGTCGGGATGGTTGAAGGTGTGCAGCCCCACCTCGTGGCCCTCGTCGACCATCCGCTTCACCAGCGCCGGATAGCGCGAGGCCATGGTGCCCGTGACGAAGAAGACGCCGTGGGCGTGGTACTTCTTCAGCTCGTCCAGGACCCGCGGGGTCCAGACCGGGTCGGGGCCGTCGTCGAACGTCAGGACGATCTTGCGGTCAGGTATCCGGAGGGTCTTGGCGTCCTCACCCGCCTTGCGGGCGTCGATGACCGGACCGCCTTCGAGGATCTCGTCCGGCACCTGGTCGGTGGGGGCCGGAGCCTGGACGCGGTGGTCGGCGAGGATCTCGCTGTGCACGTAACCGCGCAGCATGAGCATGGCGAGCAGGGCCACAAGGAGGAGCGAGGGAAGCAGGTAGCGCATGGGAAGCCTGCGCCGGGCGGTCCGCTTCTTCTTCCGGTTGTGCCTGCCCCGTACGACGGGGGTTGTCATCTACTGAGCGCCTTCTTGTGGTTGCACCGGGGATTCCGAAGGTTCCGGGGACGCCGGAGAGGACTCCTCCACGGGCGGCTCGGGACTGGAGGTCACCGGCGGCTCGCCGGTCGTCGGCACGGTGACCGGAGGGTTCGGCGCCGGGGCGGAGGAGGAGTTCCCCCGGGCCGGCTTGCCGGCGGCCGAGGCCGAGGCGCTCGCGCCTGGCTTCGCGGAGACGGAGGCGGACGCCGTGCCCGAGGGCCGGACCGTCGCGCCGGCGGAGACCGATGCGGTGGCGCCGGGTGTCGCCCCGGGGGCTTCGGACACCACGCCGTCGCTCGGCGCGGGCCGTACCTCGACGTCCTCCGCGTGCTTCTTCTCCTCCTGGCCGGAGAGCGGAAGCCAGGGAGCGGCGGAGTTCCCGCCGAGGACGGCGACCACGAGGGTCACCGCGTACACGGCGCAGATCGCCGCGAGCACCCAGCCGACACGCCGGTACGTCTTGCTGCGGCGACCGCTCTCGTCGACGAAGACCGGACCGTCGGACGGATCCGGGGGGCCGGGTTCGACCGGTAGTTCGGACAGCTGACGCCCCAGCCCGTCCAGCTGGACGGTGACGTCGTTCGGCTCATGCGTGTGCCCTGTTCGGGTACCTTCGCGCCAATTTTCCACAGGTGTTCGCACTTCCCCCACTCAATGAGACGGGTGCGCGCGAATGGCTGGAATACAGCTGTCGGACAGGGCCCCCACCCCGGCCGGGCTTCGCTCGCCACCGTGCACCCGAGGCACTGAATGTAGCGCACGGCGGCGGCACCGACTCCGGTATCACCTGTTGTTCACCAATGGTGACGCATCGGTGACGAAACGGTGCTAGAGAGCGCCGAGTTGGCGATCCGGGGAATCCGCCCCGCGTACGGGGGAGCCGCGTCACCGACACGCACGGCGCCCGGTCGACGGAAGCCGGGAAAAGTTTTGGCCACGCCCTGCCGGAGAGCGCCCGCCCGACGCGGAACCGCGCCTGGCGGGCAAGCACACGAACGAGGACCCCGCTGCCGGTGGCAACGGGGTCCTCGTTCACATGGGAATTGTGGAGATGGCGGGAATCGAACCCGCGTCCAACGGTGCGGAACCAGGGCTTCTCCGAGTGCAGTTCGCTACGCTTTTCTCGGCCCCGGAGGTCACGCGAACAAGCCTCCGACAGGCCCAGTCACTGTTTGATTTCCTTCAGAACCCCGTGACCGGGCTCAGAAGTTTAGATCCCTTGTTGATGCCAGGATCCGGGTCGGGATCACCCCCGGGCTGACACTCCGCAGAGTCTTCGCTAGCTGCTAATTAGGCAGCAAGGGCGAAGGCGGAGGAATCGCGCTTGGAATTGGCGATTATTGGTTGCGACATATGGTTTACGAGATCATTGCCGCTTCCTCGACTCGCTTCCCCTGCTTCGACATCCGCTGTCGAAACCGATCATCCCCATGTTGATTTTTCAATGCGCGCACCCGCTGTGAGGTGCAGGGCCCATCGTACGTGAACGACGCACGCCGATGCCACTGTATTCCCGTGGGCTCCCGGGGGAGCCACGTGTCAGGCGTGGCGCTGGCGCCGGCGGGCCGCCGAGATCGCGCGGTTCGTCTCCCGCGTGTCCTGCTTCTCGCGCAGCGTCTGGCGCTTGTCGTACTCCTTCTTGCCCTTCGCGAGCGCGATCTCGACCTTGACCCGGCCGTCCTTGAAGTACAGGGCGAGCGGCACGATGGTATGGCCGGTCTCCTGGGACTTGGACTCCAGCTTGTCGATCTCCGCCCGGTGCAGGAGCAGCTTGCGCTTGCGCTTGGCGGAGTGGTTGGTCCACGTGCCCTGCGCGTACTCGGGGACGTGGATGCTGTGCAGCCACGCCTCGCCGTTGTCGATCTGGACGAAGCCGTCGACCAGCGACGCCCTGCCCATCCGCAGCGACTTGACCTCCGTGCCCATGAGCACGAGACCGCACTCGTAGGTGTCGAGCACGTGGTAGTCGTGCCGCGCCTTCTTGTTCTGGGCGATCATCTTGCGCCCGGTGTCTTTTTCCTTGGCCATAGTGCGGTCATTTTCGCACTACGACCCACCCCCGAGGCCACTCAATACCGACTCGCCCCGTCGCAGGGCCTCGGAACCCGCCCCGACGTCCGGCGTGATGCCGCTTCCCTCGACGCTGCGCCCGGCCGGCGTCCTGTAGTGCCCCACGGTCAGCTCGGCCACCGAACCGCCCGGAAGCCTGCTCGGCATCTGGACGGAGCCCTTGCCGAAGGTACGTGACCCCACGGTCACTGCCCGGCCGCGGTCCTGCAGGGCGCCGGTGAGGAGCTCGGCGGCGCTCATCGTTCCCCCGTCGACCAGGACGACCACCGGCCGCTCGGTGTCTCCGCCGGGGTCGGCGTAGAGGGCGCGCTGCTTCCCGTGCACGTCGTAGGTGGCGACGAGGCCGCCGTCGAGGAAGGCGGAGGAGGCGGTGACGGCCTCGGTGACCAGACCGCCCGAGTTGGCCCGGAGGTCCAGCAGGATGCCCGCGTCCCCGGGTGCGCGGTCGACCGCGTCACGGACCGCGGTGCCGGTGCCCCGGGTGAAGGCGGCGACCTTGATCAGTACGGCGGACGACTCGTCCCGGCCGAGGCGCCGGACGGAGACGGGGTCGGTGCTGAGCCGCGCGCGGTGCAGGGTCGTGGTCCAGGGGTGACCGCCCCGGCTCAGCCCGAGGACCACCGCGGACCCCTCGGCCGCCTTGGCGCGGTCGCCGCGCAGCAGCGCGACCACATCGGCGACCGGGCGCCCCTCGACGCGGCGGCCGTCGACGCTGTGCAGCTGATCGCCCTTGCGCACGCCCGCCCGCGCGGCGGGACTCCCGGCCCTGACCCCGGTCACGACGACCTCGCCGCGTGCCGAGCGGCGGGCGGAGATCCCCACACCGGTGTACGAGCCTCCGAGCGCCTGCTCGAGCTCCTCGTACTCCCGCTCGTCGTAGACCGCCCCCCAGCGGTCGCCGCTGCGGCTGACGACCTCCTCGGCGGCCTCGGTCCCGGACTTGCCGTCGGCCTCGGCGTCGGCGGCCGCGGTGGCGATCTCCTCGCGGTCCACGGAACCGACGGTGGAGGACACCGAACGGGCCCTTATCTCGGTGCCGCCGCTCTCGTCCCGGGGCAGGGAGCCGGTGGCGGCCGCGGTGGCGAGCACGCCCGCGAACACCAACGTCAGGGCCGCCCCGCGGCGAGAACCGCGGGGTTTCAAATGGTGCGTATGGCCCGTCATGGGGCCGAGTGTAGGACAACGCCCCGTCCGCTCACGGCCCGTTGGCCGTAAGCGCGACGGGGCGCTCGTCACACCTTCAGGTACTTGCGCAGAGCGAACAGAGCGGCAACGGCGGGCATCAGCAGGCCGATCGCCAGGACGAGCGGAAGCTTCGTCAGCACCGCCTCCCAGCCGATGAAGTCGATCAGGTTCAGCTTCTCCTGGAGCGCGAGTCCGGCGTCGATCAGGAAGTACCGGGCGGCTATCAGCAGGACGCAGGCGAGCACACCGCCGATCAGCCCCGCGAAGGCGGCCTCCATGATGAACGGGGTCTGGATGTAGAAACCGGAGGCCCCCACCAGCCGCATGATGCCCGTCTCGCGCCTCCGGCTGAACGCCGACACCCGGACGGTGTTCACGATGAGCATCAGCGCAATGACCAGCATCAGCCCCATCAGGAAGAGCGCGGCGACGTTCATGCCGTTCATCAACCCGAAGAGGTTGTCGAGGATGCTCCGCTGGTCCTGCACGGACTGCACCCCGTCACGGCCCGCGAAGGCCGTCGCGACCACCTTGTACTTCTGCGGGTCCTTCAGCTTGACCCGGAACGACTCCTGCATCTGGTCCGGCGTGATGTTCCCGGCCATCGGCGAGTCGCCGAACTGCTCCTGGTAGTGCTTGTACGCCTCGTCGACCGTCTCGAAGAGGACCGGCTTCTGCACGGCCTCCATCTTCTCGAGGTCGGCCTTGATCTCCTTCTTCTGCTCGGCCGTGACGGCGCCCTTGGCGCACTTGGGAACGTCCTTGGCGTCGTTCTTGTTGCAGAGGAAGATCGAGACGTTGACCTTGTCGTACCAGTAGGTCTTCATCGAGCTGACCTGCTCGCGCATCAGCAGCGCACCGCCGAACAGGGCGAGCGAGAGGGCGACGGAGACCACGACGGCGAAGGTCATCGTGAGGTTGCGACGAAGACCGACCCCGATCTCCGACAGGACGAACTGGGCGCGCATGGCGTCCTTTCAGTACTCGATGCTCGTGCAGAGGCGCGGAGGGCCGGCGGGCCGAGCCGCCGGGCCCTCTCAGTGCTGGTAGCCGTAGACGCCTCGTGCCTGGTCACGCACCAGACGGCCCTGCTCGAGCTCGATGACGCGCTTGCGCATCTGGTCGACGATGTTCTGGTCGTGGGTCGCCATGATCACGGTGGTGCCGGTCCGGTTGATCCGGTCCAGCAGCTTCATGATGCCCACGGAGGTCTGCGGGTCCAGGTTTCCGGTCGGCTCGTCCGCGATCAGCAGCATGGGCCGGTTGACGAACGCGCGGGCGATCGCGACACGTTGCTGCTCACCACCGGAGAGCTCACCGGGCATCCGGTCCTCCTTGCCCCCGAGCCCGACGAGGTCGAGGACCTGGGGCACCGCCTTGCGGATCTCACCGCGCGGCTTGCCGATGACCTCCTGCGCGAAGGCCACGTTCTCCGCGACGGTCTTGTTCGGCAGGAGACGGAAGTCCTGGAACACGGTGCCCAACTGGCGGCGCATCTGCGGCACCTTCCAGTTGGACAGCCGCGCGAGGTCCTTGCCGAGCACGTGGACCATGCCCGTGCTGGCGCGCTCCTCGCGGAGGATGAGCCGCATGAAGGTGGACTTGCCGGAGCCGGAGGAGCCCACCAGGAAGACGAACTCACCCTTCTCGATGTCGAGTGAGACGTCCCGGAGAGCTGGGCGGCTCTGCTTCGGGTAGGTCTTGGAGACGTTGTCGAATCGGATCACGGATGCACCACGGTCGGCCGGGGGTAGGTGAGCGTGACCATACGCGACCCGGGTGAGCGCGTGCAGTCGGCGTCCGTCAATGAGGGATTTGTGACGGAACGCGACAGGGAACGAAACGGGGCGTGCCGGACCTTGTCCGGCGGGCCGCGCCGAAATCGCCCCGAGCTGGCACAGTGGTAGAGGGAACGGTTGCGTTTCCCTGAGCGTTGTGCGGAGAGAACGTGAATTGCGGCTCCGCCGCGCGGGAGGAGGACTGCGCATGACCTATGACCGACTGGTGTGCGCGAACTGCGCGGCGCCCGTGAGTGAGGGCCGCTGCCATGTCTGCCGTGCGAGCCGGGAGCGCATGCAGGAGCAGGGCATGTTCGCGGGGCTCAGCCCGGCGATGCTGATAGCTCTGATGGTGGTCCTGGTGGCCGCCCTGGCCCTGCTCGCGCACCAGGCCGTCTGAGCCGGGAGCGATTCCCCGGGCTCAGCATGCCCCGAGGCGTGCGCGTACGGCCGCTTGAGCGGTCCGGACGCGGTAAGGGCCCGGGAAGGCCATGAAGGCTCTCCCGGGCCCTTCAGCGTGCGCTCAGAGGCGTCAGGCCGCCGTGCGGCCGCCGCCCGCCAGGCGCGGCAGGATGCGGAAGCCGATGCCGCCCGCGATCATCGTGGCGGCGCCGAGCAGCAGGAACGTGGTCTCGGCCGCACCGGTCTCGGCGAGCTCGTCCTTGCCCTTGCCCTGCTCGACCGGCTGGTTGCCGACACTGTCCGTGTCGGTGTTGTCGTCGGTGTCGGGGTAGGACGGGTCCTCGCCGCCACCCGTGGAGCCCGTGCCGCCCGTGGACCCACCGTCGGTCGCACCACCATCGGTCGAACCACCGTCGGTGCCGCCGTCGGTCGCACCACCATCGGTGCCACCGTCCGTCGCGCCGCCGTCGGTCGCACCACCATCCGTGGCACCGCCGTCAGTCGCACCACCATCCGTGGCACCGCCGTCAGTCGCACCACCATCCGTGGCACCGCCGTCAGTCGCACCACCGTCAGTGGCACCGCCGTCAGTCGCACCACCATCCGTCGTGCCACCGTCGGTCGTACCGCCGCTGTCGACGCCGCCGGCACCGCTGTCACCGCCGCCGTCCACACCACCGGCACCACTGTCACCGCCGCCGAGCAGGCCGCCGAGGACGTCGTCGCCGGACTGGCTCTTGCTGCTGCTGGAATCGGCGGAGTCCACACCGAAACCGAGGTTCAGGCCGGACGCCTGGGCCGCACCCGCGGCCGTCAGCGAGGCACCCGCTGCGATAACCGCGCCGGCGGCTATCCGCGCGACGCGGATCCGCGTCTTCTTCGTCATCTGTTGCTACCCCCAGTAGCTGTCTCGTCGATGGAGCAGCCATATGCGGTCCTCGGCCCTGCGGGGGCATGCGCGGTCGCACGTCTCGCAGGGCCACGCATCACCGTGGTCATCCCGCCCCCCGTTCACACCTGTCCCAGACATACGTGTGCTGCCCTAGCACCCTGTCCAGAGACACCGACCACGTCAAGGACGTTCCAGCGGTATTCGCGCCGCTATGGGCGTTCTTGACGGCTATTCGGAATCACGACTGTGACGCATTCGCCACACATTCCCCCCAACTCCCCTGTTGCCGACCCACGGTGGGAAGCCGAAGGCCCGGACAGGAAATCCTGTCCGGGCCTTCGGAAGCCTGCCGCGAGTACTACTTCTCGCTCTGCTTGCGCCAGCGGATACCCGCCTCGATGAAACCGTCGATCTCTCCGCCGAAGACCGCCTCGGGATTGCCGAGTTCGAACTCCGTGCGCAGGTCCTTGACCATCTGGTACGGGTGCAGGACGTACGAACGCATCTGGTTGCCCCAGGAGTTGCCGCCGTCGCCCTTGAGCGCGTTCATCTTGGCCTGCTCCTCCTGACGGCGGCGCTCGAGGAGCTTCGCCTGGAGGACATTCATCGCGGACGCCTTGTTCTGGATCTGCGAGCGCTCGTTCTGGCAGGAGACGACGATGCCGGTCGGCAGGTGGGTCAGGCGCACCGCGGAGTCGGTGGTGTTGACGCCCTGGCCGCCGGGACCCGAGGAGCGGTACACGTCCACCCGGAGCTCCGACTCGTCGATCTCGACGTGGTCGGTCTGCTCGACGACCGGCAGCACCTCGACACCCGCGAAGGAGGTCTGGCGCCGGCCCTGGTTGTCGAACGGGGAGATGCGCACCAGGCGGTGCGTGCCCTGCTCCACGGAGAGGGTGCCGTAGGCGTACGGGACCTCGACGGCGAAGGTGGTCGACTTGATGCCGGCCTCCTCCGCGTACGCCGTCTCGTAGACCTCGGTCTTGTAGTTGTGCCGCTCGGCCCAGCGGAGGTACATGCGCTGGAGCTTCTCGGCGAAGTCCGCCGCGTCGACGCCGCCGGCCTCGGCCCGGATGGTCACCAGGGCCTCACGCGCGTCGTACTCGCCGGAGAGGAGGGTGCGGACCTCCATCTCGTCGAGGGCCTTGCGGACGGATTCGAGCTCCGTCTCGGCCTCGGCCATCGTGTCGGCATCGCCCTCGTCCTCGGCGAGCTCGAAGAGGACTCCGAGATCGTCGATACGGCTCCGCAGGGCCTCGGCCTTGCGGACCTCCGCCTGGAGGTGCGAAAGCTTGCTGGTGATCTTCTGTGCCGCCTCCGGGTCGTCCCAGAGGGACGGGGCCGCCGCCTGCTCCTCGAGCGCGGCGATGTCGGCCCTCAGCGCATCGAGGTCCAGGACGGCCTCGATCGACCCCATGGTCGAGGAGAGGGACTTCAGCTCTTCGGAAATATCGACGACTGCCACGGGTCCAGCGTAACGGCTGGACGAGTGAACCTGTCCCTCCCCCGGTCCGCGGCTCGCGCCGGGCAGCCCTCAGGGGGCCGTCGGCGCCGAGTTCCGGGTGTCCTCGGGGGCCTGGCCCGGGTCGTCGCCGCTCGCGGCGAACCAGCCGCCCACCCCTATCGCCGCGCACAGCGCGACCGCCGCCACGCCCAGCGTGACCCTGCGCTTACGCACGGCCGCCGACCGGTTCCGCGCCGAGCCCGGACGCGGGCGGCCCGGGGCCCGGGGAGCCCGTGCCGTGCCGAGGGCACCGCCGGAGAGCTCGTCGGGGGCGGGGACGCGCATGCTCGTGTGGGTGTCCCGGTTGGAGTCCGGAGCCGCCCCCGGCACCAGCGGGACCGCGCCGCGGCGGCGGGGCTCCTCCTCGGGGGCGAGGCCGTACTGCCGCTCGTCGTAGCCCTGCGGTTCGTCTCCGCCGCCCGGCTCGTCGACGTCGAGCGGAGGTATCCCGGCCAGGAGCGGCAGCAGCTCCCGCAGGCGGGCCGCGAGCTCGGAGGCGCGGAGTCTGGAGGCCGGGGCCTTGGCCAGGCACTGCACCAGGAGCTGCCAGAGCTCCTCGGGGATGCCGGGGAGCGGGACGACCGTCTCGGTGACGTGGCGGCGCAGCACCGCGCCGGGGTGGCCGCCGCCGAACGGGGTGAAGCCCGCGAGCAGCTCGTAGAGGACGGTCGCGAGGGCGTAGATGTCCACGGCGGCGCGCGGGGGAAGCCCCTCGACGATCTCGGGGGCCAGGTAGTCCGGCGTACCGATGATCTTGGTGGTCCTGGTGCGCCGGGGGGTGTCGATCAGCTTGGCGACGCCGAAGTCGGTGAGGAGTGCGGGATGCGATCCGCCCGGGCCGAGCGGGCCCTCCATGTCGAGCAGGATGTTCTCCGGCTTGACGTCGCGGTGGACCACTCCGGCCCGGTGCGCGGCGGCCAGGCCGTCGGCGACGTCCGCGACGATCGCCACGGCGGCCTCCGGCGCGAGACGGCGCTCACGGTCGAGACGGGTGCGCAGGTCGGTGCCCCGTACGAGGTCCATCACGAGCGCCAGGTCGGTGCCGTCCACCACGAGGTCGCGCACGGCGACGACATGTGCGTGGCCGAGCCCGAGCAGCGCGGTGCGTTCCTGCACGAAGCGGCCCACGAGCTCCTGGTCGGACGCGAGGTCCTCGCGGAGCAGCTTGATGGCGACCGGGCCCTCCGGCCCCTCTCCGAGCCACACCGTGCCGGCGCTGCCGCGCCCCAGGATCTGGTGGGCGGTGTACCGGCTGCCGATATTCCGTGCCAAGACTGCTCCCTCAGCGGCTGGCGTTGACCCCCGGTCGACAAAGTTACGCGGCGAACGGGGTGCTGCGTGCCCCGGACGGTGCCAACCTGCGCTTCCGCGGGCGAATTGGGCCCGTGGAAGTCGACAAAGAAACAGAGTTGAGGTCGTTACTGACCGGTCGTGCCGCCCGAACCGCTGCCGCCGAGGTCCTCGAACCAGCCGGTGACCTTGTCGATGCCGTCCCCTATGGCGTCCCAGAAGCTCTGCCCCTGGGCGATCCAGTCCTGAAGCGGCGTCAGTTCCCAGACGAGCCAGGCCGCGACGATCAGGAGCACCACGGAGAAGAGGCAGCCCTTGAGGCACCCGAGGCCCGGGATGCGCATCGGGTTGGCGCTGCGCTGCCTGGGCTGGCGGGGTGCCGGCGCCTGGGGCGGGGGCTGCTGCGGAGGCGCGTACTGCTGGCGCTGCGGCGGCTGCTGGGGCCGCTGCTGCTGCGGCTGGTAGCGCTGGGGCTGCTGCTGCGGCGGGTACTGCTGGGCACGCTGCTGCTGCGGCTGCTGCCGCGGAGGCTGCTGACGGTCCTGCTGCGGCTGCTGGCGCTGGGGGCGGCGGCGCAGCGGGTCCTGGCTGGGGTCGAGGTACTGGACCTGCGTCTGCTCGTTGCGGTCACGCGCCGCCCGGAGCTGGGACTGCCAGGGGTGCGGCTCGTCCGGACGGGGCTGGCCGGACGGCACGGGCGGCATCATCGCGGTCGGGTCGGCCTGGCCGCCCCCGCCGGGGGTCTGCCGCATCACGCTGGTCGGGGCCGCGGGGTCGTACGAGCCCGCGTTGCTCGGCAGGACCTGCGTCGGGTCGGCCGCGCCCGGGGTGTCGGGGACGGCGGCGGGCGCCGGGTCGGGCGCGAGCAGGGCGCCCACGCCCTCGGCCGCCGCGATCTGCGCGGAGTTCGCGTGCACGCCGATGCCGGAGCCGACCGTACGCAGGGCCCGGGCGAGGTTGACCGCGCTGGGCCGCTGGTCGGGGTCCTTGCGCAGGCAGCGCTCGATGACCGTCCAGAGGGGTTCGGGGACGTTGCCGGGGCGCCTGGGCTCCTCGCTGAGGTGCCGGTGCAGGACCTCGAGCGCGGTGCCCCCCGCGAAGGGCGGGCGGCCCGTGACAAGCTCGTACAGCAGGATGCCCGCGCCGTAGACGTCCACGGCGGAGGTCTGCGGGCGGCCCTCGGCGGACTCGGGCGCCACGTACGCGGGCGTGCCGACGAACTCGTGGGTCCGGGTCAGGCCCGGGGAGTCCGCCAGCCGCGCGATGCCGAAGTCGGTGAGCATCGGGCGCATCTCGCCGTTGCGCTCGTCCAGGAGCACGTTGGCGGGCTTGAGATCACGGTGCACGACCCCGTCGGCGTGGCTCGCGGCCAGCGCGTCGGCGATCTGCGCGGTGAGCAGCGACGCGGCGACCGGGCTGAGCGGACCGTTCTCACGGAGGTACCGGTGCAGATCGGGACCGTCGATCAGGTCCATCACCAGGGCGAGGAGATCCCCCTCGACGACCAGGTCCCGGGTGCGGACGATGTTCGCGTGGGTGAGCCGCAGCAGCACGGAGCGCTCGCGCAGGAACCGCATCACGACGTCCGCGTCGTTGGCGAGCTCCTCCTTGAGCACCTTGATCGCGACGGTCTCGCCGGGCTGCCCGGCGACGGCCGCCTCGGCGCCCGCGGTCTCCCGCTGGCGGGCTCGCCAGACGGTGCCCGTGGCGCCGCGTCCGAGCGGCTCCTCGAGCAGGTACTTGCTGCCGACTGGCCGCACGTCACGCGCTCCCTGCTGATCGTTGTGCTCGCGGTCCCCCGGGGCCCGCCGGATGTTCCGGCCCACTCTAGTGCCGCCGTACGGGGCACCGGCCGGGTCGTCCCGGGACCTTCTGCCCCGTGTTCGCCGGAAGACGTCACCACGGAAGAGTTGGTTGCCGAACGAGTGTGCAGCACTCTCGCGACAGGACCAAGCAGGCACTTATGCACGCACACTCGGCCAATCAAGATCACTTGGCGGCCACCGCCGGGCGTGTTGTCAGCGGCAGGTGCGAGGATGCCTGGAGCACGGAACCGTGGGGTCGGGAGCCTCACGCTCCGTGATGACCTGTACGGGACGACGCGTCCGTGCCGGGTGGGGGGAATCACAGGGCATTTCCCCTGCCGGGCACCCCCGCGCAGAAGGGACCGCTGACGGCGATGCAGATCCGGCTGACCGTCCTCGCGCCGCGTAGCGGCCAGACCCCGGCGCGCGGCTGTGACGTGCTCGTGACCGCCCCCGCGGGGACGGCCCTCGCGGCCGTGGCCTCGGGCCTCGCCGCGGCCGTCTCGGGCCCCGAGGGCTCCCAGGGCACCGGGGCCACCGTGCTGTACGCGGGGCGCGAGCGGCTCGACCCGCAGCGCTGCGCCCTCGGCGAGCCGCCCCTGGTGGACGGCGCGGTGCTCTCCCTCCAGGTGCCGGGCGAGGACGAGGCGGTGGACGACGCCGTCCCCGCGCAGCTGCACGTGGTCGCGGGACCGGATGCCGGCGGGGTCCATCTGCTGCACGGCGGCCGGATCAGGATCGGGCGGTCCGCCGAGGCGGACGTACCCCTCGACGATCCCGACGTGTCCCGGCTGCACTGCGCGGTGACGGTCGCCGACGACGGCCGGGTGTCCGTCACCGACCTGGGCTCCACCAACGGCACCTCGCTGGACGGCGAGGACGTCCACGACCGGCCGGTCAGGCTCGGGCCGGGCGCCCTGCTGCGGCTCGGGGAGTCCACGCTCCGGCTCGCGCACGGCACCCGCACGCCCCCGCTGGCGACCACGCCCGACGGCGAGGGACATCTGCGGGTCGCGCGCGCGGAGGCGTCCGGCCTCCCCGCCGGCGACCAGCAGCACCGCCCCGCACCCGGCGCGTACGACGGTCCGGCCGGCCATGACCCGCTCCAGGAGGGCGGCACCGACCCGCGGGCCACGCACGGACGGGGCCACGCCTTCCTGCCCGGCGAGCCTCCCAGACGCGGCGGCATAGGCGCCTGGGCGAGGCGGCTGGCCGGCAGCAGGGGGGAGCAGCCGTCCGGGGCCGCGACGGACCCCGGCGCGATGCGCGAGCCGGATCGCGCCCCCTCCGCGCCTCCGCACACCTCGTCCGCCCCGGCGGGGACCTGGCCGGACCCCGCGACCGTGCTCCTGACGGCCCTCGGCCCCGGCCCCCGCCTGTGGGAGCGCGACGCCTCGCACCCCGAGGCCCTGGTGGTCCGGCTCGGGACGACGGAGCGGGCCGGACTGCCCGCGGTGCCCGTGACCGTGGGGCTGCGGGAGGCCGGGGCACTCGGTCTCGCCGGCCCCCGGGACCGGCTGTCCGGGCTCGCCCGCTCGACGGTGGCCCAGCTCGCCGCGCTGCACTCACCCTTCGGCCTGGAGATCGTCCTGATCAGCGCGGACCGGGCCCGGAGCCCGGAGGAGCGCCGTCGGGAGTGGTCCTGGCTCGGCTGGCTGCCCCATCTGCGGCCCCTGCACGGACAGGACTGCCGTCTGCTCCTCGCGTTCGACCGTGATCAGGCCGCCGCCCGCGCCGCCGAGCTGACGCGGCGCATGGACGACGGCCCGCTGGGCCCCGGCTGGGCCAGTGCCGACCGGACCTCGGTGGCCGAGGCCGCCGGGCACCACACCGGCCCCAGGACCGTGGTGATCGTCGACGGCGATCCCGGCTCCGCCGCGCTGCGCGAGACCACGGCCGCCCTGGCGGGGGCCGGAGCGGCCGCGGGGATCCACCTGATCTGCCTGGCCGAGACCCCGGCCGCCTCCCCCACCTCCCCGGTCGACGCGACGTACGACGCCGCGTGCCGGGCCTCGATCGCCTTCCGCGAGTGCGGCGCGGTCGCGATGCTCAGCGGGGACGTGGCGACCGCCCTGCGGCTGCTGCGGACGGCGGGTGGCCGGACCGCGGGCCATGGCTCCGTCGCCTCGGTGGACGCCGTCTCCGCTCCCTGGGCCGAACGGTTCGGCCGTGCCCTCGCACCCCTTCGCGACGAAGGGGCGACTGCGCTGTCCGGCCGTCCCGTGGCGGCCGCCCTTCCGCCGTCCGCCCGCCTGCTGGACGAGCTGGGCCTCGCCAGGGCCACCCCGGCCTCGCTGATGGCCCGCTGGGCCTCCACCGCCGAGGAGCAGCCGGGGGCGACGGTGCGCGCGCCCGCGCCCGGAGCCGCCGACCTGGACACGACGAGCTCGGGGCGCACCCTCAACACCGGGCCCCGGATCGGCGCGCCCCGCGACTCACCGGACGCCGGGCACACTCCTGCCCCGGGCGGCGGACCGACCAACTCCGGCTCGGGGAGCTCCGGGTACGCCCCCGGCAACACACCCCGTATCGGGGCGCAGCGGCGGGAAGCTCCGGCGGAGCCGGGGGCCGGAGGAGCGTCCGGCGGTCACTCGGGACGGCCCGTGATCGTGCTCGGCGCGGGTCCCAGGGGCCCGCTCTCCGTCGATCTGGCCGAAGAGGGGCCGCACCTGCTGATCGAGGGGCCCGCGGGCAGCGGCCGCACGGAGCTGCTGCGCGCCGTGGCCGCCTCGCTGGCCTCCGCCGCGCGCCCCGACCGGCTCGGCATCCTCCTCGTGGACGGGGCGGGCGGCGAGCACGGGGAGCGGGGCGACGGGCTGCGTCCCTGTACGGAGCTGCCGCACGTCTTCTCCCACCTGGTGGCCTCCGATCCCGTCCGGATGCGGGAGTTCGCCCAGGCGCTGGGCGGCGAGCTGAAGCGCCGCGCGGAGCTGCTGGGCACGCTCGACTTCGCCGAATGGCACGCGCGCCACGAGGAGTCGGCGGTGCTGACCGGCCGGCGCCCGGTGAGCGCCGCCGAGCAGCGCGGCGACATCGAGTCGCCCGCGAGCGGCACCCTGCGGCTGCGGCCCGCCTCGGCGCGGCAGCCGGATCCCGGCCCCTCGCCCCTCCCCAGACTCGTCGTCCTGGCCGACGACTTCGACGCCCTGGTGGCCCCCGCGCTCGGCAGCCCCGGCCGCCCCTCGGCGGGTTCGGTCGTCAGGGTGCTGGAGGCCGTGGCCAGGGAGGGCGGGCGCCTGGGGGTCCATCTGGTGGCCTCCTCCGCCCGTCCGGACCGCACCGAGGACACCGAGCTCGCCCGGGGGGCGAGGCTGCGGATCGTGCTCGACCCGCCCGTCGTCCCCCCGTCGCCGGACGAGCCGGCACCGGGCCGCGGGCGGCTGGGGCATCCGGACGGCCGGGTGACGCCGTTCCAGGGCGGCAGGGTCACCGGCCGCATCCCGCGTACGGCGACCCTGCGCCCCACCGTCGTACCGCTGGAGTGGGAGCGGATGGGTGATCCTCCGGCCCGCCGTCCGGTCCGCGAGCTGGGCAACGGGCCGACGGACCTGGCGTTGCTGGCCAGTGCTCTGGAGCGGGCGGCGCGTTCGGTCAACGCGGAGCCGCTCCCGCCGCTGATCCCCTGAACCTCGGGCCGGGCGGGTCCGCACCGCCCCGTCAGGAGGGGTGGGACGTCTCCTGGGCCCGTGCGGTCTCCAGGGCGGTCTCGACGAACGCGCGCACCTTGGCGGTGTTGCCCGTCGCCGACCAGAGGAAGCCGTACTCCACCGGCGGGGCGTCGCTGAACGGGACATAGGCGAGGTCGGGGCGCGAGTAGTAGTCCGCGGCGCGTGCGCAGGTGGGGGACACGCCCTTGCCCGCGGCCACGAGGGCGAGGATCTCCTGCCAGGCGGCCCCCGCGGGCCCGCGCGGGATCACCCTGCCGCGGGGGGTACGCCGGGGGTAGTGCAGGTCGATGAAGTACGAGGGCTGATCGGTGATGGCGATCAGCGGTGTGTCGGCTAGGTCCTCCAGGGAGACGCTCTCCCGCCGGGCGAACGGATGGTTCGCGGGGACCACCAGGGCCCTGGGTTCGGTGAAGACAACGGGGCCTTTGACGAGGTCGGGTTCGTCGATCGGCATCTCGAGGAGGGTGAGGTCGAGCGTTCCCTGCCGCAACCGACGCACCGGGTCGGCGAGTTGCAGATCGGTGAGTTCGATCAGGCACTGGGGGTGGCGGGAGCGGAAGGTGTCGGCGGCCGCCACGACGAGACTGCCGCACCAGGCCGAGGAATAGCCGATCCTGAGCTCACCGGTGAGGGCCCGCCCCGCCTCGGCCGCCGTGGAGAGCGCGTCCTGGATCTGCCGGTAGCCCGCCGCGAGCCCGTCCCTCAGCTCGGCACCGATCGGGGTGAGCTGGACGCTCCGGCTGGTGCGTCTGAACAGCTCCGCGCCGATGGCGCGCTCCTGCTTCTTGATGGCCTGGCTGACCCGCGCCGGTGTGACGTGCAGACGCTCCGCCGTCCGGCCGAAGTGCAGCTCCTCCGCCAGGGCCAGGAAGATCTCTATCTCCCGCAGCTCCACGCCCGCCCCCCGCCGATCCGTGAACCTCTGGGTTAACCGTCCCTGCACGATACGTCGTTGATCTGGGCATTCCCAGTGCCGATGCTTGTCCTGACGGCAGCCGAACGAGCGGAAGGGGCACGGAACATGAACATCATCGCGTCGGCGGTGCTGCTGGCCGTCGACGATCCCGGTGCGTCGAGCCGGTTCTTCACCACACATCTGGGATTCAGGGAGGTCCTGGTGGCCGAGGGGGTCGTCCACCTCTCGCGCGACGACGCGGCCACCGACCTGGTGGTCCTGCGACGCGGGACCGAAGCCGGGTCTCCCTCCGATTCGGGTACGGAGGGGCAGCAGCCCGCCGCCCGCGCCGAGGGAGCGGTGTCCTTCACGGTCACCGGCCTCGCCGCCGAGCACGAGCGGCTCCGGCGGGAGGGCGCCCGGATCACGACTCCCCTGCGCCAGGAGCCCTGGGGCGAGCAGGTGCTGCGGCTCACCGATCCGAACGGTGTGGTGATCCAGCTCGTCGAATGGATTCCCCCTTCGGGCGCCTGACGGCCGGCGGGCAGCTCCGCCCGCCCCGGACGCCACCACGCACGTTCACGACCAGCGAGACGCAGCCCGGCACCCAGTTCCCCGGGTCCGGCAGTTCCTCCGTACCACTTCAACCTCTTGAGGAGAGGACCCCACCCATGCATCTTCCTGTCATGCCCACGTCCAAAATGGGCGACGGGGCACCATCACCCGCCGCCGTGTCGGCTGTCGGTCTGCGCAAGTCCTACGGCGACAAGGTCGTCCTGGACGGCATCGACCTGAGCATCCCGACCGGTTCGGTGTTCGCCCTGCTCGGACCCAACGGCGCGGGAAAGACGACCGCCGTGAAGATCCTCTCCACGCTCGTCACCGCCGACGGCGGGGACCTGCGTGTCGGCGGCCACGACCTGGCCACGGACCCGCAGGCGGTGCGCGCGCTCATCGGCGTAACCGGGCAGTTCTCCGCGGTCGACGGGCTGATCACCGGCGAGGAGAACATGCTCCTCATGGCGGACCTGCACCACCTGTCCAAGCAGGAGGGAAGGCGGGTCGCCGACGAGCTGCTCGCACGGTTCGACCTCGTGGAGGCGGCGAAGAAGCCGGCCGCGAGCTACTCCGGCGGCATGAGACGCCGGCTCGACATCGCCATGACCCTCGTCGGCAGCCCGCGAGTGATCTTCCTCGACGAGCCCACCACCGGCCTGGACCCGCGCTCACGCCACAGCATGTGGCAGATCATCCGAGAGCTCGTCACCGGCGGTGTCACCGTCTTCCTCACCACCCAGTACCTGGAGGAGGCCGACGAGCTCGCCGACCGCATCGCCGTACTGCACGGCGGAAGGATCGCCGCCGAAGGGAGCGCCGAGGAGCTGAAGCGCCTGGTTCCCGGCGGACACGTCCGCCTCCGCTTCACCGACCCCGGCGCCTACCGCGCCGCGGCCGCCGTGCTGCGCGAGGCCGGGGCCGACGACGAGGCGCTCACGCTCCAGATCCCGAGCGGGGGCAGCCAGCGAGAGCTGCGCGCCATCCTGGACTGGCTGGACGCCGAGGCGATCGAGGCGGACGAACTCACCGTCCACACACCCGATCTCGACGACGTCTTCCTCTCGCTCACCGCAACCGACGCGGATGCCGTCGCCGACACGGACACCCGCACCGGTACGGCCCCCCTCGCCGCCACCGGTGCCGGGCCGGCGGCCGGCGACCGGTCCCCCCGTACGCACGCCGCCCAGCCGCTCCGCCGACCCGAGGAGACCTCCCGATGAGCAGCACCCTCACCCTCGCCGTACGCGACTCCTCGACCATGCTGCGGCGCAACCTCCTGCACGCCCGCCGCTACCCCTCCATGACCCTCAACCTGCTCCTCACCCCGGTCATGCTGCTCCTGCTGTTCGTCTTCGTGTTCGGCGACGTGATGAGCGCGGGGATCGGCGGCCGGCCGGACCGTTCGGCGTACATCGCCTACGTGGTGCCGGGGCTGCTGCTGATGACGATCGGCAGCACGGTGATCGGGACCGCGGTGGCGGTGTCCACCGACATGACGGAGGGCATCATCGCCCGCTTCCGCACGATGGCGATCCACCGCCCCTCGGTGCTCGTGGGGCACGTCGTAGGCAGCGTCCTGCAGTCGGTCGCCAGCGTCGTCCTGGTGGGTGCGGTGGGTGTGGCCATCGGCTTCCGCTCATCCGGCGCCACGGCCCTGGAATGGCTGGCCGCGTTCGGTCTGCTCGCCCTCTTCGCCCTGGCGCTGACCTGGATCGCGGTCGGCATGGGGCTGGTCAGCCCGAACGCGGAGGCGGCCGGGAACAACGCGATGCCGCTCATCCTGCTGCCCCTGCTCTCCAGCGCGTTCACCCCGGTCGACTCGATGCCCGGCTGGTTCCGGCCGATCGCCGAGTACCAGCCCTTCACGCCCGCCATCGAGACCCTGCGGGGCCTGCTCCTGGGCACCGGGATCGGTCACAACGGCTGGCTGGCCGTCGCCTGGTGCCTGGGCCTCACGGTCCTCGGGTACTTCTGGGCGACCTCGAAGTTCAACCGCCACCAGGGATAGCCGCCGGACGGCGGCCGGACGGGGCCCGCGGGGAACCGGGGAGCTCCGTCCGGCCCCTCAGGGGGACTGCCGGCCGCCCAGGGGGCAGCTGCCCGGCGGCCCGGAGCTTGGACTGACATGACGTCACGAGCCGATCACGATCGTCCAGTTGACCGTGGCGGCGGTATTGCGGCCCCAGGACGCCGGGCATAGGACTGTGCGCACGGACGACGTGAACCGCGCGACGTGAGACGTGAGCGGCACCGCAGGGTCCGACCGTTGGTGCCGGTCCACGTACATGCGCGCGCCGGAGAGACGGGGCAGGGAATGCGCAGAACCGTATCCATGCGTAGGGCCGCAGTGGTGTTCACCGCGATCGGGGCACTGGCCCTCGCGGGGTGCAGTGGTGACGGGGAGGACGAGCCGAGCACGGATCCGGGCAAGAAGGACGACCGGCCGTCGAGCGTCTCCCTGCCGAAGCTGGACGGCGAGAAGATATCCGTGGCCGCCGTCTGGACCGGACCCGAGCAGGCCAACTTCACCAAGGTGCTGGACGAGTTCGAGAAGCGCACGGGCGCCACGGTCACCTTCGTCCCGGCCCAGGACCCGATCGTCAACTTCCTCGGTACGAAGATCGCCGGCGGGCAGCCGCCGGACGTCGCGATGATCCCGCAGGTGGGGGCCATCCAGCAGGCCGTGGCCAAGAAGTGGGCCAAGCCGGTCGGCAACGAGGCGAGGGCGCAGCTCGGCCAGAACTACGCGCAGGTCTGGCAGGACCTCGGCTCGGTCGACGGCACCCAGTACGGCGTGTACTTCAAGGCGGCCAACAAGTCCCTGGTCTGGTACAACACCAAGGCCTTCGAGAACGCCGGCGCGAGCGAGCCGAAGACCTGGAAGGACTTCCTGGCGACGGCCGAGACGGTCTCCGCCTCCGGGGTCACCCCGGTCTCGGTGGGCGGCGCGGACGGCTGGACGCTCACGGACTGGTTCGAGAACATCTACCTCTCCCAGGCAGGCCCGGAGAAGTACGACCAGCTCGCGAAGCACGAGATCAAGTGGACCGATCCCTCGGTCAAGGACGCGCTGACCACCCTCGCCGAGCTCTTCGGCAAGCCGGAACTGATCTCCGGCGGCGCCGACGGCGCGCTCCAGACCGAGTTCCCGGTCTCGGTCACCCAGACCTTCACCGGCGGCGACCAGCCCAAGGGCGCGATGGTCTTCGAGGGCGACTTCGTCTCCATCAACATCGCGCAGACCGAGGCGAAGATCGGGACGGACGCCAAGGTGTTCCCGTTCCCCGCGGTCGGTGCGGACTCCCCCGTGGTGACGGGCGGCGACGCGGCCGTGGCGCTCAAGGACGGCAAGGGCGCCCAGGCGCTGCTGACCTGGCTCGCCTCGACCGACGCGGCGAAGATCTGGGCCGAGGCCGGCGGCTTCATCTCCCCGAACAAGTCCCTGGACACGGCGGCGTACCCGAACGACGTGCAGCGCAAGATCGCCGAGGCGCTGATCGCGGCGGGCGACGACGTCCGCTTCGACATGTCCGACCAGGCCCCCCAGTCGTTCGGCGGGACGCCCGGCAAGGGCGAGTGGAAGATCCTCCAGGACTTCCTGAAGAACCCGAAGGACGTCGCGGGGACCCAGTCCGCGCTGGAGTCCGCCGCCGCCAAGGCGTACACGAGCTGACGCGATGACGACAGCGACCGCGGGGGGCGCGGACAGCGCGCCCCCCGCCGACAAGCGTCCCGGCACGGGCGCCGGTGCGGGCGGGCGCCCGCACCGCGGCGTGACCGGCACCCGGAGAACCGTCGCGGTGGCCTTCCTGCTGCCGGCCCTGGTCCTGCTCGGCGCACTGGTCGTCTATCCGATCGTGTACTCCGTCTACCGGTCGTTCCTCGACCAGTCGGGCACCTCCTTCGCCGGCCTCGACAACTACCGGGAGCTGTTCACCGACGACACCATCCGGACCGCGGTGAAGAACAACGCGATCTGGGTCGTCGTCGCGCCGACGGTCGCGACCGTGCTGGGGCTGATCTTCGCGGTCCTCACCGAGCGGATCCGCTGGGGCACGGCGTTCAAGCTGATCGTCTTCATGCCGATGGCGATCTCGATGCTGGCCGCCGGCATCATCTTCCGGCTGGTCTACGAACAGGCCCCCGAGCGTGGGGTCGCCAACGCCGTGGCGGTGGGTGTGCACGACACCTTCGCCGAGTCCTCGGGCTTCCCGAAGGCGCATCCGCTGCCCGTCCATCCGCTGAAGGCCGGCGGTGGCGGCTCCTTCGTGACGAAGGAGACCGTGCGGGCGGGGACACCCGTGAGTCTGCCGCTGGTGGGCGTCGTCCCGGCGAAGATGCCCGGCGACGCGGAACCCGCGAAGGCGGCCACCGCCTCCGGCGACGGGATCACCGGAACGGCCTGGCTCGACTTCACCAAGGGGGGCGGCGGGAAACCCAACGTCGTCGACCCGAAGGAGCTCGGGCTCAAGGGTCTCACCGTCGAGGCGGTCAAGGACGGCAAGGTCGTCGCCTCCGCCCAGGCGGGGGCCGACGGGGTGTTCACCCTGCCCGCGGCGGCGGACGGTGCCCTGCTGCGGCTGCCCGCGGAGAACTTCCGCGAGCCGTACAACGGCGTCGACTGGCTCGGCCCGTCCCTGGTGACACCGGGGATCATCGGGAGCTACGTCTGGATGTGGGCCGGATTCGCGATGGTGCTGATCGCGGCCGGTCTGGCGGGCCTGCCCCGTGAACTCCTCGAAGCTGCACGGGTGGACGGCGCAAACGAGTGGCAGGTGTTCCGCCGGATCACCGTGCCGATGCTCGCCCCGGTGCTGGCGGTGGTCCTGGTCACGCTGATGATCAACGTGCTGAAGATCTTCGACCTGGTCTTCATCATCGCCCCGGGCTCCTCGCAGGACGACGCCAACGTCCTGGCCCTCCAGCTGTACCGCACCTCGTTCGGCACGGACGCGGACCTCGGGGTCGGCAGCGCGATCGCCGTGCTCCTGCTGCTGCTGGTGATCCCGGTGATGTTCTTCAACGTCCGCCGGATCCGGAAGGAGGGCCGCCGATGACGACCACGACCGAGGCAGCACGGGCCGAGGAGACACCCGCGGCCGGACCCGCCGCCGTTCCGGAGCGGTCGCTCGGCGCGCGGATAGCCGCCCGGGCCGGCGGCGGCGCCATGCGGGTCTTCCTCGTCCTGGCCGGGCTGTTCTGGCTGATGCCGACCATCGGACTGCTGCTGTCCTCGCTGCGCGGCCCCGAGGACATCGCGGCGTCGGGATGGTGGAAGGTCTTCACCGCACCCTCCGAGCTGACCTTCGACAACTACCAGCGGCTGCTGGACAACTCCGCCATCACCGGATCCCTGTTCAGCACGGTACTGATCACGGTGCCGTCCACCCTCCTGGTCGTGGTGATCGGCTCCTTCGCCGGCTACGCCTTCGCCTGGATGGACTTCCCCGGACGCGACTGGTGGTTCCTGGCGGTCGTGGGGCTGCTGGTGGTCCCCGTACAGGTGGCGCTCATCCCGGTGTCCGAACTCTTCGGCGCCATCGGGATCTTCGAGACCACCTTCGGCGTGATCATGTTCCACACGGCGTTCGGCCTGCCGTTCGCGATCTTCCTGCTGCGGAACTTCTTCGCGGAGATCCCGCGTGAACTGCTGGAGGCGGCACGGCTCGACGGCGCCGGTGAGATCCGGCTGTTCACCCGGGTCGTGATGCCCCTCGGCGGTCCCGCCATCGCGTCGCTGGGGATCTTCCAGTTCCTCTGGGTGTGGAACGACATGCTCGTCGCCCTGATCTTCGCGGGCGCCGACTCCCCGCCGATCACCGTCGCCCTGCAGCAGCAGGTACGGCAATTCGGCAACAACATCGACGTGCTGGCACCCGGCGCCTTCGTGTCGATGGTCATCCCGCTGGCCGTGTTCTTCGCCTTCCAGCGGCAGTTCGTCTCCGGAGTGATGGCGGGCGCCGTGAAGTAGAACTCTCACGCACACCTGTTCGTCAACACAAGGGCGGCCCGTTCACTCTCGATCGGGCCGCCCTACCTGGTATTTCGCCCGAATGCCACGCGCCGCGTAACCACGTCACTCCATCAGCCGTTTGCGGGCCACCTACCCGTCTCGCGAGCGCCCCCTGGATGTGTTGTGCCCCGGTTCAGTGTCATCGTGCCCGCGTACCGGGTGCAGGCCTATCTGCACGCGTGTCTCGACTCCGTGCTGAACCAGTCCTTCAAGGACCACGAGGTCGTCGTGGTCGACGACTGCTCCCCGGACTCCTGCGGTTCGATCGCCGACGAGTACGCCGAGCGCGACGCCCGGGTCACCGTCGTCCACCTGCCGGAAAACTCCGGCCTGGGGCCCGCCCGCAACGCCGGGATCGCCCGCGCCACCGGGGACTACCTCCTCTTCCTCGACGGCGACGACACCTTCGCCCCGGAGGCGCTCCAGACCATCGCCGACCGGCTGGAGGCAACCGGCGGCCCCGATGTCCTGGTCTACGACTACGCCCGCACCTACTGGTCGGGCGAGAGCGTGCGCAACGTCCTCTCCCACCACCTCGCCGAGGCCGGGCCGGACTCCTTCCGGCTGGCCGACCGGCCGGAACTGCTCAAGATCCTCATGGTCGTGTGGAACAAGGCCTACCGCAGGGCGTTCGTCGAGGCCGAGGGCTTCACCTTCCCGCCCGGGTACTACGAGGACACCCCCTGGACCTATCCCGTCCTCATGGCGGCCGGGTCGATCGCCGTCCTGGACACGGTCTGCGTCGAGTACCGCCAGCGGCGCCGCGGCAACATCCTCTCCACCACCACGCACCGCCACTTCGACGTCTTCGACCAGTACGACCGTGTCTTCGCGTTCATCGACGCGCGCCCCGAACTCTCTGTCTGGCGCCCGGTGATATTCCGCAGGATGCTCGACCACTTCTCCACCCTCTTCACCTCCCGGGGCCGGCTGCCGCGCGGGAGCAGGGCCCGTTTCTTCCGCCGCGCCCGCGCGCACTGCCGCCGCTACCGCACCCCCGGTGCCTCCGTGCCCCGCCGCACCCGGCTGCGGCACTCGCTCCTCCGGCTCGGCGCGCACCGGACCTACCGGGCGCTGTGGGCGGCGCAGCGGCTGGGCGGGCGCGTCGGGCGCGCCGTCGCGGCCACCCGCCGTGCGGTACGCGCGGCGGTCCTCCAGGCGCACTACCGCGTCCAGCTACGCCTGCCCGTGCGCGGCCGGGACGCCGTGTTCGCCGCCTACTGGCACCGCGGCTACACCTGCAGCCCGGCCGCGCTGGAGGCCGCCGCCAGGACGCTGGTGCCGGGGCTGCGGACGGCCTGGATCTGCCGCCCGCAGGACGCGCACACCGTCCCGGAGGGGACGCGTGTGCTGCACCCGGGAACGGCCGCCTACTGGACGGCGCTGGCCCGCTCGAAGTACCTCGTGAACAACGTGAACTTCGACCGCAGACTGGTGAAGAGACGCGGTCAGGTGCTGCTGCAGACCCACCACGGGACACCGCTGAAGACCATGGGGACCGACCTGCTCCAGTACCCGGCCGCCGCCGGGAACATGGACTTCGCGCAGCTGATGCGCAACGTCGACAAGTGGGACTACTCGCTCTCGGCGAACCAGCACTCGACGCTGGTGTGGGAACGCACCTACCCGTCCGGCTGCACCACGCTGGAGTACGGCAGCCCGCGCAACGACGTCTTCCACCGTGCCGACCCCGCCGGGACCGCGCGCCTGCGCACGCTGCTGGGCGTCCCCGAGGGCAGCACCGCCCTGCTCTACGCCCCGACCCACCGCGACTACCGGCGCGCACAGCGGCACCCCCTGGACCTGGAACAGCTGCTCCGGGTCCTGGGCCCTCGCTTCGTGGTGCTGGCACGGGCCCACTACCTGGACGTACCGGCTTCCGGGCACGCTCGGCACCCGGGGATCATCGACGTCAGCGGCCATCCGTCCGTGGAGGAGCTCTGTCTCGCCTCCGACGGGCTGATCACGGACTACTCGTCCCTGATGTTCGACTACGTCAACCTCGACCGCCCGGTGGTCCTGCACCTGGAGGACCAGCAGGCGTACGAGGCAGCCCGCGGCATGTACTTCGACCCCGCGTCCTTCCCGCCCGGGGCGGTGGCCCGGGACCAGGAGGAGCTGCACGAGATCTTCACCACCGACCACTGGCGTGGGCCGCGCTCCGCGCAGCGGCGGGCCGCGTTCCGGGCCCGTTTCTGCCCCTACGACGACGGGCACGCGGCCGAGCGGGTGGTGCGCCGGGTCTTCCTCGGCGAGACCCCGGATCTTCCGGGGGCCGCCCCGCTGACGGGCCGCGGCGCCACCGGGGTGCCCCGTCAGGTGCCGGTGCGGGAGTTCACCGACGGGTGAGGCCGCGAGGCCCGCCCGGTCAGAGCTCCAGGAAGGCGAAGAGTTCCTCCCAGCGGCCCATGATCTCCGCCTCGGAGAACCTCTGGACGTTGGCCCGCGCCCTGTCCCCCATCGTGTCCCGCATCCGGGGGTTCCCGGTGAGCCGGAGCAGCCGGTCGGCGAGCGCCCCGATGTCCCCGGCGGGCGCGAGCAGCCCGTCCTCACCGTCGCGGACGATCTCGCGGACCCCCGGCGCGCAGTCGAAGGCCGCACAGGGCACCCCGCTGGCCATGGCCTCCAGCAGCGCGAGCGGAAAACCCTCACCCCGTGAGGACTGGACGAAGACGGACGAGGCGGCGAGCGCACCGGGCACGTCGTCCGTACGCCCCCGCCACTCGACGCTCCCGTCGAGCCCCAGCCCCGTGCACCGTGCCCTCAGCTCCGCCTCGTCCTCGCCCGTCCCGTAGACGTCCAGCCGCCAGTCGGGACGGAGCGGGGCGACCAGTGCCCAGACGTCCAGGAGCATGTCGATGCCCTTCTGGTCGGTGAGCCGGCCGATGCTGGCGACCGACTTCTCCCGGCGGGGTGAGGGCACCGAGGGGAGATGTGCCAGGGCGTTGGGCATGAAGCCGACGTTGTTCATCCCGTCGCCCGCCCACTTGTCGGCGTCCTCCTCGGTGAGGACGAGCCAGCGCTCCAGCGACGGGTAGTGGTTCCTGATCCAGCGGTACCGGTGGCTCGCGCGGGAGTAGTCGTAGGACTCGTGGCTCATCCCGACGACCCGCAGGTCCCCGGTGTCCGCCTCTCCGACCCACTCCATCGCCCAGACCTGGCTGACGATCACGACCCCGCCCGGCCCGGCCTCCCGGAAGATCTCCGAGAGCCGCCCGACGGCCCGGCGCTTGTCCGCGGCCCGGCGGGCCTCGGCACGCCGCGCGGGGATCCGGAAGCGGTCACGCACCCCCTTTGGCGCCCAGGGGGTCGGAGGGTGCGCGGGATGGAGGGCGGTGACGGGGTAACCGGCGTCGGGCAGGGCCATCTTCCGCTCGGCCGCGTGGATGCCGATGGTGTGCACCCGGTGGCCCGCCTCCTGGAACAGCTGGGCGGTCCGGTGCATCCAGCCGGTCACCCCGCCCAGTTCGTCGGTGCTGTTGGAGACGATGAAGACGTCACGGCTGCGGCTCATCGGCCGGCCTCCCCGGTGGACTCGGTACGGGACGGGACGGTGTGCCGGGCGAAGACGGTGTCGACGACCCTCCGGGAGGCGTCCCCGCGGTCGAAGGCCCCGAACTCCTCGGCGAACGCGGCACGGCGCTCCTGGAATCCGGTGTCCGCGGTCTTCAGCCGCGCCAGCACGCCGAAGAGCTCCTCCTCCGTCGCCGTCACCGGGCCGGGCGCCTTCTCGCGGAGGTCGAAGTAGCTGCCCCGCTCGGCGGAGTAGGTGTCGAGGTCGGGGGCGAAGAGCACGACCGGGCGGTCCAGGAGCGCGAAGTCGAACATGATCGAGGAGTAGTCGGTGACCAGGACGTCGGCGAGTTCGAGCAGCTCACCCGCGTCGTGGTGGTCCGAGACGTCGACGACCGTCCCGGGCGGGCAGGCGGGCAGGCTCGCCGCCTCCAGGTAGTGGGCACGCACCAGCAGGGTGTACGTGTCGCCGAAGCGTTCGGCGAAACGCGCCGCGTCCAGCAGGAGCCGCTGCCTCTTGCGCTTCCCCGGTCCGCCCCGGAACGTCGGCGCGTACAGCACCACCTTGCGGTGGTCGGGCAGGCCGAGCTCCGCCGCGAGCGGCGGACGGGGCAGCCGGCCCTCCGCCTCGTCCCGGGCCCGCGCGGCGACCAGCCGGTCGTTGCGGGGGTAGCCGGTGCGCAGCAGCGCCCGCTCCGGAAGCCGGTAGGCGCGGGCCAGGGTCCGCTCGTCGTGCTCGGAGCGTACGAGGAAGTGGTCGAAGCGGCCGACGGCCGCCCGGAGCCGTTCGCGCTGCGGGGCGTTCTGCATCCGGACCCGGGTCTCGTCGAAGCCCATGCGCTTGTAGGCCGAGCCGTGCCACGTCTGGAGGTAGGTGGTGCCGGAGGGCTTGTCGAGGTTCTGCGGGAACCCCTGGTTGTCGACCCAGTACTCCGCACGGGCCAGGGCCCAGAGATAGCGCCAGGACCAGCGGCGCACCCGCCGGGTGTCCTTCGGGAAGCCGTCCGGGGAATCCGCGTAGGACCAGACGCAGCGCAGCCGGAGCCCCCGTGCGCGCACCTCCTCGTACACGGCCCGGGGACTGTCGCCGTAGCACGTGCCCATGTGGCTCTCGAAGACCACTGACCCCTTGCGCACCGGCAGCCTCAGCAGCCACGAGCGGTAGACCGAGGTCTTGAACCCCCGGGAGCGGTACCTGTCCGCCCGCTTCCTCAGGGCTCGCGCCAGGAGCCTTACCCGGCGGGCGGGGCGGAAGTGGGTCGCGTAGTGGACCAGCCGGCGGGCGGTGCGGGCCGGGCGTCGGCGGGCCTCCAGCCGCAGCGCCAGATGGTCCCTGAGGGTGACGTAGGGCTGCCAGGTGTCACCGGTCGTCCGCCCGAGCCGGGGAAGGGCGGGAGAGCGGTCGGCCGGGCCGACCATGTCGTGGGGGGCGAAGAGGTCCGTCACCGAGCGGGTCCCCCCGTCGTCGAGGACCATCCGCACGTCCCACACGGTGTCGCGGAGCCCGTAGGGGCGCAGTAGCCGGGTGAGCCCGGCCCGGACGGACCAGCTGATCCCGGTGGCGTCGGGCCGGAGCGTGGTGACCGGGGTCCGGAACGACCGGGCACCGTCCCGTACGCGGAACTCCAGATGCGCGGTGAGGGTGGCCTCCGGGTCGGGCCTGCTGTGGCCCGGCAGGACCAGGCGGCCCGCGAGCGCGACACCGGTGGCGTCCGCCTCGTACCGGGTGAGCCGGTTCATGAGCTTCAGCTCACCGAACGAGCGGTACTGGTGGCCGAGTTCGGTGACGTCCAGCACCGGCTCCCGCCCGCCCGGCCAGTACGTCCTGCCGTCCTCCCCCTCGACGAGCGGCGCCGCCACCACTCCCCTCCGGCGCAGCGCGTAGGCGGCCGCGAGCAGCCGGTCCGCCTCACCGCCCTCCAGCAGCCGGACGCCGACGCGTTCCACGGGCGGCAGGGTCAGCAGTGCGGCCTCCGGGACGCTGCCGGGCAGCACCCTGGCCGCCGTCGCCGCGACGCGTTCGCGTACGGCGGCGGGCAGTTCGGGGAAGGAGCGCACCAGCGGCACCAGGTGGTCCCGCAGGAACGCTCGCTCCCGCTCCTCGCGCAGGTCGCCGAGGCCCTGCGCCACCAGCACATGGCACACCCGCCGGTGCGCCTCGACCAGCCCGGCGAGGTCCCGGCCGGCGTCCGGGGCGGCCCGCCCGGAGACGATCCGGCGGCGTACCAGCGCGATCCGGCCGACCACGGCCGCCGCCAGCGGACCGAACAGGATCTCGCTCCGGGTGAGGTCCTCGTCGTAACGCAGGGCGTGCCGCTCCAGCGCCGCGCGCCGGAGGCAGAACCCGGTCACCAGGGCGTCGTGCACCGCCAGTTCGGGTGCCTCGGTGAACCGGCCGACGGTCCGCGAGCTGAGGAAGAGCGGGTGCTGCCAGGAGGGCTCCCGCTCCTTGGTCCCGTCGCCGGTGAGCCGGCTCCAGCGCCCGGCGATCAGGTCGGCACGGGTGCGGGCCCCTGCCTCCCAGAGGTTGCGGCAGGCGTGCTCCTGGAGGCGCTCCCCGGTGTCGAGCACCAGGACGTAACGGCCGCGCGCCGCGTCCAGACCGGCATTGCGCCCGGCGGCGACGGACCCGGTCCCGGGGTCGAGCACCCGGACCCGGTCCGGGGAACGGCCGGCGAGCGAGGCGGCCGCCGCCCGCAGGGCGTCAGGGGCGTCGGCCGGAAGGACCACCAGCGCCTCGACCGCGCCCAGGCTCTGGGCGAGCACGGACTCCAGGGAGGCGGTCAGCACCTGCGCGCCGCCCTCTCCGGCGGGGATCACACAGCTGAACTCGGGTGTGCTCATGCCTGGGCGCCCTTCAGCATCCGGTCCACGACCCGGACGGCCGCCGTCCCGTCGTCGAGGTCGCAGAACGACTCGCGGAACGCGTCGTACGCCTCCCGGTGGCCGGCCGTCGCGGCCCCGGGGTCGCGCAGCGCCTCGACGACCGCGGCCGAGTCGGTGATCAGCGGGCCGGGCGCCCGTTTCTCGAAGTCGAAGCAGAATCCGCGCAGGGTGTCGCGGTAGTGCTCCAGGTCGTAGGTGTGGAAGAGCATGGGCCGGCCGGTCTGGGCGAAGTCGAACATCAGCGAGGAGTAGTCGGTGACCAGCACATCGCTGATCAGCATCAGCCGGGTCACGTCGGGGTGGCGCGAGACGTCACGGACGAAGTCGCTCGAAGGGACGCTCCCGCCGACGAGGTAGTGGCGGCGCACCAGCAGGACGTGGTCGTCGCCGAGCGCCCGACGGGCCTGCTCCAGGTCGAGCTGGAGGTCGAGCCCGTACAGGCCGCTGCGCTTCGGCAGGTCCTCGCGCCAGGTGGGGGCGTACAGGACGACCCGTTTGCCGTCGGGCACGCCGAGCGACCGCCGGACCGTGTCGGCCACCTTCGCCCGGTCCGCCGCGTGGAGCAGGTCGTTGCGCGGGTAGCCGCACGCGAGGACCTCGCCCTCGTATCCGAAGGCGCGCCGCAGGACAGGGGTGGAGAAGCTGTTCGGCGAGACGAGCACGCTCCACTGGGCCGCCCGCCGGGGCATGGACGCCATGTACGCGGCGTCCGCGAAGGGGGTGCCCGCCAGGTCCCGGCCGATCCGCTTGAGCGGCGTGCCGTGCCAGGTCTGGACGACGAACTGCCCCTCGCGGCGCTCGAACCACTCCGGCAGATGGGTGTTGGTGACGATCCACCGGCTGCGGGCCAGGGCCTCGTGCCACTCGGCACCGTGCAGGGCCACGGCGCGCGCCCCGGCGGGTACGACGGCCTGCTGGTCGCGTACGACCCAGAGGTGCTCGGTGTCGCCGCCGCGCCGGACCAGCTCCTCGTGGACGGCGCGGGGCGAGTCGGAGTACTGGCGCCCGTCGAAGCTGGAGTACAGCACGGCGTCACGCAGCCCGTCGCCCCGTGCGTCCGCGTACCGCTCGCGCAGCCGGCGCTGCCCGTACGCACCCCGCTCGCGGGCCGGGAGGGCGCTGGAGGACATCAGGCAGAGCCGGTCGTGGAAGCGCCGCTCCAGGGTGAGGCGACGCCCGCCCGACTCATGGTGCAGCGGGAGGACCGAGTGGAGCTGCGGGGTCAGTCGCAGCGGGAGGTAGCGCTCCGGGTCCGTCTCACCGGGCTCGCGCAGGAAGGGGTACCAGCGCCCCTCGGCGAGCGGCACCGTGCCGCCGGCCCCGTCCACGGCCCCTGGTGACAGCTCGGCGTGGTGCACCGGGTCCGAGCGCTCCACGGCGAAGGTGTTCTCCTCCTGGTGCCCGCTGTGGCGCAGTACGAGTTCGAGCTCCCGGCCGGGCGGCGTGGGGAAGGTCCACTCCAGGGCGAGGACGCCGCCGTCCGCCCATGCCGCGCGGGTCACGACGGGACGCACGTCCCGGTCGGTGAGCACCAGGTCCCCGGAGGGGTTGGCGGCGGCGTAGACCTCACGGCCGCCGGGGAGCGGGTAGCGCACGGCGTCCGTCTCGGGCCGGGCGGCGACCGTCATCCGGCGTGCACCGCCGACCAGTTGGACGCCCCAGTCGCCGTCGGTCCCGTGGAAGGTCCCCAGCGGCACCTCGGCGGAGAACGTACGGCCGTCCACGCCTTCGTCTGCGGTGAGCGGGAACTCCCTGGCCTCCTTGGACCGCCACTCCTGCACACGCAGGGCGGTGGGGGTGCCGGCGCCCAGGACGCGCACCGTGATCCGGAGCGCGTCCCCGCTCGGTGCGGGGCCGTGGCCCGCGACGACGGCGTCGACGCGTTCGGCGCGCAGCTCCAGCTTGTTCCCCGACAGGAGCGGGACGATCCGCGTGCGTTCGTCGGCGTACCGCACGGCGGGCGGCGCGGGGTTGCCGAGGAGGCGCATCGGTCCCCGGCGCGGGCGGCCGGCGCCGACGACGAGGGACTCCAGCTTCCAGACGGTCCGCGCCCCCTTCGCCGTGGCCCCGGTGAGGAGGCGGCGCGGGTCGACGGTGGTCTCGAAGCCGGAGCGCTCGTAGCGGTGCAGCGAGCGTCCGGACCCGGCAGCGGCGTCGTCGGTGAGCGTCCTCCGCAGCCGGAGCGGGATCAGTCTGCGCCCGGACCGCAGCCAGCCGGTGCCGGCCGACCGGCCGGGGGCGTTGCGGACGTAGGCGTACCCCTTGAGGTGGAGCAGTCCGTCGCGCCAGACGGCCTCGGTGAGGTGCGCGTGCACCGGAAGGTCGGTGTCGGACAGCGCGGTGACGGCGCGCGGGAGCGGGGCCTCGATCCCGGGGTACTGGGCCCGCGGCCGCAGCCTCCCGCGGACGTGGAAGGTGTCGCGGTCCGTGGACTCGTGGGCCAGCAGGGCGAGCAGCTCGGCGGTCCTCCGCTCCCTGACGAGCTGCCACTTGACCCTCAGGTGCAGCGGCAGCGCGCCGAGGACCGCGGGGTCGACGGTGTCGGCGAAGGCGTTGGCGTGGGTGAGGAAGGCCTCGTGGAACTCCGGGCCGCCGTCCGGGAGTGCCTCGATGAACAGCCACAGGTCCCCGGAGAGGGCGTGCTCGTCGTAGCGGCGTCTGGCGTCCGTCATGCCGCGCTCCGCGAGGAACCGGCTGACGGTGGAGACCGCCGTCACCCGGTCGCGGATGCCCTTGGCCACCGCGCGCCGGGTGGTGATCGAACCGTCGCGGTCCCGCCAGTGGTAGACGGGCTCCTCCACCACGTCCACGCTCCGGGCGAGGAAGTGGGCCGGCAGGACCACGGCGATGTCCTCGTAGAGGACCCCGGTCGGGAAGGCGAAGCCGTGCTCGTCCCAGAACGACCTGCGGAAGACCTTGTTGCAGGCGATGCGGTCGCCGAGCAGGATCCAGTCCCGGGTGACATGGGTGGCCCTGCGGTGCTTCTCCATCGGCCGGCGGAACATCGGGGACTGCTCGAGCGCTCCGTTCACCCGGAGCCTGAGGACGTTGCCCGTCGCGAAGTCCGATCCGGAGGCGTCGAGTTCGCCCAGCATCCGGGCGAAGGCGCCCTCGGGCACGATGTCGTCGCTGTCGACGAACGCCAGGAACTCGGCCTCGGGATGGGCGTGCCCGGTCCCGGCGTTGCGTGCCGCCCCGAGCCCGGCGTTCTCCTGCCGGACGAGGCGGAAGCGCGGGTCACGCCGGGTGTACTCCAGCGCCACACCGGCGCTGCCGTCGGTCGAACCGTCGTCGACCATGACGACTTCCAGGTCGGCCATGGTCTGCCCGGCGAGCGAGTCCAGGCAGGCGCCGAGGTACTCCTCGACGTTGTAGAGCGGGACGACGACGGTGAGACGGGGTGGCATGACGCTGCGCACGATCCTTCCGGACGGACGAACGGACTTCCTCTGCCCTGTGGAACGAGCCCCGTGCCGGTGAGGCACGGGGCTGGCAACGACCTTGTTCCGCTCAGGGTTTGACGGCGATGCGGCCCTCGTCCATGCGCAGCAGCAACAGCTGCTCGCCGGTCTCCTCGAGGAACTCGTCGACGGCCTGCCGCGACCCCTGCCAGTAGCCGTAGTCGTCGATCAGCAGCACCCCGCCGCTCACCAGGCGCCCGTACAGGTGGGTGAGTTCGTGCTTGGTGGAGGCGTACCAGTCGGTGTCCAGGCGGAGGATGGCGATCTGCTCGGGCGCCTGCTCGGGGACGGTGTCCTCGACCTTGCCGCGCACGTAGTGGATGCGCTCCTTCGGGTACGGCACCTGCTCGAAGCCGGCCCGTACGTCCTCCAGGGAGGCCACGGCCCAGATGGGCCGGTCCTTGCCCTGGGCGTCGAGCAGCTCCCGCGCGGGCCTGCCGTCCCGGCGCAGGTCCTCCTCGGTGGGCGGTGTCATGCCCTCGTACGTGTCGAAGAGGTGCAGGTCACGATCGGTCTCACCGAGCGACAGCAGGGTCTTGGCGCAGGCCTGCATGGAGCCTCCGCGCCAGACCCCGCACTCGACGATGTCGCCCGGGATCTTGTGCTTGACGATGTGCCGGGTCGCGAGGACGAACGCGTTGAGCCGCTCCGGGGAGGTCATCGTGTACGGCTTCACCGCACGGATGATGTCCTTCGCCTCGTCGTCGTAGTCCGCGGGGAGCTGCGGCGGCTTCTTCGCGACCGGCTTCACCGGCCGCTCGGCGGCGACGGGGGCGGGGCGGGGTGCGGGCAGGGTCGCGCGCCTGAGCTGGTATCCGGTGAGTTGCTGAAGGACGCCGTTGACGGCGTTGCGCCAAGCCATGGGGCGGGACAGTACGCGCGCTTTGCGTCTCATGTCATCTTTCGTCAACCTGTGGTTGATGCCGCCGCGGAGCTGCCGGGGCGTCCGCACAGCTCGCGGCCGTCCAGCGGACGCGGCAGGGGCACCCGGTCGACGCCGCCGACCCGGTTCGCCCACCACACCGCCGTCTCCCGCACGGCGAACATCCTCAGCCGGGGGTAGCTCGACGGCCTGCGGAAGACCCCGACGGAGTCACCCCAGTAGGCGGCCTTGGCGTCGATACCCCGGTAGTCGTGCCAGATGCCCTTGGTGGGCGGGAAGTCGGTGTACGCCTCGCGGAGTTCGAGCCCGGAGTGGGCGGCCATCGCCCGGAAACCGTCGGGGTAGTAGCGCCAGCAGTCCTGTGCGTCGTGGGCGTGGCCCCGTGAGGGCGCGGTGACGAAGGCGTGGCCACCGGGCTTGAGCACCCTGGCGATCTCCATCATCGACACCCAGAAGAACGGGATGTGCTCGAACGCCTGGCCGGACAGCACCACATCGGCGCTGCGCGACTTCACGGGGATCCGGTAGGGGCGGGTCATGACCGCGTCGACGTTGGGGCCGTCGAGGACGTCGACCCCGAAGTAGTCGATGTCGTGGTCCGCCAGGAGCCCGCGGTGGGTCCGTTTCTGCTTCCCGGAGATCCGCGAACCGAGGTCCACGACGCGGTGCCTGCGGTCCTTGGGCAGGTACTCGTCGACGCAGAGCCGCATCTGCTCGTAGGCGGACCGGTGCATCATGTTCTCCCCACGTTGCCGAATGCGCTCGTGCCGCCCAGCACAACGACGGCGGCCCACGGAGGGAGCGCCCCTTACGGGTGACCCGGCGGTCGGACCGCCTCCCCCCGGAACACCCGCCGCACCACCCGCTCCGCCGCCCGCCCGTCGTCCCAGGGGCAGAAGCGGCGGCGGAAGGCGGCGCGCAGCGCCTCGGCCCCGGGCGCCCTCCAGGCCCCGGAGCGCAGCACGTCGAGGAGTTCCCGCTGCGTGGTGGCCACCGCGCCCGGGGTGTCGCCGGGGCGTCCGGACAGCAGGTCGAAGTAGGTGCCGCGGGAGGCGCGGTAGGCCTCCCAGTCGGGTGCGTAGGTGATGACCGGGCGGTCCAGACAGGCGTAGTCGAACATCAGCGACGAGTAGTCGGTGATCAACGCGTCCGACGCCAGGCAGAGTTCCTCCACGCTCGGGTGTCCGGTGACGTCCACGACCCCCTCTCCGGGGGACACGTCCGCCGTGCGGCCGTAGAAGTAGTGGGCGCGCACGAGGAGTACGTGTCCGGGGCCGAGGCCGGCGACGAGCTCCTCGGGGTCGAGGCGGGGGACGTACCCCTTGCGGTAGTCGCGATGGGTCGGCGCGTAGAGGAGCACGGTCGCGCCGGGCGCGATGCCGAGTTCCGCTCGGATCTTGCCCGTCCGCTCGGCGGTCGCCGTGCGGAGCGCGTCGTTGCGCGGGTAGCCGTACGGCAGGTGCTCGTAGGAGGAGGGGTAGACCCGGTCCCAGGTCTCGGTGCTGTGCGGGTTGGCGGAGAGGCTGTAGTCCCACTGGTCGGTGTGGGCGGCGATCCGCTCGAAGCTGACCCCGTTGGTGAGCGCGGGGTAGGGCAACTGGTCGAGGCCCATGGTCTTCAGGGGGGTTCCGTGGTGGGTCTGGAGGTAGATCTGCCCGGGGCGCTTGGTGAAGCCGCCGGGAAAACTGGTGTTGTTGACGAGGTACGTCGCCGTGGCCATGGTCCGCCAGTAGGCGCGGGAGCCCTCGATGACGTACGGCACTCCCGGCGGCATCCGGTCGCGGTGCCGCGAGGACACGACCCACACCCCGTGGATCTCCGGGGCGATCTCACGCGCCTTGGTGTAGATCGCGGCGGGGTTGCAGGCGAAGCCCCTGTTCCAGTACGCGCCGTAGACGGCGAGGCGGGGATCGAGCGGACGGCGCAGGTCGGCGCGGTAGACGGCTCTCATCGCCCGTGCGCGCAGGGACTTGTGGCCCGCGCGAGCGGCCACCCCGGCCCGCGTACGCCCGGCGCGGGCCGCCTCCCGGAGCCGGTGCGCGGTGTACGTGCCGGGGAGTCCCGCCGCCCGGAAGAAGGCGGCGCGGTCGGCGGGCGCGACACGGCCGGGGTCGCCGAGCACGGCCAGCAGGTGGGCTCCGCGCGCGTCCTGGACCCGCCGGTCGCCGCCGGCTCCAGCGGCCAGTTGCTGGTACGCCCCGATGACGGCGAAGTGCTCCCGGCCGGGTGGACCGGCGGGGCGGCGCACCCGGTGGCGGACGCAGATCCGGTCGAGCGAGGCGTGGGTGCCCGCGTCCTCGGCCAGGAGGACCGCCCAGTGGACGGGCACGACATGGCCGAAAGGGCCCTCGGTGAAGCCGAGACCGTGCGCCTCACGGAAGGCACGGCGGACGAGCTGGTTCCCGGCGGCCGGGAGGCCGTCGTCCGGCAGGGTCCGGCCCCACCAGTCGGCCCGCTCGTGGCCCAGCGTGAGCACGTCGGGCCGTTCCCCGGTCAGACGGGCGCGGATACCGGCCACCGCGCCCGCCAGGAGCAGGTCGTCGGCGTCGAGGAAGAGCAGATAGGCGCCGCGCGCGCCGTCGGCGCCGGCGTTCCTGGCGGCGCCGGTGTCCCAGGGGCCTTCGAGGACCGAGACGCGCAGCCGGGTGTCGCGCTCGGCGCACTCACGGGCGATGGCGAGGTCAGGGGCGCCGCCGGGGGCGTCCGTGCCGACGACGATCACTTCCAGGTCCGACGGCCCGCCGCGCCCCGGCGCCTGCCCGGTCACGGACTCCAGGCACCCGCGCAGGTACCCCTGGGCGCTGTGGGCGGGCACGACGACACTGAGGAGCATGGCAGCCGAGCGTAGTGCCGCCCTCGGGGCACCCTTGATGATCTTCACCCGTTCGGGGTAACGGCGTGACCCGTGGGGCTCCCCCGGGTTGAGCTGTGCATGAAGCCGCTCCTCAGTGTCGTCGTCCCCGTGCACAACGTCGAGGACTACCTGGAGGAGTGCCTCGCCTCGCTGGCCGCACAGTCCCTGAGCGACATCGAGGTCGTCCTCGTCGACGACGGCTCGACGGACGGGAGCCGCCGGATCGCCGAGGACTTCGCCGCCCGCGACAGCCGCTTCCGCTGTGTCCACCAGCCCAACGCGGGTCTGAGCGCGGCCCGTAACGCGGGTGTCGCCCGCACCACTCCCGGGGTGCCGTACCTGGCGTTCGCCGACAGCGACGACGTCGTCGTCCCCGACGCCTACGAACGGATGGTGGCCTCCCTGGAGTCGACCGGTTCGGATCTCGTGACGGGCAATGTGCGACGGCTCGACGAGGAGGGGACACGGCAGGCCTGGCAGTACCGCTGGCTGACCACCGACAGCCTTCGCACCCACATCTCCCGCGATCCCCGGCTGCTGGCCGACCGCGTCGCCTGGAACAAGGTCTTCCGCCGCTCGTTCTGGGACGCGCACGCCTTCACCTTCCCCGTGGGCAAGCTCTACGAGGACACCCCGGTGATGATCCCGGCGCACCACCTCGCCCGGACGGTGGACGTACTGCACGAGCACATCTACCACTGGCGGGTGCGTGAAGGCTCGATCACCCGGCGGCGCACGGACGTCCGGGGCGTGCGCGACCGGATCGCGGCCTGCGAACAGGTCAGCGCCTTCCTCGCGGACCGCGGCGAGGGTCAGCGGCTGCGCTACGACATCTCGTGTCTGCGCGACGACTTCGTGTACTTCCTCGAAGGGCTGCCGATGGGCGGGCCCGAGTACCGCGCCGCGTTCATGACGGACGCGGGGGCCTTCCTGGACCGCGCGGGCGACAGGGCCCTGGAGGGGCTGCCTGCCGCCGAACGCGTCCGGTGGCAGCTGGTGCGGGAGCGCAGGGCGGACGATCTGCTGGCGGTCCTGGAGTTCGCCCGGGCCAACGGGGCCGGCACGTTCACCGTGTCCGGCCCGCCTGGACGGCGGCGCGCCACCTACCCCGGACTCACGGGCACCACGGCACGCCTCGTCAAAGGCGACCTGCCCGCCGTGGCGCGGGTGACCGGGTCGTCCTGGGGCGAGGACGGCACGCTCCGGCTGCGCGGGTACGCCTACATCCGCAACCTTCCGGCGTCCGCCCCCCGGCACTCACTGAAGGCGGGTCTCGTGCGCGAGGCCGGAGGCAGACGGCTGCGGACCGTGCCGGTGCGCACGGTCCGGACCGACCGGGCCACGGCCGACTCCGGGCAGGAGCTGCACGACTACGGCCACGCGGGCTTCGAGATGGTGCTCGACCCGGCCCGGCTGGGCACGGGCGCCTGGCTGGTGGGCGTGGTGGTGGCCGGGCACGGCGTGGTCCGGCGGGCGGCGCTGCGCGCCGTGGAGGCCGCCGCCGCACGGACCACCGTCCACGACCTGGGCGGGGGGCGGCGCGCGGTGCTCGGCCACCGGGACGGCCGGCTGGTCCTGACCGTGACCGGGCTGCCGGCGCTGGCCACCGGGCACCGCACCGGGCCCGGCGGCCTGGAGCTCACCGGCCGGCTGTACGGGGACAGCCGGCCCACCGCAGTCGTGCTGAGCCGCGACGGTGCGGCCGAGCACGTCTGCCCGGTGCGTCCGACGCAGGGGGCCGGGGAGAGCGGTTTCGGGGCCCGGATCCCGCTCGCCGCGCTCGCCGGGGAGTCCGGTCCCGGTGCTTCCGGGGCAGGCGGCCGGTGGCGGGCCGAGCTCGCGGCCGAGGACGGGGGCCGGGTGCCGCTGGCCGCCGCTCCGGGCCTCGCCCCGCCCGCCTTCGCCGACCCGGCGGGCAACCTGGTGGTCGACCTGGACTGCGAGCCGTACGTGGACACGGCGGGCACCGGCCCCGACGGCTCCCCGTACATCGCCGGAGCCGGATCGGGCCCGCTCGTCCTGCGCCACGACGTACTCGGCGAGACGGTGGCCGTCCCGCTGGAGCGGCGCGAGGGCCGGTTCACCGCCGTACTCGCGCGGCCTCCCCGGGAGGGTGTCTGGGACGTCCTGCTGGGCGGCCGGCCGGTACGCGTGAGTACGGCGCTCGCCGCCGGTCTGCCGGGGCAGGACGAGAAGGCCGCCTTCCACCTCGGTGTCCGTCACGGCGACCGGCTTGCCCTGCACCGCGCGCCCGCCCTCGCCGAGGGGGAGCGCGGCGCCTACCACCAGGCCCGCCTGAGGACGGTGTGCCATCCGGCCGCACGGCGGCTGCCTCTCCGGGACGTCGTGCTCTACACGGGGGACGGCTCCACGCGCGCGGTGCACGCGGAACTCGTGCGGCGGAACACCGAGGCCGAGCACCTCTGGGTCACCGACGGCTCCACGGGCGCCGCGGCCGGCGTACCGTCCACCGCCGTACCCGTCGTGGCGCACAGCGCCGCCTGGTACGAGGCGCTGGCGCGGGCGCGCCGGATCGTCGCGGCCGGGCAACTGCCCGCCTGGTTCGAGCGCCGCCCCGGCCAGACCGTCGTCCAGACCTGGCACGGCGCACCGCTGGGCCGGTTCGGCCTCGATCTCACCGGCACCCTGTACGCCGACCACCAGCACCTCGCCACGCTGGCCCACAGGTCCGCGCAGTGGTCGGTCCTGGTGTCACCCAGTGCGTACGCCACCCCGCATCTGCGCCGGTCGCTGGGGTTCACCGGCGAGGTGCTGGAGGCGGGCTGTCCCGCGGACGACCTGCTCCTCGCTCCCGGACGGGAGAAGACGGCCGAACGCGTACGCCGGGCCCTGGGCGTCCCGGACGGAAACCGTGTGGTGCTCTACGCGCCGACCTACCGCGACCACCTCGCCCATCCTGCGGCGAGCACGCCGGGCAGCCCCTGGCCCCGGCACCGCTGGGACCCCGCGCTCGATCTGGCCGCGCTGGCCCGGTCGCTGGACGGGCGTACCACCGTGCTGGTCCGCCGGCACCCACGGGTGACGGGCACCGTCCCGCCGGATCCCGCCCTGCGGGACGTGTCGGCGCACCCCGACGCCACGGAGCTGCTGCTCGTCGCGGACGTGCTGGTCACGGACTATTCCGGCCTGGCCTTCGGGTTCGCGCACACCGGCAGGCCGATGCTCTTCCACACCCATGACCTGGAGCACTATCGGGACACCGTGCGCGGCTTCTGCCTGGACTTCGAGACCATGGCCCCCGGCCCGCTGCTGGTCACCACCGAGGAGGTGGCCCACGCCCTGCGTGACGCCCAGGCGTCCGCGGGGCTGCACGCGGAGGCCTACGAGACCTTCCGCCAGGACTGCTGCGGCCCCGCGGACGGGCGGGCAGCCGCCAGGGTCGTGGACCGTCTGCTCGCCGGGGAGTCCGCTCCCCCGGGCGGGATCACTCCTTGAGCGCCCGGACCGCCGATGCCGCGAGGTCGTCCAGATACCCCTTGGGCAGATCGCCCCGGACCACGACCAGGCGCCAGTAGAGCGGTCCGACGATGAGGTCCAGCGCGCGGTCGGGATCGCTGCCCTCGGGCAGTTCGCCGCGTGCGACCGCCTCCCGCACGACCACGGCGGCCACGCCCTGCTGCTGGTCGAGCAGCGCGGCCTTGATGGCGTCGGAGATCTCCGGGTTGCGGGCCGCCTCGACGAGGAGGTCCGGGATCACCTGTGAGGCCACCGGGTGACGCAGGGCGTACGACGCCAGCTCCAGCACGGCGCGTACGTCCCCGTACAGCGAACCGGTGGCGGGGGCCGGCATGCCCTGGGCGGCCAGTGCGGAGACCAGGTCCAGGACGAGGTGGAGCTTGGACTTCCACCGGCGGTAGACGGCGGTCTTCCCGACTCCGGCGCGCCGGGCGATGCCCTCGATGGACATCCGGGCGAATCCGACGGCGGCCAGCTCCTCGAAGACGGCGCCGCGGATCGCGTCGGTCACGTCCTCCCGCAGCACCGCGGCACCTGCCGGGGTGCGGCGCCCGGTTCGCCCTTCGGTGGTCATGACCCCGAATGATAGTCCGTAACGACGAAACGGTTGCGTTGCGACGCACAAACATCCTACTGTCGGCGTTGCGACGATACGGTGCCGTCCCATCCCCACTCGCCGGGACCGTACGCCGTTGATTCCCCCCGCCCCTCGTCGAAAGCGACCGTGGTGAGCCAGACAGCAGCCCCGCCGGCCTCGGTGGACACCCCTCCCCCTGCCCTCCTCCCCGTGTACGCGCCCGGCGAGCTCGCCGCACTCGCCGAGCGCCACGGGCTGACCGTCAGCGGGGCCAGGCCGACGCTGGGCGAGTACGTCCGGCAGCTGTGGGGGCGCAGGCACTTCATCACCGCGTTCGCCACCGCCAAGCTCACCGCCCAGTACAGCCAGGCGAAGCTCGGCCAGATCTGGCAGATCATGACCCCGCTGCTCAACGCGACGGTCTACTACTTCATCTTCGGTGTCCTGATGAACACCAAGCACGGAGTCCCCGACTACGTGCCCTTCCTTGTCACCGGCGTGTTCATCTGGACCTTCACCTCCAGCTCCATCACCGCCGGGACCCGGGCCATCAGCGGCAACACCGGGCTCGTCCGGGCACTGCACTTCCCCCGGGCCTCCCTGCCGATCGCCCTCGCCATCCAGCAGCTCCAGCAGCTGCTCTTCTCGCTGGGCGCCCTCTTCCTGATCCTGCTGGTGTTCGGCCAGTACCCGCAGCCGTCCTGGCTCCTGGCCGTACCCGCCCTCGCCCTGCAGGCGCTCTTCAACACCGGTGTCTCGATGGTCATGGCGCGGCTCGCCGCGAAGACCCCGGACATCGCCCAGCTGACGCCGTTCCTCCTGCGCACCTGGATGTACGCCTCCGGCGTGATGTGGAGCCTGGACACCCTGCTCACGGCGGACCGGGTGCCCCGGCTCGTACTACTGGCACTGGAGTGCAATCCGGCGGCGGTCTACATCGACCTGATGCGCTACGCCCTGATCGACAGCTTCACCGGCGCCCAGCTGCCCCCGCACGTGTGGGCGATCGCGACGGGCTGGGCCCTGGTCTGCGGCATCGGCGGGTTCGTCTACTTCTGGAAGGCCGAGGAGAGGTACGGACGTGGCTGACATCGCCGACACCCGTGTACCCACCGTCGTCGTCGACGACGTCCACATCACCTACACCGTCAACGGCGCGCGCACCGGCCGGGGCAGCGCCACGTCCGCTCTGAACCGCATCGTCTCGCGCCGCCAGCCGCGCGGGGCGCGCAAGGTGCACGCCGTGAAGGGCGTCAGCTTCGCCGCGTACAAGGGCGAGGCGATCGGGCTGATCGGCTCCAACGGTTCCGGCAAGTCGACGCTCCTCAAGGCCATCGCCGGGCTGCTGCCGCCGTCCCAGGGCCGCGTCCACACCCAGGGCCAGCCCTCACTCCTCGGGGTGAACGCGGCCCTGATGAGCGATCTCACCGGGGAGCGCAACGTCGTGCTTGGCGGGCTGGCCATGGGAATGTCCCGACGCCAGATCCGTGAGCGCTACCAGGACATCGTCGACTTCTCGGGGATCAACGAGAAGGGCGACTTCATCACGCTGCCCATGCGGACGTACTCCTCGGGCATGGGTGCCCGGCTGCGCTTCTCCATCGCCGCCGCCAAGAGCCACGACGTCCTGCTGATCGACGAGGCGCTGTCCACCGGCGACGCGAAGTTCCAGCGGCGCAGCAAGGACCGCATCAAGGAACTCCGCCAGGAGGCCGGCACGGTCTTCCTGGTGAGCCACAGCAACAGGTCGATCACCGAGACCTGCGACCGGGCGATCTGGCTCGAGGCGGGCGTCCTGCGGATGGACGGCCCGGCCGAGGAGGTCGTGGCCGCGTACGAGCAGTTCACCGGGCCGGCCAAGCCGAAGAAGCCCAGGAAATGACACGTCCGCCGGACGGGCCGGGAAGGCCCGTCCGGCGGACGGCGTGTCGCGCGGCCCCCCGGGACTGTCCCGAGGGGCCGCTCCGCATCAGGCGTGCGTGCGAAGCAGGGTCCTCATCGTCCTCATGGCCACCGAGAGGTTCGCCAGGTCGAAGGACTCCGAGCCCCGGATCTCCTCCAGGGTGGAGCGCGAACGCGCCAGGATGGCGGCGTTCTTCTCCTCCCAGTCCTTGAACCGCTGCTCGGGCGAGGACGCCCCGTTGCCGACGGCCAGCACGTCCCCGGTGAGCGCGGCGTGCGCGGCGTACAGGTCCTCCCGGATGGACGCGCGGGCCATGGACTGCCACCGGTCGGCCCGCGGCAGCTCGATGATCCGGTCCATCAGCTGGGTGATCCCCAGCCGGTCCGCGAGGTCGTAGTACACCTCGGCGACGGCCAGCGGGTCCTTGCCCGTACGGTCGGCGATCGCGACGATGTCCAGCGCCGGGAAGGCGGACGAGAAGCCGGCCACCCGCACGGCCAGCTCCTCCGGGACGCCCGCAGAGGTGAGCTCGTCGAAGATCGATCGGTACCACTCGATGTCGGCGCCCTTGAGCAGCTTCGGCAGCTCGTCCCAGACGCGCTCGACGCCCTCGCGGAAGAACCCGATGGTCTCCGAGATCGCCACCGGCTGGGGCCGGTTGCCGAGCAGCCAGCGCGAACCGCGCTCGACGAGGCGCCGCGAGTGCAGCCGGATCCTCGTCTGCACATCGGCCGCGACCGTGTTGTCCAGCGCCTCCACGGCGTCCCAGACGGCGGACAGACCGAAGATCTCACGCGCGGCGAACTGGGCCCGCACGATCTCCTCCAGCGACGCCCCGGTCTCCTCGCGCAGCCGGTGCAGGAACGTCGAACCACCGGTGTTGACCGTGTCGTTGACCAGCACCGTCGTGATGATCTCGCGACGCAGCGCGTGCCCGTCGACCGCCTCGGGGAACCGCTCGCTCAGCTGCTTCGGGAAGTAGGCGTGCACCAGCGACTGCAGATGGGCGTCGTCCGGCAGGCTGGTGGAGATCAGATCCTCGGCCGCCGTGATCTTCGTGTAGGCGAGCAGCACCGCCAGTTCGGGCTGGCTGAGCCCCTTGCCGTGGTTGAGCAGCTCCCGGATCTGGCGGTCGTTCGGCAGGAACTCCAGTGCCCGGTCCAGGTGTCCGTCGCGGCCGAGCCTGCGCATGAAGCGCTGGTGCGCGTGGAGGAGCGACGGGGCCTGGGCGCAGGCGTTGGCGAGCGCGGTGTTCTGCGCGTAGTTGTTGCGCAGCACCAGCCGGCCGACCTCGTCGGTCATCTCCGCGAGCACCTTGTTGCGCTGCTTCACGGTCATGTCACCGTCGCGGACCAGGCCGTTGAGCAGGATCTTGATGTTCACCTCGTGGTCGGAGGTGTCCACACCGGCGCTGTTGTCGATCGCGTCGGTGTTGATGCGGCCCCCGGCCCGGGCGAACTCGATCCGGCCGAGCTGGGTGGCGCCGAGGTTGCCGCCCTCGCCCACGACCCGCGCCCGCAGCTCCCCGCCGTTGACCCGGATCGCGTCGTTCGCCTTGTCACCGACGTCGGCGTTCGACTCGGACTCCGACTTGATGTACGTGCCGATGCCGCCGTTCCACACCAGGTCGACCGACGCCTTGAGGATGTTCTGCATCAACTCGGCGGGGGTCATCTTGGTGACCTTGGAGTCGATCCCGAGTGCCGCGCGCATGTGCGCGTTGACCGGGATCGACTTGGCGGAACGCGGGTGGATCCCGCCGCCCGGGGACAGCAGGTCCTTGTCGTAGTCCTCCCAGGAGCTGCGCGGCAGGTCGAAGAGCCGGCGCCGCTCCGCGTACGAGGTCGCCGCGTCCGGGTTCGGGTCGATGAAGATGTGCCGGTGGTCGAAGGCGGCGACCAGCCGGATGTGCTCGGAGAGCAGCATCCCGTTGCCGAAGACGTCGCCGGACATGTCGCCGACGCCGACGACGGTGAAGTCCTCGGTCTGGGTGTCGTGACCCAGCTCGCGGAAGTGGCGCTTCACCGACTCCCAGGCACCGCGGGCGGTGATGCCCATGCCCTTGTGGTCGTAGCCCGCCGAGCCACCGGACGCGAAGGCGTCGCCCAGCCAGAAGCCGTAGGCGACCGCCACGTCGTTCGCGATGTCGGAGAAGCTGGCGGTGCCCTTGTCGGCGGCGACGACGAGGTAGGTGTCGTCCTCGTCGTGCCGGACGACGTCCGCGGGGTGCACGACCTCGCCCGTCACCATGTTGTCGGTGATGTCGAGGAGCGCCGAGATGAAGATCCGGTAGCAGGCGATGCCCTCGGCGAGCCAGGCGTCACGGTCGACCGCCGGGTCCGGGAGCTGCTTGGCGACGAACCCGCCCTTGGCGCCGACCGGCACGATCACGGTGTTCTTGACCATCTGCGCCTTGACCAGGCCGAGGATCTCCGTACGGAAGTCCTCCTTCCGGTCCGACCAGCGCAGGCCGCCGCGGGCGACCTTGCCGAACCGCAGGTGGACACCCTCGACGCGCGGCGAGTAGACCCAGATCTCGAACGCCGGGCGGGGCGCCGGAAGGTCCGGGATCGCCTGCGGGTCGAACTTCATGGAGACGTAGTTGTGCGGCTCGTGGTCGTCGGCCAGCTGGAAGTAGTTCGTCCGCAGCGTCGCCTTGATGACCGTGAGGAAGGACCGCAGGATCCGGTCCTCGTCCAGCGAGGCCACCTGGTCGAGCGCCCCGTCCAGCTCCTCCAGCAGTCCGTCCGTCAGCTCCGTTCCGGCCTTCTGCCGCGTCGGCGACATCCGGGCCTCGAAGAGCGAGACCAGCAGCCGCGTGGTGTGGACGTTGTTGCGGAGGGTGTCCTCCATGTAGTCCTGGCTGAACGTCGAACCCGCCTGGCGGAGGTACTTCGCGTAGGCGCGCAGCACCATGGCCTGGCGCCAGTCGAGCCCGGCGCCCAGGACGAGCGAGTTGAAGCCGTCGTTCTCGGCCTCACCGGTCCAGATGGCGGCGAACGCCTCCTGGAAGCGGTGACGGGCGTCGTCGGCGAGGTAATCACCGGCGCCCGTCGCCTTCTTCGGCAGGCGCAGCCCGAAGTCGTAGACCCAGGCGTGCGTACGGTCCGAGCAGCGCAGCTCGTAGGGGCGCTCGTCGACGACCTCGACCCCGAGCCGCTGGAGAGCGGGGAGGACCGCGGAGAGCGAGACCTGCTCCCCGGTCCGGTAGATCTTGAACCGCCGCTCGTCGGGACGGGCGCCGACCGGCTCGTAGAGGCTGAGCGCGAAGTCCTTCCGCTCGCTCCTGAGCTCCTCGATGTGGACCAGGTCGGCCACCGCGGCGCGGGGCGAGTGGTCCGCCTTGTACCCCTCGGGGAAGGACTGCGCGTAACGCCGCATCAGTTCGGCGGCGCGCTCCTCGCCGCACTCGGCGTTCAGCGCCTCCTGGAAGCCGTCGGCCCAGGAGCGGGCGGCCTCGACGAGGCGTGCCTCGATGCGGTCCGCGTCGGCGTCGGTGAGGTGCGGCAGCTCGGTGCCCGCCGGGACCCGGACGACGAAGTGCAGCCGGGAGAGGATCGACTCCGTGTTCCAGGCGGTGAAGTCGACGCTGGTGCCGCCCAGTTCCTCCTTGAGGATGTCGATCAGGCGCAGCCGCACACCGGTCGTGTACCGGTCGCGCGGGAGGTAGACGAGGGCGGAGTAGTAGCGCCCGTACTCGTCCTGGCGCAGGTAGAGCCGCAGCCGGCGGCGCTCCTGGAGGTACAGCACGGAGGTGACGATCGACCTCAGCTGGTCGACGGGGGTCTGGAAGAGCTCGTCGCGCGGGTAGGTCTCCAGGATCTGGAGCAGGTCGCGGCCGTCGTGGCTGTTGGGAGTGAAACCCGCGCCCTCCAGCACCTCGGCCACCTTGCGGCGCACCACCGGCACCCGGCGCACCGACTCGGTGTACGCGGCGGAGGAGAACAGGCCGAGGAACCGGCGCTCGCCGACGACGTTGCCCTCGGCGTCGAACTTCTTCACCCCGACGTAGTCGAGGTAGCTCGGGCGGTGCACGGTCGCCCTGCTGTTGGCCTTCGTCAGGACGAGGAGCTTGTGCTCCCTGGCCTTGGCCCGGACGTCGGCGGGCAGCCGGTCGAAGGACGGGCTCACCGGGTGGGCCTCGTCCTCACTGTGCTTCGGATCGGAGCGCAGGATTCCCAGACCGGTTCCGGGGACCGCGGTCAGCGCGTCGGAGTCGCGGAGCTCGTACTCGCGGTAGCCGAGGAAGGTGAAGTGGTCGGCGGCGAGCCAGCGCAGCAGCTCACGCGCCTCCTCGACCTCCTCCCCGGCCAGCTCGTCGAGCGGCTCGGCCGGGAGGTCGTCGGCGATCCGCAGGGCGGCGTCGCGCATCTTGTCCCAGTCCTCGACGGTCTCCCGTACGTCGGACAGGACGCGGAGCAGATCGGCGGTGATCTGCTTCAGGTCCGCGCGGTCCGTCTCCCGGTCGATCTCGACGTGGATCCACGACTCGATCAGGGCGTCGTGCGGCAGCTCCGCGGGGACGCTCTTGCCGCCCCCGGCGCGCTTCGACCCGTTGTTCCTGGCGGGGTCGTCGCCGAACACCTCGATCAGCTTCCCGGCCACATCACGCCGGACGATGACCTGCGGGTGGATCACGAGGTGGATGCCCCGGCCCTGCCGGGACAGCTCGTTGGTGACCGAATCGACCAGGAAGGGCATGTCGTCGGTGACGACCTCGACGACGGAGTGGCTGCTCGTCCAGCCGTTCTCCTCGACGGTCGGGGTGTGCACCCGGACGTTCGCGGTGCCCTGGGGGCGGTTCTCGGCCAGACGGTAGTGGGAGGAAGCGGCACCGAAGACGTCGACCGGGTCGCGGTCCGTCACGTCCTCCGGGGCGGTGTGCAGGTAGTAGCGCTGGAGGTAGGCGAGCAGCGTGTCCCGCACCGGTCGCCCGTCCGGTCCGGACCCGGTGCCGTCCTCGGCTCCCGTGCCGTCGGCGAGGTGCACCCGGAGGCCGCCTCCCGGCCCGCCGACACCACCGCCCGGACCGTTGTCAGCTACCCGGGCCGCCCGTGCGAGCAGCTCGGCCTTGGCTTCGTCCAGCTTGGTCTGCATGTCCTCTGGCTCCTGTCGCGCGCCGTTGCGTGACGTAGGTGAGAAAGACGGCGTACCGCCACGACGCGGGGTTTCCGGTCTGGGTCGACGCTATGCCGCCTGGGGAGATTCCCGGGACCACATCGGCCGTTTTCGGCAGACGGGCCGGTGTGCGGAGATCACGCATCGCCCGGGTGCTGTGGCACTCCGGGCGCAGGCCGGGGGCTTCGCTGCCCCCCAGGCGTATCGCGCTGATCACCGCACCAGGCTATCCCTCCCGCACCCACAACCGTCATGGGCCGCATATGTACAAAAGATGCCCCAGAACTTTGACACTCTGGACATCGCACGAGGGCGTTCCCGCGCATAAGGACGCACGGACGGGCAGGCCCGGTCAGTGCGGGTCCAGGCCCGTCACCCCGCCGGTCCACGCCGGCCGGCCCCTGCCGCGCGCCCCTGCCGCGTCGCGCGAACGGTCGCGGTCGGTCAGTCCGCCATCAGTTCGGCCAGCGCCACGGCCTCGGCCAGAGTGTCCACCACGGGGACACCCGCGGCCTCCAGGCTGGCACGGCTGTGCGAGCCCCCTGTGTAGAGCACCGCACGCGCACCGACATGCGCAGCGGCGACGGCGTCGTCCACCGCGTCACCGATGACCACCGCGGAGTCGGGGGCTATGTCCCCGAGCGCCTCGAAGTGCCGGGCCATGTGGTGCGCCTTGCTGCCACCGGACGGCCCGGTACGGCCGTCGACGCGGACGAAGTGGCGCTCGATGCCGTAGCCGCGCACCACGGGGACCAGGTGGTCATGGCCGTACATGCTGAGCAGCGACTGGCTCCTGCCGCCGGTCCCCCACCGGACGAGCAGTTCCTCGACCCCCTCGGTCAGCCCGCAGGCCGCCCGCTGCTCGGTGTAGTGGCGGTGGAAGAGGCCGTCCATCCGCTCCCACTCGGCGTCCGTCGGCACACGGCCCAGGAGGCGCTCGTAGAACCTGGGTATCGGCACGCAGTACGTCTCGCGGTACTGCTCCAGCGTGAGCGGCGGCAGGTCGACCTCCGCGAAGGCGGCGTTCGAGGCCCCGAGCACCGCGTGGATGTCGTCGAGCAGGGTGCCGTTCCAGTCCCAGACCAGGTGGGTGCGGTGCTTCTTGCCGGATGTCGCCATGAGTAGAAAATACTCGCCCGGTACGACAGCATCCCGGGACGGCCGCCCCACCGGGCTCCGAGCGCGCGGCGGCGGCTCCCGCTCAGCCGATCAGGCCGGGGATCTCCTGGATGCCGAACCAGAGCAGCTCGTGGTCGTCCGCTCCGTCCACGGTGAACTGGGCGTCGTCGTCACCGAGGTCCGCGGCCCCGAGCGCCGCGGCCGCCGCGGCGACGTCCTTCTCCGCGTCGTCGGCGTCCACGTGCACGGCGGCGGCCTCGGCCAGCGCGACCGCGCCCCTGATGCGGACCTCGCCCAGCGAGGAGGCATCCAGGACCTGGCCGGGTTCGGCGACCGCCGCCCCGTCCGGCACGTCGACGGCCACGACGACCCGCCGCCGGGCCTCATCGGGCCTTCCCGCGATCATGCGCAGCGAGGCGGAGGCGGCGCGGCTGAGCGCCGCGTACTCCAGTTCCTCGATGTCGTCGGAGACGTACCACTCGCGCAGACCGGGCGTCACCGCGTAGGCGGTCAGGGGCCCCGGTCCCACCTCGCCCGCTCCGTGCGCCGCGGCAAGACCGGAAAGGGTCAGGGGGACGTACACACGCATGACTGGGACCGCTTTCGTAGTCGAGGACGTCCTCAGGATACGTGCGACATCCCTCCTTCGGGGTCGCCGTGAGGCCCTCCCACGTCCACCGGGCGACGGCCGTCACCCCCGCCTCCGCCGTGCGGCCACGGGGTCCGGCACCCGGATAGGTGATCTCCACGGCCGCCCCCATCGGCCCCATCGCCGCTTGCGGCTCCGAGTACCGGACCCGTAGAAGATCCCCAGCAGAAGTTACCGCCCGGTATCGACCGGGCTCCGGACATCAGCCACGGGGGCGATGAGCATGAGCACGGACAGGACGAGGCCGGCCGGACGACGTGACCGCACCAGGCCGGGCACCGTACCTGCGCAGCGGCACCGGCGGCCCCTGCGGCCGCACCAGTGGTTCGCCGAACGCCTGCTCGCTGTACTCAGCGGACAGCGCCCGGTCCACTGGATGCTCGGCCACACCATCGGGGAGGCCTACGACCAGCTCGCGGAGCTGGCACCCGACACCCCGCTCGGCCCGGGCGGCAGGCGCCCGGTCGTACGCGCCTGCCACTGCACCCAGCCCGCCACCGGCGTGGTCGAGGCCTTCGCCAGCATCGCGACGGGCGACCGGGTCAGCGCGATGGCCTTCCGCCTGGAGCAGGGAGCGGACCTGCGCTGGCGGTGCGCCGCCGTCGACCTCGGCGGCGAACGGCTGCCGGCGCACCGGTAGCGGGCCGGTAGGCGGCGGTCAGCAGCGGTCAGCAGCGGTCCACGACGGAACGGCAGGCCGGAGGAGATCCCGGTGATCCCGGACATCCCCCTCCGCGGCGGCCGTGCGGGCACTCGGGCAGGGCACGGGGTGGTCCGGAGCGGCAGCCCCCTTCGCGGCCCCTGAGCGGCACCGGCCGTGCGTCCCGCCAGTTCTTCGCCTGGACGGGGCGGGACCCTCCGCATGGACGGGCGGGACGGGCGGACCGGTCCCGGTGGTCCCCGGCAGGGCGCCGCGCCCAGCCGGGCCGGGGGTGCTGTCCGCCGGCCGCCCCGGGCGGTGGTGAGGTTCCCTCCCGATCGGAGGAAGCCCTCACCAGAGCCGTACGAGGACACTCCAGCGGCCCGGGGCGCCTGTCACCGGCCAGTTCGACCGTCCGCCCCGCCCAGGCCCGCAGAGGCCGACACAGCCCCGCACAACCCGGGCGGCAGGCGCCCGCGCGGCGCCGCACGACCGGAAAAGCGTCCTGGCCCTGACACCGAGTGGTGTCAGGGCCAGGACGCTTCACCTCATGCGCCGGGCGCTACTTCTTCCGGCGGCGACCGCCCGTGCTCTTCTGCGCCTTACGGCGCTCCGCACGCGTCATGCCGTCGCCCTCGGGGCGCGCGCCGTCACCGTTGGAGAAGTCTCCCTCGACGACACCGCCCTCGCCGTCCACCGTGGGTGCCGAGAAGTGCAGCCGGTCGGGACGCTGCGGAGCGTCCAGGCCCTTGGCACGGATCTCCGGGCGCCCCGCGCCGGCCGCGACCTGGGCGTCCTGCTTCTGCAGGGAAGCCGGCTCGCCCTCGGCCACCGGGACCTCCTCGACCTGCTGCTCGACCTGGACCTCCAGGTTGAACAGGTAGCCGACGGACTCCTCCTTGATGCCCTCCATCATGGCGTTGAACATGTCGAAGCCCTCACGCTGGTACTCGACCAGCGGGTCCTTCTGCGCCATGGCACGGAGGCCGATGCCCTCCTGGAGGTAGTCCATCTCGTAGAGGTGCTCACGCCACTTGCGGTCCAGGACCGACAGCACCACACGCCGCTCCAGCTCACGCATGATGTCGGAGCCGAGCGTCTTCTCACGCTCCGCGTACTGCTCGTGGATGTCGTCCTTGACCGACTCGGCGATGAAGTCGGCCGTGACCCCGGCGAGATCGCCGGCGGCTTCCTCCAGCTCGTCGACCGTGACCTTCACCGGGTAGAGCTGCTTGAATGCGCCCCACAGCCGGTCGAGGTCCCACTCCTCCGCGAAGCCCTCCGCCGTCTCCTGGCGGATGTAGTCGTCGATCGTGTCGTCCATGAAGTGACGGATCTGGTCCTGCAGATCCTCACCCTCCAGGACGCGACGGCGCTCGCCGTAGATCACCTCGCGCTGCCGGTTGAGCACCTCGTCGTACTTCAGGACGTTCTTACGCGTCTCGAAGTTCTGCTGCTCCACCTGCGACTGCGCGGACGCGATCGCCCGGGTCACCATCTTGTTCTCGATCGGGACGTCGTCCGGGACGTTGGCCATCGACATGACGCGCTCGACCATCTGCGCCTTGAACAGCCGCATCAGGTCGTCGCCCAGCGACAGGTAGAAACGGGACTCGCCCGGGTCACCCTGACGACCGGAACGACCACGCAGCTGGTTGTCGATGCGGCGCGACTCGTGCCGCTCGGTCCCCAGCACGTACAGCCCGCCGAGCTCCTTGACCTCTTCGAACTCCGCCCTGACGGCCTGCTCGGCCTTCTCCAGAGCGGCGGGCAGCGCGGCCGCCCACTGCTCGACGTGGTCGACGGGGTCGAGACCGCGCTGCCGCAGCTCGGCCTCGGCGAGGTCGTCCGGGTTGCCGCCGAGCTTGATGTCCGTGCCTCGGCCGGCCATGTTCGTGGCGACCGTGACCGCGCCCTTGCGCCCGGCCTGGGCGACGATGGTCGCCTCCCGGTCGTGCTGCTTGGCGTTGAGGACCTCGTGCTGGACACCGCGCTTGGAGAGCTGCTGGGAGAGGTACTCGGACTTCTCGACCGAGGTGGTGCCGACCAGGATCGGCTGCCCCTTCTCGTGCTTCTCCGCGATGTCGTCGACGACCGCCGCGAACTTCGCGACCTCGGTGCGGTAGATCAGGTCCGACTGGTCGGCCCGGACCATCGGCCGGTTGGTCGGGATCGGCACGACGCCGAGCTTGTAGATCTGGTGGAACTCCGCCGCCTCGGTCATCGCCGTACCGGTCATGCCGGAGAGCTTGTCGTACAGGCGGAAGAAGTTCTGCAGGGTGATCGTGGCGAGCGTCTGGTTCTCGTCCTTGATGTCCACCCCTTCCTTCGCCTCGATGGCCTGGTGCATGCCCTCGTTGTAGCGGCGGCCGGCGAGGATACGGCCGGTGTGCTCGTCGACGATCATGACTTCGCCGTCGATGACGACGTAGTCCTTGTCCTTCTTGAAGAGTTCCTTGGCCTTGATCGCGTTGTTGAGGTAGCCCACGAGCGGGGTGTTCACCGACTCGTAGAGGTTGTCGATCCCCAGCCAGTCCTCGACCTTGGCGACACCGGGCTCGTGGATGGCGACGGTGCGCTTCTTCTCGTCGACCTCGTAGTCGCCGGTCTCCTCGATGCCCTTCAGCGGGTTGCCCGCCTCACCCCGGGTGAGGCGCGTGACCAGCTTGGCGAAGTCGCCGTACCACTTGGTGGCCTGGTCGGCGGGGCCGGAGATGATCAGCGGCGTACGCGCCTCGTCCACGAGGATCGAGTCGACCTCGTCGACCACGGCGAAGTTGTGGCCGCGCTGGACGAGCTCGTCCTTGGACCACGCCATGTTGTCGCGGAGGTAGTCGAACCCGAACTCGTTGTTCGTGCCGTACGTGATGTCGCAGGCGTACTGCTCGCGGCGCTGCGCCGGGGTCATGTTGGCGATGATGCAACCGACCTCGAGACCGAGGAACTTGTGCACCCGGCCCATCATCTCGGAGTCGCGCTCGGCCAGGTAGTCGTTGACCGTGATCAGGTGCACGCCCTTGCCGGACAGCGCGTTGAGATACGCGGGCAGGGTGCCGACGAGGGTCTTGCCCTCACCGGTCTTCATCTCCGCCACGTAACCGAGGTGCAGGGCGGCACCGCCCATGATCTGTACGTCGTAGTGGCGCTGTCCGAGGACTCGCTTCGCGGCCTCACGGACCGTCGCGAATGCTTCGGGGAGCAGGTCGTCCAGGCTCTCGCCGTCCGCGTACCGTTCCTTGTACTCGTCGGTGAGCGCCCGCAGCTCGGCGTCGGAGAGGTTGACGAAGTCCTCTTCGATGGAGCTGACCTGGTCCGCGATGCGGTGCAGTTTGCGCAGGATCTTTCCTTCGCCTGCACGCATGAGCTTGTGGAAGACGGACACTGAGGCTGGTCTCCTTGCCGGTCGGGCCTGGCACTGGGTCGTGTGATGGACTCTGGCGCGGGCACGGCAGGTGGGCCCCACCGCAACGGCCATCGTAAGCGAGGACACCACCACGCCGGGAGGGCTGCTGCCGCGTTCTCCCCTCCGTACCCTCCCTGGACAACGTCCGGAGCGCTCGGAAGGTGCCGGGGAGCACCGAAAAGTGCTCGCTCCCCCGGCGCGGGCTCGCCAGAATCCCCTCATGGAACCGACGACCCTCACCACCGAACGCCTGCTCATGCGGCCCTTCGCTGCACAGGACACGGACGGGCTGTACACCGCCTGCCAGGATCCCGACATCCAGCGCTGGACGGTTGTTCCGTCCCCGTACACCCGTACCGACGCCGAGCTCTTCACCGAGAAGCTGTCCCCCGGCGGCTGGCAGGACGATTCCATGTACAACTTCGCCGTCCTGCTCAAGGACGCCGGGCAGCTCGTCGGCGCGCTCGGCGTCAACCGCAGGACCCTGGGCACCTACGAGGTCGGCTACTGGACGGCGAAGGAGCACCGCGGCGCCGGATTCACGACGGAGGCGTTGATCGCCGCCGCCCGGTGGGCCTTCACCCGCCTCGGCGCCGACCGCCTGGAGTGGCGTGCGGAGATCGGGAACTCCCCCTCCCGGGCGGTGGCCCTGCGCGCGGGCTTCCGCATGGAGGGTGACCAGCGGGCCGCACTGTTCAACAAGGGGATACGGCGTGACACCTGGACCGGCGCCCTGCTCCCCGGCGACCTCGGGCTGCCCGGCACCCACCCCCGCCGGCCGGCGCCCGGTGTCAGTGGCACGCCCTAGGGTTTCGCCCATGACGTCTGCGCAGCCACCCGTTCTGGAGATCTCCGCCGACCAGGCCCGCCGGATCGCCCTGCGCGCCCAAGGGCTCCTCGGCGCGCCCGACCGCAAGGGCGGGGTGCACGGCGTGCTGCGTCATCTCGGTGCGGTCCAGCTCGACACCATCTCCGTCCTGGCCAGGTCGCACGAACTCGTGCCGTACGCCCGGCTCGGCGCGCTGGGCCGGCGCACGGTTGACGAGGCGTACTGGTCGGGCGGCCGCTCGTTCGAGTACTGGTCGCACGCCGCCTGCATCCTGCCGGTCGAGGAGTGGCCGCACTTCGCGTTCCGCCGCCGCGCCTACCGCGCGCGTCCGCACTGGAACCACGACCTGCCCGCCGGTGCGTACGACAAGGTCGTCGCGCAGCTGCGCTCCGAAGGCCCTCTCACCGCGACCGAGCTCGGCGGCGCGAAGAACGGCGGCGAGTGGTGGGACTGGTCGGCCTCCAAGGTCGCCGTCGAGCGCGCCCTGATGTACGGCGAGGTGGTGTGCACCGAGCGGCGTGGCTGGAAGCGGGTCTACGACCTGGCGGAACGTGCGATCCCCGACGCCCACCTCCACGACGACATGGAAGACGCCGAGTGCCTCCGGCGGCTGGTCGCGCTGGCGGGCAGGTCGCTGGGGGTGGGGACCCGCGCCGACATCGCCGACTACCACCGCCTCAAGGCTGAGCAGTTCGACGCCGTCGTCGCGGACTCCGGGCTGGTCCCGGTCTCGGTGCGGGGCTGGGCGAAGCCCGCCTGGGCGGATCCCGAGGCCCTGGCCTCCGAGCCGCGCGGACGCCACCGCACGACCCTGTTGTCGCCGTTCGACTCACTGATCTGGGAACGCGCCCGCACGGAGCGGATCTTCGGCTTCACCCACCGCCTGGAGGCCTACGTCCCCCGGCCCAAGCGGATCCACGGATACTTCGCCATGCCTCTGCTGGCCGGAGGCCGGCTGCGCGGCCGGGTCGATCCGGCCAGGGAGGGCACCACGCTGGTCGCCCGCCAGGTCTCGCTCGACGGCCCGAAGTCGCTGACGCCGATGGCTCAGGCCCTCGCGGAGGCGGCGTCCTGGGTCGGCTGCACCGATGTGCGGCTCGAACGCGTCGACGCACCCGAGCTGCGCGGGCCGCTCACCGCGGAGATCGCCCGCGCCCTCGCCTGAAGGCCGCCCCGTCGGGGGCTGTCCTTGTGACCCCGCCGAGGGCTACAGGACAGCCCTTACCGGATCTCGAGGATCTTCTCCCTCATGGCATAGACCACGGCCTCCATCCTGGAGTGCAGTTGCAGCTTCTCCAGGATGTTGCGGACGTGGTTCTTCACCGTGTTCTCGGAAATGAACAATTCCTTGGCGATATCACGGTTGTTCATGCCCGTGGCCACGAGTTTGAGCACTTCCAGCTCTCGCTCGGTGAGCCGCGGCGCGGGCACGAGCCTGCGCTCGTCGGTGCGCTGGATCATCGACTTGAACTCGGTGAGCAGTTTGGACGCCATCGAGGGGCTGATCTGGGACTGCCCGTCCGCCACCGCGCGGATGGCGGTGGCCACCTCGTCGGTCGAGATCTCCTTGAGCAGATAGCCGGTCGCGCCCGCCTTGATCGCCTCGTAGAGGTCGGCCTCCTCGTCGCTGATCGTCAGCATGATGATCTTCGCGCTGGGGGCCACCTCCTTGATGGACGTGCAGGCCTCGATGCCGCCCCGCTTGGGCATCCGTACGTCCATCAGCACGATGTCGGGGAGCAGGTCCGCGGCCTTGTCGACCGCCTCCGCCCCGTCCCCGGCCTCACCGACGACCTGGATGTCCTCCTCCTGGGCGAGGACGATCTCGAGCCCTCGGCGGAAGAGCGCGTGGTCGTCCACGACGAGCACCCGGATGGGCTCCCCACGGGATCCGCCGTCGTCCACGGCGGAATCCGCACCAGCGGTGTTGCCGGCATCGTTCGTCGCGCGCACGGGTCCGAAGGTGTCCGCCATCGTTCCTCCCCCTGAAGGCCACTGCCTGCGGTCACAGGCTGTCCGCCAACGGCAGCGCACAGAGCACTGATTGGCCTGGGACGCCATGCTTTCATGCCTGACCGCCGAATCGGTGCCCCTGCGGTCGCACACGGTGCCCCTGGAGCGTGCGAACACGCCCAGGGGCACCGTGTACCGGCCGTGTACCGGCTTGCGAACGGGTGGCGTCAGCCGCCGAGCGCACCGCCCGCGCCGCCCGCCTCGTCCGAGGCCAGCGGGTCGGTCCTCAGGTGGATGACGCCGTAGTCATAGGCGTGCCTCCGGTAGACGACACTGGGCTCCTTCGTCTCGGAGTCGACGAACAGATAGAAGTCGTGACCGACCAACTCCATCTCGTAGAGCGCCTGGTCGAGCGTCATCGGCGCCGCGACATGCGTCTTCTCGCGCATCACGAGCGGCCCTTCGCCCTGTACCTCGAGCGAGCCGATCCTCGTGGTCGGCACGGCGTTCTCCGGCTCCTCGGGGATCAGCTCCCCGTCGCCGTTGAACGAGGCGGCGTCCGGGACGACCTCCCCGACCTCCGCCGCGGACAGCCTTCCGCTGCCGCGCCTGCTGTAGCGCTTGTCGTGTTCCTTGCGCAGCTGCGTGTCGAGCTTGTCTGTCGCCAGATCCAGCGCTGCGTACGGGTCGCCTGCTGCCGCTTCCGCCCTGATGACCGGACCACGCGAGCGGAGCGTGATCTCCACCCGAGCCGCACGGTCGGCCTGACGGGGATTCGGCTCCTTGGACACCTCGACGTCGAGGCTGATCACCTTGCCGTCGAACTTCTGGATCTTGTCCAGCTTCAGTTTCTCGGCCACGTGCTTGCGGAACCGCTCGGGCACCTCGGTCTTGCGGCCCTTGACGACGATGTCCACGCAGAACTCCGTTCCCGGATCGCTCCGCTTCGGCGGCGGAGCATCTCCCTTTTGCACCTGGCTCCGGTGATCGCCGGAGCCGCGGACTCGGTGACTGTCACCTCCTCCTCCCCCGTCGGCGGGGTTTCCACCCCACCGATTTCCCTGCTTCCGGCGTGCGGTGAGTTACCTGCCCGAAACCTGGTGGCGCATTCATCGAAGTGCGGAATTCACCGCTCCTCTCCACCGAACATAGCCTGCCCACCGCCGTGTCGGCACCCGCTACTCACGCGTACCTCCGATCGGGGCCCTTTACCCGCTCACCACCTGCAAAGATGAAAGTTTTCTGTCAGCTCCGGTTTGATTCGAAAGCGGACGGTGATGCCGCGATAACGGCCGCCCGGATCCCTTCCGCCCCCTCGCCCGGCACCGTGGCGCGCACCGCCCGCGCTGCCTCGGCCAGCGAGGACCCGGTCGTGATCAGGTCGTCGACAAGAACGATCCGCCCGCCCCGGAGCAGCCCCCGGGCACCGTCCACCACGTCGAGGGCACCGGCCAGATTCATCTGCCGCTCCCGGCCTCCGAGCCCGGCCTGGTCGGCGACGCCCCTGCGCTGCCTCAGCACCGCCGCCACCCGCGCCGGAGTGCCGGACCGGCGCAGGACCGCCGCGGCCACTACGGCCGTCCGCCGGACCGGATCATGGCCCCGACCCGAGGTCGCCCGTCGCGCCGAGGGGGCCGGGACCAGCAGCAACGGAACCCCGGCGTCCATACGGCCCTGCCCGGCGCGTACGGAGGCCGCCAGTGCCCCGCCGAGGGCCTGGGCGAGCCCCAGTGCCCCTCGTTCCTTGTGGGCCAGCAGCATCGCGCGTACGGCGTTCTCGTAGGGCGCCACCGCGTGGACCGCGGGAAGACCCCTGGGTTCGGGCGCGGGTCTCACCCGACAGGGAGGACCTGCCAGGTCGGCCGCACACCGGGCACACAGCTCCACACGTGGGCTGCCGCAGCCGCCGCACACGGCCGGCAGCACCAGCCCCGTGATCTCACGCCACCAGCCCCGCACACCTTCACTCTGCCCCTGAGGCCCCCGACCGGCCACCCCTGTGGAAAACCCGGCGGAGAGGCGAGCCGGCAGGCCGGGAGAGCCGGCCCCACCTGCCCCCGGAGCGCGGACGTGCGACACCTCAGGACCGTACGAGCCACCGTCCGGCCTACCCCGGCGCGGCTCGGTGGCCGGAGCGGAACCGCCGGTCAGCCGGGACGTCAGCCGGGGTAGACCAGCGAGGACCCCTCCTTGAGGACCGTCTGCCAGTTGTTGCCGGGGGAGAGCTTCACTATCCCGTCGCCTTCGGTGTCCGCCATCAGCGGCAACTGCTCGTCGTCCGCCGCGGCGATCGCGGTCACCTGGTTGATGCCCGGCAGGATTCCCGAGGACGAGGTCGATCCGTCGGTCTGCACGTAGCGCACCTGCTGCACTCCGCCCTCCTCCTTGCCCACGACCACGAGACGGCTCCGACCCGACCAGGAGACAGCGGTCACGTCGGACAGCTGAGGAGCCGCCTGCCGCAGGTCCACCACCGAGACCTTCTCGGACTCCCCTGAGCCGTGACGCTCGACCCTGCCGATGCTCAGCGTGCTCCGTCCGTCCTTCGACACCCGCAGGGCGATCCTCACCCCGTCGGCCGCCAGCCGGATCCCTTCGATCCGCCCGCCGTCGAGGCCCGGGACCGAGACCTCCTGGGGCGTACCGACACCGTCCGCCAGACGCAGCAGCCTGGGGTCCGCCGGGTCACGGTCGGCGACCCAGAGATCTCCCCGTCCGTCCCAGCTCGGCGCGGACAACCGGTCCTCCGCCCTCTTCCCGCGACTGGTCACCACGGGTGCCGCGAGCTCGCTCTCCTCGGTCAGGGAGGACACGTAGAGCTGCTGCTGGTTCACGGAGACGGCGGCGGCCTGCTGCTCGTCCCGCGCCACGCCCACCGCGCCCATGGCCACCGGCCCGCTTCCGAGCGGACCGGTCACCGGCTCCGGATCCCCGCCGCCCTTGTTGCTCCCCAGGAGTCGCTGGACATGGCCCTTGCCGTCGACGAAGTACTGGCTGTCGGGGCCGTCCGAACCGTTGTCGGCCGAGAACTCCTCGGCCTCGTCCGCCCCGAGGGAGCACAGCGGCCCCCGCTTCCCCTGGAGCTCGACCTGGCCGACCCGGGCCGAGGTCAGGTCCCGCAGCGTGAAGAGCACCTGGGCCGCCATCTTCCGGCAGGCGTCCTGCCCGGCTCTCTCGGCCTTCTCGTTGAGGGGCACCTTGAGGACGTTCTGGTCGTCCGGAGCCAGCGAGGTGACCCCGCGCCTCAGCGCCGTACCCGCCGGGAAGCTGGAATCCACGACCGGGCGCAGCCAGTTCGACGGGCCCTCGAGCAGGGTCCGGACCGTCTGGGTGGCCGTGTCCATCCGGGTCACCGGATCCGTCCGGTTCCGGACATAGACGGGATCGGTCACCAGCGCGGGCTCCTCGTCCTCCCGCCCGGCTGCGAAGTAGTACTTGTTCACGGAGCGGTAGAGCCGCTTGAAGTCGGACTGTCCGAGCACCAGCCCGTCCGGCACGACGTCGATGCGCCACTCCAGCTTGCCGTCCGCGGCCTTCTCCCTGACCAGGTGCAGCACCTGCGAGTACTCCGACGGGGCCAGGGGACGGTACGAACTCTGCTCGTCGACAGCGGCCACCTGCTCACCGGTCAGCGTGTAGGTCGTCTCGCTGGTCCCTCGTCCCTTGTCCCGGATCGTGGGCCCGTTGCGGTTGGGGGCCTTCGAGAGCACGGTGGTGCCCCGGCCCGGCTGCCAACTGCGGGCGGCGTCCGCGGTCAGGTACTGGCGAGTCGTCCGGAAATCGGGGTCGTCGCTGGTCATGGACTCCAGGAAGCCGTCGACGACCTCGATGGGCGCGGCGCCCTCCCTCGGCGGAACGGCGTACACCTGGACCTGGGAATCACCGGGCTGCGAGGCCTCGACCGGCTTCACGTCACCGGTGACCGGCATCGCTCCGCACCCGGCGAGCACCACGACGCCGCAGCCGAGCAGGGCGGACAACCGCACCGCCCGGCCGGGGCCGCCCCGACGGCGGTCAGTGTCCACGAGTGGTGTCCTCCTGCTCCGGGTCCTGCGTCTGGGGGACGGCGCCTCCGGCCTGACGGTCCGGGGCCGGTCGCGAAACCACCCGGGCTCCGTTGCCCGGCAGCGCGGCAGGGTGCACCGACGCCGGGGTCCGGGGGCCCGCCGGGCTGTGGGACGGCACCGTGAGGGGCGGACGCCCGGCGGAACCCGCCTGGTTCGGCACAGTCGCCCCGAGGGAAGCCGGCGCCGCCGGCGCCCCGGTCTCCGCCCGCTCGCGTTCCTCCCTGTTGCGTCGGGAGTCCTCGGGCTCGAGCGGTATCGGCGACCCGCGCAGGGGCTCGTCCGCGGTACGCGGCAGAGTCAGCCGGAACTGCGAACCGCCTCCCGGCTCACCCCAGGCCTGCAGCCAGCCACCGTGCAGCCGGGCGTCCTCGACCGCGATCGACAGTCCCAGGCCAGTACCGCCGGTGGTACGCGCCCGTGCCGGATCCGCCCGCCAGAAACGGTTGAACACCCGGGTCGCCTCCCCCGGTTTGAGTCCCACGCCGTAGTCCCGGACAGCGACGGCCACAGCCCCCTGGGCGACCCCCATCCGCACGACGACGTCCCTGCCCTCGCCGTGCTCGACGGCGTTGACGACCAGATTGCGCAGGACCCGCTCCACACGTCGCGCGTCGGCCTCCGCGACCACGGGCTGCTCGTCGCCCACCACCAGAATCCTGGTGCCCTTCCGCTCGGCGAGCGGCTCGGCTCCGCCGATGACCCGCCGGACGACTGTCCGCAGATCTATCGGTTCGGCTTCCAGCGCGGCTGCCCCGGCGTCGAACCTGCTGATCTCCAGCAGGTCGGAGAGGAGTGACTCGAAGCGGTCCAACTGGTCCCCGAGAAGTTCCGCGGACCGGGCCGTCACGGGGTCGAAGTCGACCCGGGCCTCGTGGATGACATCGGCGGCCATCCGCACGGTCGTCAGCGGGGTGCGCAGCTCATGGCTGACGTCCGAGACGAAACGGCGCTGCATGCGGGAGAGCTCCTCCAGCTGCTGGATCTTCAGCTGCAGGTTCTGTGCCATCTTGTTGAAGGCTTCACCGAGACGAGCGATGTCGTCCTCCCCGGTGACCTTCATGCGTTCCTGGAGCCTGCCCGCGGAAAGCCTCTCGGCGATCCCCGCGGCCATCCGCACAGGTGTCACGACCTGCCGCACCACGAACCAGGCGATGGCTCCGAGCAGCACGACCACGAAGAGGCCGGCGGTGGCCAGCGTCGTCGTGACCAGGGTGAGGGACTTCTCCTCCTGTGTGAGCGGGAAGAGGTAGTACAGCTCGTACGGATTGTGGTCGACGTCGTAGAGCCGCTTGCCCACGACCAGCCCGGGCTCCGGATCCTTGCCGTACGAGTAGCGGATCAACGAGTACGTCTGGAAGGCCCCCGCACCCTGCGCCACGTCGTCGCGCAGACGCTGAGGGATGCTCGACGCCTCCACGCTGCCCGAGCCACGCGGGGCACGGCTGGTGCCCTGTCCCACGGAGTCGTCGCTGAGCGCGACCACGTTGAACGCGTTGGTCCCGCCACTGGCCAGCTGGTCGACGAGCTCGGTGCGCCAGGAGGTGTTGGCGGTCATGCCGTCGGCGCCCTCCTCGGTCTGGTCCCCGGGGACCAGTGGCGCGTTGGCATTCGCCTGGGCCACGGCGAAACCGCCTGCGGCCTGCGTCTGGGCGGCGTTCCCCTTGGCCTCGAGCAGGCCGTTGCGGACCTGGTTGATCACGACGAAGCCCAGGAGCAGCACCACGGCGATCGACATCAGGAGGGTGCCCGCGACGACGCGCAACTGCAGGTTCCGTCGCCACAGCCGGACGGCGGGCAGCAGCGGCCCACGGATCCAGCGCATCAGCAGCCGCGGCACAGGGCCGCCGGGCGTCCGGTCATGGAACAACCGGGCACCCCGCGGCAGGCGACCGAGACGGGACGGCTTCCGGGCCGGACCGGCAGCCCGCTCCGCACGGGCCCCGGTCCCCCCGGGTGGCGGAGCAGCGCTGCCCAGGGTCATGTCAGCTCGGTCCGGCCTTGTAGCCGACACCTCGGACCGTCACGACGATCTCCGGCCGCTCCGGGTCCTTCTCCACCTTCGAGCGAAGCCGCTGGACGTGGACGTTCACCAGGCGTGTGTCGGCGGCGTGGCGGTAGCCCCACACCTGCTCGAGCAGCACCTCGCGGGTGAAGACCTGCCACGGCTTGCGGGCGAGAGCGACCAGCAGGTCGAACTCCAGCGGGGTCAGGGCGATGGACTGCCCCTCCCGCTTCACCGAGTGCCCGGCCACGTCGATGACCAGATCCCCGATGGTCAGCTGCTCCGGCGCAGGCTCCTCGGACCGGCGCAGACGCGCCCTGATCCGGGCGACCAGCTCCTTCGGCTTGAACGGCTTGACGATGTAGTCGTCGGCCCCGGATTCGAGGCCCACCACCACATCCACCGTGTCGCTCTTGGCAGTGAGCATGACGATCGGCACACCCGACTCGGCCCTGATCAGCCGGCAGACCTCGATGCCGTCCCGTCCGGGCAGCATGAGATCCAGCAGCACCAGATCCGGCTTGGCCTCACGAAATGCGGCCAGTGCCTTGTCGCCGTCCGCTACGAACGACGGCTCGAAACCTTCTCCACGCAACACGATGCCGAGCATCTCGGCCAGTGCGGTGTCGTCGTCGACGACAAGGACGCGTCCCTTCATAAACGACATCATCCCATTAGCTAATCGTTACCTGCGATGACCTGGCACACAGCTCGGCCAGTCCGACCCCCGTGACCGGGGAAATGACACCCTCCTCCGTGACGATCGCCGTGACCAGTTCGGGCGGCGTGATGTCGAATGCGGGGTTGTACGCCTTGGCTCCAAGGGGTGCGACGACCGTACGGCCCCCACCGTGCCCGACCGGAGCACCCGGCGTGGATGTGATCTCCGTCACTTCGCTCGCGGGGCGCTGCTCCACGACGATCGATGCCCCGTCCACCGTCTCCAGATCGACCGTGGTCGTCGGTGCAACCACCACGAAGGGCACATGGTGGTACTTCGCGAGCACCGCCAGGGGATAGCTCCCCACCTTGTTGGCCACCGAGCCGTCCGCAGCGATACGGTCCGCCCCGATCAGCACGGCGTCCACCTCACCCGCCGCGAACAACGAACCGGCCGCGCTGTCCGCGAGCACGCTGTAAGGCATCCCGTGCCGCCCGGCCTCGTAGGCCGTCAGCCGGGCACCCTGGAGAAGAGGCCGGGTCTCGTCCACCCACAGATGCCGCAGCCCGCCCTCCCGGTGCGCCCTCAGGGCGACCGCGAACGCCGTACCCGCGCCGCCGGACACGAGCGCACCCGTGTTGCAGTGGGTGAGCAGCCGGTGCCCGCCGCGGCCGCCTCCGGGCAGCAGCTCCGTGAGCAGCTGCAGCCCGTACCGTGCCATGCGTTCACTGCCCGCCGCGTCCGCCCTGTGCAGCTCCCTGGCTTCGGCCAGGGCAGCAGCGGCCGCGGCGTCCGGATCGGACCCGCCGTCCACCGCGGCACGGTAGGCCCCGGCCACCCGGCGGGCCCCGTAGCCGAGATTCACAGCGGTGGGCCGCGCCTGCTCCAGCAGCTCCGCCGCGGCCCCGACGTCCTCCCCCCGCGCGGCCGCGAGCGCGACGCCGTACCCCCCGGCGATGCCCAGCAGAGGCGCACCGCGAACCGCCAGCATCCGGATCGCCCGCACCAGCGCCGGCACATCGGCGCACACCAGCTCGGCTTCTTCCGAAGGCAGCCGCGTCTGGTCGAGGAGCACCACCGCGGGTCCTCCCGGCGACTCGTCCCATCGGAGTACGGAGAGGTCCGGGGGCACGCTGTCCATCGGCTTTCGCAGGTCCTGATCAGCCATCCGCCCAGTCTGCCCGTTGAACCGCCCCACAGGTAGGCAGGAAGGAGATGGAGTGCCAGGCCCGCGCGGAACCGGCGCGTGGCACGATGGCTGGCAACCTGCCCGCCCCGATGAGCGGGCAGGACCGTGAAGGAGCGACGATGAACGACTCTCCGGGCTGGGCTTCGCCCGGATCCGCCCCCTCCGACGACCAGGGGACAGGCATTCCCAAGCCCTCCCCGCCCGTGGACGGAAGCGGCACCACCGGACAGTGGTCCCCCGCGCAGCCGCCCCCGGGACAGTGGTCCCCTCCGAGCGCACCCGGCCGGGGACCGGGCATGCCGCCCCCACCGGGCTGGGGAGGACAACCCCAGGGGCCCGGCTGGGGCCGCGCACCCATGGCCGCCAAGCCCGGCGTCATTCCGCTGCGGCCCCTGGGGGTCGGTGAGATCCTCGACGGCTCCGTGTCCACCATGCGTGCCCACTGGCGCACGGTGCTCGGAGTGAGCCTCACCGTCTCCGTGATCGCCCAGATCGTGATCGTGCTGGTGCAGCGCTACCTCCTGCCCGAACAGAAGCGCGTCGACCCGAACGCCACCGGCGCGGAGGCGATCCGCCAGGCAACCGACTCCCTCCAGTCGCAACTGGCCACCTCCGCGCCCAGCACGGTCATCGCGATGATCGCCACACTGTTCACCGCCTCGGTACTCACCGTGGTGGTCAGCCGCTCCGTACTGGGCCGGCCGGCGACGCTCTCCGAAACCTGGTCCGAGGCCCGCCCCCGGATCCTTCCCCTGCTGGGGCTGACCCTTCTGCTGAGCCTCATGAGCGCGGCGATCATGGCTGTGGGCCTGGTACCAGGACTCGCCGTCGGCGGGACTGCGGGGACGGTGCTGGAGTTCCTCGGCTCCCTCGCGTCCTTGGTCGTCGTTCTCTGGCTGATGATCCGCTTCACGCTCGCGGCACCGGCACTGATGCTGGAACGCCAGTCCGTGCTCGCCGCGCTGCGCCGGTCCGCCAAGCTGGTCAGCGGCAACTGGTGGAGGACCTTCGGGATCCTCGCCCTCACCTACCTGCTGGTCATCGTCATGACGCTGATCATCACCATCCCGTTCGGCGCCGCCGCCATCGCGCTGGACGGTGACGGCCTGAGCGGCATCCTGAACGGCGACACCACGAGCTTCGGATGGCCGTTCCTCATCGTGACGGGCATCGGGGAAGTGATCGTCTCCACGCTCGCCTACCCGTTCACCGCCGGCGTGACGGCACTGCTCTACATCGACCAGCGCATCCGCCGAGAGGCGCTCGACCTGGACCTCGCCAGGGCCGCCGGCGTGCCCGGTTACGGCGCCCCCGGGAACTGATGCGGTGACGGGGGCGGGGGGCACCACAACAGCGGCACGATTCCTCAAAGCGGCCGGGGACATACCCGTGGACACTCCGCGGGTCCCCGCCCGTGAAGCGGCGCGGGACGAACTCGCCGATCCGAGGTACCACGAGCACGATCCCAATCTCATCGAACGCGGCATCGATCGCTTCTGGCAGTGGATCGGCGATCTCTTCACAGGCGCCGCCGACGCAGCACCCGGCGGAACGGCCGGGCTCGTCGTGCTCGCCCTGGCGGTCATCGGTCTCGGCGCCGCCCTGTGGTGGAGACTCGGCACCCCGCAGCGCCCGGCCAGGAAGGAAAGACCCGTCCGCGGCGGCACGGCCCTCAGCGCGGCCGAACACCGGGCCGCAGCAGCCGCGCATGCCGCGGCCCGCCGCTGGACGGAGGCGTGCCAGGATCGGATGCGAGCCCTCGTCCGCGCCCTGGAGGACAGGGCCGTACTCGATCCCCGTCCCGGCCGCACCGCGGACGAGGCGGCAGCGGAGGCGGGCCGCCTGATACCCGCGTACGCCGACCGGCTCCGCTCCTCAGCCCGACTCTTCGACGACGTCACGTACGGTGGCCGCACCGCCGACGAATCCGCGTACCGGGCATTGTGCGCCCTCGATGAGGACCTTGAATCGGCCCGGCCTCTCCTGGCCGTGGGAACGGCCGGAGGAGAGGAACGATGACCGCGGCCACCGAGGTCTCCGCAACGTCGCAGTCCCTCACACCGCACCAGACATGGCTCCGCGTCAGGGGTCCCCTGCTCGCGGTCCTCGTCATCGTGATCGCCGGCGTTGCCTTCGCCGCCATCCGCTCGGGCGGTCAGTACGGCCGGCTCGATCCACGCTCCGCGGATCCCCACGGCAGCCGGGCGGTCGCCGAGCTCCTCAAGGACCGAGGAGTGGCCGTCGAGATCGTCACGACCCTCGACGAGGCCGCCGCCGAGACGGGTCCCGGTACCACCTTGCTGGTGACGAGCCCCAACATGCTCACCGCCCAGCAGCAGCGCCGTCTGCGCACGGCGACCGCGGACTCCCCGAACCGGACCGTCCTCATCGCCCCGGACGGCTCCTCCCTGAGCCGGCTCGCCCCCGGTGTCCGGACGGGATCGCGGGGCGCGGTAACCGCCCGCCGGCCACTCTGCGAACTCCCCATGGCACGCCACGCCGGATCGGTCGACATAGGCGGCATCCGCTACAAGACTGCCGCACCCGGCGCCACCGCCTGCTACCCGGACCGCGGGCTCTCCACGCTTCTCGTCCTGCCCGGAACCGGAACCGGAACCGGAACCGGTGACAGCGTGCTGCTCGGCTCTCCCGACCTCCTTCAGAACGACCGACTCGATCAGCAGGGCAACGCCTCGTTGGCGTTGCAACTCCTCGGATCCCGACCGCATCTCGTCTGGTACCTCCCCTCGTTCGATGATCCCTCGGCCACCGGCGGCGACGGCCGGGGCAGCGGCGACGAAGCCGAAGAAGGAAGCGGCTTCATCAGCCTCATCCCCCAGGGCTGGATCTGGGGGACGCTGCAACTCGCCTTCGCTGCGGTGCTGGCCGCCGTCTGGCGCGCCAGGCGCCTCGGTCCGCTGATCACGGAGCGTCTGCCCGTAGTCATCCGCGCCTCCGAGTCCACCGAAGGACGCGCCCGCCTCTACCGCAGAACGAACGCACGTGAGCGCGCCGCTGCGGTACTACGCTCCGCCGCGCGATCGCGGCTCTCATCTCTCGTCGGGTTGCCCTCCAGGGACGCGGACTCCCCCGAGGCCCTTATCCCCGCGCTCGCCGCCCGACTCGGCACCACGGGCACCGGCCACAGTTCCCTCCTCTTCGGTCCAGCTCCGGCCGATGATGCCGCGCTCGTCCTTCTGACCAACCAACTAGACGCCCTCGAAAGAGAGGTACGCGCCTCATGAGCGCACCGACCCCCGAGACCGCCGCGACTGCCGCACCCGCGGGGTCCTCTGTGGACTCGATGGACTCAGCCGCTGCCCGGGCATCTCTGGAAGCACTGCGTGCCGAGATCGCCAAGGCTGTGGTCGGCCAGGACCCCGCCGTCACCGGGCTGGTGGTCGCCCTGCTCTGCCGAGGTCACGTCCTCCTGGAAGGCGTACCCGGAGTCGCGAAGACGCTCCTGGTCCGGGCACTTGCCGCCTCCCTGGATCTGGATTCCAAACGTGTCCAGTTCACCCCCGACCTCATGCCGAGCGATGTGACCGGGTCGCTCGTCTACGACGCCCGCACCACTGAATTCTCCTTTCAGCCCGGTCCGGTCTTCACCAACCTCCTGCTCGCCGACGAGATCAACCGCACTCCTCCGAAGACACAGTCCTCCCTGCTGGAGGCCATGGAAGAGCGCCAGGTCACCATCGACGGAATCCCACGGGAACTGCCCGACCCCTTCTTGGTCGCAGCCACACAGAACCCCGTCGAGTACGAAGGCACCTATCCCCTGCCCGAGGCCCAACTTGACCGCTTCCTGCTCAAACTGACGGTGCCTCTGCCCCGGCGGGAGGACGAGATCGACATACTCACCCGTCACGCGGATGGCTTCGACCCACGCGATCTGACAGCCGCCGGCGTCCGGGCCGTGGCCGGCCCTGCCGACCTCGAAGCCGCCCGGGCCGCCGTAGCCAAGACCTCTGTGTCACCCGAGATCGCGGCCTATGTCGTTGATATCTGCCGTGCCACGCGTGATTCCCCCTCACTCAGCCTTGGTGCCTCCCCTCGAGGCGCCACCGCCCTGCTCTCGACAGCCCGAGCCTGGGCCTGGCTCACAGGCCGGGACTACGTCACCCCGGATGATGTGAAAGCCCTCGCCCTGCCCACGCTCCGGCACCGTCTGCAGCTACGGCCCGAAGCGGAGATGGAAGGAGTCACCACAGACTCCGTCATCACCGCCGCCCTCGCCCACGTCCCTGTCCCCCGGTGAGGCGGTGACCATGGCCCTCACCGGACGGGCCGCCCTGGTGGCTGCGTTGGGGTCACTCATCGTGGGTGTCCTGGTCCCAAGTTGGACCGGCATACTCGCGATCGATGTACCCCTCGCACTGGCAATTCTGTGCGACTACGCCCTGGCTGCACCAGTGCGTACGCTCCAGTTCACCCGATCCGGCGACACATCTGTTCGACTCGGTGACGCCGCGACGGTGCGGCTCACCGTCGCCAATCCCTCTCGCCGCCCTCTCCGTGCGGTCCTTCGCGACAGCTGGCCGCCCAGTAGTTGGACGACGGAGGGTGAGCAAGCCATGTCTCGTCACCAGTTCGGTGTTCCGGCGGGTGAGCGCCGTCGTCTGGTCACCCAGCTCCGCCCTTCACGGACGGGCGACCGTCAGGCCGACCGAGTCACTGTGCGGTCGTTCGGTCCTCTCGGTCTCGCGGCCAGGCAGGGCAGCCATCGCGTTCCCTGGACCGTCCGGGCACTTCCGCCCTTCTCGAGCCGTAAGCACCTGCCTTCCCGGCTAGCCAGGCTGCGTGAGCTCGACGGCCGTACCAGTGTGCTCAGCCGTGGCGCGGGCACGGAGTTCGACAGCCTCCGCGCCTACGTACCGGGGGACGACACCCGGTCCATCGACTGGCGGGCAACCGCACGACACCGGGACCTGGCTGTACGCACCTGGCGGCCGGAACGCGATCGCCACATCCTTGTCGTGCTGGACACCGGTCGCACGTCTGCCGGTCGGGTCGGCGATGTTCCCCGGCTGGACGCCTCCATCGACGCCGCACTTCTGCTCACGACCCTGGCCGGCCGAGCGGGTGACCGAGTGGGCCTGATCGCCTACGACAACCGCCTTCGAGCCCACGTCCAGGGCGGCACCGGAGGGGATGTCCGCTCGGTGCTCACCGGCACACTGGCCACGCTCGAACCCGAACTCGTCGAGACGGACGCCCGCGGACTCAGCACCACCGTGCTGACGAGCGCGCCCCGACGTTCGCTCGTCGTCCTGTTCACGAGCCTGGACGCGGCTCCCGTGGAGGAAGGGCTGTTGCCCGTCCTTCCTTTGCTCACCAAGCGCCATACGGTGATGGTGGCTGCGGTCTCCGACCCGCGCGTCGAGGCGATGGCACGCTCCCGGGGCACCGTGGACGCGGTGTACAACGCTGCCGCGGCAACACAGACACGGACCCAGCGTCTGCGGACAGCGGATCGGCTGCGTCGCCTCGGTGTGACTGTGGTCGACGCGTCACCGGATGCCCTGGCCCCTGCGGTGGCCGACGCCTACCTCGCTCTCAAGGCTGCCGGCAGCCTCTGATCGGCCCTCCCGATCCGTCGGTGTGACCGCCGGGCAGGGTAAGGGCTGTGCCGCAAACCCTGGCCAGGATGCACCCGGTGAGAGAGCCGGGACTCCGTGAGCCTCAAGCAGGGCAGCTGTGGCAGCCTGCCGAGATGCCATGGGAACTCAAAGAACACGCAGGTCGTCACTACGCCGTCCTGTTCCACTACGCCTTGCCCGACGACGCTTGGGCCGTGGAGCTGAGCGAGGCTGTGCCTGCGGCTGCCACGGGCACCGCGAACGCCGACGCCACGGCATCCCACTTGCCCGGCGCTGCCTTCTTGGTGACACATGTCCCGGACGAGGACCCGGACCTGCAGCCGACAGTCCGCGTCTGGAGCCCTCACGAGCGCGTTGTTCCATACGAGGTCATGCGCTGGTACATGGAGCAGGTGGCCGACCAGGTAGAACGCTGCCGCATCGCGTTCGAGCAGGGTGAAACTGAGACAGTGGAATGATCACGCAGGGTGCGATCACGGCCCCAGAGCCTTGCTGAGCTCACCCTCCGGCCCCGCAAGCAGCTCTCCAAAAACACCGTGCTCATCGTGGACGGCACTCTGGTCCTCACCCGCGACCACACAACCATCAGGTCGTCATCGACGCCGACACCCGCCTGGTCGTCGTGGTCGGCTGGCCGCTCGCCGGCAACCGCAACGACTGCAAGGCACCGGAACACAACAAGTCCCACATGCAGGTCCGCGCCCGCGTCGAGCACGTCTTGGCCCACTGCGTCGGCACTCACCATCATGCGGATCCGGGGAGGCGGCCTGGGTAGGTCGTGAACGCAGAAAAGCCCCGTGCCACAAGGGCACGGGGCTTTCCCGGAATAATTGTTCGGCGGCGTCCTACTCTCCCACAGGGTCCCCCCTGCAGTACCATCGGCGCTGAAAGGCTTAGCTTCCGGGTTCGGAATGTAACCGGGCGTTTCCCTAACGCAATGACCACCGAAACACTATGAAATTTGAACACCGGGCAAAAACACGGCCGTTCGTTATTTCAGAACTAACACAGTGGACGCGAGCAACTGAGGACAAGCCCTCGGCCTATTAGTACCAGTCAGCTCCACCCGTTACCGGGCTTCCACATCTGGCCTATCAAC